>JAZLGU010000001.1:0-10265 GCA_045616485.1 Lachnospiraceae bacterium
TGTTACCAATCTCTCTCTTCCTGAGGTTAAGCCGGCTCCTATTACTTCTGCTCCAGGTACAAAGGAGTGCAAGTTCTGGGGTCTCGGCGGTGATGGTACTGTAGGTGCTAACAAGAACTCTACAAAGATCATCGGTGACCATACAGATAAGTATATCCAGGCATACTTCCAGTATGACTCTAAGAAGACTGGTGGTATCACCATTTCCCACCTTAGATTTGGTGACAACCCTATTAAGTCCCCATACTACATCAACCAGGCTGACTTCGTAGCATGTCACAATCCTGCATACGTTATCCAGGGCATGAAGATGGCTCAGGACGTTAAGCCGGGCGGTGTATTCATGATCAACTGCCAGTGGTCTGATGAAGAGCTGGCTGAGCATCTGAATGCAGAAGCTAAGCAGTATATCGCAAAGAACAATATCCAGCTTTACACCATCAACGCTATCGATAAGGCTATCGAGATCGGTATGGGTAAGCGTACTAATACTATCCTTCAGTCCGCATTCTTCAAGCTTGCAGATGTAATGCCTATCGCAGAGGCTATTGACTACATGAAGCAGGCTGCAAAGAAGTCCTACGGTAAGAAGGGTGATGCAGTAGTAGAGATGAACTACAAGGCTATCGATGCAGGTGTAGATGCTATCCACAAGGTAGAGGTTCCTGCTGACTGGGCTAATGCTGTAGATGCTCCAAAGGCAAATACACGTACAGGTCGTCCTGCTACAGTAGATATGGTTAACAAGCTCCTTGATCCTATCGGACGTATGGATGGTGACAGCCTTCCTGTTTCCGCATTCAAGGATATTGCTGATGGTCAGTTCGAGACAGGTGCTTCCCAGTACGAGAAGCGTGGTACAGCAGTTATGGTTCCTGAGTGGGATGCAGCTAGCTGTGCTCAGTGTAACTCCTGTGCATTTGTATGTTCACATGCTACTATCCGTCCATTCATCCTGAATGAGGACGAGGTTGCAAAGGCTCCTGCCAACATTAAGCTTGCAGGCTCAAAGCATGCTGTAGATGCTACACTTAAGTACACAATGAGCGTATCACCTCTTGACTGTATGGGATGTGGCGAGTGTGTTACTGTATGTCCTAAGGCTGGTGAGGCACTTAAGATGGTTCCTCAGGAGTCACAGGCAGCAGAGCAGCCTGTATTTGACTACTTAGTAGCTAATGCTACCAAGAAGGAAATCAAGCCTGTATTCCAGGGTGCTACACCTATTGGATCACAGTACAATCAGCCTCTCCTTGAGTTCTCCGGCTCCTGTGCAGGCTGTGCTGAGACCTCTTATGCAAGACTTATTACACAGCTCTTTGGTGAGCATATGTATATCTCCAATGCTACAGGATGTTCTTCTATCTGGGGCGGTCCTGCAGCTACATCACCATATACAGTAAATAAAGAGTCCCTTATGGGTCCTGCTTGGGCAAATTCCCTCTTCGAGGATAATGCTGAGCACGGTCTTGGTATGCAGGTTGGTCAGAAGGTTATTCGTGACCAGCTCATCAAGAAGGTAGAGAAGATTGCTGAGTCTGATAAGGCTTCTGACAGCCTGAAGGCAGCTATTGCTAAGTACCTTGAGACAGTTAACGACACAAAGACCAATACAGATGCTGCTAACGCTATGGTAGCTGAGCTTGAGAAGCTTGACTGCGATTGCGCTAAGGAGATCCTTGAGAAGAAGTCTTACCTTGGTAAGAAGTCCGTATGGATCTTCGGTGGTGATGGATGGGCTTACGATATCGGTTTCGGTGGTCTCGACCATGTACTTGCTTCCGGCGAGAACGTTAATGTAATGGTATTCGATACAGAGATGTACTCCAATACAGGTGGTCAGGCTTCCAAGGCTTCCAACATCGGTGAAGTTTGTCAGTTCGCTGCTGCAGGTAAGGAAATGAAGAAGAAGTCTCTTGCAGAGATCGCTATGAGCTATGGCTATGTATACGTAGCACAGATTGCTCTTGGTGCAAATCCTGCACAGGCAGTTAAGGCTATTGCTGAGGCTGAGGCTTATGACGGTCCTTCACTTATCATTGGTTACGCACCTTGTGAGCTTCACGGTATCGCTAAGGGCGGCATGAACCACTGCCAGGATGAGATGAAGAAGGCTGTTAAGGCTGGTTACTGGAATCTCTTCACATTCAATCCTGAGCTTAAGAGCCAGGGCAAGAATCCATTCACTCTTACTTCCAAGGAAGGTGATGGTTCTTACCAGGATTTCCTTAAGAATGAGGCTCGTTACACAGCACTTACTCTTAAGTTCCCTGAGAGAGCAGAAGAGCTCTTCGCTAAGTCTGAGGACGCAGCTAAGGAGCGTTTCGATCATCTCACAAAGCTTGTAAAGCTTTATGGCAATGAGAACTAAATAATAATTATTCGGGGCGGCATATTTTTGCCGCCTCGTTTTTTTGTCCTGATTTTAGTTGACACGGGGCGTTTTTAGTGTTAAGTTTCTTGTATAGAAAAATGAAAGGAGTATTATCATGGACGTTCCTGATTATCACAGTACACAGATAAAATTAGAGACGGTGAAAGTAAAGTATGACGAAGACTCCTTTTATGTGGCAGATTTTTTCTGCTTATAAAGAGTGTTCGTTAATAGTGTTTGCCCTTCATCGTCTTCGTGGCTGTGCCATGGAGGCTATTTTTATGCCCGTTGGAGGTGGACGCTTACAAAAGTGTCACCTGATCTGTCAATTGTGAAAAAGAATAATCCCTGGGAAAGTGAGGCAAAGACATGGACGAAGAATTAACAGTAGATACAGAAGAGATTTCAGCTGCAGAAGAGATTGTAGCCATTGTCAGAAGTGGAAAAGAAAGCAGCGAGATCCTTGAAGCTGTGGATAACTATCATGAAAATGATATAGCATCCGCACTTCCCTATCTTACAGCGGATGAAAGAAAGGCTTTATATAGGATCCTGGGTACAGAACGCATGTCAGATATCTTTGCATATCTGGATGATGTAGAAGAGTACCTGCAGGAGATCGGTCTGGAAAAAGCTGCCGACGTCATTGAGCAGATGGATGCCGACGATGCTATTGACGTTCTGGAAGAGATTGAAGATGAAGAGACCAGAGAGCAGATTATTGCTCTTATGGATGAGGAGGCTCAGGACGACATTGAGCTTATTTCCTCCTATGAAGAAGATGAGATTGGTAGCATGATGACTACCAATTATGTAGCAATATCCAAAAATGCTACAGTGCCGGAGGCTATGAGCTCACTTATAGGCCAGGCCGGTGACAATGACAACATTAATACCATTTATGCCATAGACGAGGCCGGCAAGTATTACGGTGCCATAGAGCTCAGGGATCTGATTATTGCCAGACGCAATGATCCTTTGGAAAATATTATTTCCACAGCATATCCTACCCTTGGGGACAAGGAAAGCATAAGCGAGAGCCTGGAGCGTATCAAGGAGTACTCCGAAGACTCGATTCCTGTTTTGTCAGATGACGGAGCACTGATTGGTGTTATCACATCAGCTGATATCGTAGAAGCCGTAGATGACGAAATGGGTGATGATTACGCCAAGCTGGCAGGTCTTACTGAAGAGGAAGACCTGCATGAAAGACTCTTTGAAAGCATGAGAAAAAGACTTCCCTGGCTGATTCTCCTCTTTTTCTTAGGGATGGGCGTTTCCTCTGTAGTAGGTCTTTTTGAAGCTACAGTATCCCAGATAGCCATTCTTTTCTGCTTCCAGTCCCTGGTGCTTGGTATGGCGGGTAACGTAGGCACCCAGTCTCTGGCTGTTACCATAAGAGTTCTTATGGATGAGAATATTACCGGCGTTGAAAAATTCAAATTTATTTTCAAAGAAGTACGTGTAGGCTTTACCAATGGTGCCCTGCTGGGTCTTAGTGCCTGTGGCATGATAGCCGTATATCTGCATTTTTTCAAGGATTGTACCTGGAGTTACGGCTTTTCAGTGGCAGCCTGCGTGGGTGTGGCACTCCTAGTGTCCATGATTGTATCCAGCCTTATGGGTACGGTGATTCCCATGATCTTCCATAAGATTCATGTGGATCCCGCAGTAGCTTCAGGTCCGCTTATCACCACGGTAAATGACCTGGTGGCAGCTATTACTTACTATGGCCTGGCCAATGTGCTGCTTATTCAAGTATTGCGACTTTAAATATATGGCAGGAGGTGCAATATGAACGAAGAAGAAAAAGAGCTTACTCCCGTTGATGAGCTGATAGATATTATAAGAAGCGGGAAAAGCAATGAAGAAATACTGGAATTAATCGATAATTATCATGAAAATGATATAGCTCAGACTCTTCAGTATATTAATGTTGAAGAAAGAATAAATCTCTACAAAATTCTTGGTACAGAGCGCATGTCAGATGTTTTTGCATATCTGGATGATGTAGAGGAATACCTTAAAGAGCTGGGCCTGGAAAAGGCCGCAGACGTCATCGAGCAGATGGATGCGGATGACGCTATTGACGTCTTGGAAGAGATTGAAGACGAAGAGACCAGAGAGCAGATTATCGCCCTCATGGACGAAGAGGCTCAGGATGATATCGAGCTGATTTCTTCCTACGATGAAGACGAGATCGGTAGTATGATGACTACCAATTATGTTTCTGTTCCTAAAGACGCTACAGTGCCCCTGGCTATGGATGAGCTGGTGCGTCAGGCAGGAGAAAACGACAACATCAATACCATTTATGCAGTGGATGAAGAAGGCAAATACTACGGAGCTATTGAGCTTAGAGATCTGATTATTGCCAGACGTAACGATTCCCTCATAGATATTATTTCTACAGCTTACCCTACTGTAAATGATAAAGACCTTATCAGTGAGAATCTGGAGCGAATTAAAGGCTACGAAGAAGACTCTATCCCGGTCGTTTCAGAAGAAGGCGCCCTTTTAGGTGTTATCACATTTTCAGATATTATTGAAGCCGTTGATGATGAGATGGGCGATGATTACGCTAAGCTGGCCGGTCTTACTGAAGAAGAAGACCTTCACGAAAAGCTTACCGAGAGTATGAGAAAAAGACTGCCCTGGCTTATCATGCTGTTTTTCCTTGGTATGGGAGTTTCTTCCGTAGTAGGTCTTTTTGAAGCTACAGTATCACGTATAGCCATTCTTTTCTGCTTCCAGTCCCTGGTACTGGATATGGCGGGTAATGTAGGTACCCAGTCTCTGGCTGTTACTATCAGAGTGCTCATGGACGAGAATCTGACCGGCATGGAAAAATTCAAATTCCTGCTTAAAGAGATCAGAGTCGGTGCTACCAATGGTCTGGTGCTGGGCAGCAGTGCCTGTCTTCTGGTAGCGGCCTATCTTCACCTCTTTAAAGGTGGTGACTGGGGTTATTCCTTTGCAGTGGCAGCCTGCGTAGCTATAGCTTTATTGGTATCTATGATTATTTCCAGCCTGGTAGGTACCGTAATGCCTATGTTTTTCCACAAAATTCATATAGACCCGGCGGTTGCATCAGGCCCATTTATCACTACCATAAATGACCTGGTGGCAGCAGTTACCTACTATGGACTGGCCAATATCCTGTTGATAAATATCATGGGGCTCTAAAGGAATTGTGGATAAAATATTATGCTTTTCTAAAAGCGTTTGACTTTTACAGGTGCCTATGCTATCATTCATATGATTAAAAAGGCAAATTTGCCTATATTATGCTAAGTGTATATATCAGGCATTTGACTAAAAAAATAATAGGAGAATTTATTATGGAAAGAATTAAGACTCTTGAGACACGTAATCTTTGCGAGAGCGCTAAGAATGGTGGCTGTGGCGAGTGCCAGACATCTTGCCAGTCCGCTTGCAAGACAAGCTGTGGCGTTGCCAATCAGAAGTGCGAGAATACTGAGAAGAAAGATCGCTAGATAAAAACAGGTGCCGCCGCTTAGGGCGGCACTTTTACTTTAGAAAGAGAGATATACATGGTACATCAGTACAAATTAAACGGATACAATATAGTTCTGGACAGCTGCTCCGGCTCTATTCATGTTGTGGATGAGGTGGCATACGATATTATTGCCCTTTTTGCAGATCACACAAAGCAGCAGATTGTTGATGAGATTCTTAAAAAATATGCAGACCGACAGGATGTGACAGAAGAAGAGGTACTTCTTTGCATTTCCGACGTTCAGGCTCTTGTTGATGCCAAGAAGCTCTATACCCCCGATACTTTCGAGAATATCGCAGGTACTTTTAAGGAGCGCTCCGGAGATGTAGTAAAAGCACTTTGTCTCCATGTGGCCCATACCTGCAATCTGAACTGTTCCTACTGTTTTGCCAGCCAGGGTAAGTATCACGGAGATCGTGCCCTTATGAGCTTTGAAGTAGGTAAGCAGGCACTTGACTTTCTTATGGATCATTCAGGCAGCAGAAGAAATCTCGAAGTGGACTTTTTCGGCGGTGAGCCTCTTATGAACTGGGATGTGGTAAAGCAGCTGGTACAGTATGCCCGCAGCGTGGAAAAGGAAAGAGGAAAGAATTTCAGATTCACCCTTACCACCAATGGTATGCTGATAGATGATGATGTTATTGATTTCTGCAATAAAGAAATGAGTAATGTGGTACTGTCGCTGGATGGAAGAAAAGAAATACATGACCGTCTTCGCGTGGATTACGCAGGTAATGGCAGCTATGAAAAGATCGTGCCCAAGTTCCAGAAGCTGGTAGAGGCACGTGGCGGCAAGGGCTACTATATGCGTGGCACTTTTACCCATGCCAATCCTGATTTTACCAAAGATGTTTTCCATATGGCAGATCTGGGCTTTACCGAGCTTAGCATGGAGCCTGTAGTATGCAAGGCTACAGATGCGGCAGCGCTTACCCCTGAAGACATCGAGATCGTAAAAGAGCAGTATGAGATACTGGCTCTTGATATGCTGCGTCGTGAAAAAGAAGGTAAGCCTATTACTTTCTATCATTATATGCTGGACCTGACAGAAGGCCCTTGTATCTATAAGCGTGTATCCGGCTGTGGATCAGGCACTGAGTACATGGCAGTTACACCATGGGGAGACCTCTACCCATGCCATCAGTTTGTAGGCGATGAGGCTTACAAGCTGGGAGATATCTGGAATGGCGTTACAGCTACAGATTTAAGAGAAGATTTCCGCTCCTGCAATGCCTATGCTCGTCCTGAGTGCAAGGATTGCTGGGCTAAGCTTTATTGCTCAGGCGGCTGTGCAGCCAATGCCTATCACGCATCCGGCAGCATTCGTGGCATATACGAGCCGGGCTGTGAGCTTTTCAAAAAGCGTATTGAATGTGCTATTATGATGAAGGCGGCCAAGGAGGACCGATAGTGGATACCCCCATTGCGGATTTTGTAAAAGAATATAATGACAGCGGCATTAGCAGACTCCATATGCCCGGCCATAAAGGCAAGGGCGTGCTGGGGTGCGAGGCCCTGGATATTACTGAAATAAAAGGCGCGGATGCGCTGTATGAAGCTTCCGGTATTATCGAAAAGAGCGAGTCCAATGCGACTGCTCTTTTTGGCACGCAGAAAACTCTGTATTCTACCGAAGGCTCCAGCCAGTGTATCCGCGCAATGCTTTATTTAGCTACAGGTGGAAAAAAAGCCGGCGACTATGAAAAGCCCCTGATTCTTGCGGCAAGAAATGTTCATAAGTCCTTTTTATACGCAGCTGCGTTACTGGACATAGAAGTAGAGTGGCTCTATAGCGAGAACACGGATTCCATTTGCAGCTGCATTATTACCCCTGACAGCCTGGAACGCAAGCTGGCTTCCATGCACAGGCGTCCAGTAGCAGTTTATATTACAAGTCCTGACTATCTGGGGGGCATGTCCGACATAAAGAGCCTGGCTGAGATCTGTCATAAGCACGGTATATATTTGCTGGTGGATAATGCCCATGGCGCATATACCGGGTTTTTGGAAAAATCACTGCACCCCATGGATTTGGGAGCTGATATATGCTGTGACTCGGCTCATAAGACACTTCCGGTTCTTACAGGCGGGGCCTATCTTCACATAGGAAAAAATGCACCGGCGCACTTTGTCGGCAATGCCAAGATGGCCCTGGCCCTTTTTGGATCCACCAGCCCGTCTTATCTGATTCTTCAGTCTCTGGACCTGTGTAATAAATATCTGGCAGATGAAGAAGTGCTGCCATTTTTAGATGATACTCATAAAATGAATTACAGGCAAAGACTGAAGGAGCTGACAGACTATCTGGCAGATGTTAAGAAAAATCTTACTGCTAAAGGATGGGATATAGTCAGCACAGACCCGCTAAAACTGGTGATACGCTGCAACGGATATAAGCTGGCCGATAGTCTCAGACAGTCCGGCATTGAATGTGAGTATGCTGATAGCGACTATCTGGTGCTTATGCTGACCCCTGAAAATACCCGGAAGGATTATTCGCGACTGGAAGACACTCTGGAGTCCATGGCTCCAAACGATTTTTTTCGGGATTCGGACAGCACCATATCCCATGTATTACATAATCAACAGGTCCTGTCTCTTAGACAGGCTATATTTGCAGACCACGAGACCCTGCCTGTAGCCCGGTCTGTCGGCAGGTTATGTGCAAGTCCGCTGGTATCATGCCCTCCGGCTATCCCCATAGTTATTTCCGGAGAGCTTATATCTGTGGAGGCTCTGGCCCTTTTTGAAAAATACCATATTACCCATGTGGAAGTGGTTGTTTCGTGATATACTTCTTTTATACAATGTGCATATCTTTACAGACTGGAGGAGTTTTGTGTGGATAACAAACTGATCGCCTATGTGGACGGCAGCTATAATGTAGCCACAAGTATATATGGATACGGCTGCGTGCTTTTGCTGCCTGAGGATGAGGAAGCCTATGAGAAGCTTTCCGGCTCAGGCTCTGACCCCATGGTAGCCAAGCTCAGGAATGTAGCCGGTGAAATGCTAGGGGCAATGAATGCAGTCAAATATGCAGCACAAAAGGGTTACAAGGAGCTTATTATTTACTATGACTATATGGGCATAGAAATGTGGGCTACAGGTGGATGGAAGTGTAAAAACGACTACACAAAGGGCTACCGTGACTACATGGAAAAAATGAAAGCTCACGTAACAGTATCTTTTGTAAAAGTAGAAGCTCATACCGGTGACCGTTTCAATGAGCTGGCAGATAAGCTGGCTAAGGAAGCTGTAGGCAATTAACAAATAATTTCAAATAATATCAATTAATCAAATAATATGAAAAAAACAATCATTATATCCGGCGGAGAAAAGGGAGGACTGGATTTTTCCCTTTCTTATAAGCCTGAGCAGTATACAACCACATATGTAATAGCGTGTGATAAAGGCTATCAGTATGCTAAAGAGGCCGGGATACGTCCTGACCTTATAATTGGTGACTTTGATTCCTACGAAGGAGAGCTGCCAAAAGATATAAAAGTAGAGCAGCTGCCCACAGAAAAGGACGATACTGATACCATGCATGCTATCAGAAATGCAGTGGAAAATGAAAGTGACTGTATCATAATTGCATGTGGCATGGGGGGCAGGCTGGATCATCTTTTATCCAATATTCAGGCTGCCAGATATGCTGCAGACCATGGAGCTTTTGTAATTGTAGCCGGAAAAGACACAATTTGCTATGTATTGCATGACAGGACCCTGCTTCTGGATAAGAATCCTGAGTATTCGCTTTCAGTTCTTTCGCTTTCTGATGAAAGCCGGGTGACCATAAAGGGGACCAAGTATGAAGCTGAGAATGTTGTAATTACAGCAGATTTCCCTATAGGGCAAAGTAATGAATGGCAGGAAAACAAGGCGGAAATCGCAGTTTTTTCCGGTACTGCCATGGTGGTCACATCGAAAATATAGATATTTAATACTATACGGATCCCTTATAATCCATGAAAATTCAGTGTTTTCAAGGACTGTAAGGGATCAAAATTTTTGAATAGTAGAAATATTTCAAACAATTTGAAAAATTTATTAAATTAGGTGTTGACAAATCAATTAAAAGGTAGTAAGATAACGCCTGTTCGTTACGGAACATCAGCGATTAAGAACTTCAGGTCATGAGCATAGGTGCCCATAAAGCAGTGGTTCCCATCTCAAAAAACTTTTTAAAAAACTTAAAAAAAGTTGTTGACAAAAGTTCAAAATGATGATATCCTATACGAGCTGTCGCACGAAAGAAAAGCGAGCGACACAAACAAATAAGAACCTTGATAATTAAACAGCTAAACAACCCTGAAAATTCAATTAAAATTGATTTTCAATTGTGAAGTTTCAATCGAAAGATTGATC
>JAZLGU010000002.1:0-17748 GCA_045616485.1 Lachnospiraceae bacterium
TATGACCGTCGCGAGTTCCGGTTCCAGCCCGGAACTCGCAGGGCATAGCAGTTAGTGACCGTCCGCGAGTGGTCAACCTCGAGCAGAATGAGGTCAGCTTATTTTTATATCACTTAATAATAATTCAAATAACTCAAATCACTGCCTTGGCTTTAAAGAGAGGAATGGGGCGAGCCCAGGGAGCAAGCGGAGCTAAAAAGTTGACAGTGAGAAACGTCCCCGTGACAATTTATTTTGCCATGAGTTTTTCAAATTCGACTATGGATATAGGTTTGGAATAGTAGTAGCCCTGTATCACGTCGCAATTAGCATCTCTTAAAATGTCCTTTTGTTCTTCGGTTTCTACGCCCTCAGCTACGACGCTGTGTCCGCGGCCTTGAGCCAGGGAGATAATATCAGCTGCCATCTTGTTATCAGCCTCGTTATCCCTGGAGCAATCGTCCACAAGACTCTTGTCCATCTTTAATACGCCGGTAGGCATCTTCATCAGAAGCTGAAGTGAAGAATATCCGCTGCCAAAATCATCCATGGCCAGGCCGAAGCCCGCTTCTTTGATACGATACATCACGTTCAAAAGCTCGTCCATATCGTTAAAGTCTGCCGTCTCAGTAAGCTCAATTTCCAAAAGATGATGATCCACACCATAACGATCCGCTGTGTCGCTAAGAGTCTGTACGAAATCATCATCGTATAGATGAAGTCTGGAGAAATTGATAGATATAGCTATTGGCGTAAAGCCTCTATTCTCCCAGTCCTTTAACTGCTGGCACACCACCTCAAATACATAGAAATCTATCCTCTTTACAAAGCCATCAGACTCTGCAATAGGAATGAAAACGTTTGGTCCCATCATGCCGCGTACCGGATGATTCCATCTGATTAATGCTTCGGCACCTGTCATTTTTTCACTCACTGCTCCGTACTTAGGCTGCAGATATACCACCAGTTCCTTATTATCTATGGCCTTTAAAAGATCCATTTCCAGCTCGTGATTTTCCATCTTTTTGCGGAAATCATCATCATTGTAAAAACCAATCTGGGTGTTAATTCCCTTCTTAAGATTTTTACGGGCTGTATTGGCTCTTGCACGAATTCTGTTTATATCTTCATTGTTATTTTGTATGAGATAAACACCACAGTTAAAAATGATGTTCTGCTTTTTATATTTGCTGTTCTGCGCCAGCTCTCGTTCCGGCAGAGTCCCCGCCTTTCCGCAGATGGCGTACATTCTCTGCATCAGCTTTTCCTGATTCTCATATCTTAAAAGTATAGCAAAATGGTCTGCGCTGGTACGGCTGCAACACTCATTCTTGTCTACTTCTTCAGTTAATACACCGGCTATATTTTTAAGCACCATGTTGCCGTATTTGTAGCCGCAGGATGTATTTATTGCGGTAAAATCAGCCACGTCCATTACTACGTATGCATAATTCCCCTTAGTTTTCTTCAGAATAGTTTCGCATTGTTCCTTATGGTAAGCTTTATTGGCTATTCCGGTAAGCTCGTCATAATTGATGGCTTCAGCTATTTCTTTTTTCTTGGTCTGATCTGTGCGCATCATCACAATGAGCTGTACTACCAAGGCGAAAAGCAAAAAGCCTGCAATACCTGTAAGCCCAATGGATATTCTTGTAGTATTACGGTAAATAATATCGCTATCTACCAAAGCTATCACTGCAAGATCGGTAAATTCTTCAAGGGCTATACCATAGACAAAGTTTGTCCCCATCGGAGTATTGGCTTCATGCACCTTTGTTACACCTGTTTTAGCGATATTGGACATCATAAGCTTAAGATCTGCTATGCTGTCGCTTTCATCAAGATGCAATAACCCGTTTTCGTCAATAGAGGAAAAGCTGTCTGCAGGTACCACGACATTGCCATCTACATCAGCCAAAAAAGAGAAACCGTGTTTTTCATATATGGGTCTGGAGAAAATCTCAATAAACTCCTGCATTTCAAAGTATCCGAATACCATACCGCATACCTTGTCCTTTTCATAGATAGGCAGTATTATAACCAGGCAGGTCTTCCCACCCAGCTCCGGTACATTAACAGACATAATGGCATACTTCTTATTTTCGATACTTGAACGCATTTTATTATCATTAAATTCGCCTTTTGTACCGTCGGACAAATAAAATACACTTTCACTGTCGAAGAAAAAGCCTACATCAATGGCTTTTGCCTCTTTTTTCATAAGCATCATATCAGTAAGTTTAGTACTGTTTTCATCGATACCACTTAACTGTTTTGACAAAATATCCAGATAAACAATTCTGTGATTCAATTCTTCAACTACTTCTTTTCTGTTGTTTGCTGCAGCTTCAATCATGTCCTTTTCGCAGTTTTTTCTGACCTCACGTCTTAAAAAAAACTCTCCAAAGAAGCCTACAGCTACTACCAGCAAAATAGCTACCACTAAACCCAGTATGCTTCTACTTTTCCTTTTTCTATTCCCTGATTTCGTTTTCATTTCGGCTCCGCATCCCATATTAATGCTAGGCAAGAAAAAAACACTTACCCATGAAAAATTTATCATAGGTAAATGTTTTCAGCAATAGGCTACCCACTTTGTTGATAAAAGGTTTAGCCTTTCTTTATTATTGACCATAATATTCTTATTATTCAATAAATCCCTTTAAAATCACAGAGGATTTCGGTCCCATCTGAACTTTTACGTGGTAATCCTCCACATAGTAGAACTTGGTCTCATTACTGAAACCATCACGGCCTGTAGAGTACATACGAACCAGTCGTAAAAAATCCATGTCCAGCGGCTCCAAATCCACCGGCACCTCCACGTCATGATCGTTATTATTCAATATGGTCACTATAAGACTGCTCTTATCATATCTGGCAAAGCAGATAACTCCATCCTGTGAAAAAATAGGCAAAAGACCACCAGTACGCAACACAGGACAAGCCCGTCTGATAGCTGTCAGATTTTTATGCAGCTCTATCAGGGACTGATCCTCTCTGCCCCATGGATAGGTACGTCTGTTATCGGGGTCTGTAAAGCCACAAAGTCCCGCCTCATCGCCATAATAGATAGTAGGACTGCCGGGCCAGGTCATCTGAAACACTACTGCCTCTGCAAAAACCGCCTTGTCCACATCTCTCTCTGCCGCCTCAGGGCCCAGATGCTGTACTCTTCCTGTCACGTGATTGGTACGGGTTAGGAAACGGGAATGATCGTGATTGGACAGCTGATTCATGGCAGCATACATAGAGCCATGGGAAAACACGCGGCTTGCTCTAAACATCTGTCCCTGAAAGGCCTCACAGTTATTCAGCAACCAGCCTTTATACTCGTCAGAATGCTTTTCCATGCCCGTCAGGAACCAGGTAAGCGGCTCCATAAAGGCGTCATAGTTCATAATGGTATCCCATTCATCGCCCTGTAGCCATGGGCCTGCATCTCCGTAATGCTCAGCTATTATTATCGCTTCAGGATTGGCCTCTCTCACTGCTTTTCTGAACCTCTTCCAAAAAGCGTGGTTGAACTCACTGCTGTGTCCCAAATCCGCTGCCACATCCAGTCTCCAGCCATCAATATTATATGGCTCAGAAACCCATTTCTGCCCTATGCGGCATATATAGTCACACAGCTCTTCTGATTCTTCATAATTAAGCTTAGGCAAAGTATCAAAGCCCCACCAGCCTTCATAGGAATTTTTGTCATCAGGATTATAAAACCTGAAGAACTTTCTATACTTACTGTCTTTTGAATTATACGCACCGGCTTCTTCATCAGTATTCACTGAATAGTAGCCTTCCCTATCCATCCATCTGTTAAAAGAACCACAATGATTAAAAACACCATCCAGTATAATTCGCATACCCCGTCGATGAACTTCCCTGCAAAAATCAGCAAAATACCTGTTGCTGGCTTCCAGATTCTCCTGGTAAGTGGTACGAATAACATATCTGTTGTTGCCGTAGGTGCCTTCATCTCCCACATCCTTTGTAATCACGGTAAGATGGGGATCCACATGATCATAATCCTGACAATCGTATTTGTGATTGGAGGGTGAAACAAAGACCGGGTTCAGATACAGTACCTCTACTCCCAGTTCCTGTAAATAATCCAGCTTTCTTTTTATACCGGAAATATCACCACCATAAAAGCGACCTACGTCAAGATCTGCCACGGGGGCATTCCAGTCAAACACCTGTTCCACAGGCTTACCTGCATAATAGTACTCGCAGGGCACCACATCATTAGACTTATGACCATTATAAAATCGATCCGTAAATATCTGGTACATAACAGTACCTATTGCCCAGGAAGGAATGTAAAATCCCGGGAAAATACTGAAGGTCTCCCCCCAGTCAAAGTAATCCTTCATGCCGCCGGCTACATAGTAATAGACTCTGCCTTCAAAAAAAGCCTTGAAGCCATAATTTATACGTCTGTCACCTACTGTAAATGAACAGGCATAATAGTCAAAGCGATTGCTCTCCGACTCCTTTGTCATAGGCAGCTCGAAGGTATCACTGACAAGTACAGGAGAAGACTCCAAGCCTTTAGGGCACCGGAGTCTTACTGTTATTTTTTCATTTGGTTGTACAAACATCGGACTGCGAAACATTTCTGTTTCATCCGAATAAAAATACCTAAGTGAATTCATTAATTAAACAAAGCCTCGAACTCTTCTCTTGTAATGCGTTCTTTTTCCAGCAGCAGATCTGCACACTTATGAAGAATCTCCATATTTTCAGTAAGAATCTGCTCTGCCTTTGCATTGGATTCGGTGATTATTCTCTTAACTTCTTCATCTATGAGATCCTGAGTCTTTTCACTGACTGTTTTGGTATGTCCGTAATCACGACCTACAAATACCTCTTCGTCATCAGCTTCATAAAGAATAGGTCCCAGCTTCTCTGAAAAACCATATCTGGTCACCATCTGTCTGGCAGTCTGTGTAGCCTGCTTAATATCCTGTGATGCTCCTGTTGTCTCTTCATCGAAAATCAGCTTTTCAGCAGCTCTTCCACCAAAGTCTACAATAATATGCTGAAGCATCTTATTTTTCGTGATATACATCTCATCTTTTTCAGGAAGGGGCATAGTATAGCCGCCGGCACCACCTGCAGGTATTATGGAAACTGTATAAACAGGCCCCATATCCGGCAAAAGATGGAAAAGAATAGCATGACCGGCCTCATGATATGCAGTCATCTTCTTTTCCTTGTCAGAGATAACCTTACTCTTTTTCTCTACGCCAATACTGATCTTTATAAAGGCCTTTTTAATATCTTCGTCCTTAATGAACTTGTTGCCGCTTCGTGCCGCATGAATAGCTGCCTCATTCAGAAGATTCTCAAGGTCTGCTCCTGTAAAGCCTGCTGTAGTACGGGCAACATCATGAAGATTGACGTCATCTCCCACAGGTTTATTCTTAATGTGCACCTTAAGGATATCTTCTCTGCCCTGCACGTCAGGACGGTTTACGTATACCTTACGGTCAAAACGTCCCGGACGCATAATGGCCGGATCCAGAATATCCACACGGTTGGTAGCTGCGATAACAATGATGCCCTCATTTACTGAGAAGCCATCCATCTCTACCAGCATCTGATTCAAGGTCTGCTCACGCTCATCGTGACCGCCACCCATGCCGGCGCCTCGACGTCTGGCCACCGCATCAATCTCATCGATAAATACGATACATGGAGCATTTTTCTTGGCCTCAGCAAACATATCACGAACACGTGAAGCTCCCACGCCTACGAACATTTCAACAAAATCAGAACCGGAAATGGAGAAAAATGGAACTCCCGCTTCTCCGGCTACAGCCTTGGCCAAAAGAGTCTTACCTGTACCTGGAGGGCCTACAAGTATAACTCCTTTAGGAATGCGCGCTCCCAGATCTATATACTTCTTCGGATCTTTCAGGAAATCAACAATTTCCATCAGCTCCTCTTTTTCCTCTGTAATACCTGCAACATTATTGAAATTAATCTTCTTGGCATCTGCTGCGCTGACCATGGTAGCACGGCTTCTGCCGAAATTCATCATCTTCTGGTTGTTTCCGCCTGCCTGCGCAGAAAAGCCGGACATAAAGATAAATAGAATAATGACAATTACGATATAAGGCAGGACATTGGTCAGGAAAACATTAGGCGTCCTTACATTGGTAATGTATGGATCAATATCATAATCCAATGTAGTCTTCCATATCTTATAAACATCCAGCGCATAGAATTTTTTAGTATTGCCGTCTTTTAATGTAACTTTAATGCTTCCCGTAGGCACCTGCTGATTCTGGTTAATGGTAACTGCCTTTACATTACCTGCCTCCAGGTCCTTCATATAGTCCTTATAACGATATGAGGAATCATCTCCTGCCAAAAGCTGAGCCATCCACAGTATCAGCACGACAATCAGCAATATAATAGCATATAATCCAAATGTTCTTCCGAATTTTTTCACTGTTCCAATACCCCCACGTAAGGAAGATTTCTGTACTTCTGCATGTAATCAAGTCCATATCCGATAACAAAAGCATCAGGAATCTTAAAGCCTGTGTATTCAACATCTACAGGCACTTCGCGTCTGTCAGGCTTGTCTAACAGCGTGCAAAGCTTGATACTCTTTGGATTGCGCACTTTTAAAAGAGCCAAAAGATGAGACAAGGTCCTGCCGGAGTCCACTATATCCTCAACTACAATAACATTCTTACCTTCAATGGAGTCATCCAGATCCTTGATAATCTTGACACGACCTGATGATACAGTCCCCTCGCCATAGCTGGATACTGACATGAAATCAAATGTAACAGGTACTGTGAGATTTTTTGCCAGCTCTGTAGTAAAAAATATGCTTCCCTTTAATATACATACCAGAAGCACATCCTCCCCGGCATAATCTTTATCTATCTGCGCTGCCATTTCTTTTACTCTTTTTTGGATTTCTTCTTCAGAAATCATAACTGAAATCTTATCTGCCATAATACACTCCTTTAATTTTCTATATTGATTACAAGAATATATCTTGTGTCATCAGTCACTCTATAGGCCTCACAGCCTCTTACTCCATAGATAATGAAAGCCTCGTCTTCATAGGCCGCTATCATGCTTTCGCCTCTTTCGTCCACAGGGATCCTGGCCTCCATCAAAAGGTCAAATACCTTCTTTTTTCTGCCATCTTTGTATACCGTAATATAATCCGTCGCTCTGGCCGGCCTGCAGCTTACTTTCTCAGGCGAAAATTCAGAATAGACTTTTTTTACTGCTTCCAGATCCATTAGCTTACGGCAGCCATTTTCACCGAAGCCACCTGCTCTGTCTATAAAGTCCCTACTGCTTTCACCTTCCTGCCTTTCTATTACGCAGGCAGAAAACGAGAGGGTCGCATGGCCAGTATTATTACAGTTCGAATCATCAATGTCAAATCTATTTTTCTTAGTAAATATAAGGCTTACAAAGGCTTTTTGTCCGGTAATTCCATATTTGAAGTCCACCTTGGCCCCGGTCTGCATATCCATAAGAGCCAGAGCATTTTCCACATGCCTGTGTGTAATATCTTTTTTACGCCCCGACACCTGACATAATATCTGATAAATTACTTTTTCTGCAATAACTTCATCCGCTTCCCGCAAATCTTTAATATTTACTACCAGCTTATCTTCCTCGCATCTGACAGCCTTTTCATATATCTTAGCGGCCTCTCTTTCCAGATACTCGTCCACCTTTCTAAGATAATCGGAAGTCTCACAAATATGGTCCACACTGCCTTGCTGTATCATCAAAAGCTTCGGTATCACTTCATGTCTGATAATATTTCTGCTGGCATCATTTTCCAGATTAGTAGAATCGGTCACAAAACAAATATTATTTTTGAGAAGATACTCCTCAATTTCCTTTTTGTCAAGACAAAGAAGAGGTCTTATTACTTTTCCATTCTGGGGCCTGATCCCTGCAAGTCCGGTCAGCCTGCTGCCTCGAATCATTTGGAAAAGCACTGTTTCTGCCTGATCGTCCTTGTGATGAGCTATGGCGATTTTATCGTAGTTTTCCTCTTCGGCCATATGAAAAAAATAATCATATCTGGCCCTTCTTCCGGCTTCTTCGAGACTTTCACCTGTTTCTCCTGCCAGCAACGGCACGTCGATATACACAGCCTGAAAATCTACCCCCTGCTGTTTGCAAAGCTCCCTACAAAATTCCTGATCCCTATAAGCTTCATCTCCACGTATGCCATGATTGACATGCACTGCAAAAAGCGTAAGTTTATAGGTCTCCTTTAGTCCTAACAAAGCAAAAAGAAGGCAGACTGAATCGGCGCCCCCGGATAGCCCCAGCAGCACTCTGTCCCCCTCCTTAAGGAGATTATTCTCTTTGCAATAATTATGGATTAGTCGTTGTACCATCGTCTTCTCTAAATACTATCTCGCCCTTATATACCAGACCCAGCTTCTCTCTGGCCACATCCTCTACATACTTAAGAGTCTGCATATATGCCTGCTTATTAGCTAATTCCTTGGCCCTTTCCAGTTCATCCTCGTACTTGGCATTAAGCTCATTATATCTGCTTTCCAAAGCCCTTTTTTGCTTGAGCAAAGATTGCTCCCTGTAAAAAAGACTACCGCCCAGCACCACTATAAAAAGGGCTATAACAAAAAGTCCACTTCTATTTTTTCTTTTTTTAGGTGCAACATTGTCTGTCATATGATTCACCGTATTCTTTACAGGTCATACGCCATGTATCCACGACCTGTCTCAATATCTTTCCATTCCATTTTGCCGTCTTCCAAAGAAATGTAGCTGTGGCAACTGCCTTCTTTTGGTATGGAAACAGAGCCGGGATTAATATATACATAATCTTCGTGTGCTCTGCAAACCGGCACATGGGTATGACCATGTAACAAAATAGTACCATTGCTATGCGGCGGCACATTTTCCTCATTAAATAAATGTCCATGGGTAACAAAAACTGTGCGCTCACCGGCCATAGCCTTTACTGTTAATACAGCATAGTCAGCCATGCATGGAAATTCCAGTACCATTTGATCCACTTCCGCGTCACAATTGCCTCGTACTGCCACTATTCTGTCTTTCATAGGATTCAGCAGGGCAGCAACATCCTGGCAGGAATATTCTTCCGGCAGAGGATTTCTGGGACCATGATAAAGAATATCTCCCAGCAAAAGCAATTTGTCAGCCTTCTCTTCTTTGAATCTTTCAACTAAAGCCCTGCAGTACTTGGCAGAGCCATGTATATCTGATGCAATAATGTATTTCATATCTTCGTCCGTCACACTCTCTCTAAATATATCTAAAAAGTTCCTTTGCTTCGTCTTTCTTGCTAGTCTCTTCAATAGCAAGAACTTCTGCCTTTACATTTTTTGTGCCAAAGATAACCTCTATCACATCCCCCACCTTAACTTCAGAAGATGCTTTGGCCACCTTACCGTTAATGGTGACACGCCCTGCGTCACAAGCCTCATTGGCTATGGTTCTTCTCTTAATAATTCTTGACACCTTTAGGTATTTATCCAGCCTCATAATGCCCCCTCGTATAAATTATAAGTACAACTATAATATTGTAGCATTTTTCAAGCAAGATATAAATATATAAACAATAAAATTTCGACGTAAAATCAGTCGCTTTATTGATTATACTCCAGATTAATTTGACTACGTGCATAAACGGATTACTCCGCTCTTCGAGCTCTCGTAATCCTATGCACTAAAAAAGACCGTAGTCCTGTGACCACGGTCTTAATCTTGCATATCTAAATTGATTATTTCTTCTTTGTAACAGCCTTCTTAGGAGCATTTACAGCGTCCTTGAGTGGCTTACCAGCCTTAAACTTAGGAGCCTTGGATGCTGGGATCTTAATCTCCTGCTTTGTCTGAGGATTGCGGCCCTTTCTAGCAGGTCTCTTAGATACTTCGAATGTACCAAAGCCAACGAGCTGAACCTTCTCTTCCTTCTTGAGCTGTGCTGTTGTTACATCGATAAATGCCTTAAGAGCCTTATCTGCGTCCTTCTTTGTGATACCAGCCTGCTCAGCAATTGCTGCAACTAATTCTGTCTTGTTCATTAAAAATTCCTCCTCTTAGGATTTTAATTTTTACATTCTTCAGATCAATCGTCTGAGATACGTGTGCTTTTGTAAGCCCCAACGCTATATCCTTTATAGCTAATATGAAAATGTTTGTCAAGGCAAAAACATCAGAAATAGTTGATTTTAGGGCTTTCCAAGGCTTTTTTAATACTTTTTTTATAATTGTAATATAAAAGTGGATAATTCCTCTGCCATCTCTGCTGCTTCAGGTGTTCTGATATGCCCCGGAGTACCTGCTGCATTACGCCTATACAGGAAATGATGTATTTTTTTATCTTCTTTTCGAAGCTGATTACATACATCATCTATCGCCCTGTCCCAGGCCGGATCATGCATTAAAATCGTTGTGGTAAGTATAATATGTGCTTCCGGCCTTCTTTTCCTAATAAGCTCCACAAAGTATTTGTAGGAGGCTCTCCAAAAAGAAGCTTTTTCACCGTCATAGTCGTCCTTCATATAGTCATCAGGATGTGCATCATTCTGGCCAATAGCTATAATCACTACATCCGGCTGATATAAACTGAAATCCCACCTTTTGGTAATCCCAAGATCAGGATGATACTGTATGCGGTCGTACATATTGAAAATGCCCTTGAAATCAGGTCCTGCAAACCAGCCTGTATCATCCAGGAGGGAAATGCCTCCTTGCGCAATATCATGAATCTCGGCATTAAGCCTTCTGGCAGTCTGCCATGCATAGCCACACCAAGCATTGGAAAACTCCCCATTATGCTTAGGATCACTCTTGCCCACATAATCAACAGCTTCCGTTACTTCGCCGGCAGTCACGGAATCTCCGTAAAACTCCAGCTTCATATCATAGTGAGATATATAGTCAAGCAGCTCTCCTCCTTCATTCAAAAAGATGCCACTTATCGCATATACCTGAGCACAGTCCATTCTCTTAAAGATAACCACTTCGTGCTGTGTATCCTCCAGTCCGTCACACACCACAAAAAATCTGCCCTCTCCGAACTCTTCCCCTTTATCTTTCTCATAGTGATAGGAAAAAGCATTGTCCGCAGTATTAACATCATACACGCAGATTTTGTCCTGCACTCCATCCACTATGGTACCGATATAGGTACTATAACAGGCCCTATGATTGGTAAGAGCTATAGCGAGCCCTGTCCCTTTAAATCGAATCTTTACATTACTGCATGGATATACAAAGCAGGGGCCCTCATGCCAGTCCATGTCTATACGTCCTTCATAGGAAAGGCGCTGATCTTTCATATCTATACATACAGGAAATTTTTCTTTACAGCTCATACTAAGCCCCCAGTCAGTCTTATGCGATGATTAAAGATACCAGGTAAAAAGGTGTTTTGTCCAATCCACCATCTACTATCTCTACTCTTACAGTATGTTCCTTTTTTTCTCCATGTACCATACAAAGAGCAATCTCCGTCTTATCTCCCCAGGTCTCGTTAAAATTGCCATCCAATATATACCGGCTCTCATTGTCTATAGTGACTCTGGCCACACAAGCAGGATGCTTCATGCTCTTCCTGTACTGAACTGCTATCTCGGTAGCAGTCACCTTAAATTCCACATAGTCACCATTTTCTCTGCCGATAAACCCTTTTTTAAAAGTGTCAGTGATATGGCACTGAGGAGCTGTATCATGTAGAAAACCACTAATAGCGCTTTCACTGCCGGCTCTGAGCCTGTAGGCTTTTTCATAAGCATTAACTGTCATGGCATTAGGCATAATCGGCCTGCATGGATGCTTGCAGCTATCGCAGTCTCCACCGTCATTATTTTCCAAAGGCTTTATAATCCCCGTCTGAACACGATCCAGAAAATACGTTACCAGGCGAGCCAGGAGCTCATGCCCCTTATCATTGGGATGAAGATCATCCGGTGTAATATCCCGTACGGGTATGGCTCCGGACGCAACGCTCTGATAAATGCTGGTCTTCATGGACAAGCAGGGTATATGATAGTACTGACCCAGCACTCGGTGCTGATCCTCTGCATTGGTACCGGTATCATAAAAAACATTATGAAGCACCAGCACTGCAGGTTTATTTTTGTGAAGATATATACGACGCAAAAGGCCTTCGTAAGTCTCTCTGTAAAACAGAGAATTGTCATCATTTACTGAAAACTCCGTTATAACAAAATCCGGATCATAGCCAAGCAGATCTTCTTCACACCTGGCCACACCAAAATGAGAGGTGGTCCCACCTATGCCCGCATTAACGTACGTAAATTCAGCCTGAGGAATATTGTCCACAAACCACTGATATACGCGGTATGCATAACACCTTGAAGGCTCAGTGGCTACCGAACCCTGAGTAATACTGCCACCTATAAATCCAATAGTAAGCTTTTCCCCCTGAGAGGCCCTGTCCATTACTTTTTTGATTCTTTTTACATCACCCTTATATACGATACCTTCTTCAAACATAATATCCCCTAATTCTGCAGTAAAATACTAACAATAAGATTCATGGTTTTGGTAAGGCTTTGAGATAATATTTTTTTATCACTTCTTCTATACTGAGCAACAAAAAGCTCCATACCGTTTTCAGGCTTTACCACCTTTGTTTTTATAAGCTTGGAGGAAACGTATTCTGTCTCTACCGCTTCCCCATTTATAAATATTACAGAACGCTCTGTAAAGTGATCTCCATATACATAAAGCACATCATCATTATAGCCTACACCATTAACGACAACTTCATTGATACCAAACTTCATATCTGTCTCTACATATGGATTGGAACCACCCCAAAGATGATATGTGGCTCTATTTCCCAAAAGATCCCACTCATATAAATGCAGATTCATTTCATAATATTCGTAATACACGCTATCTGTTTCAATGACCTCAGGCATTGTGCAGCCACCTGCCTCTATCAGCTCATTGAAGAAAGCCTGATGAGTCAGATTGATCAGACCCTCACGCATCCCCAGCTTTTTATACACATATGAATACAGCTGAAAAGCTTCCAGATCAATCTCTTCCCTGCCAAGGCCAATATTATCCCAAATAAGGAACGGCGTCTGATAAAGAGAGCTGTCTCCCATACTGGATTCATCTATACCGAGATTGGGCAGATGATCGCCGAAGAAAACGACTATGCTCTTTTCGCCGGACTTCTCCAGCTCATCTGTAAGGTCCTTTATAAACAGATCCATCTCATAGATCTGGTTGGCATAATAAGTATACTGGTTGTCGGTATCCGTACGACCTGTGCCGGTCACAGACAGATGCTTATCCTGAAGAATATCCTCTGTGGGGTATGATCCATGACCTTGAACCGAAATATTATAG
The DNA here is from genome assembly GCA_045616485.1 of Lachnospiraceae bacterium. Taxonomy (GTDB): domain Bacteria; phylum Bacillota; class Clostridia; order Lachnospirales; family Lachnospiraceae; genus RGIG3528. The sequence continues at coordinate 13,366 of JAZLGU010000002.1, forward strand.
ACCAGATCCGGACCTGCGGTCGATGACAGAGCATCCATAATATTAGGAATAAGAACACTATCCTTAGCCCAATCTGTCTCTGTATAAACAAGATTTTCCATGTGCTCAATGGCTGTAAAGGTATCGAAGCCCAGCTTTGGAAATACTATATCTCTGTCATAAAAGCCTGACGTATTATTGTGAATAGCATGAGTAGCGTAGCCGTAGGGCTTAGCGTCGTAACACATACTTTCACAGGTCGAATTCTGCAAAATAGTCTTATATGGATATTCTCCGGCACCAAACCAGTCTATGCAAAAGCCGGTAATAACTTCAAAGCCCGTGTTACAGGTACCTGCTCCTACTACAGGAACATTAAGCTTACCATTTGTGTACTTAACCATCATTTGATGAAGATTGGGCAAAGGATCCTGTGAAAACTCCAGTCCCTCTACCATACTTAAATCAAAGAATGACTCCAGCTGGACAAAAATAATATTAGGCTTATCCTTTGTCCCTCCTTTATCCGGCTCAATAGTCGGCTCCGGAGTCGGAATCGCTACAGTGGGCACAGGGGTATTGGTCACAGGCAAGGACACTGTAGGCGGAAGGGTAGGAAGTGCCGGCTCGGTAACTACCGGTGGCTTACTGGGCTTTGGTAAATATTTATCTACATCGTAGCCCTGCTTCTGAAGCCTTTCCAGCAGGCTGGTCAGCATCTTGTCCATGGTTGCCTCATCGTATTTTCCGGGCCTGGATAAACCATTGTCAAAAATAGAGTATGTAAAACATATGGTAAACCCGTACTGCTTGTATGCCAGAGGCAGGCTTCTGAATTTGGACTCAATAGTCCCGGTCATATGAAGGGCCTGATTCAGAAGTAATGTACAGAAAAGAATAATGACCTCTGCAATAATACGCTTGTATAAAGGCAGAGTAGGCTCAACCTTTTTAGACTTTATGGCAAGAAAAACCAGCCCCACAATAATGGCCACTATAACAATTATAATAAGCGGCACGCCAAAGCCCGGCATGTATTTATTTACTACTCCTATTCCATCCTCTATTGCTAAAAAATCACCAAAAGCAAAAGGTGTAACTCGCATGGAGAGTACCACAAATCCACTAATTGCCATGGATAAAATAAGTACCGCCATCAGAGAGACAGAAAAAATCCTCTTTTTGAACATAAAGCCTATACCAATAATAACCATGGTGATTAAAAGCCCCAGTAAAAATATAAGAGGTCTGGTAAAGATAAAGACAATCATCTTAATAAAAGACCTCTGATTAAGTATCTCTACCACCATGGCTATAATGAGGGATAAGCCTATCCACTGAACCAAATCTTTTTTTATAAACTTTTTAAATGTATCCATTTTTCCCTTTCTAGGGACTATTACTGCTGTGTAACACTATATACACAATGTCCCCACCTTTACGGCAGGGACATTATAGCACGCAAATGCTATTTTGAAAACTTTTTTTATCTTCTTCCAATATCTGTGTCATTCCAGTCAGTCTTGGAATTGTCCTTAATGTACTGAACAATCTCCTCAAAATCGCAGAAAGCCAGACCTACATAGCTGTCTGCACAGCCATAGTAAATAGCGATACGACCTGTATCAGGATCCTGAAGGGTAGCGCATGGGAAGCAAACATTCGGTACAAATCCTCTTTCCTCATACCACTCAGTAGGAGTAAGAAGGAAATTCTTACATCTGTAAAGGACTTTGGAAGGATTCTCCAGGTCGAGGATAGCTCCACCTATGGAATATACATAGCCATTGCAGGTACCGGAAACACCATGATAGAATACCAGCCAGCCTTCAGATGTCTCGATAGGAGCTGCGCCTCCACCGATCTTTAAGCTCTCCCACCACTCGGAGCATCTGCCCATAACATGTCTGTGCTTGCCCCAGTAAACCATATCAGGAGACTCTGAAATAAAGATATCACCGAATGGAGTATGTCCACTGTCTGAAGGACGGGAAAGCATCATGTATTTACCATTGATTTTTCTAGGGAAAAGAACTGCATTTCTGTTGAATGGAAGGAAAGGATTCTCAATGCGGGTAAAGGTCTTGAAATCTGTAGTCTTAGCTATACCGATAGCAGCACCGTACATATCCTGACACCACATAATATAATATGTGTCTTCAACCTTTACCAGACGCGGGTCATAAGCATAAATAGGCTGGAAATCATTGCCATCCTCGTCTACAAAATGAATCTTCTCTTCTTCAAATTCCCAGTGAATAGCATCTTTACTATGTCCCAGATAGATAAAGGAAACACCATCTGTCTGCTCACCACGGAAAACTCCGATAAAAGCGTCACCATAAGGCATTACTGCTGAATTGAAAATACGTGCTACTTCCTTTGTAGGATATCTGCCAATAATAGGATTTTCTGTGTATCTCCAAACCGGAGCATGGTTAATTGGCTCTGCGGGTCTCTCCTGCCAAGGCATGTTAGGACATGCCGGGGCAATCATTTTAATATTGCTCATAAAAACTCACCTTTAAAAATTTAAGTATATTTAATCATTTAGCGATTTTTTAGTTTTTTCTCTATGTAGATACTGCCTGCGGGTTACCCCACAGGCAGATCTTATTTCTAAAAAACTATATTCTATTTACCGTAGTACTTATTAAGAGCATCCTGTACCTGCTGCTTGTAAGTCTCCTGGAACTGAGCTACAGTTACATCACCCTTAAGGAGTGAATTCCAGTCATACTCAACACCAAGATTCATACCAAGCTCGTTTACTTCGTGCTTACCAAGATCCTGCATTACTGCAAAGTTCTCTACCTGAAGTGTAGGATCCTTAGCAGTTGCCTTATACCACCAGCTAAGAGTATGTCTGTTATCTCTAAGCTCGAGATCGCCATTATACCAGTTCCAGTAATCATAAAGCATGTTGAATACTGTAAGCTGATCATCCTTAGAAAGTGTAGAAGGAATGAGATAGTACTCACCTGCTGTTACCTTCTGGTAGTTTGTCTTCTGATCGCCGGAAGGACCGATTGGCCACTGAACATATGCTGTATCAAATGGAAGTGTTACGCCCAGGTCGCCTGCAGGATCGTAGTCCTTCTCTGTATCAGCAATCCATGCTGCACACTCGAAGAATGCTGAATGACCTTCTTTATAGCAGAATCTCATGGAGTTCCAAGGCTCACCTTCGTAATCATATGGATATCCATACTTTGTGTAAAGCTCTACAACCTTCTCCAGAGCCTCACCTGTTTTTGCAGATGAAAGTGTCTCTGTAGTACCGGCTGCAATGCTGGAACCGTTAGAAAGAATGAATGCTGTTGCAACTTCACCTACGAAGCCGGAGAAACCATACTCACCATTTTCCTTGTCTGTAAGCTTCTTACAATACTCGAAGAACTTATCCCAAGTCCATTCGCCTCTTTCATAAAGCTTACGAGGATCTTCAAGGCCTGCAGCCTGAATCTTCTGTACGTTGAATGCAAGAGGATATGTGGAACCAACCTGAGCCTCAGCGTTTACCTTGCTGATAAGGCAAGCCTTACCATCGCCAATGTTAAGGTAAGAAACATATTTCTGATCCTCAAGAAGATCCTTAAGCTTGGACTTATCGCCCTTTACAGACTCATCTTCATAAAGAGCCTTAAGATCTGCTGCATAGCCATTCATCTGTGCTGGGATACCAAATGCAAGCTCTACAAGGTATGCACCACAGTCAGGCACACCAGCCTTGATGGAGTTCTCTACAGAATCCTTAACACCTGTATATGTAAGGTTGTCCCAAACAAGCTGCATACCATATGTCTGTTCAATCTTTCTGATGTTCTCAAGCTTTAATTTAGCAACATTCTGGTTATGATCGAAGGACTGCTTCTCATCAGCTCTCTGCTCGTCTGTCCATGTTGCATTATCCTTAAAATCAGCTACATAAGAAGGGTCATCTGTTACTGCCTGACATGTGGAATCATAATACTGAAGCCACCATGTACCAATTCTAAGCTCTTTAATAGGAGGAGCTACGATAGCGCCACCGTTATTATCCTTCTTGCCACAAGCTGCCATGGAAAGTACCATCATAGCACTCAGGGCAAGAACTACTATTCTACGAAAATTCTTCATAGTTTTTTCCTTTCGCAATTGTAAAAATTCAATATCTGAATTTGCAATGATTATTTAGCTAAGCCTGTGATTGACATTTCGTATACATCTACACGATGAACAGTACCAATAACATCGCAGCCCATCTCTTTAATCTTTGCAAGGCCATCAGCATTAATAGTAAATGAAATCTCTGTTGCATCTGCAGGAATCTCAAAGAAACCATCGCCATTAATGCTTGTTTCTGAAGTAATGCAATCAGGAACAAGCTTTACAAGTGCCGGCCATCCTTCGGTATTAAGTCTC
>JAZLGU010000003.1:0-13206 GCA_045616485.1 Lachnospiraceae bacterium
GGACGTTTCTCACTGACAATTTTTTGTCAGTGAGAAACGTCCCCGTGACAAAAAGTTGACACTGAGAAACGTCCCTGTGACAGAGGTATGATATGATAGATGAAATTGCGTTAAAACAGAATATTACATTGGAGCAGCTGACTTTTCTGCTGACTACAGAGGATAGGGGTATACTGGATGCCTTGACCGGAAAGGCCCGGGAGACCGCAGACAGACATTACGGTAAGGATGTGTATATAAGAGGCTTGATAGAATTTACCAATTATTGTAAGAACAACTGCCTCTACTGTGGTATCAGACGCAGCAACAGGCTGGCTGACCGCTACAGGCTCTCCCCTGAGACCATACTGGACTGCTGTAAAAAGGGCTACGCGCTGGGCTTCAGGACTTTTGTGCTGCAGGGCGGCGAGGACCCTTATTTCACCGACGAAAGAGTGTGTGACCTGGTATCTGCCATCAAGGCCGCTCACCCCGACTGCGCCGTGACCCTGTCTATGGGTGAAAAAAGCAGGGAAAGCTATCAGGCCTTCTTTGATGCAGGCGCTGACAGGTATCTCCTGCGCCATGAAACTGCCTGCGAAGAGCATTATAAAAAGCTGCACCCGGAGGAAATGTCCTGGAGCCACCGCATGGATTGCCTAAAGGCTTTAAAGTCTATCGGCTACCAGACCGGCTGTGGCTTTATGGTGGGCTCTCCATATCAGACCATGGAAAGTATCTATAAGGACCTGCAGTTCATCATGGATTTCAAGCCGGAGATGTGCGGCATCGGCCCCTTTATCCCCCACAAGGACACCCCTTTTGGCCATGAAAAAGCAGGGACATTGGATATGACCCTGCGCTTACTGTCCATTATTCGTTTATTGCACCCTCACGTACTGCTGCCCGCCACTACCGCTCTTGGCACTATCCACCCGAGGGGCCGTGAAATGGGCATACTGGCCGGTGCCAACGTGGTCATGCCCAATCTTTCTCCCGGTAATGTCAGGGAAAAATACATGCTCTACGATAACAAGATTTCAAGCGGTGCAGAAGCTGCCGAGAGTAAAAACGACCTGGCTGCCCGCATGGCTGCCATTGGCTACCGTGTAGTGGAATCAAGAGGCGACTATAAATAGCTTATACCCTTTCATAGGCTATTCTGGGGTCTCCGTTTTCCAGATATATAATACCGCAGCGGCTAAAGCCGTTTTTCAAAATTGCGTTTTGCATAACGTAATTGTCTGCGTGAGTATCTATACGAAGGTCGCTACTGTACTGGAGGGCAAAGTTCACAGCCCTCTCCAGCACTCCCTTGACCTTGCCGGATGAAGCGATGCGGTGAATAACGCCGTAGCTGCCGGATGGATTCAGCCACTCACCCTCTATGTAGCTGTAGGTGGGATCCTTTTCCGTGGAGAAAAAGAAAACGCCCTCCACCTGTCCGTCAGCTTCTATTACGTAATTCTGCTGTTTTTCAATATCTTTAATAACGATTTCCCTGGCAGGATGATTGTTGTTCCACTGATTGGGATTGTCATGGTCACGCATAAACTGTCGTGCTATGGCATAGACCTCCATTATCCTGTCCAGGTCACTCATCTTTGCATTTCTTATAACTATTTCCATGATTAGTCTCTCTTTTCCGACTTGATTTTTTCATCTGTATCTTCCCGGCTAATAAAGGTAATGCCTTCCATCCCCAGACTTTTCGCCACTTCCACGTTTTCTTCAGTATCATCTACGAAAACGCATTCTGATGACTGCAGCCCGCATTTATCCATAAGGAGTCTGTATATCTCGGGATCCGGCTTTACTTTAAGCACCTGATGTGACATGATGCCACCATCCATGCTGCCGATAAAATCTATGGCATCAGCGCATTCCGTAGCCGCTTTTTTGGAAAAATTGGAAAGGTAGAAAACCTTGTATCCCTCACTATGCAGTGCTGCGATCCATTCATCGGCAAAGTCTCTTTTTACCATCATGCCATGGATATTGTCAAACACTGCGTGCAGCTCCTTTTCTATGCCCGGGTCCAGGGTCAAAAAGCCTGCTATGGCCTCCTCCTCGGTCAGGGCTCCTCTGTCAAATTCGTCCCAGTAGGGGCTCATGACCGTAGCCTTAACTATCCTTTTTATCATATCGGGAGTCATGCCCTTTTTCAGCATAAACTCCTTTAAATTGTAATCTACCAGCACATTGCCGAAGTCAAAAATTATGTTTTTTATCATGCTGTCACCTTGCTGCTTTCCTTTAAGACATTAAATACAATAAGGGCGGCTCTATTTACTGTCAATGCTTATACGACACATTACCGCTCGTTTACCAGCTTGCCTGTCATGTGCTCTATATCTATGGCATAGAGCTGCATATGGTCTATGCTCTCAGCTATCTCCTGCTCGATTTCTTCACGACTTGGATAAAACTTTTCGGCCAGCCTTCTGACATAGGCAATGGACTGCTCTCTGTCATCTATAAGCCGTGCCCTGCCGTAAATAATGACACTGGTCACGTTCCACTCCCAGCGTCCCTCTTTTTTAAAGCCTTCATCCATGGTCATAAAGCAGACCTTATCATTCTTTTTAATGGCATCCACTTTATATCCGGAACGGGCTCCATGAAAGTAAATCCTGTTTTCTTCTTCCACATAAAGGTAGTCTATTGGCAGTGCAAAGGGATAGCCATCATCACCATTCACTGCAAACGTAGCCCTTTTACCTTCATTTAACACCTTTACGCAGGCTTCTCTGGACACCTGCTGCTTAATTCTACGCATTTCTCTGAACATATCATTACCATCCTGTATTGTTACTATTTTCAGCCTCTTTCATTGTAGCATTTTTCCCCACAAAAGAAAAGTTGTCAAGGGGACGTTTCTCACTGTCAACTTTTTGTCAGAGGGACGTTTCTCGCTGTCAACTTTTTAGCTCCGCTTGCTCCCTGGCTCGCCCCATTCCTCTCTTTAAAGCCAAGGCAGTGATTTGAGTGTTTTAAGTTATTATTAAGTGATATAAAAATAAGCTGACCTCATTCTGCTCGAGGTCAGCTTTTTTTATATCACTTTATTCACATTGTGACAAATCCTGCCTTGGCTTTAAACAGACTCACGGGGATGCCGCCAGGAAGGTGCGCTCCGCGGGAGATGTGACAGCGAGAAACGTCCCTCTGACAAAAAGTTGACAGTGAGAAACGTCCCCGTGACAATGCTTGGTAAAACGCCCGGGGCAAATGCCCCGGACCGTCTTTATTGTTTACTGCTCTTCTTTTTTCTTTCTCTTCATAGTTACTACTGCCATAGCTCCAATAGCTGACATCATAACTGCCAGTACATAGCCCTTATAATCTGCTACGCCTGTCTGAGGAATAGTAGGCTTATCTGCATATGCAAGTGCGTATGATGAGAATCGGTCTGTCTCAAAGGATAATGTAAATGTTGCTTCGTCGTAATCGGCATCGATTAGCTCTGCTTCGCCATCATGTAATCTGATAACCTTATAGTTTCTTCCTGCCTTTCTCAAATCTTCAGGAACTACCAGGCTTATCTTTACCTTGGAGTTCAGCTCGCGTACTCTCTCTGCCTCCTCCGTGCCCACCTTCATAAACATGGAAACGTCGATATACATGCCGATTGTATTATTATCCTTCTTGGCATCAATAAGAGTCTTATCTGCTGCTGGAATAGTCTCACTTGTATCCTCGACCTTCAGCCAAACGGTAACACCGGCTGCCTTATCTTCCGCAGTTACACCAAGTGCGGCTTCAAAATCATCATTGTTTACTGTAGCCTCAAATGGATTATCTTCCTTGTGCGCATCATCTGAGCCTGTGATATTTTCAATCTTGCCGGCTTCAGGCTTCACGCCCTCGTACTTGCCGGCCACCTTAGCGTCCTTTACAGCCTGGATACCTTCATCCTTTGCGGTGGTTACGGCTGCAACTGTTGTGGCTGCATCGATAGCTGCCTTGGCATCAGTAGCTGCTGTCTTTACTTCAGTGGATTTATCTATCCCAAAATGTATTAAACCAACATTCATCATCTGAAACATCATGGAAAAGTGTAAAATCTGTTGAAAATATCTTTTGCCCCACTTTTCCGGACAATAAAGAAGTCCCCAACGCAAGCTGCTCTGCATTTAGCTGTGATATAAGCATATTAGCAATTCCATAATATTGCGTATCATAAATCAATTCCTCAGGAAGCTCAACAATGTTTTCATAATTTTTCAAATAATCATCTGCCATTTTAAAAAAAACATTTTTGTCAAAGTTTCTTAAGCCAAGGTGAAAACCACCATCAACAATATCTGTACTCTTTATGTGTTTAAACCTTACATCCGCATTAACCGCAGAATCAATATTTGTGTAATTTAATCCCAAATCATTGGTCATAATATTAGTAGTTTTGTTCGCTTCAAAGGTCGCGGAGAAAATAAACTGAGGATAATTGCTTCGCAGATAATCCATACATTCTTCTGCCAATGCTTTCAATTCTGAGTCAGGTACTTCTTTTTCGGTTTTATCTCTATATCTGACACCCGTTTCAAGCTTAAAAGGATATTTTTTCTCCTGTGAAAGTTTTTCAAAAGCTCTGTGATATCCTTTTTCATCCTCTATCTCTCCCTGGCAGCAATAGATACCAACCAATCCATCCTTATATATTCTATATGAACTTGAAATGCTATCCAGCTTATTATAGGTATTCAGTTGTCCTTCCTCATATGTAAAAAAAGAGTTTTCACATCTTTGAAATAATTTTTCCTTTACCACTTCATTCATAGACCGCCACCTAATTAACCTTTAAGGATTTTATTCTGATACTTGGCGCACCGACGCCAACCGATATAGTCTGGCCGCCTTTGCCACACCAAAAAGTGTAAAACTCGGTAAAGTCATTGCCCACCGCTTCAACGTCAAAAAGTGTTTTAAAAACGTTTCCTGTCAACAAATTGACTTTTACAGGCTCACATATCCTTCCATCATGTATTCTGTAGCAGATATTTGGAATGATAAAAAATTCAGAATTTCCACTACCACGATTAATGTCATAAACATATATTCCATCCCGGATCCCCTTAATCATCTCCTCAGGCTCATCTGTTCCGGGCTCCATATAAGTATTTGTCATTCTTACAATTGGCATTTTTAAATAATTATAGGCTCTTGCATTTCCGGTAAGCGGTTCATTAAGGATTGAAGCCGATTTGGCATTATGTAGTCTTCCAACGAGAATTCCATCCTTTATCAAAAAATTTTCTTTTGCTTTTGTTCCCTCATCATCATATGGAACATAACCTGCATTAAGTACGTCTCCTCTATCACATATAGAAATCTTTTCATTTCCAACCTTTTTGCCAAGCACCCATTCATCCTGTAATGTTTTATCATTCAGCATAAAATCAGATTCACTCTTGTGTCCAAAGCTCTCATGCGTAAATAAAGCAGTTGCATTAGGTGAAAATACGCATAGGTATTCCCCCTGTGGGATATCTACTACATTCCGGGCATAATCGAGCATTCTGTCTCTTTGCCCAATGATTTCATCTTCATGCCCCAAAAGTTCCTCAAAGGAAAAAACTTTATATCCTTTCCATGCCTCATAGACTGCATCATGGCAGCTAATTGAAAAAGTCATATTTATCCCGGCAGCCTGCTTGTCCCAGACAATTTCAGCCCCTTTACTGGAATAAAAATAATGTTTATGATGAAATCCATATATATCCGCATTCCAATTTTTTATTTCATTAATCGAAGGATCAACGCATTTATCAATATAGTTCTGCAGAAGTTCAATAAACTTTTCTCTCTTAATCTTTCTTACGTCGTTTTTGCCATCATAAAGAAGAAGGCTGTCTTTATTTGCTTCAAAACGACTAACTATAGGATCATTAAGGATATCATCGTCGGGAGTAGTAAGCTTAGCCAGATTATCTAACTCCGCCTGAATATTATCTATTTTATTGGTTGAGCAGGAATACCACATCTTCCCATCATACACTCGAATTCTTGCACCAATTTCGGTATTGTCATTGTCTGCGACAACCTCACCATTCCGGATATTTCTCCAAATAAAATAACTCTCTTCTATTTTTATATCTGCATATAATCCTTTTGGAAATTTGTACATTTCCCCCTCCTCAGACTAATCCCAGCCATTCACACATTAATAATAATTATAACATTTTCGCAACTTTTATGCTAGGGATAGCATTACGTTTCTCACTGTCAACTTTTTAGCTCCGCTTGCTCCCTGGGCTCGCCCCATTCCTCTCTTTAAAGCCAAGGCAGTGATTTGAGTGTTTTAAGTTATTATTAGGTGATATAAAAATAAGCTGACCTCATTCTGCTCGAGGTTGACCGTTCGCGAACGGTCACTAACTGCTATGCCCTGCGAGTTCCGGGCTGGAACCGGAACTCGCGACGGCCATACCAGTAAGTGTCGTAGCCCGCTCAGGTCAAAGCTCGCAGGTCTAAGGTCAGCTATTTTATATCACTTTATTCACATTGTGACAAATCACTGCCTTGGCTTTAAACAGACTCATGGGGATGCCGCCAGGAAGGTGCGCTCCGCGGGAGATGTGACAGTGAGAAACGTCCCTCTGACAAAAAGTTGACAGTGAGAAACGTCCCCGTGACAATGCGTAGCGCAGTTTCCTGGCGGCATCTGTGTCGGGCCGGGCGCATGAGATGTATGCTACGGCCAGAGAACAAAAAATAAGCCACGCTGACAAAGTACTCAACACTACCATATTTGACCCGAGTGGATACAGGCACTTGCAGACGGTACCGTCGCGAGTTCTGGTTCCAGCCCGGAACTCGCAGGGCATGTCTGCTAGTACCTGTCCACGAGCTGGTCAACTACTGGTAGAGGGAGTGCTTTGCAGCGTGGCTTATATTATTATTATTTATTATCAATTTGCCGTAGCATACATCCCATGCGCACGACCCGATACAGCGAGCCCAGGGAGCAAGCTGAGCTAAAAAGTTGACAGTGAGAAACGTCCCCGTGACAACTATAGCAAGGCGTCGAATGTGGTGCAATGCGCGATGTCCTTCTTGTTGACTTCCAGCAGCACAAACCAGCCGGACATGTCATCATCACAAAAGATGGGCCTGTTGACCTGCTCAATGTACATGCTGAAGCTCTGCTTGTCATAATCAACGTGCTTCAAGCCATAGCGGTAAGAGCCGCTGTCTGTAGGTACGTAGGCGATCATCAGGGCATGCTCCTTAAAGAAGTCCTCTGTGTAGGACTTGGTGGCATCTGCAAAAGACGGAATCTCGCTGTAACTGCAGGTCAGATTAAATACATCGCTGTAGCGCAACATAAAGCCTGTCAGCTCAGACACTGACTCCAGTCTAAATAAAGGAAGACGCCTATGGCTTTCATCTGCAGCCTTATAATCAGTCAGACTATCACCGGTCTGCACCATCCGCTCGATGTAGGGCCATGATGTGTAGCCTGCATAGGCCACTTTACTGCTGGGGCCTGCGGCGTCCACAATATGTCTGGGGTCCAACCCCTTTATGTACTGCATCTGTCCCACATCAATAGTGGTAAAAAAGTGATCGTAATAGATGACATTGGAGCTAGTGGAAAAATAAACTTTTGGCCACCTGTCACTTAGCTGTATCTCTCCATCAATCATAAAGGCGATACGGTCGCACAGATTGTCATCTGTCCATTTTTCCCTACTGATCCCCTGTAAAAAGGTCCATATCTTCTCAGCCTCACTCCGGCTGAGAGTCTCTTCAATACTCCCCTGTGGCAGCTGTCCTTCAGGCTGTGCCATATCGTAAAGAACAAGCTTGCCGCTTAAATCCTCCGGCGGAGTTTCCCTTTTCTCCTTACCGCAGGCCGATGCCATAAGTGCCAGGAGAAGACACAGCATCGTAATACGTATTTTTTTCATTACTACCCTCCTGTTTTCCCTTACATTAGGAGAGTCGAAAAACCAATCAAAGCGTTTCACACATTTTTAAAATTATTTGCCTTTTTCCAGTCTGGCTGCTGTTACCGCATAGGTAATAGTATTTACGCCCATAATAATACCTACCAGAAAAATGGAAAAAATATCCAGCTTAAATATTTCTATAATTATGAATCCCGCTCCCAATGCCACCATACAAGCCACATGAGTGGATAAATAGGCCTGGTATCCTGCCTTATATACTATAAGTTTCTGCGCTTCGTCACAGGAGTCCAGCCAAACTTTTCTGAATTTGAAGTCGAGAACATTGCCTCTTTTCTCAGGATTCAGCTTTTTTTCCATATTGACGATCTTGTTCTGAATAGCGATATTAGCCACCATTGCTACTATTGAAATCAGAAATGCGGCAAGCATCACCTCCGGGTGGCCGATTTTTTCTCCCTGAAAGATGTGAACCAACAGTGTGTGGAAGTTGCAGTATAACAGGCACAGATTAAGGATACTGAAAATGTTGCACTCAATAAGCGGTCTGTTAAGTCTTTCTTCAAGACTGTCAAATAATTCGTCATCGTCTTCATTTGCCAGGACCCTGTCGTACATGGCTTTGCACCCGAGATAGCTGACAAGGGGAACGATGATGCCAAGTGCACCTGTAACTATCAGGCAATAAGGCATGCCTTCCAGAACAGCACTTTTTACGGCAGTTATCAGCTGCTCCTTATCTGCCATCTTATCTGTAATTCCTATGCCCAGGCCTACAAAAAATCCCATCATCATGCCCAGGCAGATTATCAGTATAAAATTTCTAATTATTTTTCCCTTTGGCTTTTCCTGAACTTTATTCTTCATCGTCGTCACCTTCCGTATATTCAAATATATCCTCAACTTTAGCCCCGCATACCTTGGCTATCTTCAATGCCAGTGTAACAGACGGAGAATAATCCCCTCTCTCTATCTGGCTTATGGTCTGTCTGGATGTGCTGACCAAAGCGCCCATTTCCTGCTGATTGACTCCCAGCTTTGCCCTGTACTCTTTCAAATGATTGTTAAGCGGCATTCTCTTTACCTCACTAAGCCTTTTCTACTTTGTTATCACGATACTGCTCCACCTGGTTTTTTCTTCGCTTCCCATACCGCCTACGGAGAAAAGAAGGCCAAACAGCGGTGAAAAAGCTGCGCCCCAGCACAATCCCAGCGCCGGTGTCTTAAAGGCTGCAATGCCAAAGGCAGCACCAATGGCAAAACCCAGCACATATCCAATAACAGATAAGCCGGAATGCTTGGCATCCAATGCCTTTTTGTAATGAACCTGCTCGTCCCACTCTACTCCTGCGGCAGCTCCCATCATTTCTATCTGATCTCTAAGATCAGCCATAATGGCCTCTTTAATGTCTCCTACAGCCTCCTCACTGATGCCTGCATCAAAGGCCTTTTTCAGGCGGAAAGCTGCCAGGCTGTTCTCCGCCGCATTGGTATCCATGTCTATCTGAAGGTCATGCACGTGAACTTGTTTTTCAGAATTCTTATGAAAATAATCGGCAACTCTTTCAAATATATAGGCTCCTACCATGTTTTTGTCGGAGTCGTATACACCATACACTCTTCCCTTACCGGCATATACCTCCAAAATATCATCTTTGGTACAACGACAGCCTGAGATTTCCATATAATCCTTTTCCAAAAATGCCTTTTGTGCCTTTCTTTTACTTATGACGCGCAACTTATATCCTTTGATTTTCCCTATAACAACCATCTTAATCACTCCCTTGAAAATGACAACTTTCTTTTTCTTTTTGACAATTATTCTTGTCACTGTGCACACCATATTTATACCACTGACAAGAAAACTTGTCAATACTTTTTGACAAGTTTTTTTGTCATCGTTTTTTTGTCAATTATTATGACAAATTATTATGATTCACAAAGGGCAGGCGATATATAGGGCAAAAAAACTCTCCCTAACAGCAGCATTTGATCTGTGTGGTCATCTACTGATAGAGAGAGTGCTTTATTGCTGATACGGCAAGATATGAAGTGAACATCACTTCAAAAAGTGTCAATTAATACTGTTTCCGGTGCCTCCCCATACTTCTACACAAAAGCCTTTGTGTCCGCACTGAGTGCAGGTAAGCTTGCGAGTGGTAGGTGTGTGTCCGGCCCAGAAAGCTTCTTTAAAAGTGGGCCGAAATACCTCATGACACTCAGGGCAGATGTACTTGACACTATTGAAATAGTATCGGCTGATTATTGTACCCCAGACGGCAGCTACTACTACCCAAAGTACAAAGGGCCACCAAATCCCCTTAGCTATCCAGAAAATGATGGAAAAACACTGCAGCGCAGTTACCGGGATCCCTGATAATAGCATAGTCAGGCGTATTTTTCTTAGCTTTTTCTTACCTTCCATAATAAGAGCTATGTCATTTATGGATTCGAGAGAGAAGGACTTTACATTGATTCCGCTTTTCAGGTCACGCAGCCTGGACAGTTTTTCCTGCTTTTCAGATATTTCTGACTCCAGGACAGTCTCCTGCTGCTCCACCAGTATGGATATTACTTTTTCCGGATGCTCTTCTTCCAACAATTGAGAAATTGCATCTATTGACAGATCCAGCTCCCTGAGGAAACAGATGACTTTCATGAGCTTTAAATCGTCCTCTGAATAAAGGCGTCTCCCGCCCTCGGACAGCTCACTGGGAATCAAAATTCCTCTGGTATCATAATACTGGACTGTTCTGACTGTAACACCACAAAGCTTTGCCAGCTCTCCCGTCGTGTATTTTGACATAACTTTTCACCTCCTTATGCCACGTATTCTAGTATATTACGTAGCGTAACAAACAATACCTTACGTAAGGGCATTTTTTATTTTTTCTGAAGCCAGTAAAACATCCTCGTCTTTAAAGCGTCTGCCGGCTATCTGAAGTCCGATGGGCAGCCCGTCTTTGGTAAAGCCACAGGGCACCGAACAGGCAGGGTTGCCGGAAAAATTATACAGAAAGGTCTGTGTGTAACCAATCAAAGGCTCAGTTTTTACACCTTCTATCTCCACAGGCCCCAGAGTATTATGATCGTCGGTATTTTTTACAGGGTTACAGGAGGTAACCGGAGATATCAGCAGATCATAGTCATCAAAAATGTTCTGGATCTCGTCAAAAACCTCTGTACGAATCAGGTGAAAATCATAGTAGTCCATGACAGTGCTGTCCATAGCCAGGTGATTCCAGTAAATAAACTCCTCAGGAAAATCCTCTCGGTGCTCTTTTACCAGATCTACACCGTTTTGAATCCTTAACTTTTCCTCTATGGCAGTATCTATACAAATGGCTCTGCACCAGCTCTCCGCCATCTCATAGGCTGTATGCTTAAAATTAAAATGCACCTCACTGACTTCTGCCCCGGCTGCTTCAAAAGCCTTGGCTGCCCGGGCTACCGCTTCCCGGATCTCGGGATCCACGGGGAAAATGTCAAAATCATAGGTGAGGGCCACTTTCATGCCATGCAGGTCTCTCTGCAGCTCCTTCACATAGTCTTTTTCCATATTGTGCTTTAACGGGTCACGGTCACTGTATCGGCTCATTGCCCCCAGCAAAATGGCGGAGTCCTTTACAGACTTCGTCAGCCCTCCAGGTACGCAGTAAGGATGGGTGGCTGACCAGGCATCCGGACGGCATACATTGGGGATAAGACCTGCGCTGGCCTTAAAGCCTACCAGGCTGCACCAGGCTGCAGGGATACGGATAGATCCGCCTGCATCCCCACCTTCCGCTATAGTTACCAGTCCATCTGCCACAGCAGCGGCACTGCCTCCGGAGGATCCACCTGCATTATATAGGGGATTATAGGGATTCCCGGTAGGGCCGTACATTTTATTGTCTGTGGTGCCTCTGAATCCAAAAGCCGGCGCGTTGGTTTTACCTATAGCTATACCACCCAGCTCTTCCATAGCCTGGCAAAAAACAGAGTCGTACTCATCCACGGCAGACATGCATTTTACACCGCCGTGGGTGTTGGTCCAACCTTTTTTCGAGGGAAGGAAATCCTTTAAAGCAAAGGGAACGCCTGCAAAAGGACCACAGTACTCCCCGGCCTCCAGCCTTTTCTCCAGTTTTTCCGCCTGGGAAAGGGCATAGTCCTTCATGGTATAAACGAAGGCATTAATGGTGGAATTACGTTCTTCGATCCTCTTGAAAAAATATTCGATTATCTCAGTAGGTCGCAGCCTGCCATCATTTACCATCTGGCCTATTTCCCACGCTGCGAGCTCCTCTATTTTGTCCGGCTTGGCTTTATTCATTTTCTATCCTCTTAATCAGCCTTAGTGTAATTAATATATGCTTCTCCAACATTCTCTTTTTTCCAACTCTTACATACCTTGTAACCAATAGGGGAGAAAATCATCTCCATTATCAGCTCCAACAGAGCTCCAAATGCGGATGTACCCAGTACTGTAAGCCATGTCCAGCCCAGGCTGGTACCGATGGAAAGCTTGAAAAATACGAGGAATGCAAGTGCGGTAAAAATCATGTTGTCCACAAACTGGCCGATAGCTGTAGACACATATGTTCTGGTAATATATGCTGCCACTCCGTCAGGATTAGCCTTGAATCTGTTGCCGATAGCTGCATTGACCAGGCTGTTAACTACGCCGGAAATAACAAAAGCGATGGAGCTGGCCAGAAGGATCTGCCAGGTCTGGGCAAATGCTGCGTTGAAGGTAGCATACTGTTCCTCTGTACCTGCGCCCACATTAATCATGGTCACAAGCTGAAAAATACCTACACATACAAGATTGACCAAAAGGCCAAATACGTTCAGCAAAATAGCTGCTCTCTTACCAAAAGTCTTGGCTACGATATCCATGCAAAGGAATGGTATCCAGCTGATAAGAAGGCCGCCGGTAATCCCCAGCCAGGAGGGCTCAGTCATAATGATTGTCTTGCCCGCCATAAGATTCATAATAACAACAGATACTACAAATACTGATGTTACAAGTCCCGGGACGCTTCTGAGTAATACTTTGTACTCGTTAATAATGTTACGTTTCATAAAAAAATCCTTTCACGGCTTTCGAAAACAAAAAGAGGATGGCATACCATCCCCTAATCACTCAAAAGCCCTAGTTTTATTTAGAGACAGGATGGTTACGAACTGTCTTTTATATAATTGCCATGCGATTATACTCTCTTATTTCAATAAATTCAAGCTTTTTATGACACAGGGACGTTTCTCACTGACAAAAAGTTGACACGGGGACGTTTCTCGCTGACAATTTTTTGCCAGCGAGAGACGTCCC
>JAZLGU010000004.1:0-18460 GCA_045616485.1 Lachnospiraceae bacterium
ATCCTTGATTCTCTTATGAGAAAGAGAGCAAATAGAAAATAAAATTGTCAAGGACGTTTCTCACTGTCAAAAAGTTGTCACGGGGACGTTTCTCACTGTCAAAAAGTTGACAGCGAGAAACGTCCCCGTGACAACTTTTTGACAGTGAGAAACGTCCTTGACAATTTTATTTTCTATTTGCTCTCTTTCTCATAAGAGAATCAAGGATTAATTATAATTATCGTAAATTATAGCGCCATCTTTGTTATAAATAGTCCATGGTGTTAAAAATACCAGCATGAGATTATCGTGACGTAAGCCCCGGGAGCTGATGTAGGTAAAACCATTAGTATCACGACATGTGAATACAACATTCAGCTCAGAATAATTGCTGTTTACCGGTATGATGATTTCTTTGGGATCATAGTGATCTTTATCGGTAAACTGTCTTTCTGTAACCTTTTCACCATCTACGTATACGACGAAGCCTGATTCCACAATGGAGACAGTATCGGCTTCAGTATAATTCAGGAAAACCCCGATTTTAGAATCTGATTTGGACGAAATATAGCATTGAAATCGTGGTAAAAATTGTCTCATTAAATCGACATGTAAATCAAGGGACTGAAATGCGGTATTTCCATTAATATTTGCATATTTAAAGTAAAAATCCGTGTTGTGACTGATGAAGATGTTTACCGGGATAGTAACTACATATTCAGCACCGAAAGTGTGGCCCTCATAATGCTTATCTTCAAATACAACGCCCAGGGGAGTGATATTTTCCTTGGGGAGAATGTGAAAAATAACATCTCCGCAGTTGGTGGCAGCGTCAAATTTTCCGTACTCGACCTGCACTTTGCTAAATGGAATATCCTGTTGTCTTAGTGTCTCATTTAGGTCCGCTACATTTTGATTAAGGTCTGCAACCTTTTGATTAAGCTCCGCTACCCTATTGGAAAGGTTAAATATATTAACTTTGGTAAAGTCTTCAAAATCTTTGATTGTGCTATTAAGCTTGTCGATTTTGCTATTGGCCATCACAAACACAATGATCAAGCCCACAATACCCGCTGCCAGCAGGAATTGTGATATTGATAAAGCTTTAGATGGCTTGGCCTGGTCATTTTCGTAATCTCTGTTTCTGAGCTTCTTATTGATGTTGTGTTTATAGATAAAATAGTAAATAATTGCAAGTAGTGCAACCAGCAGAATAATAATAATACTGAAAAAAGCGACTCCGTCCATTTATGTTCTAACTCCTTAAATCTTAAATGCTTCTTTAAATTGATTGTAATAACTTCTGGTAACCTCGTGGTGACAACCATCCTTCATTTTCAATAAATATTTCATGGATAGGGTGGGGAAAATTTCCATGATTTCACCCTTTGCCACAATAACAGATTTATTTATTCGTATGTATTTTTTTGGATCCAGCAGCTGTTCCATCTGATAAAGCGGGTCTGAGCTGAAAAAGGTACCATTTTGTGTGGTGACCTCCAGCTGGTGACCAAAGCTTTCCAGATACATTATCTGATCCAGAGGTATCACTACTCTGTCTCCATTTTCCCTTCGTACCGTTATGTGGGTTTGGTTATTATCTTTTTCGCTAAGGATATATTCTGCTTCCGGGGTAATTTCTATTCCTTTTTCTTCCAAAAAGCCTTTCACTTCGTGGTAATTATCCTTAGAGATCCTTAGATGAATTCGCATAAATACTCCGTTTCTCATTCATGAATGTTACAAACGCCATTATATATGGAAAAATCATTTATGCAATATATTCTGCATATCATGCATAAAATTAAGCATGTCTTACAATAATAAAAGGGACGCAGGTTTATAAAAGCGTCCCTTTGTATTTCTATACATTATTTTCTATTTGCTCTCTTTCTCATAAGAGGATCAAGGATCTTCTTTCTGATACGAAGGCTGGTAGGTGTTACTTCCAGCAGCTCATCGGTCTCGATGAAGTCCAGGCACTGCTCCAAGCTCATTACCTTAGGAGGAGTAAGTCTGAGAGCTTCATCAGCTGCGGAAGAACGGGTATTGGTAAGCTGCTTTTTCTTACATACGTTAACTTCGATATCTTCAGCCTTGGCTGACTGACCGATGACCATACCTGAATAAACAGGAACACCTGCACCGATGAAGAGCTGTCCACGCTCCTGAGCATTGAAAAGACCATATGTAACAGCCTCGCCTGCCTCAAATGCGATGAGAGAGCCGGTCTTACGGTAAGCAATATCGCCCTTGTAAGGAGCATAGCCATCGAAAAGTGTATTGATAATACCGTTACCCTTTGTATCTGTCATGAATTCACCTCTGTAGCCGATAAGACCACGGGAAGGAATATCAAATTCAAGTCTGGTATAACCACCGGAAATAGAAGACATGGAAAGCAGATCGCCCTTACGGCTGGCCAGCTTCTCGATAACAGCACCTGTGTACTCATCAGGAACGTCTACATATGCTTTTTCGATAGGCTCCAGCTTTTTGCCATTTTCATCAGTCCTGTAAAGTACCTCAGCCTTGGAAACTGCAAATTCAAAGCCCTCACGACGCATATTCTCAATAAGAACGGAGAGATGAAGCTCACCACGACCGGATACCTTGAAGGCTTCGGTAGTCTCTGTATCCTCTACACGGAGAGATACGTCTGTATTAAGCTCTCTGTACAGTCTTTCACGTAAGTGACGGGAAGTAACGAATTTACCTTCCTTACCTGCAAGAGGAGAATCATTAACTACAAATGTCATAGCGATAGTAGGCTCGGAAATCTTCTGGAAAGGAATAGGATTGGGAGCATCTACTGAGCAAAGGGTATCACCGATATGCAGGTCTGCAATACCGGAAATAGCTACGATAGCGCCCATGGAAGCTTCTTCAACTTCTACCTTTTTAAGGCCTTCATACTCGTAAAGCTTATTGATCTTTACTTTTCTTACCTTTTCAGGCTCATGGTGGTTGACAATGGTAACTTCCTGATTGACACGAAGCTTACCATTGCTGATCTTACCTACGCCGATACGGCCAACATATTCATTATAGTCGATGGTGGAAATAAGCATCTGAGTAGGAGCCTCTGTGTCACCCTGAGGACCAGGGATAGCATCCAGAATAGTCTCGAAAAGAGGTACCATGTTTTCCTGAGAATCTGAAAGCTCCAGGATAGCCACACCCTTCTTGGCAGATGCGAATACGAAAGGACAGTCAAGCTGCTCATCGGAAGCGTCAAGGTCGATGAAAAGCTCAAGAACTTCATCGATAACCTCTGTAGGACGAGCCTCAGGACGGTCAATCTTATTTATACAAACGATAACAGGGAGAGCCAGCTCCAGTGCCTTTTTCAGAACGAATTTTGTCTGAGGCATAACTCCTTCAAAAGCATCAACTACAAGGATAACGCCATCAACCATCTTAAGTACTCGCTCTACCTCGCCGCCGAAGTCAGCATGGCCAGGAGTATCTACAATATTGATTTTATGTCCTTTATAATTAATAGCAGTGTTTTTGGAAAGGATTGTAATACCTCTTTCACGCTCAATGTCATTGGAGTCCATAACACGCTCTGCAACATCCTGATTTTCGCGGAATGCACCACCCTGCTTTAACAGCTCGTCAACCAGTGTAGTCTTGCCGTGGTCAACGTGGGCGATAATAGCGATATTACGTACGTCTTCTCTGTTTGAAATCATAATTACCTTCTTTCATAAATGTATAACAATGTTAAAATATGATAGAGCATGTAGCTAATCGCGCATTTTATCACGTAATATCAACAAATGCAAGAAATAATTTCATAAATCTTCCTAATATAGGAAAAATCAGTGCAAACTTATTGCAATTATTAGTAAAAACAGTTTTTAAAATAAATAATTATGTGGTATTATTGCACCATAAGGCGAATTGGCGAGATTGATTCGCAATATTTTCTTTTAAAATAGTAAAAGAAAAAAGAAAGGATAAGATATGGATTACAAGAACGCCGGAGTTGATATTGAAGCAGGTTACAAGGCAGTAGAGCTGATGAAGAAGCACGTTGCCAGGACTATGAGACCTGAGGTGCTGGGAGGCCTGGGAGGCTTTTCCGGAGCATTTTCACTTGATGCATTTAAGGGCATGGAGCATCCTACACTCCTGTCCGGTACTGATGGTGTAGGTACCAAGCTTAAGCTGGCTTTTCTTTTAGATAAGCATGATACTATCGGTATTGACTGTGTAGCCATGTGCGTAAATGACGTGGCATGTGCAGGCGGTGAGCCTTTATTTTTCCTTGATTATATAGCATGCGGCAAAAATGTTCCTGAAAAAATTGCCGCTATCGTATCCGGCGTGGCTACAGGCTGTGAAATGTCCGGCTCCGCACTTATTGGCGGTGAAACAGCAGAAATGCCCGGCTTTTATCCTGTAGATGAGTACGACCTTGCCGGCTTCTCAGTAGGTATAGTAGACAGAGATAAGATGATTACAGGTGAGAATCTGAAGAGCGGAGATGTGCTTATCGCTATCGGATCTTCAGGTATCCACTCCAATGGTTATTCTCTCGTTCGTAAGGTATTCCCTATGGAAGCATCTAAGCTGAACCGTTTTAGCGATGATCTGGGCATGACACTGGGCGAGGCTCTTCTTACACCTACAAAAATTTATGTAAAAGCGCTCAAGTCCATTAAGGATGCCGGTGTTACCATCAAAGCATGCTCCCATATCACAGGTGGCGGCTTCTATGAGAATATTCCCCGTATGCTGAAGGAAGGCACCAGAGCTTCCATTAATAAATCTTCTTACGAAGTACCTGCCCTCTTCAAGCTTCTTGCCCGTGAAGGTAAGATTGAGGAGCATATGATGTATAACACTTATAACATGGGCGTAGGTATGTGTCTGGCAGTAGCTGCTGAGGACGCAGATGCTACTATCCGTGCCATCAAGGCAGCAGGAGAAAATGCCTGGGCTCTCGGTGAGATAGTTGAAGGTAACAAGGATATTATCATAAGATAAAAGAGCGGCATTTAGACATAGAAGGAGTCGACAATGTTTAAAATTGTTGTTATGGTATCAGGAGGCGGTACCAACCTCCAGGCTATCATTGATAAGATAGAAAATGGCACTATTCCCAATACTGAGATTGCTGCAGTTATTTCCAGCAGCCGCAAGGCTTTTGCTCTGGAGCGTGCTGCCAAGGCGGGCATAGCAGGTGAAGCTGTTGTCAAAAAGGACTATGCCGATGCGGACAGCTTTAACGCAGCGCTTCTTGCTACTATAGATAAGTATCAGCCGGATCTTATTGTTTTGGCAGGATATCTGGTAATAGTACCTGAGATTGTTATAAAGAAATATACGAATAAAATAATAAATATCCATCCATCCCTTATTCCTTCCTTCTGTGGAGACGGCTTCTACGGACTCAAGGTCCACGAAGCAGTGCTTGCCAGAGGCTGCAAGGTAACAGGGGCTACAGTTCATTTTGTTGACGAGGGTACCGATACAGGCCCTATCATTCTTCAAAAAGCTGTATATGTACAAGAAGGCGATACTCCTGAGATCCTTCAGAGACGTGTAATGGAAGAAGCCGAGTGGAACATTCTCCCTGAGGCTATCAGATTATTATCCCAGAATAAATAAGAAAAAGAGGACAATAAGAATGAAGATACTTGTTATCGGATCCGGCGGCCGCGAACACGCCATTGTATGGAAGATAGCACAGAGTAAAAAGGCTGATAAAATATACTGTGCACCCGGGAATGCAGGCATAGCAGGTCTTGCTGAATGTGTTAATATTGCTGCCACTGATATTCCCGCACTGGTAGCTTTTGCCAAAGAAAAGGAAATCGACCTTACTGTAGTAGGTATGGATGATCCTCTTGTTGCAGGTGTGGTAGATGCATTTGAGGCTGAAAGCTTACGCATTTTCGGACCCAGGAAAAATGCAGCTATTCTGGAAGGCTCCAAGGCTTTTTCCAAGGATCTTATGAAAAAGTACAATATCCCTACAGCTGCTTACGAAGTATTTACAGAGGCTGAAGAAGCTAAAAAATATTTGGAAACAGCAGAGATGCCTATAGTTCTTAAAGCCGATGGCCTGGCTCTGGGTAAGGGTGTTCTGATCTGTCAGACCCGTGAAGAGGCGCTGGCTGGCGTCGACGAGCTGATGCTTGATAAAAAATTCGGCTCTGCCGGTAACACTATAGTAGTTGAAGAGTTTTTGACCGGACGCGAAGTATCTGTTCTCTCATTTGTAGACGGTAAGACTATCCGCATCATGACCAGCGCTATGGATCACAAGCGTGCCAAGGATTATGATCAGGGATTAAATACAGGTGGTATGGGCAATATCTCCCCATCACCTTTCTATACTGAAGAAGTAGATGACTTCTGCAAAAAATATATCTATCAGGCTACCGTTGATGCGATGGCAAATGAGGGCAGACCCTTTAAAGGAGTTATTTTCTTTGGACTTATGTTGACACCAAAGGGGCCCAGAGTACTGGAATACAATGCCCGTTTCGGTGATCCTGAGACCCAGGTAGTGCTTCCACGTATGAAAAATGATATCGTTGATATTTTTGAAGCATGTATAGACGGCACACTGGATAAAGTGGACCTTGAATTTGAGGATAACAGTGCAGTGTGTGTAGTGCTTGCCTCAGAAGGATACCCTGAGCACTATGAAAAAGGCAAAGTGATTACAGGCTTTGAAGCATTTGCAGGTAAAAATGACTACATTTGTTTCCATGCCGGCACTAAATTTGACGCAGAAGGCAGAATAGTGACCAACGGAGGTCGAGTATTAGGCGTCACAGCTCTGGGAAAAGATCTTCACGAAGCCAGAATGAAGGCATACTCTGCTACTGAATGGATAAAATTCTCCAATAAATATATGCGTTCTGACATAGGACTTGCTGCTGAAAAAGCAAGCAAATAAAAGAAAATAAGAGTCTGAGGCTCTTCCTTAAAACGGAAGAGCCTTTTTTTATAAAAAATTCATATTTGACATGTAGCGCTATAAAAAAAGAACGTGTATAATCAATATATAGTATACCTTGGTGTAGTACGCTCATTTTTTACGCCATGGATTGTAATGAAGTGATAAACATATCTATAAAGGGGACAGATATATGGCAATATTAAATAAAATAAAAGGAAATTCGCGAGTTCTGAAAACTACGGCAGCTTTAGCTATGATAATTGCTGCGGGCTTTATTTTATTCTTTGCTATGAGAGAAAGCGCTACATCAGCTGTCTCCACCGGTACAGTTACTGCATCTGCGCTGTATCTTAGAAAAGGACCAGGGACAAATTACGACAAGGTGGAACTGAATGGCACAGCTGTTCTCTTATATAAAGGAGACTATGTAGCTATTTTTTACCAGGATAAGGACTGGTACTATGTAAGTGGCAGCTTTAAGGGTACCAGAGTGGAGGGCTATGTATCTACTCAGTATATTTCTACCAGAGGAGTGGTACCTACCGGCAAGCCTACGTCTATTCCCGCACCTACAAAAACTACTACAAAAGTACCGACACCTACCCCTACAAAAGTAGCTATGAGTAACGAAGTAGTAAAGGGCGGATTCCCAAGAGAGGCCTATGTAACAGCGGGCTGGTTAAATGTGAGAGTAGGGGCCGGCACAAAAAATGACGTAATCACAGCCATAAAGCATAATACAAAAGTTACTCTTACAGGCTATACCACAGACAAGGATGGTACTGTATGGTACCAGGTAAAATTTACGGAAGGTGGTAATACCAAGACAGGATACTGCTCTTCCAGATACATAGCAGTAGATAAAAGTTCGCTTATCAATACTCCAAAGGTAACAGCTACGCCGCTACCTACATCCGGAGCAGTAGCAACATCTACTCCTACCCCTACTGTTAAGCAGGCAACAACGACCCCAATACCCAGCCAGGAGCCTGTTACAGAAGGATTTCCGATGAATGGTACTATTACCGCTTACACACTGAATGTCAGAAGCGATGCCGGTACAGGCAGTACAGTAGTTACAACAGTTAGTCGCGGTAATGTTGTTACACTTACAGGATATAAGACCGAAGCATCAGGAAAAGTATGGTATAAGATTACATTTAAGAGAGATGGCAAGACTTATGAGGGCTATGCATCGTCACTTTATGTAATAGCAGATAAAGCATCTGCGCAGGCAACACCTACACCTGCGGCCACAACTTCTCCTATACCTACCTCCACACCGGTACCTACATCCACTCCGATACCCACATCTACACCGGTACCTACCTCCACACCGATACCTACGGAGGTGCCGGAAGTTGATTATAAGGGTCAGCAGATAAAAAGAGATGAGCTGGATGCAACAAAGATTAAAAATGGATACGCATATGCTGGTATTACTGATGTTTATCAGCTGAATATGCGTAGCGGTCCCAGCATAGATGCTGAGTCTATTGCTGTTATAAATGATCAGACAAAAGTATATGTTCTGGACCAGATAAAAGGTGGAGAAATCATCTGGTACAATGTTGCAGTGAAAAAAGATGGCAAGATTCTCTACGGTTATATGTCTTCCAAATATGTAAAGCTGGTACATGAAACACCGGCCTACTTTACTGTTTCAACAGATACCGTTAATTTAAATGTTGAAGCCAATATCAACTCAGCTATAGTTAAAAACGGCAGCGGTGCAAATGTAACACTGGTAAAAGGCCGTGAAGTAAAAGTAGTAGCAGAAATTCTCTTGAATCTGGTGAAATGGATAAAAGTTGAGACTCATGATGGCTACATTGGCTGGGTACAGCTGTCAGATCTGCAGCTGTCCAAGGGCGATGTATATGCTGCAGCACTTGCTACTACACCGGAGCCTACTCCTACAGCAGAGCCTACCACAGAGCCTGTGGAAAATCCTACCATGGAGCCTACTGCAGAGCCAACAGCAGAGCCCGTAGAGCCTACCCCTACTACAGATACTACTGTTCCGGTACCCACCACAGACCCTGCGGTTTCACCGGAGCCTACAGCTACAGAAGCACCAACAGCCACACCTACAGCGACCAGTACTCCTACCCCTACTCCTACCCGCGGATATGCAGATATGACAGCAGAGGAATTTGAGGAATATCTGGATGCAGAAGGTTTTCCTGAGAGCTATAAAGTGGGACTGAGAGCACTGCATAAAGAATATCCATCATGGGTATTTAAGGCATTCCATACAGGATATTCATGGGATACCGTGCTGACTGCAGAATCAAAGCCTGGCAAAACTCTTATTTCCAACAGTTATGGTATTGCATGGAAATCACTTGAAGCAAAAGCTTATAACTGGGCTACAGATAAATTTATCGTATATGATGGCTCTTACTGGGTAACATCCTCCAGAGCTGCAAATGCATACTTTATTGACCCAAGAAACTGGCTGGATTCAAAACGCATATTTATGTTTGAAAGCCTTAAGTACGATCCGGAGCATCAGACGGTTGAAGGCGTTGAAGCACTTTTGAAAAATACAGCTATGTATAGGACATCTTATACATATACAGACGATAGTGGCAAGACTCAGACTATTACTTATGCCGAAACATTTATTAAAGCGGCTGAGTATACGGGAGTAAGCCCATATCACCTGGCTTCCCGTGTGCGTCAGGAAGTAGTTACAGGTACTACCACCATGTCAGCCAGCGTGTCAGGAAAAGTGGAAGGCTACGAGGGCCTTTACAATTTCTACAATATTGGTGCCAGCCACTCTACTGCACCGTTGGGTGCTATAAAGAATGGCCTTCAGTATGCCAAGTATGGTACTACAAATGCTTCCTTTAATGCGTCCATGATGATTCCATGGACCAGTCCATACAAGTCAATTGTAGGTGGCGCATACTTTGTTGGTGCCAACTATATCAGCAAGGGACAGGACACTATCTATCTTCAGAAATTTAATGTATCCGGTACAGGAACATTCTCTCATGAGTACATGGCCAATGTAGAGGCACCATATTCAGAAAGCGCACGTATGGCCAGCGCATATACTGATAAGTCCATACCTATTGTTTTCAGAATACCTATTTATGAAAATATGCCTGAAACAGCAAGTCCAAAGCCTGGTACTATGCTGAATCCAAACAACTGGCTCAGCAGCCTTCAGATATCTGATGCCGGCGGCAATGCGATGAATCTGACACCTGCATTTGATGTAAATAAGGATCAGGAGTACTTCCTGACTGTAAACGGAGCTATTGAAACACTTACCATTCATGCAACTGCAGTAAGCAGCAAGGCATCCGTAGCAGGAAATGGAGTGGTAGCTCTTGAGGTAGGTCAGAATCATTACAAGATAGTCGTTACTGCTGAAGATGGCACTACCAGAACTTACGTGCTGAATGTTACCAGAGAGACACCGGTAGCTACACCGACGCCGGAGCCGACTGCCACACCGGAGCCAACAGCGATACCAACACCGGAGCCGACAGTAGTACCGACACCGGAGCCGACAGCGGTACCGACACCGGAGCCGACAGCGGTACCAACACCGGAGCCGTCAGTGACACCGGAGCCGACTGCGATACCGACACCGGAGCCATCAGCTGCACCGGAGCCGACTGCGATACCGACACCGGAGCCATCAGTGACACCGGAGCCGACAGAAATACCTAAACCAACATCGGAGCCATAATGTTTTTAAAAAGAGTTCGGAAATTTATACTGGGTTTGATACTTACACTGCCGATGATACTGCATTTTGCAGTATCATCGGCTATTGTATACGGAAGTCCTGACACCATTGATTTTGTGGTGGACGAGGGCTTTATTCTTGTTGGAGACAGATTTACCATAGAAGTAAGAATTAATGCCTCCACAGTAATAGGAAAAGTAAATTTAAAGATTGCCTACGATAACGAAAAAATAGCCTATGCTACCGGTCCAAAATGTGTTACTGAAGAGGGGGACATCCTGACCATTACAGATGAAGGGGCAGGTGCTTCCAACGGAGAAAAGGTATATATCCTCTACTTTGACGCTATTGCTTCCGGTGAAGCCTATATAAAAACAGCTGCACCGCCGGAAGTCTACGCTGCTTCAGATGGATCTGAAATAACGGTAGCTGTAAAAACAGGGAAAGTCAGGGTCCATGACAATGACGTTTTATCGGATGATAATTCGCTTAAAGACCTTGTTATCAAAGATTCTTCCGGGAAAAATGTGGTACTTACACCATCTTTCAATCCGGATATAAATGAATATACAGCCCAGGTGGCCAACGATATAACAAAATGCCTGATAACAGCTGACCCCGGAGATCCCAATGCTGTAATAGCAGTTGAGGGCCATACAGTATTGCAGGTGGGTGAAAAAAATGATATAAAGATAACCGTTACCGCTGAAGATGGCTCCAGGCGTATTTACACCATACATGTGGATCGTAAGCCTGCCAGGGATCCGTTACCGGAGCCGACAGTCCAGCTTTTAAGCCCTACTCCTCAGATAGTGGAAAAGGAGCCGGACAAGGGCATCAAGGCAGAATTCAAGGGCTACGGCACATTTTTAACGGAATATCATACTTATGTAGTGGCTACCTCCGTAAAAGACCTTAAGATACCTGAGGACTATGAAGAAACCTCAGTATTTATTGGAGAGGACACAATAAAGGTATATGCAAAAAAGGGAACAGACCCCATGCATGTTCTGATAGCGCTGTCTGATGAGCAGGGCAATGTGGACTGGTACAGGTATGACAGGAAAGAAGAGAGTCTTCAAAAGCTGTGGGATGAGGATATTACTTACAAAGAAGTAAGCCTTAACTATGATGCAGAGGTACTCTTAGCCTTGAAAAATGCAGAGAATAAGACTATTATTTTAGCAGTAGCAGCATCTCTTGCAGGAGCATTGGCACTGGTATTTTTCATAATGAATCTGGTGAAAAAAAGCAGGATAAATGCTTTGGAAGATGAGCTGAGCAAGTCTTATAAAAAGCCGAAGAGTAAAACGACGAGTCGAAAGAAGTAGAGAGGATAGAAAGGAAAAAAATGTCAAACACAGCAGACGGATTTATGGGCGATTATGACAATAAATTTTCCAAGGAAGCAAAGAAGGTAATAGCGCTTTCTTACAAGATTTCTGAGGATATAGGCCAGGGTTATGTGGGAACAGAGCATTTACTTATGGCTCTTATTGAAGTGCCTGGAGTGGCATCGGATATACTGAAAGAAAATGGCGTGGAAATTACAAGAATCATAGACGTTGACCGCCAGCTGATTCTTTTTGACAATATTGAAGAAACAGACGGCAATGATTCTTTTTCCCCGGCAGCCAGAAGACTGTTAATTAATGCAGAAAGCGAGGCACAGAGGGTAAATGCAGCCAAGATAGGCACAGAGCATATTCTGCTGGCCATACTTAAGCTGGACAGCTGCCTAGCAGTACGCATATTGAATACATGCGAGATTAAGATAGAAAAGGTATTTTTCGATGTCATAATGGTAATGGGAGGAGATGCGGCTACAGCCCGTCTGGAATACCAGGCTTCCCGCGTACGCTCGCAGATGCCTGAACAGCCTATGTATACTGAACAGTATTCCAGAGATATTACGGCGCTGGCGCATGCAGGAAAACTGGATGTGTGTGTAGGCCGTGAAAAAGAGATTCAGCGCCTTATACAGGTCCTGTGCAGACGTACCAAAAATAATCCTTGCTTGGTAGGCGAGCCCGGAGTGGGCAAAACAGCAGTGCTGGAAGGACTGGCAGCCTGGATAGTAGCTGACAAAGTGCCTGCAATGCTTAAGGGCAAACGTATTTTGTCGCTTGATATCCCGGCCATGGTAGCAGGTACCAAATATAGAGGTGAATTCGAGGAAAGAATAAAGAGGGTGATTGCTGAGGTGTCAGAAGACTCATCCGTGATTCTTTTTATTGATGAACTTCATTCTATTATAGGCGCAGGAGGTGCTGAGGGCACCATGGATGCGGCCAATATTTTAAAGCCTGCTCTCGCCAGAGGCGAATTGCAGATAATAGGTGCTACGACACTTTCAGAGTATAGAAAACATATCGAAAAAGATGCAGCTCTGGAGCGCAGATTCCAGCCTATCACTGTGGAGGAGCCGACTGTAGCCGAGACAGAGGAGATCCTTAAAGGCCTTAGACCTGTGTACGAAAAGCATCATGGTGTTATTATAGATGACAGTGCAGTTGCTGCTTGTGCGGAGCTGACATCCAGATATGTAAATGACAGATTTTTACCGGATAAAGCAATAGATGCCATGGACGAAGCAGCGTCCCGTCTGCATCTGGACAACGAGCCTGTTTCAGATGAAGCCATGCAGATTTCCAAGCAGATTACAGAGCTTTCGCACCAGCTGGAAGAGGCTCTTTCAAAAGGTGACATGGACGAAGCTAAGGCATGCTCCAAAAAGCTGAACACTCTTCGGGACAAAATGGACAAGAAGAGTAAATCAAAAAAAACAGGTAAAAAGGCCGATAAGCCGGTGCTCACAGAGTCACATGTTGAGCGTGTTATAGCGCAGTGGACCGGTATTCCTCTGGAAAAGGTGCAGCAGTCAGAAAGCGACAAGCTGCTTAATATGACAGAAATACTTGAACGACGCGTAAAAGGACAGCATGAGGCTGTAGAGGCTATTACAAAAGCTATAAGGCGCGGACGTGTGGGCCTTAAAGATCCCAACAGACCTACAGGTTCATTCCTTTTCCTGGGCCCTACAGGCGTTGGTAAGACCGAGCTGGCCAAGGCCCTTGCAGAAGCCATGTTTGGTGATGAAAACGCCATGATCAGAGTAGACATGTCTGAGTATATGGAGAAGCATACTGTATCCAAGTTTATCGGAGCGCCTCCAGGATATGTAGGACATGAAGAGGGCGGACAGCTGTCAGAACAGATCAGACGTAAGCCATATTCAGTACTGCTTTTTGATGAGCTGGAAAAGGCACATCCCGATGTATTTAATATCCTGCTTCAGGTGCTGGAGGATGGTCATATTACGGACTCTCAGGGAAGAAAAGTAAGCTTTAAAAATACCATCATCATTATGACCAGTAACGCCGGTGCCCAGTCCATTATGAGTCCCAAGCGTCTGGGATTTTTGGCAGGAGGCAGTGAGCAGGCTAATTATGAAAAAATGCGGGATGGCGTAATGGATGAGATTAAATCCATTTTCAAGCCCGAATTTTTAAATAGAATTGACGAGACGATTGTCTTTAGACCGTTAAGCAGAGATATTTTACGCAGTATTGCAGGTATGCAGATAGATATCGTAGCTAAGAGATGCCTGACACAGATGAAGGTAGTGCTGAGCTATGACGATACAGTGACAGAATATATCCTGAAAAAGGGCTATGACGAGAAATTTGGAGCACGTCCGATTCGCCGTGCTGTGCAAAATCTTGTGGAAGATCCGCTGGCTGAAAAATTCCTGGATGGTACCTACAAAGAAGGCTCTACAGTCAGCCTTACAGTCACTGACGATGTGTTAAAATTTAACTAATTTTTATAATTTTGGACACATCTTTATGATATAATTTCTGCAAGATTTCCCGCATAAACAGGAAATCAAAGTTCCACTTTCGGAGGAAATGAAAATGAACGAGCTTATTCGTACAAAAGCTGACGGCAGCATAGGTTTTGGTGATTATACACTTCCAGAAAAAACTAAGCTGTCAGACTACCAGTTTGATGGAGCTTCCTACAAGGTTAAGACCTTCAAGGAAATGACAAGACTGGAAAAAAATGAGATGTTTCTTTATGAGTCCGAGCCGGGCACATCTGTAGAAGATCTTAAAGCAGAAGGTGACAAGGTGACATTTACTGTAGAAGGTAATGGCGCTACCCAGATTACTCTTGGCCTGGAAGACAATGCAGAATACAAAGTATCAGTAGATGGCGTCAATATGGGCAAAATGACTACCAATCTTGGCGGTAAGCTTTCTCTTTCGGCAGAATTAACTCCCGGAGCACCTCAGGCAATTGTTATAGAACGAGTTTAGTAATTGTATGGCTACAAAAACGAAAAGTGTGTTTTTTTGTTCAGAATGCGGTTTTGAATCAGCAAAATGGTTTGGGCACTGCCCATCCTGTCACCAATTTAATACCTGTAGTGATGCTCCTGTTGAGAAAAAGACAGGAGGCACTGCAGGTGCAAAAAGAAGAGCAGCTACAGCTTTAGCTGAGCCTATGCCTTTTTCCAGGATAACATCGGAAAAGCAGGAGAGAATCTATACAGGGATTCATGAGCTGGACAGAGTGCTGGGCGGTGGTATCGTCAGAGGCTCTCTGGTGCTGGTAGGTGGAGATCCGGGTATAGGTAAATCGACCCTCCTTCTTCAGATGTGCAGAGAGCTTAAAAGTGTAAAAGTATTATATATCTCCGGAGAAGAGTCGGCTGAGCAGACAAAAATGAGAGCTGACAGACTGGGAGATTTCCCGGAAAGTGTGCTTTTTTTAGCAGAAACGGATCTGACTCAGATAGAGGATCTGCTTATAAAAGATAAGCCGGATGTGGTTATTATAGACTCCATACAGACCATGTTTCGTGAAGATGTGGAGTCGGCCCCGGGCTCTGTTGGCCAGGTGAGAGAAGCTACCTCCAGCCTGCTTAGAGTGGCAAAGGATCACGGTATAACTATTTTTATTATTGGTCATGTCACGAAAGAAGGTACGGTAGCAGGCCCCAGAATGCTGGAGCATATGGTAGATACGGTACTTTACTTCGAGGGTGACAATGCCGCCCTTTACAGAGTATTACGCGCTGTAAAAAACAGATTTGGATCCACCAATGAAATCGGAGTTTTTGAAATGAGTGGAAAAGGGCTTATGGAAGTGCAGAATCCCTCCAAATATATGTTGGAAGGTAAGCCTACTGATGAGCCCGGAAGTGTAGTAACAGCAGTTATGGAGGGCACCAGACCTATCCTGGTAGAGGTCCAGGCACTGGTAAGTCAGACCGGCTATCAGATGGCCAGAAGGACTGCAGCGGGCATCGACCACAACAGAGTCAGCCTGCTTATGGCAGTTATGGAAAAACGTCTGGGTATCTCTCTGGCGGGCTGTGATGCTTACGTAAATATTGCAGGTGGCATGAAGATAACAGAGCCATCAGTAGACCTGGCTGTTATTCTGGCGCTTTTATCCAGCTACCGCAACAAGCCTGTAGGCGATGACACCATTGTTTTCGGTGAAGTAGGCCTGACCGGTGAGATCCGAGCAGTATCCATGATCTCCCAGCGAGTACGGGAAGCTGTAAAAATGGGCTACAAGACCTGCATCGTACCAAAAGGTACCATGCGTACATTAAAAGCTGACGGAAAGCTGCCGGAAGACGTAAAAATAGTAGAAGTGGCAAATATCAGAGATTTCCAATAATACCAGCCAATTTATAGAATTTTTATTTTTCCCTTGACAAAAAGCCAAGTATGTAGTAAAT
This sequence comes from Lachnospiraceae bacterium, assembly GCA_045616485.1. Lineage (GTDB taxonomy): Bacteria > Bacillota > Clostridia > Lachnospirales > Lachnospiraceae > RGIG3528. Next base: position 16,375 of record JAZLGU010000004.1, read on the forward strand.
TAATCAAGTCGCATGAGCGACTGACTATGTCGTAGGGGACTGGTCAAATGGTATGATAGGAGTCTCCAAAACTTTTGGTGGGAGTTCGATTCTCTCGTCCCCTGCTCTTAAAGCCTGATTTTATCAGGCTTTTTTCTTTTTTCTATGGTTACCGGTAACCATAAAGGTAACCATGATTTTATCGCCTGATTAGTATGATCACAATGACTAAATGAAAAATGATTATGAAAGGAGAGCTGCTTGATGCTTTCATGGTCATACGTTATTGTATGCTGTAAGAAACAATAGCGTTGGTAGTACCTGTTAATGGTGCTACCAACGCTATCAAGAATAAAGAATTCCCTTGTCACAATCAGATATATATGATATGATAGACAAACGATTTGGTATGTTTAACATATCACCCATTTGCTCATGATACTGCGCCAACGGTATTATGAGCTTTCTTTTTTATACATATTGCAAACAATGCTCTCAAGGAAGGCGAGGTTATTTACGTTCACCTTATCAGAAGAGAATACACTACTTATTCCAAGCAATTGCAATTTCTCTACTATTTGCAGAACTCTTTTCGTATAAAAATCTTCAATAACTTTGCTTGAGGCAATTGGAACATAATCGACCATTATTTGTATAATTTTCGTATCGTTTTTTAGCTGTATAATTTCTGACTCCGATAGAGAAAGCAACATGGATATATTAATTTTGCGAATCGTTTCCTGGGGATTTTGTACAAAGATGGGTTGAGCTGCCGGTAATTCGCCATGATCCAGGAATTGTCCTATTAGTTTGTATGTGCTTTTCATAAACACCCCCTATAAATCAATTGCGATACCAGTATTATAAAGGATTGCTCTATCAATGTAGCCTAGTATCACTCCGTAGAGTGTATGAATATGCTCAGGCACCTCCGCATCGAGTTCCTTATTAATCCATGTTTTTAAAAGGGCACATTGCTCAATATTAAAAAAGTCATAGTCTCCATCATCCAGTATTGTTCCACACTCGGAATTAACTTGATCGACAAAATGTTCCAGCAGATATGGCAGATGATTTTCTTCAATGAAGTATTCTTCGACGCGATCTATCGGCTCATTGCACAGATCATAAACTCCATCATACATTTTCATTCCATCAAGCGTTTTGGCTAATCTAATAGTCATCACATTTCACCTCTCTTTTTGATTTTAAAATGCGTATTTTCGTTTGTACCAGGTCTTCCAAGCAAGTCAACATATTGACGAGTACTTTTATCATAAATCCTCAAATATCCGGCTGCCATATCAGCTTTTACTGTATATCGGAGACCATCAAACTCAAATTTTACTCCTTTTGCATGGCCCTTGCTCCCTGGGGCAAAGAGATTAACAATGTCATTTATATTCACCTTTTGTTTTTCCCAAGATGAATTGTGTAACTTTTCTCTTTGCTTACTTCTATATGCCCTCATTGCATCTTGCATATTATATTTTCGGCCTATACGCATATACTTTTTTGACGTATTACTATACGGTGTCTTACTATCTGCCATAGAATTCCTCCTTGTACAACCTATGGAAATCTTTCACTTGTCGGTAGCTAATTCCCATCCTATCAAGTTGGGCTTCAGCTACTGCATCATGTTTTCCATATATTAGAAGTTTACTTGGTAGCATAAATAGTATTTTACCAATGTAATTGTAATCATCCGCTAAAATCGTATCACATCCTAAAAAACCTGATATACACATTACTCCCTGGGGAACAACCTCAGATTTTTCATTTTGTAATAATTTTGCATATCGCGTATTAAATACTAATTTTACGCCATTCACTGCCAAAACAGCTGCAAATAGACAATTTAACAATGCAATAATTTTTTGCCATTCATAATCCATATCCTCAGTAACCGTAATGTCCAGAAAAGATACGCCCACATACTTCCTGTATTCGGGTATATCATTTAAAACGTAAGCGATGAATAAACCACCGTAGTGACAGGGCCATTCATCAGTGTCAAAATAGTCTTCAATACAGCCTGGAGTTTGCATAGTGCGTTTCATTTACTACGCATCTGCTAGCAGGCTATCGATTGGAGGATTGTTAT
>JAZLGU010000005.1:0-13767 GCA_045616485.1 Lachnospiraceae bacterium
GAGTACTTTGCAGCGTGGCTTATTTTTTGTTCTCAGGCCGCAGCATACATCTCATGCGCCCATCCCGACACAGATGCCGCCAGGAAGGTGCGCTCCGCAGGATGTGACAGTGAGAAACGTCCCCGTGACAAAAAGTTGACAGTGAGAAACGTCCCCGTGACACATTTTACCGAAATTTTATTTCGAATTAATTGAATGGTAGGGGCTTTCAGTATATCCTTGCTGCATTATTATTTTGCAACAAGGAAGGTGAAAAGTATGAATAAAAAAATACTTATTGCACTTTTAATTTTTTCCATGATGCTTAGCAGTATAGCAGGCTGTGGTAATAAGAAGCAGGATACTCCGGAAATGCCCACAAAGACACCTACCGGTACTTCTGCCCCGTCCAAGACACCGGAGCCTGATCCTTCCAAGGCGCCACAGACTCCCGGTCCTACCGATGAGGTAAAGCCCACGGAAGATACCAAGCCTACAGATGCACCCAAGCCCACGGTGGTGCTGAAGGCAGAGGGCAGCGATATCAAGATAGAGGGAAGCTGTGCCGAGGCCTCCAAGGTAGAGGTTAAGCCTGTAGAAAAGACCACTGTTGAGGCCAAGGCAGTAGACAGCCTCTTTAAAGAAACGAAGACCACGGTCGAGTCTTTTGATATCTCCATCCTGGATAACAAAGATGCAAAAGTTCAGCCTGACGGTGTGGTGGAAGTATCCCTTCCCTTGAGTGATACCCTGAAGGCTGCCAAGGGGGACAGCTACAAGGTACTATACGTCAATGGTGATGTGATTAAGACCTTGGACTGTACCGTAACAGATGGAGTACTGACCTTTAAGACTGACCATTTCAGCGTATACACCATCATAAAATACGAAGCTGCCGATGAGGCTGTTGTAAGCAAAATAGAGGCACTGCCGGAGGATGAGATAGGGGCAGAAGAGCCTACGGTGACACCTGCACCCACCAATACACCTGTACCTACCGCTACCCCGGCGCCTACAAGTACTCCTGTACCCACAGCTACAAGTACCCCTGTGCCTACCAATACTCCGGCGCCTACAAGTACACCCGTACCTACCGCTACCAAGGCGCCTACAAGTACACCTGTGCCTACCGCTACCAAGGCACCTACAAGTACACCCGTACCTACCGCTACCAAGGCGCCTACAAGTACCCCCGTGCCTACCGCTACCATGGTACCTACAAGTATCCCCAGCCCTGCACCTACCGAAAAAGTGACCATATATGAATTACCTATCGATATGAGTCTGTATTCAAGCTACAGCTCTGCCAATGGCGGAGTCGTCCTGGTACAGTCGGAAAACGGCTGGGGAGCTATGGACTGCCAGGGTAATATAATACTGGAGTGTCAGTATAACGGCCGGAGCTGGCAGTCTCCTACGGATACAGGTTATTTCCTGCTAAGTGATGAAAAAGGCGTAAGATATGTTTTTGACAAGACAGGCAAGCAGATAGCGTCAGGCAAGGACATAGTGAATGTTTTCGGCTATTACTATGTTAAGCGCTATAGCGAGGGTGGTGATAGTATTCAATACGCCTTTGACCGCTATGAGTATTACAACTATGACAACCGGCTGGTATTGTCTACATATGGCAGCCGTTCATCTGATGCCGAGTATAACTTTGGTATAACAAATGTGCTGGGTGAAGAAAACGGAGTGCTGACTGTATACAATGAAGTGACTATAGACGACTATGATGCTTCTGACGTAATAGCTACCAAAAAAGAAGAGATTCTCGGGTGGAGTGATGCAGAGGAGGACGAGATAATTGTCAGAGTCACCGCCATAAAGGGGCTCCTGGGTACCCTTGATAAAGATGGCAATGTTACCTGGAGAGAGATATACAGAGGACCCAAGTTTGTGAGCTATGGATACACAGATGCCTATTATGATAGAACAGAGCAGACAAATGATGGTTACTTCATGGAAGAGGGCATCGTTTATAATGTTATAGCACCTATATCCGGCTTCAATCATGGTTATATAGCTATATTTGCCGGCTGGCAGCCTACTATGTTGGGAGGTATTGCCATTGACATCTATGATGCAGACCTGAACAAGATAGGTGGTACGCCACTGAATGGATTTGGCGACTGGGATATAGAGGATGGACTGAGTCCGTTTTTCTCATCGTCAGCATATTTCTTCAATTATGGCGACCGTGTGATTATTAAGCACTATGATTTGGAGAACTTTAACATCGACCGACCTGATGTGAAGGAGTACTGCCTTATCGACCCAAGGACCGGAAAGGCTGTCCTGACCAATGCGTCAATGTCATTTAATGACAACAATTCCGTAATTGTCACCGTGGATGGCAAGTGGGGCTACTATGATCTGGATGGCAATGTCATAAAGATGTATGATGATGCCACCAATATAAAAAACGGATGCGGCGCAGTCATTATTGATGGCAAGGTAGTCCTTATTGACTATAATTTCGAAGCCATAAAGACAATCGGCGACGGTACCGGTGTCACAAAGTACGGAGATTTGCTCAAGGTAAAGACTGCAAACGGCTACAAGTACTATTATGTAAAAGTGAATAACTAGTGTTTTTCACATTGCAGTTTCCCTCGGCGCAGCTGCCTAAGTGCCCAAAAAACCAACAGTTTTCAAATATTGTCTAGTTTTTTTAGAAAAAAGTAATTGTTTTATCTTACAAAAATGATACACTTGAGTATATGGCTTTGGAGGCCTTGATTTTAAAGGCTTCCGGCGCATGCACTCAAGTGTATTCTTATTTTAGGGGTAGATATGGGGGAGCGTAGACGAGGAAAAGTGGGAGAGGCCTTCGTGCTGATCCTTCAGATAGGACTGGCTATGATGGTGGCGGTAGGGCTGATGGTAGCCCTGGCGGTGTTCCTGAACAGCCGATTTGATACGGTCTGGTTTATGCCCCCACTTCTCATCCTGGGCTTCGCAGGAGGCGTGAGAGCAGCCTGGAATCTGGTACAGGGCTTTCTAAAAAGCGATGGCAGCCCGGACAGAAAAGCCTATGACCGCATAAGAAAGCTGGAAAAAGAACGAAGACAAGCTGCAAAGGCCATGAAAGAGGCAAGTGGCACCAGCGAGACAGAAGGGGCAAGTGAGCACAAAATTGAAGTCTATAAAAGAAAGTGAATGGGTGACAGATAAAGGCCGCAGGACGCTTTTAGACCTGATCCTGGGTATAGTAGCCTTTGACATCCTGGCCCTCATTCCCATCTTTTTTCTCAAAAATAAATTACCGTATTTTCTCGGCATGGTGCTGGGCTGCATGGTGGCGGTCTTCATGAGCGTCCACATGTATAGTACCCTGGAAAAAGCATTGCTTTTAGACTCCAAGGGCGCCAAGCACAAGACCAGACTGGGGGCATTCCTTAGAATGCTGCTCATGGCAGGAGCCCTTATTGCAGCGGCACTTCTGCCGGACTACATATCCCTTATAGCTACCATGATAGGGATATTCGCTTTGAAGGTGGCGGCTCTCATACAGCCGTTTACTGATATATTAGTACTTAAAATAACAGGCAAAGGAGGGTGACAAAAGTGGAACTTGGGAGCGTAATACGAACTCTCAGCTTTTTAGATGCCGGAGCACAGGATGAAGAATTAAGTCTTGGTGTAGACGGCCTGGTAAAGCTTGACTTGTTCGGAAATACCGCCTGGATTACCACCTCGCATGTTAATTTATTAATAATAGTTGTAGTTATTTGCGTCTTAGCACTTATCGCCAACAGAGCTATTAGAAAAGCTAACATCGATGAGGTTCCCGGACCGTTCCTTTCCATCATTGAGACCATCGTTGATGCTGTGGATGGACTGACCAGAAACAACATGGGCGAAAAGCACGGTGGCAAGTTTTCAAATTACATAGGTACACTGTTTACCTATCTCATATTTGCAAATCTGTCCGGTCTTTTCGGCCTGCGTGCACCTACTGCGGATTACGGTTTTCCGCTGGGTCTGGCACTGATTACCTTTGTAATCATCCACTACAACGGCTTCAAGTACGAGAAAGCGATGCATATCGGCAAGCTGTTTCAGCCTGTCGTGCTGACCCCCATCAACATTATCGGTGAGGTGGCGACTCCATTATCCATGTCGCTCCGTCTCTTCGGTAACGTAATGAGTGGTACGGTTATGCTGGCACTTCTCTACGGACTGTTGCCAAATGTTTTAAAGCTGTGCATATCCCCTGCGTTCGGTGTGCTTCACGCATACTTTGACGTTTTCTCGGGATGTATTCAGTCATACGTTTTCTGTATGCTGACTATGGTATTTACAGCGCAGTGCTTCGGTGAGGATTGATGGAACGGAAAAACAAAAAGTACAAACAGTTATGAAAAATTCACTATGGAGGAATTAATGTATGAACAGTAACATTACAGACAGAGGTTTAATCCTGGCATGTTCAGCTATCGGTGCAGGTATCGCAATGATCCCCGGTATCGGACCTGGTATTGGTCAGGGTATCGCAGCAGGTCTTGGTGCAAATGCAGTAGGACGTAATCCCGGAGCAAAGGGCGACATCATGTCCACCATGCTTCTTGGTCAGGCCGTAGCCGAGACAACAGGTCTTTACGGCTTCGCAACAGCTATCATTCTGATGTTTGCTAACCCTCTTATCGGTAAGCTGTGATAAGGATAAATTAAAGGAGGCCGAAATAAATGAACCAATTTATATTATTGGAAGGCGGTATCAATAACCGTATTTTCGGACTCGATTTTCAGTTAGGCTTTGATGCTTTTGTACAGATGTTGGCAGTAGGATTTCTTTTCTTTTTCCTCTCCTTCGTCCTCTGGAATCCTGCCAGAAACATGATCCAGAAAAGACGTGACAAGATCAAGGAAGAGATGGAAACAGCAAAGAACAATCTTGAGTCTGCCACAGCTATGAAGGCCGAGTACGACGAAAAGCTTAAAAATGCCGACAAGGACGTGGAAGACATTCTTTCTGAGGGCCGTAAAAAAGCTCTTTCAAGAGAGAACGAAATCGTGGCTGAGGCCAACGAGGAAGCTAAGAGAATCCGCGACAGAGCCGAGCGTGAAATCGAACTGGAAAAGAGTAAGGCAAGGGATGAGCTGAAGCAGGAGATGATTACAGTTGCAGGCGCCATCGCAGGCAAGTTTGTAGCAGAGAAGCTGGATGCAGATGCCCAGGCCGGACTCATCAATGACGCACTTAATGAAATGGGTGAGGATACATGGCAAAATTAATCTCAAAAACCTACGGAGATGCACTTTTTGAACTGGCGCTGTCAGGCAATAAAGTGGACGACATCTTTGAACAGTCGTCCGTGCTTCTTACCTGTGTGAATGAGAATCCGGAGCTCATTAACCTGCTTACCAATCCCAAGCTTACCAAGGAAGAAAAGCATACGGTAGTGGAAAAGTCCTTCAAGGGTACTTTTGACGACGATATCGTAGGCCTGCTCCAGGTAATCGTGGAAAAGGACAGAGCAAAGGACACCGGTGCCGTTCTCACACATTTTAAGAACCGCGTGTACGAATACAGAAAAACCGGTATAGTGACTGTGACATCAGCAACAGAGCTTACTGATGCCCAGAAAAACCAGATACAAGCTAAGCTGTTAGCGACTACGGGCTACAACAGTCTTATCATCGAATGGAAGGTGGATCCCTCTTTTATCGGCGGTATGACCATCCGTATAGGCGACAAGGTAGTGGACTCCACTGTGAAAAACAAGTTGGACAAGCTTACCAACCAGCTTAGAAAAGCAAACTAATTGAAAGGTAGGTGCTTATATCTTGAATTTAAGACCTGAAGAAATAAGTTCAGTAATTAAAGAGCAGATCAAAAATTACTCAACAAAGCTTGAAGTGTCCGAAGTGGGCACAGTAATTCAGGTTGCAGACGGTATTGCACGTATCCATGGACTTGAAAAAGCAATGCAGGGCGAGCTCCTGGAGTTCCCGGGCGAGGTGTACGGCATGGTACAGAACCTCGAGGAGGACAACGTAGGTGCAGTTCTTTTGGGTGATTCCCGTAGCATATCTGAAGGCGACACAGTAAAGACTACAGGCCGAGTAGTAGAAGTACCTGTAGGCGACGCTATGCTGGGTCGTGTAGTAAATGCTCTGGGTCAGCCTATCGACGGTAAGGGCCCTGTAGAGACTACCAAATTCAGACCTATTGAAAGAGTAGCTCCCGGCGTTATCAAGAGAAAGTCCGTAGATACCCCTCTGCAGACAGGAATTAAAGCTATTGACTCCATGGTTCCTATCGGACGTGGACAAAGAGAGCTCATTATCGGTGACCGTCAGACAGGTAAGACAGCCATCGCAATCGATACAATCATCAATCAGAAGGGCCAGAACGTAAAATGTATTTACGTTGCTATCGGTCAGAAGCAGTCTACAGTAGCTGCCCTGGTGACTACTCTCGAAGAGTACGGCGCTATGGACTACACCACAGTAGTAGCTGCTACAGCATCCGAGCTGGCACCTCTTCAGTACATCGCACCATACAGTGGATGTGCTATCGGTGAGGAGTGGATGGAGAACGGCGACGACGTACTTATCATCTATGATGACTTAAGTAAGCATGCCGCTGCATACCGTACCCTCTCCCTCCTCTTAAAGCGTCCACCGGGACGTGAGGCATACCCTGGTGACGTTTTCTACCTGCACTCAAGACTTTTGGAAAGAGCAGCCAGACTTTCTGACTCTCTGGGCGGTGGTTCCCTTACCGCACTTCCTATCATTGAGACTCAGGCAGGCGACGTATCCGCTTACATTCCTACCAACGTAATCTCCATCACAGATGGTCAGATCTACCTGGAGTCCGAGATGTTCAACTCCGGCTTCCGTCCGGCTGTTAACGCAGGTCTCTCCGTATCTCGAGTAGGTGGTAGCGCCCAGATTAAGGCTATGAAGAAAATCGCAGGTCCTATCCGTATTGACCTTGCTCAGTACAGAGAGCTGGCATCCTTTGCCCAGTTCGGTAGTGACCTGGATGCAGATACAAAAGAAAAGCTGGCTCAGGGTGCCCGCATCAAGGAGATCCTGAAGCAGCCTCAGTACAAGCCAATGCCTGTAGAAAAGCAGATCATCATCATCTATGCAGCTACAAAGAAGTATCTCCTGGATATTCCTGTAGAAAAAGTGCTGGAGTTCGAGCATGATCTCTTCGAATACATTGACACCAAATATCCTGAAATTCCGGCTGCTATTCGCGATGAAAAGGTTATTTCCGACGCTACAGAGGAAAAGCTGATTGCGGCTATCAAGGAATGCAAGGCACAATTCTAAACGGGAGCGTGATTAAATGGCTTCGATGAAAGACATCAAAAGGCGGAAAGACAGTATCCAGAGTACCGAGCAGGTAACGAAGGCCATGAAGCTGGTTTCCACCGTAAAGTTGCAGAAATCCAAGTCCCGCGCAGAACAGACCAAGCCATATTTTACCCACATGTTTGAAGCTGTGGGCGCAATGCTTAAAAAATCCGGTAATATCAATCATCCATACCTGACCGGCGATCCTACCAAGAAAAAGGGTATCATCGTTATTACTTCCAACCGAGGTCTGGCCGGTGGCTACAATTCCAATATTGTAAAGCTGGTACAGAACAGCGGTATAGAAAAGGATGACTGCATTATCTATGCAGTAGGTCGTAAGGGTAAGGAGACTTTGGAGAGAAAGGGCTATACCATAGACCTTGACTACTCTGAAGTCATGAATGGCCCGGTTTTTGCAGATGCCATAGCTATCGGACGTAAGGTGCTGCAGGATTTTGCAGATGGTAAGATAGGTGAGATTTACATTGCATATACTGAGTTTAAAAACACAGTAAGCCACATACCTACCTGGCTTAAGCTCCTTCCTGTTACAGCAGGTGAGGACGAAGCTGATAAGGAGGAAAGTGCTATAGAAAAGCTGACTCTCATGAATTATGAGCCAGAAGCAGATGAGGCTATCGCTCTCATCATTCCCAAGTACTTAAATTCTCTTATCTACGGTGGACTTATGCAGGCCTATGCAAGTGAAAACGGTGCCCGCATGCAGGCAATGGATTCCGCAACCAATAACGCTCAGGAAATGATTTCCGATCTGTCCCTTAAGTACAACAGAGCCCGCCAGGGTGCTATTACTCAGGAGATTACAGAAATCGTTGCCGGAGCCAATGCAATAGGATAAATTAGTTGATCGGGGATGTTTACCATACAGATATATGTCCCCAAATAAACACGAAAAGGAGTGACACGAAATTGGGAAACAAAATCGGAAAAATCACTCAGATAATCGGTGCAGTACTTGATATTAAATTCTCCAAAGAGAATCTTCCTGCCATAAATGAAGCAATTCATATTAAAAATGGCGACACCCGCCTGACAGCAGAGGTCGCACAGCATCTTGGTGACGATACAGTACGTTGTATCGCCATGGGACCTACAGACGGTCTGGTGCGTGGTATGGATGCAGAGGCTACAGGAGCTCCTATTACAGTTCCTGTTGGTGAAAATACTCTTGGCAGAATGTTCAACGTACTGGGTGAGCCGATTGATGAGAAACCCGCTCCGGAAGGGGTAGAGTATCTGCCTATTCATAGAAAGGCACCTGCTTTTGAAGAGCAGTCCACCAAAACTGAGATCCTGGAGACAGGTATCAAGGTCGTTGACCTGCTTTGCCCTTACCAGAAGGGTGGGAAAATCGGTCTTTTCGGTGGTGCCGGTGTAGGTAAGACAGTTCTTATTCAGGAGCTTATTACAAATATTGCTACAGAGCATAACGGCTACTCCGTATTTACCGGTGTAGGAGAGCGTACCCGTGAGGGTAACGACCTTTATTATGAAATGAAGGAGTCCGGCGTTTTGGACAAGACCACCATGGTATTCGGTCAGATGAACGAGCCACCGGGGTCCAGAATGAGAGTTGGTCTTACAGGACTTACAATGGCGGAGTATTTCCGTGATCAGTCCGGTAAAGACGTACTTCTCTTTATCGACAATATCTTCCGTTTCACACAGGCAGGATCTGAGGTATCCGCGCTGCTTGGACGTATGCCAAGTGCCGTAGGTTACCAGCCTACTCTGCAGACTGAAATGGGTGCTTTGCAGGAGCGTATTACTTCTACACGTAAGGGCTCTATCACATCCGTACAGGCCGTTTACGTACCTGCGGATGACTATACTGACCCTGCACCTGCTACTACTTTCGCACATCTGGATGCTACCACAGCTCTTTCCCGTTCTATCGTAGAGCTTGGTATTTACCCTGCTGTAGACCCTCTGGCTTCTACATCCCGTATCCTTGACCCACGTATCGTAGGTGAGGAACACTACAGAGTAGCCCGTGGTGTACAGGAGATTCTCCAGAGATATAAGGAGCTTCAGGATATCATCGCCATCCTTCGTATGGACGAGCTGTCTGAAGATGACAAGCAGCTGGTAGGCCGCGCACGTCGTATTCAGAGATTCCTGTCTCAGCCTTTCCACGTAGCAGAGCAGTTTACAGGTATCGAGGGACGTTATGTTCCTGTTGCTGAGACTATCAGAAGCTTCTCCGAGATCCTCGAAGGTAAGCATGACGATATCCCTGAAAGCTATTTCCTGAACGCAGGTTCAATCGATGATGTAATCGCCCGCACTAAGAAGTAGAAAGGAGATTGCCATGGCTGATAATAGCAAACTCCTCTCTGTAGAGATTATTTCTCCTGACAGAGTATTCTTTGAAGGCACAGCTGATTTTGTAGAGATGAAGACGACAGAAGGCGAGCTGGGTGTTTACAAGGGACATATCCCTCTGACATCCATCCTCTCTCCCGGAGTACTTAAGCTCCACAATGACGGCGAGGTCAAGGTGGCAGCCCTTCATGACGGTTTTGTGGAGATATTCCCTGACCGCATCTGCATTATGGCAGAGTCCTGCGAGTGGCCTGACGAGATTGATGTGAATCGTGCATCTGCAGCCAAGGAGCGTGCAGAACAGCGACTTCGCGCAAACTCTGAGGATATCAACGTTCAGCGTGCTGAGCTGGCTCTTCGTAGAGCACTTGTAAGAATTGAATTAGGTCAAAAATAAAAAAACCGGGAGGCCCTATGGCTTCCCGGTTTTCTTTTACCATGCTATCATGAAAGGATTGCCGCCACTTTCCAAAATCTGATTTAATTTACCACTGCCGATAGTGATAAGTTTACCTGTTTTCAGATTCATGTATGTCACTGTGGTGTTGTTGTAGGCTGTAAGCAGTATCGGTGTATTTTCGTCGTACATGGCGTACACCGGTACATTTTTATACACATAGTAAAGCATCTGAGACAGCTGGGCACCTGTGCAGGACAGGGTGTTGCCGGCCAGTCCCTTTTCATATACTTCCTTGGCTTTTTCTATAGTGGTTGCCAGAAGTTCGCTGCTCTTGGCCATAACGCCGCGCTCCCACAGTACCTGACCTTTTCCGGTCAGCACAATGCCTACATAGTCATCAGAATCAGCCTTGGTAAGGGCTGTGGCCACTGAATTGGTAATGTCAATAAGCTGGCCGTAGGAATAGACGTAGAAGCGGTTGCTGGCAGGCTGCAATTCGTCCAGATAAACAGCAGTATTGTGGGTGATAACAGTCACCTTGGCATAGTCTGCACGAGGCACTTTTTCAAAATCGTATTTGGACGGAAGGGACAGATAGTACTCAGTCAGCATCTGATCAGTAACTCTGGTAGTTATTTCAAAGGCTATGGACTCGTCAATATTTTTTATAAGAATATACTCGGTGTCGGCAGGCTGATAGCTGCCGCCTTTTTTTGTTGCTCTGTTCAGTTTTATGGCAGTAGAAGAATTTTCTAGGCCGATGACGTAGAAACCCTCTTTGTGATACTCTTTAAGGACATTTTCACCGGAGTCCAGTATGCGGATGTGGGTGACAGGATAGTATGGGGTGCCGTCGCTGTAAAAGGCTTTGTCGGACTCCAGGCCGTAGCCCAGAATAAGATTACTGTCTATCTGGGAAAGCAGTCTGATAATCTCGCCATCGCCCACTGTTATCTGCTTACGCTGGCCCGTCTCCAGATAGAGCAGGTGGATAGTCTGCATGTCGCCTTCCTGCTGCCAGGCTGCATAAGACAGACCCGGTAAAAAGATGGCATCTTCGGAAAGAGCAGCGGATGACTCCTGAGTCAGCACCTTGGTAGTGAGATTGTAGGAGTATACGTGACTATGGAGCTGGAAAAAGAAGACGTTGTTGCTGTTCATATAAGCAAAGCCGCCCAGCTCGCAGGTAAGCTGATCATAAGTCATGGCAAGAGGCAGGTAAAGCACCTCCTGGATGCGATTCAGATGGTGGTAATATTCATATACTACAAGGCCGGTCTTACCCTCATAAGTGCCGGAGCTGATATAGCCGTAGACCATGAAGGAAATGGTACCGTCGTCGTCCATACGTAAAAGCTTAATGCCGGAGTCCATGCTGACTTCTGAAGGTATGCTGATGCCAAGGACGCCGGAGTAGACTGTGGAAATGTGATTTTCCGGCAGATTGTAGTAGTAAAGCACATTGTCTCTGACAAAAGCCAGCTGGCTGTTATCCTTTGAATACAGGATATCCACGTCGGTGCGCTCTGTCACGCCCAGCTTTAGCTGACCCTGGGAGAGGGACATGAGAGACAGGTCAAAAACAGCCTCTGTGTCTCGCTCATAATTCAGTAAATATGCATATCCTGTACCCAGCTGCACGCGGAATTTTTCGCTGACAATATAGCTCTCATGACCGCTGGCATTGTCGATGGTTACTGTGTAGCGAAGGGTTACCACCGCAATGTACTTATATATTTCGTTGATCTCGATGGCTATATCGGAAGCCAGGGTAGGAGTAAGATTACCCCAGCAGATCATCTGATAGCTGTCGTGGATATCTACGTGAGCGTAGCTTTTGGACAGGCCGTGATAAGTGCTTTCCAGATAGGGAATGACGTATTTGTGATTTTTATCACGACACTGCTGGGAAAAATTAAGGATATAGTCCAGCTTTTCCGTAATGGCGGGGGCATCGTAGGACTTAAGGTGAAAATAGTAGTAGATACGCTTACTTTCAGAGGTAATAAGTGTAAGAGCCACGGCATACTCGCGGCCATACTCAAACTGGTAGGAGGGCTTGATCCTGGCTCTTTTTATATCTTTATCATAGTCAAAAGCGCTTATCTGCCCGTCTGCTACCTGTCGACCGTCGGTAGTATCAAAGATCTCAAACATCATTTTTCTGACATCGGTACCACGCTCTTTTATCACCAGCTGTATAACGCCCTCGGAGTCTGGCACGATAAACTGGTCTCTGGCCAGCATGGGATCCTGCTCGACGGTATAGCCCATCAGCTTGTTCACCGTGTACTCACCGTACTCGAAGGACAAAATGGGTAGCTCACCGCCGCTGGCATCCGCCGTGACAGCATTGCCGCCTGACAGCCAGGTGTCCTTGGCATTGCCGAAGAAATAAAGGGAGGCCCCAAACAGTATTATAAAGTATATTGTTTTAATGAAATATTTCATAAAGTATCCTATATTAAGCTTCGTTAAGAAGCATAAAAAATTGCAAAAATAATGTGTTTGGTATAATGATAATTGCTTTTTTAAAAAAATACAACTTAATTTTTTACTTGATATTACAAACTGTGGGTGCTAAACTTAACTTTTGTACAAGGGGAAAACTTTTTTTAAAAAAAAAGGAGGAATTCAGTTGAAGATTTTAACAGTAACAATTCCATGTTATAATTCTGCAGCATACATGAACAGAGCCATAGACTCCCTGCTGCCGGGCGGCGAGGATGTAGAGATTATCGTAGTAGATGATGGCTCTTCAGATGACACTTACAAGATAGGCTGCGAGTATGCAGAGAAATATCCTTCCATCGTGCGCTGCATTCATAAAGAGAATGGCGGTCACGGTAGTGCCGTAAATACCGGTCTTGCCAATGCCACAGGTGTTTATTTCAAGGTGGTGGACTCAGACGACTGGGTAAAGGAGTCTTCTCTTCTGAAGATTCTGGAAGTACTGCGTGATATGATACGCCATGGTACCGGCCTCGATATGCTTATTTCCAATTACGTTTATGAAAAAGTGGGGGAGAAGCACAAAAAGGTCATTAAGTATCCCGGCACTCTCCCTGTAGACCGTATTTTTACCTGGAATGAAGTGGGACATTTTAAGACAGGCCGCTATCTTCTTATGCATTCCGTTATCTACCGTACACAGCTTTTGCACGAATGTGGATTAAAGCTGCCGGAGCACTGCTTCTATGTGGATAATATTTATGTTTATGATCCTCTTCCATATGTGCGTACCATGTACTATCTGGACGAGAATTTCTACAGATACTTTATCGGCCGCGATGACCAGTCAGTCAGCGAGAAAAATATGATTAAGCGTATTGACCAGCAGCTTCTGGTAAATTACACCATGATTGACTTACATGATCTTAAGTCTATCAAAAACAAGAGACTGCGCTCCTACATGACTAAGTATCTGGGTATCATGATGATGATTTCATCCGTATTCCTTATTAAGAGTGATGACCCTGAAAAGGAAAAGAAGCGTGCAGATCTCTGGGATTACCTTAAGAAAAAGAATAAGTACGCATACAATATCATAGGTATTGAGTCCGCAGGCATACCTGCCCGCTGGAAGAGCAGCGGTGGCCAGGAAGTAGTGAAGCTGGGCTACATTATCGCTAATAGAATATTTAAGTTCAACTAAAAAATTGTCAGGGGGGGGTTTTTGGTTTGCCACAATTTTTAAAATGTTGTGAATCAAGAAAGGC
>JAZLGU010000006.1:0-43502 GCA_045616485.1 Lachnospiraceae bacterium
TCAGTGAGAAACGTCCCTGTGACAATTTTTACACCCCTGTAAATATTTAATTCAAACCTCGGAAACCTTTTCCGATTATTTCGCTACTGTTTGTAATAGCAATAAAAGCTGTAGGATAGTTTTGACGGATATAGTTTTTAAGCTCCACCGCCTGACCACGCTTAAGGATTGTAAGCACTACAGTCTTCTGCCTATGCTCATAAGCTCCCTGAGCCTCATATACAGTGGCACTCTTTTTTAAGTTATTTATAATGAAATCACAGATAGGCTGTGGATCATCACAAATAATGGTAAAGTACTTGGCCAGATTTATATTTTCTATGACACCATCTACCACCAGCGACTTGGCCAGAAGACCTGTCAGTGAAAAAAGTCCTGTCTGAATATCAAATACGAAGCAGGCAGCTACAACTATGATAGTATCTACTGCAAAAAGTGCAGAGCCGATATTGAGTCTTGTATATTTTTTTAATATCATAGCCATAATATCGGTACCACCGGAAGATGCTCCGATATTAAAGAAAATCGCAGAAGCAACTGCAGGCATTACGATAGCAAACAGCAATTCCAGCACAGGCTGCCCTGTAAGCGGTCCCTGCATGGGATATATTTTTTCCAGAAGACTGGGGCCCACTGAAACCAGAATAGACACATATGTAGTCTTTATGCCAAAGCTTCTTCCTAAAAAGATAAATCCTAACAACAACAAAATGATATTAATAATCAAATTGACATTACCGGGAGTATAGGGAAGCACAGCACCTAAGATAACAGCTATACCTGACACACCGCCAAAACAGAATGCATTGGGAAACTTGAAAAAATAAATACCTGTAATCATAATTACAGAAGCTACTGTCATCAGCACATACTCTGCAGCCACTGAACGTTTTTTTCTTCTTACCTGTTCCATAAAAACCTACTTACTTCTTTATTTCACACCGTTTGTCACGGTAATTTCAATATCTCCCTGAGCTCTATGACGACACCCATCCATATCCACTACTGTAAGAGCCTTTTGGCCTACCATGAGTCTTACTGTTTTTTCTTGGTGAGCCTTAAATAATTCACGCTTAAAAGCTGCCAGATGCGGATACTTTGTATCGTCCGGGTCTTTTGAATGAACGTACACCTGAAGTACGTCCTCTGTATCTGTATCGGAATGATTGCAGGCTGTCACCAGCACTTCTGCCCCTTCTTCTCCCACAGAATATTCCACTTTTTCCACTACTACATCACCATAGGTAAGGCCATATCCAAATGGATACAGTACATTTTCCCTGGTGTAGCGGTAGGTACGTCCTGCCATGGAATAATCAGTAAAAGCAGGCAAAGCATCAGTATTCTCGTAGAAAGTAATGGGCAGCTTACCCGATGGAGAAACATCTCCAAAAAGCAGGGCTGCCAGCGCACGTCCGCCTTCGGATCCAGGATACCATGCCTGGATAAGAGCATTGCCTCGAGCCTCACAATTTATGGATGATCCTGAGGAATTGACTATTATCACCGGCTTATTCAATGCCATTACAGCCTCTACCAGCTCTCTCTGCACCTTAGGCAAGAGTAAATCGTCCTTATCTCCCGTAAAATGAGTAGCTGCATCCTCTTCGCCTTCTAAAGTCGCATCAAGACCTACGCACAAAATTGTAACATCTGCCAGCTCTGCTACTGAAAGCGCCTCTGCCAGTCTCTCTTTAGGCTCCATGCCCACCTTGTTTTCCCTGGTAAGATAACAGCCCTCAGCATACATTACCTGGCCATCAAAGCGACCGGTAATACCCTCAAGATATGTATGATAATGATCTGCAGTCCCCTCATAATTGCCAGCCAGTACTGCCCTGGAGTCTGCATTGGGGCCAATAACTGCAATAGACTTAATCTTTTTCTCTGAAAGAGGCAGGATGCCGTCATTGTGTAACAGCACCATGGATCTCAAAGCGCACTGATAAGACACTTCCTTGTGCTCCTTGCAGGATACAACAGAATAAGGTATCTCATCGTACTCGCTGCCCTCTCCCATGATGCCCAGTCTGTATCTGGTACGGAAAAGATGGATGCAGGCACGACGTATGTCTTCTTCAGATACGAGACCTTTTTTATAAGCAGCCGGTAAATGAACATAACTACAGCCACAGTTCACATCACAGCCATATCTGAGAGCCAAGGCTGCTGACTCTTCAATATTATCGGTCACATGATGATACTCATGAAAATCTCTGATAGCCCAGCAGTCGGAAGTAAAGTAGCCCTGAAAATCCCACTCTTTAAGCTTACCCTGTAAAAAAGAGCTGGCACAGGCAGCCTCACCATTCACCCTGTTATAGGCTCCCATAACGCCCTCTACACGGGCCTCAGTAATAGTCTCCTGAAAAGCAGGTAAATATGTCTCTTCCATGTCCTTAGGACCTGCTATTGCATCAAATTCATGGCGCAGCACTTCAGGACCTGAATGCACTGCCATATGCTTGGCACAGGCAGCAGTCTTTAATATGTCCTTATCTCCCTGAAGTCCCTTTATATAAGCACATCCCAGGCGGCCTGTGAGATATGGATCCTCACCGTATGTTTCCTGGCCTCTGCCCCATCTGGGATCACGGTCTATATTGATATTGGGTGCCCACAAGGTCAGCCCTTTATATATATCGTGGTCTCCCTTTTTCTGATATACGTTGTACTTGGCTCTAGCCTCGGTAGAGGTGATATCTCCGGCCTTTTCCAGCCACTCTTCAGAGAACATGGCCGCCATACCGATAGCCTGGGGAAACATGGTGGCTACACCTGATCTGGCCAGTCCATGCAGTCCTTCATTCCACCAGTTGTAAGAAGGTATCCCAAGGCGCTTCACGCTCGGTGCGTCAAATCTAAGCTGCCCCATACACTCTTCCACGCTCATTTTGTCTACCAAAGCTTTAGCTTTAATATAAGCCTCATCATTTATATCATCTTTACGTAAAAAATCTTCCATAATCCATCTCCCTTCTCCTATAAAAAGCCCTCGGTGAGCTACTCACCGAGGGTTTATTATACAACTATTTTACTTCTTTTACTAGGTGGTAAATCTTAATTAATGGAATATTAATTATGGTTTTTTCCACATATTTACTCTGAAAGTTTCTTCATCTCATCTGCAATTTGCGCGATATTATGGAGGCGGCTGTTCATTTCTTCCAGCTTATCCATGGAGTTATCAGCTACTGACAGGGCTGTAGCTGTGGCAGCTGCCACTTCTTCGGATGTAGCAGAGATATTAGAGATACTGTCAGCTATAGCTGTATTAGCCTTCATTACGCTTCCTACTGCAACAGTAACCTCTTTTACGCTGTTATAAAGATCCTTAGTATCTTTATAAATCTCCTGCAAAGTATCTCCGGTCTCGCCGATAAGTTCATTCTGGCTGTCTGCGAACTCAGCAGATTTGCTCATGCTGGCTGAAGCCTCTTCAGCATCCTTTGTAAGCTTTGATATAATCTCAGATATCTGATTGGTAGCATTTTTGGTAGACTCTGACAAAGTTCTGATTTCATCAGCAACTACTGCAAATCCACGACCGGCTTCTCCTGCTCTTGCTGCCTCAATAGAAGCATTAAGCGCCAGCAGATTGGTCTTACTTGAAATACCAAGAATAGTATCAGTAATAGCCTCAACCTCTTTAATAGACTCATTTAATGCCTTTGTCGTCACTTCAGTTTCTCTGGAAATCTTAGCTACTTCTGTAGCCTGAGTCTTAAGCTTATCCACCAGCTCAACACCATTCTCTACAGACTTGCGGGTAGTATCTGAAAGCTCTGACATGGTCTTGGTCTGATTGTCTACATTATCAATAGCGCTCTGAATATCAGCTGTCATAAGAGTCTGATTGCTGATAGCCTCTGCTGTCATCTTGGTGCTTTCTGTAATTTCAGATACTGATGCGTGGCTATGATTCATAGCTTCAGTAAGCTTTACAGACACTTCCATTGCTCCATCAAACTCTTCTGAAAGTCTTTTAGACTGCTCTACAGCCTTATTGGCTATCTCTTCTGCCTGGACAGCCTTTTCCTCTACTGCAGCCACAGACTCATTTCTCTGGGAGCTCTGCATCTTACAAATAGTAACTTCTACGATACCCATTACCAAAATGAGAATCATCTGTACTACTATATCATCCATTTTAGCGCTAAGCTTCTGCATCGCATAAACATCATATAAAATATTGGATGCTGCTACAGCACCGATACCTGCTATAACCAGTTTTCTGTCATTAAACATCATTACAATAACAGCAATAGGAAAAACAAAAGTATAATAGCTGAAGATGGCCGTTGAGAACAAAATAAACAGATAAGCTGCAAACATTGAAAGATTGCAGAAATGCTTATAATGCTCGGAATCTTTAAGTTTTATATATGCACCTATATTAATCGACATGGCTACCAGCACCAGAATAGAACGTGTTATGAGGTGTGGCTTCACCCCCTGCAACATACCCAGCAGGGTAACAAACATTATAGCTCCTACTATAAGCATACTAGCTGTAAATGCCGTCTTATTAATTTGCCTTTGATGTTTTTCCTGTAGTGTCATACATAGCCTCCCTTGCTGATATGTACAGTAATCCTATAATATGAGTATATTTAATACATACAAAAAAGGCAATTCGTTTTTTATAAACAAATTGCCTTTTTTCTAAAATTAGTATTAATTACACTACTATTTGATCTCAGACAGCATTTTTTCATACTGCTTGTTCAGCTTCCTGTTGCGGAAGAAACCTGAAATGATACGTCCCAGACCTTTCCAGAAATGACCTCTGGCTATAACCAGTACACCCTCAGCCATCTCCATGGAGAATATGTTACCCACCATTTTGCCAAATGCTCTGATTGGCATATTGTAGATAAACAGGACATTGAGATTGGGGATACCCTTTGCTGCTGACTTTTCCATGCTCTTCTTAAGGCTCTTGCTGACCGTCCTCATAATCCATGACTTGGATTTATAAAGCTCACAGATAGGGTCATTGATATCCACTTCTCCACCGTGCTCCTGTGGAAGCTCAGCGTCATAAAGCTTTGTAAATTCCTCTGCAGATACTTGCATGATGTCTGCTTTTGCATATGAAGGGAGCCCTGAAAGAGCTACCTTAACCGGGCTCATATTACCTGCTACATTAATCTTATCGCAAAGCTTTACATCACTTACAGAAGCAGCCACATATATATCATACTCGCCGCCCTCTGTCTCCCAGCTGTTGGAGGAAGTGTTGTAGAATCTAAAAGTCTTGTCATCAAAAGGAATGCGTACTTCTACGCTTTCACCAGCCTTTAAGAATGTCTTCCTAAAGCCCTTAAGCTCCTTTTTAGGTCTGATAACCTGAGAATTTTTAAGTCCTACATAAAGCTGAGATACCTCCTGACCATCTCTGTCAGAAGTATTAGTCAAAGTAAAGCTTACGCCCTGACTGTCAACTCTTAAATTGCTGTAGTCAAAGCTAGCGTAGCTAAGTCCATAGCCAAAGGGGAATCTTACTTTTACATCAGCAGAATCATAATATCTGTAACCTACGAAAAGGCCTTCTCTATACTCCAGATGTGTACCTTCAGTACCTGAGTAATTGGCTACGGAGCAATCCTCATATACTACAGGCCAGCTTTCCTGAAGCTTTCCGGATGGATTGACCATACCTGTCAAAACCTTCATTACAGCAGTACCACCTGCCTGTCCTGTAAGTACACCATTAAGCAATGCTTTCACATCTCCGATCCATGGTGTTTCTATAGCAGAACCGGCACTAAGTATGCCTACAATATTCTTGTTAACAGCTGCCAGATCCTTTAAAAGCTGCTGCTGAATAGCAGGAATTCTCATATGAAGACGGTCTCCGCCTTCTGTTTCGCTGACTTCATCCAAACCAAAGAAGTAAAGCACCACATCTGCATTTGCTGCCAGCTTAAGTGCCGCATCATATGTAGCCTGATCAGCCTTCTGACCTGTACGGACATAGCCTCTTTCCATACCAATAACATTAATAGGGAAGTCTTTTACTGTCTCAGCTATAGACTCAATCTTTGTGGCATTTACCACAGATGAGCCGGCTCCCTGATATCTTGGTGTAAAGGCAAAATCTCCGATAACAGCCACTTTACAGCATTCCTTAAGAGGAAGTATATTATCATCATTTTTAAGAAGCACCATACTGCTCTCAGCTGCCTTAGTGGCCAGCTCGTGATGCTCATTCTTGCGAATGGAGATCTCGTGCTTCTGCTCCTTAAAGTACAAAGCACCCTCGATGAGCGGAAGAACAGCTGTATCTATCTCAGCTTCCGTAATGCGGCCTTCTTCAAGTCCTTTCAGAAGATTACGTGCAGAGCCAAGGCCGGGAGTAGGCATTTCAATAGTAGAAGTAGCCTTTGCGCCTGCAATATTGTCATTGCTTGCGCCCCAGTCTGTTACTATCATTCCGTCGAAGCCCCACTCACCTCTTAAAATTTCTTTTAGCAGGTGCTCGTTTTCATTTACATAAGTACCATTAACTCTGTTGTAGGAAGACATTATAGCCTTGGCTCCGCCTTCCTTTACAGCCATCTCAAAAGCAGTCAGATAGATTTCTCGTAAAGTACGCTCGTCTACCACTGCATTCATAGCCATTCTTCTATACTCTCTGGAGTTTACGGCAAAATGTTTAGGGCAGGCATAAACGCCCCTACTTTGAATACCTCTGATGTAACCGGCAGCCATCTTACCTGCCAGGTAGGGATCCTCAGAAAAATATTCGAAATTTCTACCGCAAAGAGGACTTCTTTTTACATTAAGGCCCGGCCCCAACAGCACGTCAACATGCTGGGCATTAGCCTCCTGTCCTAAAGCTTCACCTATCTTCTCAGCCAGATCCTCGTCCCATGAGGAAGCTACTGTAGCTGCTGTAGGGAAACATGTTGCCGGAAGAGATCCACCCAATCCCAGATGGTCACCGGTTTCTCCCTGCTTTCTGAGGCCGTGAGGGCCATCGGAAAATACTACGGAAGGTACGCCCAGTCTGTCTATATTTCTGGACATCCACTCGTTTTTACCTCCTAACAAGGCACATTTTTCTTCAATTGTAAGCTTTTGTATAATTTCTTTTGCGTTCATACTCTGTCCCTTTATAAGACGGCACCGCTTTCGCGATGCCGATTATTTTTTACTCTATTTCTTCAGTTGTTTTCTTAACTGTCTCAGGGAAAATCCACTTGTTTACAAAGAAGAATACAACCATAGATATACCACCATTCATAAATACAGTACCAATCTCCTTGAGCCATGCAATGTTTTCCGGAATAGCATAAGTAATGCCACCCTTCCAGATGCAGTTAAGAGAATTACAAATGAAGGTAATCAGGCACCAGGCAATAAAGTAAATCAACGCCTGGAAGCCAATCTTATCGCGATTTCTAAATACTACATACTTCTGAAGGAAGAAGTTAATTACTTCAAATACAAACATAGCAATCATGTATGCTGTAAAGTAAGCAAGGCCACCTTCAGGTGTATCATAACCAATTACATACCATTTAAAAGTATGACCAAACATTGTAAGGTCAATACCCGGGAATCCAAAAGCTCTGTCTCCCAAAAAAGCAAAAGCTGCGGGAAGGAAAATGAGAAGCAATGTTTTAAAAACTGTAATTAAATTGGAGATAATTACAAACATGCCTCCTTCTCTAACCCATTTAGCAAGCTTGGGATTCTTCTTTTCGAAGCCGCCCCAAACTCTCAGCCACCATTTTTTCATATTTGAGTCCCTTCCGGGCCGTGGGTGCTATCTGTTATTTGTAAGCAAAACCTTTATCGTTACCCAGCCGTTATTCTGGGATATAGTCATTGAACCATCGTACTTTTCAGATATCTGTCTGATACTCTTAAGGCCAAAGCCATGAGCAGACTTATCTTTTTTAGTGGTCGTCGGCAGCTTCTCTCCGTCTTGAATGTTTAAAGCTTCTTCAGAAAAATTCATACACTCTACTGTGACAAAATTCTGTTTCTGCTTGACAGACAAAGTAATAAGTCGATTTTCAACAGTACCTACCATCTGTGCCGCTTCAATGGCATTATCCAAAAGATTGCCGAAAAGGGCACAAATATCTTTTACATGCATAAATTTCAGCACATCACCATCCACCATAGCGCTTAAAGTGATACCATTCTTTTTGCACTGCAGACTTTTATTGGTAAGTATAACGTCCAGCACCTGATTACCGGTATTCTGGAAGGATTCCTGAATGGCTATTTCCTGCTCCAGTTCTTCCAAAAATTCCTGCTTTTTCTCAGGGCTCGGCTCATTTTTTAATACTACCAGATAATGTTTTAAATCATGAATCTCTTTTCGTAACAGCTCACTGTTATCAATGGACAGCTTATACTGCTCGTACTGACGCCTGAACATCTGATTAATGGCATTGTTTTCCCTGGCCATGCTGGTCTCATAGATTTTGTCTTTCTGAGTCATCAGCATGAGCACGCCTCCCACATCCACCAGCGTACGCACGTAAAGCATATTATTTGATGTGGCAGAAAAGGGAGTATCTGTCCAGATAAAGCTTAAATTGGACAGGGAGAAAACACCAATGCCTGTAACAGCAGCTGACACCAGATCCTTTGGAGTGATAGCCAGCTTCACTTCAGATTTTTCATTACGTCTGTCGATGTTGAAATATACACTAAGCACCAGAGCATAAATCACTATCATAAGCACCGCGGAAAGAATCATAGACTCTCCCATAGCCTGAGCGTACCATACGTAGAGCTGTCTGTACAAGGAGGCTGACAGCTCTGCCAGCAGGAAGGCCTGTATACATACAAAGCCACATTCAAGCATAGGAAGCCTTAGTATTACATAAAGCTCAAAGTACATGAGCACCACGGCAAAAAGCATATTGGGAATCCACATAGATATAGGCGATAAGCCTGCCAGCAGCTGAAAGCCTGTCTGTATCAGAAACATTATCACACACAGACCTGCAAATACCGGCCCCTTTTGTCTTCTGGGATAGAGAAAAAAATTGATGAATACTGCGCTCCACTCCGCTACACCTGTAAAAATTCTTGGTGTATCCTGTATGTTTTCAGGTACAAGAAGATAATGTAAAATACTCATATTATCCCCTCCGTAAGCTCACGCATAAATTCTTTTTTTCTTGCTCTGCTTATTGGTAAAGTCACACCACTTGTTAGTACCAGCTCTTCATGACGCACTGCCGATACATAAGAGAGATTCACAATATATGCACTATGACATTGGGAAAATCCCATTCCATCCAGCTCCTCATCATATTTTTTAAGAGGGCCCGCCGTCAGGAAGTTTTCTTCCTTTGTATGTATAAGCACATTGTTTCTCTGACTTTCAATATAGATAATTCGGCTTACATCCAGCTTCACCTGTTTTTGCGAAGTGGAAAATCCGATGTAGTTTTTCTTACGTTTGCTTTCAATCCGGCCCATGGCCTTCTCCACCAGCTGGGAGAAAGCCACATAGGGCACGGGTTTAAGTACATAACCCAGGGCATCCACCGAATACCCTTGTACTGCGTATTGCACTGTAGATGTAATAAATATCAGCACCACTGAAGAGTCCAGCTCACGTATTCTCTTGGCAGCAGACATGCCGTCCAGATGTCTCATCTGAATGTCCAGAAATACTATGTCAAAATGACTGTCGTAGTCCTCAACTATATCCAGACCATCCCCAAAAAGCTCAATGTTAAAGTCTGCATTGTGCTCTGTACCATACTTTTCCAAGTATGTTTTAAGGATTTCTGCGTGTTTCTGTTCATCTTCAACTATTGCTACATTTACCATAATAACCTCAGCGCTTTTTCTTTAAGTGTACCATTATTTATGCTGAGCTGCAAGCCACTGCCACAGAGTTACGTCCTTGCCGTTAAGCTGAACATTGCTGCCGTTAAAATCCTTAGCGCATGCATTGTTAAGAACATAAATCCATGAATAGTGTCCGTTATGAGAATATGCGGAACCATCCTCATTCTTGTACTTACCGGATAAGTCACGAACGTCATCCCAGAATGTGAAATGAACATTCTTTGCGCCGGCTGCAACAAGTCTGTTATATGTAGCAACTGTGAAAGTCTCAGGATTTACTGTAGGATCGTTCTTTGCATGTGTAAACCAGATAGGAACATTCTTAATAGCATCAATCTGAGCATCTGTAATGTACTTATCCTCGTATGCTTCGCAAGTAGGATAAGCTGCTGCGAAGTAGTCAGGGTGAAGCAGCAGCATATTCATTGTCATGTAGCCACCATTAGAGCAGCCGCCGATGATAATACGATTTGGATCAATATCGTCATTAGCCTTTACATACTCTGTAATTAACTGCCAGAGTGCCTCTGAGTACATGGAAGCCTTTGCACCTGTTGAAAGCTCGTTGCTGCCGTCATCCATCCACATGGTAGGAGACTGAGGTGCAAGTACATATGCACCGTTGCCATCGAAGCACTTCTGTACTTCGTCCTGCCAGAGACCTGTTACTCTGTTGCCAAGAGTATTGATTCTAATATCTGCACCACCTTCGCCCATACCATGGAGCCAGATGATAAGTGCATTCTTAACCTTGTCTTTCTTAAGCTTTTCAGGAGCATAAGATGCATATCTAAGCTCAATATCAGCATATGTAGCTACTGTTTCTGTAACGTCATTAAGCTCAGGGCAGATAATCTTTGTCTGCTTTGTGCAGTCAAGCTTGGAGTAAACAGTCTTACCGATCTGAATCTTCTTACCTGCTACCAGCTCTACTACATGTGTATAAGGACTAGCCCATGTATTTCTCTGAGTCTCCATAAAATCATAATGGAAAGGATTTGTTTCATCCTTTGCAGGATCTACAGACATCTCAATAGTAACATACTTGGATTTACCCTTAACTTTATTACCCTGATCGTCAGAAATATAAGCATCAACTACTTCTCTCTCTGCCTCAGTATTCATGCCGGCAAAGAATCCCTGCTTTGTTACCTTTACTGAGAACATATCAGCAGAAACATCTCCTGCCTTTACTGTACCCGGAAGGCTTATAACCAGCTTATTAGCGCCAGCGCCCCAGTCATATGCATTAACAATGAGTGAGGAAGCAGCCTTAATAGGTGCAGGGCTGTCAATTACTACGTTTCCTGTGTAATTAATACCCAGAAGTGTACCTAATGTGCAAGCAACTACTACAATGCCAACCAGCCATGCAGCAACATGTTTTCCATAAGCAATATCGAGTGCTTTTGCTCTGGACTTACCCTCACCATATGTAAGAGCCTCCACATTTCTGTATGCCTTTTCCTTTGCCTCAGTGCCCTTGAGCTTGTAATCGTATCTTGCGATTTCCTTCTCTTCAGCACCTGAAACATTCTTATAGCCCTTGGAGAATTCAGCCTTTAATGCCTTCTTCTCTTCTTTAACTCTTGCAAATTCCTTCTTATCATCAGCTGTCATTCTTGCTCTTCTGATAATGCTTACAATAGCAAATGCTACCAAAAGAACAGCGCAAATGATACCGGAGAAAAGAGCAATATCCTTAACGTTCTGTACTGTTGTCTTTACGATACGAGTAGGAACGTTTACATACTTGTTCTCTTTTACTACCTTTTCTACAATAACTTCTTTTTCAATAACTGTAGTGCCACCATTGCCGTTACCGCTGTTACCGCCGCCTGCATTGTGACCTTCTAAGATCTCAAGGTAGTCAACATTTACTGCTGTGCCTGTAATCATTTCAATAACGATTTCATTTTCACCTGCATTAAGTGTTGCATTAACATTGAAGTCTGTCCAGTTATCATACTTTTCGGCACCACCAATGAGCTTCATGTCATTGAAGGTTACTTCTTTACCATTAACCAGAATCTTAACATTGCCTGCAACCTGCATATCGCCATTACCAAATGTCTCCATGCTGAATGCTGCAGATGCTACTCTGAATCTAAGAGTTACATCGCCCTTAGCCTTGTCTGTCTTAAATACTACCTTGTTGCCTGCTGCGCCAAGGAAGCCTACGGACTGACCGCCTGATGCAGACTCAACGTCCTCAACAAAGTGGTCGCCTGAAGAAGGTGTACCAACGATTTCAGCCTTCTCAGCCTCGAGCTTTACAATGCTATTACCTGAACCGCTGTTACCACTGTTGCCACTGCCTGCTGCGTTGTGACCGGAAAGGATTTCAAGATAGTCAACATTTACTGCTGTGCCGCTAACCATCTCAAGTGTGATTTCGTTCTCACCTGCATTAAGTGTTGCGTTTACGTTGAAATCTGTCCAGTTGTCATACTTTTCAGCACCACCCTTAAGGGTCATGTCAGTGAAGGTTACTTCCTTACCATTTACTAAAACCTTGATATTGTCGGCAACAGTCATATCACCATTACCAAATACTGTAAAATCAAATGCTGCAGATGCTACCTTGAATCTAAGAGTAACATCACCGCTCATCTTGTCTGTCTTAAATACAATCTTGTTGCCTGCTACTCCAAGGAAACCTACAGACTTACCATTTGATGCGGATTCTACTTCCTCAACAAACTCCTTACCTTCCTGAGAAGGTGTTCCGATAACCTGTGCATCCTCAGCTTCAAGCTTTACAGACTGGGAAGGATTGCCGCCCTGATTGCCGCCCTGATTGCTGCCCTGATTGTTATTGCCCTGAGAAGCATCATTGGTCTTACCTGCTTCAGCAATCTCCATATAGTCAATATTAGGAGCTGCATCTGTAAGCATCTCAAGTGTAATCTTATTTTCGCCTGCTTTAAGTGTTGCAGGTACGTAAATTGTTTTCCAGTTATTAAATACATTCTCATCGCCGCAGCCAGGAAGAACGCTGTTAGCAATAAGAGGAGCCTCTTCGCCATTTACCAGCACCTTAACCTTGCCCTGAAGGTTCAGATCCTCTGTAACCATCTGAGCAAAGCCTGTCTCCATGGATTTCATGAAGTCAAGGGCGCCTGATGCCATTGCAAAACCAAGAGAAACCTCGCCACCGTCATGGTTTACTGTCCAGGTAATTTTATTGCCTGTCTTGCTGAAGTAACCAATTGACTTGCCGCCGCTGGCCTTAGCATTTGTTTCGATCATGCTCTCGCCATTGGTACCGCTGGAAACAGCTTCTGAAAGATCAGCCTCTTCTGCTTCATACTTTGTCTCCGCAGCCTTTACTGTACGAGGCATTGGTGTAGCTAAGAGAAGAGCTGCTGCTGTTAATACAGAAACGGCCTTAACTAAATATTTAAAATTCTTTTTCATTATTTTGCCTGCTCCCTTCTCTCCTTAATAATTTCAACGATGTACTTCTTATGCTTCTTTGTACGTAATACAGCAAATGTAATCATGAATACAATAAGTGCTGCCAGAACGCTGTCAACGATAATAAGAAGTGTACGTGTAAGATGTGATTCCTCACCCTTCATTGCGAAGGAAGAACCTGTAGCATTACTGTTAGCTGTAGTATAGAAAATATTCTTTGCAGCTCTTCTTGCAGCCTGCTGAATGATAGGATCAGCAAGGTCAGCGCTGGACCAGTTAGGTCTCATAAATTCCATACCTGTAAGTAAGAGGTCGTTACCTGCTACAATACTCCACTGAGGATTCATGAATGCCTGCATGGACATATAGTAGTCTGTGATAACTGTACCGTGGAAGCCCCACTCATTTCTAAGAACTGTTGTAAGAAGCTGGAAGTTGTTACCTGCCCACTTGTCACCGATACGGTTGAAGGAGCTCATGATAGCACTTGTACCACCTTCCTTAACGGAAAGCTCAAAAGGAACAAGGTAAATCTCACGAAGTGCCTGTTCATTTAACCATGTGAAAAGACCGTTAGATGCACGATCTGTCTCTGTTTCATTAGCTGCGAAATGCTTTACATAGCAGTAGAGACCATACTCAGCTGCACCGTAAACTACCTTTGCAGAAATCTTACCGGAAAGAATAGGATCCTCTGAGAAGTACTCGAAGTTTCTTCCGTCATATGGAGAACGATGAATGTTTACACCAGGTGCATACCAGCCTGGGATAGAGTAATTCTTGGACTCAATACCAAGAGCTTCGCCCCAAAGCTTAGCAACTTCCTCAGAGAAAGTGCTGGATACTACTGTTTCATTAGGATAAGCAACACCCCAACCACCTGCAACACCTGTAGAAGATGCATTCTGGTTGTTGAAACCGTTAGGTCCGTCAAAGTCAAGAAGCTTTGGCTTATCTACAGAAGCTACTGCCTCATTCTTATATCCACCGAAGGAAATAAGGTCGATCATCTCCTGTACGGTAAGCTGATCCATGAACTCATCCCAAAGAGGATCATCAAACTTAACACCAGCCATATCCTTGAACTTAAGGCCGGCATCAACGCCTACTGTTACAGCCTCATTTTCATATGTTCCAATAGCCTCAGCATCGTCCTTATATGAAGCCTTGTCTGTAGCCAGTACTGCAGGGGAAGCAGGACGTGCGTCTGTCTTTTCAGGAAGTGTCATATCCTTTCTGGTCATATACTTAACAGGAACTGTTTCCTTGGAGCCATCTGCATAACCGAAAATGCCTACAGCAGCGATAAGGTCTGTCTCTCTCTTGCCATCCTTACCGTCTTTATATACCATCTTTTTCTTTACGTTGTATGTCTTGGAATCAAGTACCTCATGAGAGTTATTCATGAGCTTGATCTCATAATCACCTGCAGAAAGGACATAAGCCTTTTCTCCCAGGTAATCGAAAGCTGCCATTTCATCTACACCAAACTCGATAGTCAGAGTCTCGGATGCACCTGGCTGAAGTGTATTCGTCTTTGCAAAGCCCGCAAGCTCTACATAAGCCTTCTCAATGTTTTCTGAAGCATCATAAGGAGCTGTGAAGTAAACCTGAGCTACTTCCTTACCTGCTACCTTACCTGTGTTGGTTACCTTAACCTTAACCTCGATCTTGCCATCCTTTTCCTTCATGCTGGTAATTTCCTGCTTGAAAGTAGTATAAGAAAGACCGAAACCGAAAGGATATGCAACTGAAGCATCATAATTGATGAAACCTTCATGTGCTGCAGTCTCATAATATCTGTAACCTACATAAATGCCTTCACAGTAGTCAATATAGTGGCAGTTCTTTTTGTCAGTATATGTCTTAGAGCCAAGAAGACCTGCATTGTAGTATGTAGGATCCTTCTTGAAATCTACTGCATATGTATCTGCAAGACGACCGGAAGGATTAACTGTACCGGACAGAGCCTGTGCGATAGAAGTATTACCAACAAGACCAGGAAGACCTACCCACATCATAGCGTCGATGTCCTTGTTGTTCTTAATAGGAGCAACCTCAATAGCATTGGAGATATTAAGAAGAACTACTGTCTTCTCGAAATTCTTGCCTACATAGTCGATAAGCTCCTGCTCAGCATCGGAAAGAGTCAGATAGTCAAGTGGAAGGTCATTACCCTCACCACCAACACGACCGATAACAACGATTGCTGTATCAGACCAGTTCTTTGCATCTGTCAAAAGATCATTCTTATAGTCCTTGCTGATAGAAGGCTCATAGATAGTCATATCTGTAGAACCTACTGCAAGACCAGCCTGACGGCTTTCTTTATAATCCTTGTAGAACTTTGTCAGAGGCTCGAAAATATCAAAGCCTTCTGCTCTAAGCGCATCATAGAATGTAATAGCATTGGTGACGTCAGCAGAACCTGAACCGGTACCACCAAGTACCATACCATGTGATGACCAACCAAATACAGCCACCTTATTGTTCTTTTTCAGATCCAGTGGAAGTACATTGTTCTCGTTCTTCATAAGAACAACACCCTCTGCCTGAATACGAAGGCTGACTTCCTTTGCATTTGCTCTGGCTGCGTCTGCACCCTCACCTGTAAAGGTAGCGCCTGTGTTACCTGTGAGGAAAATTTCAATTGTATTGTAAGATCTGATTACAAAGAAATTTACCGCAAAGGTAAGTACCATGATAAATGCAAGAATAGGCATATTGATACCTAAAAACTTGCGATTACTCATGGGTTTTCTTTTCTTTTTCTCTTTCATAGGACCTCCTCATTTATTTGTGTACCTTCTTTTTCTAAAGTTGCTCACTTTAGCTGTTTGGAGTTTACCATTTCTTTATAACTATGTTTTATTTAAAGGATAATCGGTTTAAATTTAAGGATAATTTGTGAACAAAATGTAAAAAATGAAAAAAGAGGAGCATTGCACTTGTCAATGCCCCCCGTGTTTTCAGATTACAGTCCGGTCTTTTCCGCAATAAATTTTCTAGCCATTTTAGCATACTTAAAAGGATTAGCTTTTGCAGGATCCTGCTCTGCTTCTACCAAAAACCAGCCATGGTAGTCCATTTTCTGAAGCTCTGCAAAAACAGCGTCAAAGTCTACACAGCCATCGCCGGGTACTGTAAAGGTGCCCTCGCGTACTGCCTTTAAGAAAGACCATCTGCCTTCTGTAGCCTTTTTGAGTACCTCCGGACGTACATCCTTAAGATGTACATGGCCGATACGGTCAGGATACTTTTTAAGAATTACTGTAGGATCCTCACCG
Organism: Lachnospiraceae bacterium; assembly: GCA_045616485.1. GTDB lineage: Bacteria > Bacillota > Clostridia > Lachnospirales > Lachnospiraceae > RGIG3528. The sequence goes on from JAZLGU010000006.1 coordinate 16,542, forward strand.
GAAAAAGTGAAATGACCGGTATCATAGCAGAGGAATACCAGCTCAGGGTCTGTATTATCCAGCATGCGGCAGGTCTCCTCGATAGTCTGCACTCCTGTACCCATATGATGATGGAAGCAAAGCTTAAAGCCACGCTCCTTTGCCACCTTGCCCAGCTTGTTCAGGCCTTCGCACATCTTTGCCCATTCTTCTTCGGTAAAATGAACCTTTTCATCAAAAATGGAAAGAGCTTCGTTACCCTGTACGGAATAGCTCTGCTCGGAAACATTGATTCTGTCAGCGCCCATAGCCTCCAGATAGTTCAGCTCCTTTATAAATTCTCTCTCTGTTTCCTCATAAGGCTTGGTAGCCAGAAAAGATGAGAACCACTTGCTGGCAATTCTCATACCTCTTAAATCAAGAGCCTCTTTTAAAACTGCTGTGTCTTTAGGATATTTGTTACCCACTTCACAGCCTGTGAAGCCTGCCAGTGCCATTTCAGATACGCACTGCTCAAATGTGTTTTCTCCTCCCAGAGATGGCATGTCATCATTTGTCCAGCCAATAGGAGCAATCCCCAATTTTACATTGTCCTTGTTAAACATAATTTATCCCTCCTTAGAATTTACGAGCATTTTCCAAATGTTCCATACGATTCTTGTATGCAGCATGGATTTTCTTGTCTGTTTTAGAATCACCCAGTCCTACATTCCACCAGGACATATATCCGTCTGTCATGCTCTTCGGCAGTGTCTTTATGTCGATAAGAACAGACTCTGTGTCCTCCTGCGCCTTAACAAGAGCCTCTTTAAGCTCCTTCATGGTAGTAGCTGTATAACCCTTGCAGCCGTAGCCTCTGGCAATCATGGCAAAATCAGTATAGATAAGCTGTCCCTTCTGTTTTAAGTCTTCATCACTGTCACGATACCTGAACATGGTGGCTAGTGACTCTATTCCATTACTCATCTGAAGATTGTTGATACAGCCAAAGCCGCAGTTGTCAAAAAGAAGTACCACAATCTTTTTATGCTCCTGCAAAGATGTTGCCAGCTCGGAATGAAGCATCATGAAGGCTCCATCGCCAACCATAGCGTATACAGGCTGCTCCGGACGGGCCATCTTGGCGCCAAGAGCTGCGCATATCTCCCATCCCATACAGGAATAGCCGTATTCCATATTGTAAGAATCTTTTTCCTCGGTAGTCCACATACGCTGCAGGTCTCCCGGAAGGGATCCGGATGCGGCGCAGATAATAGCATCTTTTTCTATTGTTTTTCTGATAAGGCCGATGGCTGCAGTCTGAGTAATAGCACCACCTGTCACTTTATTGAATTCTTCCAGTACAAAAGGCTCCATAGCCTTGATAAGAGGCTCATAGTCCTTATCATACTTAGTGGAAGTAATGCGTTTCATTTCATTCTTCCAGGCCTCCTTGGCCTCCTTAACTCTGGCCATCCAGGCATCCTGCTCCACTTTCTTGCAGGCATCAGGCTTATTGCCGACTCTGCCTTCCTTTTCCATGGCTGCCATTACTTCAGAGATTTCCTCAAGAGAAGCCTTGGCATCGCCGGTAACTGCTACGCTGCCTGTAACGGAGCCTGCTACTCCCAGCTTCATGGAATGGAAACGAAGGGCATTTATCAGGACAAACTTAACTCCGGGATTGGAGAAAAGCTCCTTGGAGCCTGTAGTAAAGTCAGAAAGCTTGGTGCCTACACCGATTATAAGGTCTGCCTCTCTGGCAATCATGTTAGCAGAAAGATTGCCGGTGACTCCCAGACCTCCCAGATTCAGCCTGTGGCTGGTAGGTGTGGCACTTTTTCCTGACTGGGTCTCAGCATAAGGAATCTTGTATTTTTCACAGAATTCCATCACCGCATCGCCTGCCTCAGAGTATCTGACACCACCTCCCACTATCATAAGAGGCTTTTTAGCATTACGGATAGCTGTTACGGCAGCAGTCACATCGCTTAAATCCGGACGCTGTCTTGGAATTTTGTATATTCTGTCTTCAAAAAATTCTTCAGGATAATCATATCTCTCACCCTGTACGTCCTGAGGAAGAGAAATGCATACGCCACCGCAAAGTCCCGGGTCTGTAAGGGTACGCATGGCATTAAGCAGAGCGCTCATAAGCATCTCAGGCCTGCTTACTCTGTCCCAGTATCTGGATACAGGCCTAAAGGCATCGGATGTAGTGATGGACATATCCTGGACTTGTTCTATCTGCTGCAGTACCGGATCAGGCTGACGTGTGGCATAGGTATCACCTGTGAATACCAGAAGAGGGAGATTGTTGGCCGTAGCATCAGCTACCGCTGTTACCATATTGGCTGCACCGGGGCCTATGGAAGATGCACAGGCAATGATTCTCCTTCTGTTATTCTGCTTGGCAAAGCCCGCTGCCGCATGAGCCATACCCTGCTCATTTCTGCCCTGATATACCTTGAGCTCCCCCGGATCTTCAGCCAGAGCCTGCCCCAGTCCCAGTACAAAGCCATGACCAAATATGGTAAAAATACCATCTACAAATTTTGTCACTTCGCCATCACAGCACACATACTGATGATCAAGGAATTTTACAATAGCCTGCCCCATTGTCATGTTAATTGTTTTTGCCATATTATCTCCTTTGCCGCTTTTCCTTATTCGTTTAGCAAGTGAATGTGTTCAGGGTCGTTGTCTCTGGTGGTCCAAGGATTATTTTCCAGATGGCGGATCATCCAGCAGTAGTACATAGTATATCCCGGAGCGGATGTCATAGGATGGGTGAGACCGCCGGGAATACGCACGCAGCTGCCATCCCTTGATTTAAATACATTATCGCCGATAAATGCTGCTCCAAAGCCCTGAGGCATGGAGAATTTGTAGTAGTAGACCTCAGGCTGAGGGTGACTGTGAGGGATATAGGATGACCAGCGTCCGGGCTTGGTAATAACTTCACCTATAACCATATTGGACCAGGGCGCATTCTGATAGTCAAAAATAGTCAGCACCTCTCTTTTGGCAGTACCTTCCCACTGGGTAGCTCCCATGAGTTCTATTTTATTTTCTGCAGGTGTGTAAAGCTTTGTAGGAAAACTTCTGTCATTTTCTGTTTTCTGTACCAGAATCTCCGCATCTGCACCAGCTGTCACAGTAGCCTTAACCCCTTTACACATATGTAAGCAGTAGGGTGCTTCTTCAAATACATTTTTTCTGGAAGCAGATACTGTATTGCCCTCGTATTCATATTCTATTTTGCCTTCTGTAAGAAGAATTGCCGTTTCCTTGAGAGAATCAGAAAAAGTAATGGACTGACCGGCAGTCATTTTATATACTCTTATATCCATCATCATGTTGGCATTTTCGCCTGACATATCGGATACTATTTTTTCTCCTTTTTCATCAAAAGGAAGCACCTCAAACATTGACATATAATCCCCACCTCCTATATTACATTCTGGCTATAAACTCGCCAAATTCTTCTTTTTCCTTCCTTATAAACTCTCTGACAGCCTCTGCATTTGGCATATCCTCAGAGCAGGCGTGACTGGCTACCAGCATAGCGGCTTCCGCACTGCCAAATTCCAGACAGTCAATGATATCCCAGCCCTCCATAAGGCCGTAGAGAAAAGCACTGGCATAGCCATCACCGCCGCCAAAGCTCTTTAAAAGCTTTACAGGGAAAGGCTTTATGGAATAGCTCAGTCCATCATCCGTATAGGCAGTAGAGCCTTCCTTTCCGTGCTTAATTACAATAATTTTAACCCCTTGAGCATGCCAGTAGGCTGCTGATGCCTTATCATCGCGCCCCCTCTCGATAAGGCCTTCCATCAGATCCACTTCCTCCCGGGATGCCAGGATAATATCAGCTTCTCGTCCTACTGTGCTGTAGTAAATAGCCACCTCATCCATGGACTTCCAGTTGTATGGTCTGTAATCCACGTCGAAAATGACCCTTGTACCATTTCTTTTTGCCAGGCGAAGAGCTTTTAATGCCGCTTCACGGGAAGGACTCTGCGCCAGGGAAGTGCCCGAAATCAGCAAAAATGCAGCATCTTTAATATATTCTTCAGACACCTCTTCCGGATCCAGTGCCAGGTCAGCGATCTGATTTCTGTACATGAGGATACTGCTCTCTGTCTCTGATAAAATCTCAGTGAAGGTAAGTCCCAGCTTTTCACCGTTCTTCGCTCTCACTACATTGGAAGTATCAATGCCTTCCTCTTTAAATCTGTTTTCTATAAAGGTACCGAACTGATCATCGGATACTTTTCCTATAAAGCCCACCTTTTTTCCCAGTCTGGCCATACCTACCGCAATGTTGGCAGGGCTTCCGCCCAGATATTTTTTAAAAGTAGTGCTTTCGTTTAAGGGCTTGTAGTAATCCACAGGATTCAGGTCTATTGCAGCTCTTCCCAGCAGCACTATGTCATATTTTCTATTGGAATCGTATTCTATATATGCCATTTTACTCCATATCCTTTCTTTAAGAAGGCCTGGCGCCTTTTTATTAAAATTTATCCATTCCAAAGACCTTCATATGTCTTTTAACATTCTGATATGCCCCCTGCATCATGCAGTCAGACAAGGTAAAGTAGTCCTTTTTTTCAGGTCCCGTAAGATACCGGCTTGCTGCATTCTTTACGGCTTCAAAGGTAGCTGTGGCCACATTAATTTTGGTAATACCGTTTTCTATGCATTTTCTGAAATCCGCATCGGATATACCACTGCCACCATGCAGTACCAGGGGCACAGGCACCATATTATTTGCTTCTTTCAGCACCTTGAAATCCAGTACAGGATCTGCCTTGTAAAAGCCATGCTGATTGCCTATGGAAAGCGCTATGGCATCTACCCCGGTCTCCTCATAGAGTCTCTTTACTTCCATGGGGTCCGAATGGATTTTGCAGGCATCTCCTGCGCCATCTTCACTTACCCCCAGCTGGCCTACCTCGGCTTCAACTGTAGCCCCATACTCATCCGCCAGCTGCTTTACTCTGCCGGTAAGCTTTATGTTTTCTGCAATAGGAAGCTTTGATGCGTCAATCATTACTGATGTAAAGCCCAGCTCCAGTGCCTTTTGAATGGTAGAGACGTTAACTCCATGGTCAAAATGAACTGCTACGGGAACACCGGCGTGACTGGCCGCTGCACACATCATGGGGCCTATTATATCCAGTGGTGAATACTTTAGTCGCACCTCCGCTATCTGCAGAATAAGAGGCATCCCCAATTCCTCTCCTGCTTTTACTGCTCCCATTATCATCTCCATATCCGCCACGGAAAAAGCTCCTACTCCATAGCGACTACGTTCTGCTTCCAGCAGAATCTCTTTCATAGAAACAAGTGCCATACCTTCCCCCTTAAGAAAGCTTTACTCTGTCACTCTCGCAATAGAAAGTGCTACATTGTTTGCTGCACAATACTCTTTAAAATCGCCGGTAATACCTGCGTCCACTATAACTCTTGTCATATCTGATACCTTGGCAAAGGTCATAAGAGAGGTTTTTCCATACTTACTGGAATCCAGTAAGAGATATTTCTCATAGGCATTGGCAATGGCTGCCTTTTTTACCTCAAATTCCAGTGGTGAGGAATTGGTAACAGTGCCGTCAAATCCAATACCTGCTGTAGCTATAAAAGCCTTTTTAATATTGTATCTCTCCAGTATTCTGGCTGTATCTGCAGACACAAATGAATTGGTCCTTCTGTCCAGATTACCAGGGAGAGAAAAGATGTTAAGCTCAGACATGGGAATGGCTCTTGTTATAGCATTCAGATTGTGAGTAAGAATTGTAATATTTTTCTTATCTTTCAGATAGTCTACCATATACATGGCAGTAGTACCGGAGTCTATATAGATAATGTCACCGTCTTCGACAAAAGAAGCTGCCTGTTCACATACCGCCTTTTTAGCGGCAGCATTTTTCATCTCTCGCTCTGTAAATGGCACCAGGGCATTCTCGCGATTGGCTGTAACACCACCATATACCTTTTTTATGGTACCTTTTTCTACCAGCTCCGCTACGTCTAAACGGGCAGTATTCATGGAAATCTCAAATTCCTGACAAAGCTCCTCCATCGATACGTTTTCTTTTTCCAAAATGAACTGCTCCATTTTTCTTAAACGGAAATTTTTCATGGCCATAGCCGGTCCTACCTTTCATGTCACAATTTAGATAAAACAATCATAACTCAAAAATAATTAAATTTCAACAAAAAAACTTTATTTTTTATTAACTTTATTGTTGAATTATAATAATAATGGTGCTACAATTAGTACAACTTCACAAAAAGTTACCATTTATCATGATTTATGTACCATGTAATTTGGTAATTTACGTGAATACAAAGAGGAGGCATATATTTATGGTTAAAATCGGTATTATCGGTGCCGGAAGAATCGGCAAAGTACATGCAGAAAGCATTACATACAGCGTAAAAAACGCTTGTGTTGTGGCTATCTGCGATCCATATATGAATGAAGAGACCGAAAAATGGGCTAAGTCTCTGGGCATTCCAAAGGTGGGTAAGGATTACAAGGAAATTCTTGCTGATCCCGAGGTGCAGGCTGTGATGATCTGCTCTTCCACCAATACTCATGCAGATATTTCTATTGAGGCTATTCATGCAGGCAAGCATGTTTTCTGCGAGAAGCCTATTTCTCAGGATCTGCAGATGATTAAGCAGGTTATGAAAGAGCTTTCCGGTACAGGGCTCAAGTATCAGGTAGGCTTCAACCGCCGTTTTGATCACAATTTTGAGGCTGTCAGAAACGCTGTTAAGGCCGGCAGCATCGGTGATGTTCACGTAGTTAAGATTACTTCCCGTGATCCTGATGCTCCATCCCTTGATTATGTTAAGGTATCCGGCGGCATCTTCTTAGATATGACCATTCATGATTTTGATATGGTGCGTTACCTCTCCGGTGCTGATGTTGTAGAGATATACGCTAATGGTGCATGCCTTGTAAATCCTGCCATCGCAGAGTGCGGAGACATCGATACAGCTGTTATCACCATGAAGCTTAGCAACGGTGCTCTGGCTGTTATTGACAATTCCCGTCGTGCTGAGTACGGCTATGACCAGAGAGCTGAAGTATTCGGTTCCAAGGGGCAGGTAGCTGTTACCAATGACTCCCAGTCTACAGCTGTTATTTCCACCGGTTCAGGTGTAACAGCAGAGAAGCCTCTTTACTTCTTCTTAGAGCGTTACATGGCTTCCTTCTCCAAAGAAGTAGCTATGTTCTGTGATGCTGTAGAGGGCAGGGGTGAGGTTCCTGTAGATATCAACGATGGCCTCCAGCCTGTTCTCATTGCCAAGGCTGCCAAGAAGTCATTAGAAGAAGGCAGACCTGTTAAGCTTTCAGAGATTGAATTCTAATTCCAATTAAGTTCTCCTTTATAAAATGCCACGCAGGCCGTTCTTTCAGCTAAAAGAGCAGTCTGCGTGGCATAAGTTTTTTATTATTTTTTCACTTGAATGAACAGGGGATTGTGCTATACTAATATCATGAAATAAGCGATAATGCCGCTAAAAAGGAGAAAGAATATGAAAAAGTTTTTTAAAACAATAACTGCACTTACTCTTACTGCCGGTGCTGCATACGGCGCATATACTCTTTATAAGAAATACGTAGAAAAAGAAAAGAATACTGAGGATTCTTTTGATGATGACTTCGAAGAGGAGCATTTCAAAGAAGGCAAAGGCAAAAGAGAATATGTTACCATCGATATTGAAGATGAGGACGCAAGCATTTAATTAAAAAATAAGGTGCACATATCACAGTGCACCTTATCTTTTTTATTTCATTAATTATCAGCCGTGAAGGCCTCTGGACTGTCTGTCCATATCCTCTACTACAATATCGTAGATTTCTCCCAAGGTACGTCCGTACTCAAGAATCTTCCAGGGCTCGTTGGTATGGAAATGAATCTTAATAAGCTCGTCATCACCTACTGCCAGCAGGCAATCACCCTTAAAATGCTCTATGATATAGTCATTAATCTCGTCCTCATCCAGGTCATGTCCCTCAATAAGAAGCTGTGTGTCATATCTGAATTCTAATTCTTCTGCCATTTTTATTCTCCTTTGCAAAAATGTAAAACCAGGTTCATTTTATCAAATTCCCACCTGTATGTAAAGAACATTGAGAAAGCACGATAGACATCTATCAGATGCCGAGACTCTTACACTTTTCCAGACATACTTCAACAGTCTTGTCCATGTCATAATACTTGTACTCACCCAGACGACCGCCAAAAATCACATTCTCTTCCTGCTCTGCCAGTGCCTTGTACTGAGCATAAACAGCTCCGTTTTTCTCATCGTTTACAGGATAATAAGGCTCATCCCCCAGCTTCCACTCAGAGGAATACTCTCTGGAAATAATAGTCTTTGGGATATCTTCTCCGTCATCATCCTTACCGAACTCAAACCACTTGTGTTCAATAATACGGGTCCATGGTGTCTCACGGTCAGTATAATTCACAGCTGCATTGCCCTGGAAAGAAGGGCTGTCTATAGTCTCATTTTCAAAGCGAACTGAACGATACTGCAGTGTACCCAGCTTATAATCAAAGTACTGATCAATAGGCCCGGTATAAACTACAGTCTTGGCCAGCTTCTGCAGATTCTCCCTGTCAGCCAGATAGTCTGTGTTCAGCCTCACCTCAATGCCTTCCAGCATATTGGCAATCATCTTGGTGTAACCACCCATAGGGATGCCCTGGTAGAGAGCGTTAAAATAGTTGTTGTCATAGGTATAACGTACAGGCAGACGCTTAATAATAAATGCAGGAAGCTCCTTGCAGTCTCTGCCCCACTGTTTCTCTGTATATCCCTTTACCAGACGCTCATAAATATCACGTCCCACCAGAGAAATAGCCTGTTCCTCTAGATTCTTAGGCTCTCCCGTAATCTCCTTTTTCTGCTCTGCTATCTTGGCAGCAGCTTCCTCAGGAGTCACTACCCCCCACATCTTGTTGAAGGTGTACATATTAAAGGGCATGGAATAAATCTCACCTTTGTAATTGGCTATAGGGGAATTGGTAAAGCGGTTAAATACAGCAAATTTCTGTAAAAAATCCCAGACCTCTTTATTGTTAGTATGGAAAATATGGGCACCGTACATGTGTACATGAATATTTTCCTGTTTTTCCGTATAAATGTTTCCTGCTATGTGCGGGCGCTTGTCGATAACTAAAACGCTCTTTCCCGCCTCCTTGGCCCTTCTTGCAAATGTTGCGCCATAAAGACCGGCACCGACTACCAGATAATCGTACATTTTTCTCCTCCTACTTCCTTCTTATTACTTTTTCCACTGCCTCAGCACTGCCTATCACATACAGTCGGTCCGTATTCTCAAAAATATAGTGAGGACCCGGCACAGGCATGACCTTGGCTCCCTTTTTGATAGCTACTATATTTAAATCGTATGCTGCGCGGAAGTTCAGGGAACCCACTGATTTTCCTATCCACTTTTCTGATGCTGTAATTTCATAAATAGAATATTCATCAGCCAGAGGAATGAAATCGAATACCCTGTCAGAGTGCTCAGAAATAGCAATTCTTCTGGCCTCATCACGCTCAGGATAAATAATATAGTCTGCTCCTGCTCTGCGAAGGAATTTTTCCTGTACTACCCCTTCGGCCTTAGCATAGATTTTTTTAGCTCCCAGCTCTTTTAAAAGATCCGTGATCTGGAGAGAATACTGGAAATTGCCACTCATGCAGACAAAGCAGCAGTCAAAGGTATCTACCGCCAGAGTAGCCAGCGTCTCTTTTACCGAGCAATCCGCAATACGTACCGAAATGCCCAGATTGACCATATCGTCCAGATTTTCCTCGTCCTTATCCACCACCATAATTTCACACTTGGTCTTCAAGAGCTCCTGGGTCAGATGGTGTCCAAAATTGCCCATACCAATTACTAAAAATGATTTCATTTTTCCTCCTTGTCCTTAGCCCACAGTTACTTGTTCTTCCGGGTACTCTACTTTGGCGCGTCCCGTCTTGCCGATAAGTGCTACGGCGAAGGTAACGGAGCCTACACGCCCCAGATACATAAGAAATGCAATAATGTATTTGCTGCCACCTGTAAGACTTCTGGTAATGCCTGTAGTCATACCAACAGTATCGATAGCAGAAAAGCTTTCAAAAAGAATATCGAAAAGAGGCAGGCCCCAAATACTGCAAATCAGCATGGTAGCTATAATACCTATGGAAATGTTATACATCAAAACCACCAGTGCCTTTTTCAACGTATCATCAGATATGGTACGGTGAAAAGCAGTCGTACGTCTCCGCCCGCGAATAAGATTAATCATATAGACAAAAACAACAAATATTGTGGTGGTCTTTACGCCGCCGGCAGTAGAACCCGGCGAACCGCCTATCAGCATGTATATGATGGTAAGCAGTCTGGAGCTTTCAGATAAAGCCGCTGTGTCAACGGTATTGAAGCCTGCTGTACGAGGTGTCACCGCTGAAAACATAGCCGTCAGTATTTTTTCGTCCATTGGCAGGTCCTTGCCGGTAGCCTCCTGCTCCAGGAAAAAGAACAGTACTGAGCCTATTACAAAAAGGCCAAGGGTCATCACCAGCACAGCCTTGGTATGAAGAGAGTACTTGCGTATCCTGAAGCGATGTCTGGCCACATCCTGCCATACGATAAAGCCCAGGGCTCCCACGGTAATGAGGGCCATTAGCGTAATATTCACCAGCCAGTCACCTGAGTAGGCCACAAAAGAAGAATACTCTTCCTTGATCCCCATAAGATCAAAGCCTGCATTACAAAAGGCTGAAATAGAATGGAATATGGAAAACCAAATCCCTCTGCCCACTCCAAATTCAGGGATAAAACGAATAGCCAGAAAAGCAGCCCCGATCATTTCAAAAGAAAGCGTACCAAGAGTGATGACTTTGGCCAGCTTCATAATCCCTCCCACCTTGGTAGTGTTAATGGACTCCACCATAGTCTCTCTATTGTAGAGTCCCATCTTTTTTCCAAAGAGGGCGAAAAAGAAGGTGGCGATAGTCATAAAGCCCAGACCGCCTATCTGAATCAGAAGCAGCAGCACCGCCTGGCCCATATACGTCCAGGTATTCCAGGTGTCACAGAGGGTAAGCCCCGTAACACAGGAGGTAGAAACTGCAGTGAAAAAAGCTTTTTCAAAGCCTATACTGCCGCTCTGCCTGGACATGGCAGGTATCATCAAAAGCCCTGTACCTATGGCAATCATAAGTAAATATCCGATTATAATGATCTGCACGTGAGAAAGGCGTCGCATATTTGCCTTTACGTTCTTTTTATTCATTATCGGCCATTTTCCCTTCGTTCAAAATTGTGAGTCCAATCAGAGAAGATCAAAAACAGAGTAAATACAATAGTGGAGCAGGTCCAGGTAAGTGGATATGCCCAGGCTACTACCTGATAGGTATCAGGAATCAAATGTGTAATAAGTGTAACATATGTAACTCGCACCGCGCACCAGAAGGTCAGCATGGTAACCATGGGAACAATGGCCTTGCCGCAGCCCCTTAGTACACCTGCCGCACAGTGGGAATATGCCAGTAAGCAGAAGAAAACAGATGTGATTCTTGCATGCTTTACGCCATAAGCAATGGCATCAGCCACCTGCTGAGGATCCACCTTGTCACTCTCCTGAATAAATATAGTCAATAGATGTGGTATGGTAATATACATAATAATACCAATAAGCTCTGCTACCACAGCACCGGAAATAACACCTACCACAGCTCCCTTTTTGGCACGGTCATACTTTTTAGCTCCCAGATTCTGGCTGATAAAAGTAGGTAAAGCCATAGACATGGCGGTAGTAGGCAAAAATACAAAGCCTTCAATCTTGAAATATGCGCCGACACCGGCCATTGCCACGTCGCCAAAGGCGTTAATGTTGGACTGAACCACCATATTTCCAATACTTATAACGGAATTCTGAATACCGGTAGGCACACCCTGTACAATGATTTCTCTCATCATATCCGGATTCCATTTAATCTGCTTAAATGTCAGCCTGGTATAGTCCTTACGCTGAGCCATCTTGATAAAACAAAGTATGGCGGAAACTGCCTGAGCAATAACTGTCGCAACACCTGCTCCTACTACTCCCCAGCCAAAAGCTCCTACAAAAAGGAAGTCTAAAACAACATTGATAACGGAAGAAACCACCAGATAGATAAGAGGTCGGGTAGAATCGCCCAAGGCCCTCATTATAGACATGCCGATATTATAGAAAATAATAGTGGAAACACCGGCAAAATATGTCATAAGGTAAGGAATCTCATATCTGGCTGTCGCTTCAGGAGTCCTCATAAGATAGATAATAGGATGAACCATTATCATACCTATCACCGTAGCCCCTATGGAGGAGATAATGGCAAAAAGAACATTGGCATGAATAGCCTCTGTCACTTTTTCCTGCATCTTAGCTCCATAATACTTGGAAATAATAACAGATCCACCTATACTTATACCATTAAAAAATCCTACTACGAAAAAGGTAATGCTACCGGTAGTAGATACTGCTCCCAGAGCCTCCTGACCTACAAAACGGCTTACTATCCAGGCATCCGCCAGTGAGTAAAGCTGCTGAAGGAGCTGACCCAGAAAGAGGGGAATGGCAAAAGCCAAAAGACCTGCTACTATGCCACCTTCAGTCAGATCCAGGTCATTATTGAAACTAATTCTGAATTTTCTTTTATTTGTACTTTCCATTTTACTAATACCTAAACTATTATTGTGCTGCTATTTTTTCTGCAAGATCCGTCAGGTACTCCCAGCGTTCCATTTTTTCCATAAGCTCTGTTTCAAAGGCTTCTTTTTTCGCAGACAGCTCCATAAGTCTGCCGTAATTGGCTGTATCATGCTCCATATCTTTGGACACAGTCGCTATCTTTTCTTCCAGCGCTTCAATATCCTGCTCAATGGTCTCAAATTCCTTCTGCTCTTTAAAGGTCATTTTCAGCTTTTTGGGAGCTTCCTTCCAGCCTTTTTTAGAATCGGATTCAGAATTTTTAGTATTGTCTCTTTTTTCATTTACGGAATTGGCAAGGCCACCGGTTTTTTCAAGAAAATCGGAATAGCCTCCCTCATACTGCCTGATTACGCCATCTCCCTCGAAGGCAAAAATCCTTCGAGCCACTCGGTCCAAAAAGTATCTGTCATGAGAAACAGTAACTACTATACCGTCATAATGATCCAGAAAATCCTCCAGTATCATGAGCGTCTGTATATCCAGATCGTTGGTAGGCTCATCTAAAAAAAGCACATTGGTGGACATCATAAGAAGACGCAGCAGATACAGACGTCTCTTTTCGCCGCCGGAGAGCTTTTCTATAAGGCTATAGTGCATTTCTCCCGGAAACAGGAATCTCTCCAGCATCTGAGACGCTGTAATGGTCCCTTCCGTAGTGTGGATAATCTCCGCAGCCTCACGCACATAGTCTATCACACGCATTCTGCTGTCCATCCACTCATTTTCCTGGGAAAAGTAACCGATGGAAATGGTCTGACCAATGGTAATCTGTCCACTGTCAGGCTCCGTAACACCATTTATCATCTTTAATAAAGTAGACTTACCGCAACCATTGCTGCCTATAATGCCTACTCTGTCATGCTTTAAAAATTTGTAGGAAAAATCTTTTATGAGAGTCCTGTCACCATAGGACTTACATATATCCATAAGCTCAATAGTGGTATTGCCCATGCGGGAGCTTATGGTCTTTCCCATCTGCCCTGCCAGCTGCTCCAGGCCCTTCTCTATGTCGCGATTGGGCGGCTCCACATCACGAAGATTCTCGTATCTTTCAATGTGTGCTTTCTGCTTGGTGCTGCGGGCTCTGGCGCCACGCATCATCCACTGTATCTCTGTACGAAGGATAGACTGGCGCTTGCGCTCAGTAGCTTCCTCCATAGCTTTTCTCTGCTCTCTTAGAGCCAGATATCCCACATAGCTGTCCTCATAAAAATAAAGCTTGCCATGCTCCAGCTCTGCGATACGATTGACTACAGAATCCAGAAAATATCTGTCATGGGTAATCATAATGAGCCCGGCCTTCATTTTTTGCAGGTAACCCTCCAGCCATTCTGCCATGGCAGAATCCAGGTGGTTGGTAGGCTCATCCAAAATATATAAATCAGCGTCTGATAAAAAGGTCCTTACCAGCGCCGCTCTTTTTCTCTGTCCTCCGGATAGCTCTCCGGCTTTCTGATTAAAATCGGTAATAGCCAGGATATTCAGCATACGCTTAGCTTCCGGCTCCTTCATAAAAATGTCCTCAGGGCTCACTTCCGAAAGGACTGCCTGAAGTATGGGCTGGTCCTTATCAAATTCAGGTGCCTGAGGCAAATATCCTATTTTTAAATTATTGGCTGTAGTCACCTGTCCCGCATCGGGCTTCAGATGGCATGCCAGTATTTTCAAAAGAGTAGACTTACCGGTACCATTAATACCGATAAGTCCCACCTTGTCCCCTTCCTCCATGGAAAAAGCCACATCGTCAAACAGCAGCTTTTCCGTGAAAGAATGGGTAATATGTTCTGCGTTTAAAATGTTCATATCTAATGTATTCTGTTAATTTAAAGATTCCTTAATCCAGCTCTCCATCTCGTCATAGGATCTGGCGCCTACAGTCTGTGCCTTCTTTTCGCCATCCTTGAAAATAAGAATGGCAGGAATGGACATAATGCTGTAGCGCTCAGCCACTCCCGGACACTCATCTACATCTACATTTAAAAACTTTATCTCCGGCATCTCCTCAGAAAGCTCCTCCATAGTAGGGGCAAGCATTCTGCAGGGGCCACACCATGTAGCGGAAAAGTCTACTACCACTACACCTGTTGCGATAGCTTCATCATATTCTTTTGTGTTTACCTTTGTTACCATAACTAGTCTACCTCCGTAATAATAATGGTTAAAGATATTCCTATTGTATACTCTTTTTCTTGCTTTTGCCACCTTTTTTTTGTATACTTGCTAGGAAGAACAATTAAAAAGGTGCATCATATGGAAAAAAACAGCAAAAAAGCCTGGCTATATCTCTTACCTGCCATTTTATTTTTAGGTGTATTCATGGTATACCCCCTCATAGATGTCTTTGTCTATTCTTTCGAAGAGGGCTTTAATTTCGCGTCCCAAGCTTCTCTGGGTACCGGTTGGTACAATTATTCTTATATTCTTCACGATCCCTATTTTTTACAGGCCGTAAAAAACACTTTTATAATAGTAATCATCACTGTGCCTCTCTCTACCGGGCTGGCTCTGCTTATTTCCCTTGGTCTTTCCAAAATACAGGTACTGCGTGATTTATATCAGACTATTTACTTTCTCCCCTATGTTACCAACACTTTGGCAGTAGGTCTGGTATTTATGATTCTTTTCAAAAAAACTGCCTACACTGACGGTATGATCAATCTTCTGATTACCAGTCTGGGTGGCACTTCCGTAGATTTTATTGATGGACCTTACTGGGCCAAAATGTTCGTTATGTGCTTTTACACCATCTGGATAGTAATGCCCTTTAAGATTCTCCTTCTCACTTCTGCCCTGGCTTCCGTCAGCGACAATTATTACAATGCTGCCAAGGTAGACGGCACCAAAGGGGCCAGGATTTTTTTCCGCATTACTCTGCCCATGATCAGTCCTACCGTATTTTATCTGATAATCACCGGCTTCATTGGTGCTTTTAAGGCTTATTCAGACGAAGTTGCCATCTTCGGTACCAATCTGAATGCTGCCGGAATGAATACCATCGTTGGCTATGTATATGATATGCTGTATGGCAATTCAGGCGGCTATCCATCCTTTGCTTCAGCAGCAGCTATTGTACTTTTCATCATTATACTGACTATTACCGTGATCAATCTGCTTTTCAGCAGAAAGCACGTTCATTACTAGGAGGCACATATGGACTACGAAAAAATAACCCGACGTGCCAAAGCACTGACTTTTGTTAAAAACACATTGATTTATCTGGGTCTCAGCATCTGGGGCATCCTGGTGCTTTTCCCTTTTTACTGGATGGTACTTTCATCTTTAAAAAGCTATGGTGCCTACAATGGTGAATTCATCCCCAAATTCTACACAACTGCTCCTACTTTTGCCAATTACATATCTGCTTTTACTACAGTTCCGCTGGGCAGATATTTGCTGAACACATTAATATTTACCCTTTTTACCACGGCGATAATGCTGGTAGTAGTTACCTTTGCAGCCTTTGCCTTTGCCCGTCTGGAATTCCCCGGGAAAAATCTTGTGTTCACCCTGTTTTTAGCCCTTATGATGATTCCAAATGAGCTGGTAGTTATTACCAATTTTGTTACCATCACCAACATGAACCTGCGTAACACCATGACCGGTCTTGTTTTGCCCAGCATTACTTCAGTTTTTTACATATACCTGCTGAAGGAAAATTTTGCCAGCGTGCCTGACGAGCTCTACTTTGCTTCCAAGGTGGATGGCACCACAGATTTAAGATATCTGTTAAAAGTGCTGATCCCCATATGCCGCCCTACCATGGTGACTATCATTATCCTTAAAGTAATTGAATGCTGGAATTCCTACGTATGGCCACGTCTCATAACAGACGATCAGACCAAATTCCTTGTATCAAACGGTATACAGGAGATTCGTGAAAACGGCTTTGGCCGTGAAAATATCCCGGCCATGATGGCTGCTGTTGTTATTATTTCACTGCCACTTATAGTCCTTTTCCTTATCTTCCGCCACAGGATAATGGACGGCGTAGCACAGGGAGGTACAAAAGGATGAAAAAACATTTATCACTTTTACTTGCCGCTCTGCTTATCCTTTCCTGTCTCTCAATGACAGGCTGTCATGGCGGTGTTGCAAGACGTGCTTTTGAAGTACCCGAAAGCTTTGATACCAGCCGCGAATACAATATTACTTTCTGGGCCAAAAACGACAGTAACAAGGTGCAGGTCGCTATCTATGAACAGGCTGTAGCTGATTTTGAAAAACTGTACCCCAATATTCATGTCACCCTCAAGCGCTATTCCGATTACGTCTCACTTAAAAATGACGTCATCACCAATATTGCCACCAATACTACTCCCAATGTCTGCATTACCTATCCCGATCATATCGCCACCTATCTGGCAGGAGATAAGATTGTAGTTCCTCTGGATGATCTTTTCTATGACAAAAAGTACGGTTTTGCCGGCTCCGAGCTTAAGTATGACGGTCCCTCTGCCAATGAGATGATCCCTGAATTCATGCAGGAATGTATCATCAACGGCCTGCACTATGCCATTCCTTACATGCGCTCCACTGAGGCCTTGTATGTAAATAAAACCTTACTGGAGTCCATGGGATACAGCCTTCCCGAAAAGCTCACCTGGGATTTTATTTGGGAAGTATCGGAAAAGGCTATGGAAAAAGATGCCGATGGCAATTATGTGGCTAATGGTCAAAAGGTTATGATTCCTTTTATCTATAAATCCACAGACAATATGATGATTACCATGCTAAAGCAGCTGAACGCACCATATTCAGACAGCAAGGCCAATATTGGTATTTTTAACCCTGAGACCACTGCCATATTGACTACGGTAAACCAGCATGCCCGCAGCAAGGCATTTTCCACTTTTAAGATCAGTTCTTATCCGGGAGACTTTTTAAATGCAGGCCAGTGTATTTTTGCCATTGACTCCACTGCAGGCTCCACCTGGATAGGCTCCGATGCTCCCCTTATCGAAATCAGTAAGGACAATCTGGTAAAATTTGAAACAGAAGTAGTTGCCATTCCTCAGTTTGATCCGGAGCATCCTAAAATGATTTCCCAGGGTCCTTCCATTTGTATTTTCAACAAGGAAGATCCTCAGGAAGTATTGGCTTCCTGGCTCTTTGCCCAGTACATGCTTACCAATGAAGTACAGATAGGCTTTTCCGAGACTGAAGGTTATGTGCCTGTTACATCCAAGGCTCTGAATGATTCCTCCTATCAGGACTACCTTTCCAGAGAGGGCGAAGACAACGACCGGTACTACTCTGTTAAAATAAAAGCCAGCAAGCTGCTGCTTAACAATACAGCCAACACCTTTGTTACTCCGGTTTTCAACGGCTCCGCTTCCCTTAGAGAAGCCGCAGGCGCCCTGATTGAAGAATCCGTTAAAAACGCCATTCGTAAAAAAGAATGGAATGATGAAGCCATAAACACGATCTATGCCAATATGACCTCTCTTTACCACCTGGATCAGATACAGCCTATTTCCGGTGGAACAGACGCTCCTGCAGCCGTAAACCGTGATTTGGGGCCTCTCCCCATTACTGCCGACCTGCTTTTGGGAGCTGTAGTACTTACCTGGGTAGGAATACTTATTTACGTAGCTACTCAATATATTAAAAAGAAATCAAAAAAGAGATAATAAACAAATATTGCACTTAACCAAAAACTATTGTATAATGTGTCGGAATTCGTTTAAAACGGGTTCCGACATTTTTTAAAGAAGAGGTAAATAATATGAAAAAATCATTTCTTTTGACTCTTGCTTCCGTACTGGTTATTGCACTTTGTGCATGTGGCTCCGCTAAGGAAGATCCAAGCACAACACCTGCTCCTACCAACACATCTGCTCCTTCTAATACACCTGCTCCTTCAGAGGATTCCAAGAATGTAATGACATATGAGCAGTATATCGCAGCAGAGCTTCAGACAGAGGTTTGCGTTGAGACATACGTACAGGCTCATCAGAGCTGGTGGGAAAACAAGCTCACAATCTACGCTGCAGACGAGAAGGGTGCTTACTTCATCTACGAGGCAAAGGTAGACGAGGAGTTATCCAAGAAGCTTGTTCCCGGTACAAAGATCAGAGTTGAGGGCGTTAAGGCTGCATGGAAGGATGAAGTAGAGATCACAGATGCTACTATCACCATCCTTGAGGGTTCTTATACCGCTACTGCAACAGATGCTACTTCCAAGTTTGGTAAAAACGATGAGCTCGTAGCTATTCAGAATTTCCTTGTTTCCTTCAAGGATCTTACAGTAGTTGCTAAGGACGGCAAGGGCTCTCTTTACAAGTGGGATGGCTCAGGTGTTCAGGGCGATGACCTTTACTTTGATGTTACAGATGGTACTACTACAGTTACATTTACAGTAGAGTCTTATCTTTGCGGTAAGGACACAGATGTTTACAAGGCTGTAGAGGCTTTCAAGGGCGGCGAGAAGATCGACGCAGAGGGCTTCCTTTACTGGTATAACGGTGCTCAGCCACACATCACAAAAGTAACAGTAAAATAAGCTTACAAGTAATCATTTTTACCCTAAATAGACACGGGGCCGTTTCTAATTGGCATCTTATTTTAAATAAGTTGTCCATTAGAAACGGCCCCGTGTCACTTTTAATTACTGTATCATTTTTAATTTTGTACAAATCTCATCTTATTGCCATCAGGCTTCTTCTTTTCAACAGGAGCAGGCTCCGGCTTCTTATAAAGATTACCCAGTCCCTTAGCCATGCTGTCCTTACATTTCTTGCAAAAACGTCCGGTAAGAATACGTGCTCCACACTGTTCACAATTGAGTGCTATATCAGAAGACTCAGCGAAAGTCAGTCTCTCCTCTCGTATCCATTTATGCACCTGATTGGGTGTGACTTCCATAGCTTCGCAAAGCTCTTGGATACCACATCTCGGATGATCATATACATACTTCTTTACTTCGTCAAACTTTTCATCCATGGCCTTTACGCATGACTGGCAGACAGGCGGATTGCCTGGCAAATAAGTAAACATTTTTCCACAGCTGGGACAATTACGTAACTCCATACACAAATCCTTTCCTTTTATCGTGCTAGCTATGAGCTGATGCAGCACAGATAAAATATACCCTTTCAACTCCTGATTTTTTAAGTGCCGCCGCTACAGCAGCCACAGTGCTACCGGTGGTAAAAATATCATCCACCACTATCACTGAACCTTTCAAACATTTTCCATGCCTGACTCTGAAGCATTTTTCCAGATTTCTTTGTCTTTCCCTTTTCCCCAAGGTCTTCTGCTCCACAGTATCCTTTGTCTTTTCCAGCGCATCTGAAAATGGTATGCCTGTTTGTTTTGCCAGGGCACGCGCCAGACGTTCAGACTGATTGAAGCCTCTGATTCTAAGTTTTTTTGCTGTAATGGGTACCGCTACTATCATTTCAGCTTTCGTGGATGCTATAAATCCACTGTGGTACTTTACTGCCATTTTCCCAAAGAAGCAAGGCAGCTCACTAAACCCTTTGTTTTTAAACTCGGCAATGGTAGGACCTATATCGGAATGATATAGAAATACGCATCTGCCGGCTTCGTAGGGAAATTCACCATTTTCGCACTGCTCGCAGTACTCTTTATGGTCCTTCATGGGTCTTCCACATCTCATGCAGTAAGGATCCGTCACAAAAATCTGAGATTTAAGACATTTCTCATGGACAGTAAAGCCCGTGACCGGCGACCTGCATACAGGGCATATATAGGGAAATAAAAGCCTTAATATATTCATATCTGCCTTTCTCTCCCGGACAGATACATGTTCATTCTATATCCATTACTGCATAAATTCAATTAATTAAGGATAAACAATAAATAACAAACTACATACAATCCCTAATAGCCTGGCAAAGGCCGGAGTATCTGGTCTGCTCCATTACATTATCTATCATCATGTCTACGGTATCGCTGGCCCCAATAATAGTCACGCAGCGCTTGGCTCTGGTAACGCCGGTATAAAGGACGTTTCTGTTAAAAAGCATACGTGGTCCTGTTAGTAAAGGAAGCACTACCGCAGGATACTCAGACCCCTGGGATTTGTGAATAGTCACTGCATAAGACAGCTGCAGTTCATCACACTGGGAGAACTGGTATCTTACCTCCCTACCCTCTT
The DNA here is from genome assembly GCA_045616485.1 of Lachnospiraceae bacterium. Lineage (GTDB taxonomy): Bacteria > Bacillota > Clostridia > Lachnospirales > Lachnospiraceae > RGIG3528. The sequence continues at coordinate 37,407 of JAZLGU010000006.1, forward strand.
CAAATTCCACTGTTATGGTCTGGGCGTATTTATCTACATTTTTAATGGTACCGCAATCTCCGTTAAAAACTCCGGTGCCGGAATCTATGACTACGCCATGTCTGGAACGCACTTCCCACTCCAGCTGGTAGTCATTCTTTATCTGCATGACCTTATCGCCTTCACGCAGGATTTTCTCTCCCTCAAACTGATGCTCATGCTTGTTCGGAGCAGCAGGATTCAAAGCCTCCTGAAGTCTCAGATTCAGGCCCTCACAGCCCAGCATACCTGCCCTCATAGGAGTCAGCACCTGTATTTCTTTTGGGTCCACCTTTAAAAATCCCGATAGCTTCTGTTTTACCAGGTATATGATACCATCGGCTATCTCGGCCGCATCTCTGCGGTTCAGGAAAAAGAAATCGCTTCCCTGCTTATTGACCAGCTCTATCCGCTCACCTCTGTTAATCTTGTGGGCGTTTACAATAATGTCGCTTTCAGCTGCCTGGCGGAAAATCTTTTGCAGAAGAACAGTGTTAAAAGCTCCGGATGCAATAATATCTTTTAATACATTGCCTGGGCCTACGGAAGGCAGCTGATTTTCATCTCCTACAAAAATCACTCTGGTGCCTACGGTAATAGCCTTTAAGAGAGCATACATAAGAGTTATGTCCACCATGGATGTCTCATCGATAATAATGGCATCAGCTTCCAGAGGATTGGACTCATCCCTGGCAAAATCCAGTCCTTTCAGATCCCCTGCGTCATCAGGAAGTCGCTGGATCTCCAGCAATCTGTGGATGGTACGGGCCTCTTTGCCTGTAGTCTCGGACATACGCTTGGCTGCGCGGCCTGTAGGCGCTGCAAGAAGCACATCCATACCCTCTCGCTCAAAAAATCTTATTATCATATTGATGGTGGTAGTCTTTCCTGTACCGGGTCCACCGGTCAGTATAAACACACCATTTTTTACTGCTTCGTATACAGCAGACTCCTGCAGCTCATCCGGATCAATATCCAGATCCTTTATTACCCCCTGCAGTCTCTCCTTTATCTTTTCATCAGATATCTCATATCGGCAGTTCAGATCGCAAAGCATACGGGCCACATTGAGCTCCATGTAATAGAAGGAGGATATGTAGACCTTGCGGAAAACGCCCCTTTCTCCTTCTTCTTCCTTTACGATTATCTTTCTTTCCAGGGCCAGCTTGTACAGCTCTCTGGACATATTTTCATCATCTGTATCTACCAGCTCTCTGGTCTTTTTATACAGCTCCTCTTCGGGCAGATAAACATGGCCATTGCCAGATGCCAGATTTAAACTATAATAAAGAGCCGCCTTTATACGGAATTCATCATCTATAGCCCCGCCCTGCTGCATGGCTATTTCATCAGCTATTTTGAAACCGATTCCACTTATATCCTCTGCCAGACGATATGGATTTTCTCTGATAATACGATACATATTATGACCATAATATGTATATATCTTCATGGCTGTGCGGCCGGTAATATTAAGCTTTTGCAAGAACAGCATGGCAGATCTCACCTCATGCTTTTCAGCAAACTGCATGCCTATATTCTGGGCAATACGTTCGCTTATACCCTTTATCTCTGCCAGTCTTTCAGGCTCTTCTTCCATAATTCTGAAAGTGTCATCGCCAAATTTTTTAACGATCCTTGCAGCCAGAGTAGGGCCCACGCCGCTTATTGCGCCGGAAGCCAGGTAGCGCTCCATATCCTTGCTTTCTGTAGGCTCTATGGCCTCAATACGGCTTATTTTTATCTGATCTCCATACTGGGGGTGAAATGATTCTTCTCCTTCTACCTCCACATACTCTCCTTCGTCAAAAGAAGAACATATGCCTACACAGCATACCTCATCTCCTTCTCCCACATCCAGAGTCATTACCGTATATCCATTATCCGGGTTTCTATATGTGATTCTGCTTATATATCCTTTTACCTTCTGAATATCCATATCTACCTGCGTATATGACAAAAGCAGGCTATCAGCCTGCCTCTGTAATTATCTGTTTTTTTCTTCTGCTTTAATGTCGGGTATCACCGAAATATCTTCTACTTCTCCAGGCTTTACAGTAACACCACCATTATCACGAATAGACTTATATAGCATATCCGCAATACCAAGATTGGCATTATCTGAAATGATTTTGGCATACTGCTCGTAGAGTGTATCACCAAAAGTCTTCATATAAGCGTTGTCCTTCAGATCATCATCAGGGCAAAGTGCCTGCTTGGAAGACTTTATTACCTGTTCAATAAGATACTGCTCAAAACCCTTGCAGGCATCCATAAGCTCAGCTTCAGACGCAGTCATGGTATCAATGCCATTAAGCTTACCTGTAAGCTTGTCACCACTGGTCTCAGTCTTTAAGCTGTTTAATTGTTGAGCGTAATTGCTGCCTATGGAAATAGCCATTTAGTATTAACCTCTTAACTGATTAGCCTGCTGCAGCATCTGGTCAGATGCCGTGATTACCTTTGAATTCATTTCATATGCACGCTGTGCAACAATCAGATTGACCATCTCGTCTACTGCCTGCACATTGGAAGCCTCCAGATAGCCTGAACGTACTTTTGTCAGCTTCAGTGCATCGTCATCCCCTTCAAATCTGGGCTCTCCGGAAGACTCTGATGCAGCCAGATAGCTGCTGGAAAGCTTGGTAAGACCCGCTCTGTTATTAAACTGAACCAGTCCTATCTGTATATTTAAATCAACGATCTCCTCCTGAGGATTGCGGAAGAAGATACGTCCGTCCGCGTCGATAATAAGGCGGCTGGTCTCCACATCATCTCCGAAAACTATCTCATTACCGCCACGGTCATGAACAGCATATCCGTCTGATGTACAAAGCGTCATACCGTTAACGCCTACGGAAACATTGAAATTGCCCTGTCTGGTATAGCCTGTAGTGCCATCCGGCATGGACACCTGGAAAAAGCCTGTGCCCTCCAGCGCCAGATCCAGTGTATTGCCTGTAGCGGTAAGATTACCCTGGTCGTAACGTGAAGTAATAGAAGCAGTTCTGACTCCCGCGCCCACCTGTCCGATAACGGGCTTTGGATTGCCTTCATTGTCTTCTGTTTTTCTCTGAAGCTTGGAATAAAGCAAGCTTTTGAACTCTACAGTCTCTTTTTTATAACCGGTAGTATTGATGTTGGAAAGATTATTAGAAATGGTATCAACAGCAGTCTGCTGTGCAATCATTCCTGATGCGCCTGTCCATAATGAACGAACCATTTAGCCACCTGCTTTCTGCTAATATCAGCCTGAAACTCGACCTATACTGTTAACTGACTGCTCAAGAGAAGAATCCATAGTCTGGATAACCTTCTGATTGGCCTCATATGCTCTGGTAATGGCAATAAGATTGACCATCTGATTGACTACCTGAACATTGGACTGTTCAAGATAGCCCTGACGCACAAGTCCGGTCGCCTCTTTTTCTTTTGCGCCATTTACCGGCTCATAAAATGTATCTGCAAATTTTTTCAGGTAATTATAATCTTCAAAGTCCACTACACGAAGCTGATCAATAAGCTCGCCGTCAGCATAGATGGCGCCATTCTGGTCGAAGCTGATCTCTCCTGCGTCCAGAGGAACTATCAGGTCCCCTGCCTCACTCTGCAGATGATTGCCATCAGCATCAGTAATATAGCCGTCTCTGGTAATGGTAAAATTGCCCGCTCTGGTATATCTTATATGACTCTCACCGGCTCTGTCTACCACTCTTACCTGGAAAAAACCGTCACCGTCAAGAGCAAGATCATAAGTATTATTTGTCTGTCGCAGGGAACCCTGAGTATAGTCTGTATAGGTCTCGCCGATCTTTACGCCCAAAGCCTCACGGCCGATGATGCGATTATCCATCCCCATCCGCTCTGACTTATCTTTGACTTTGATACCCAGCATATCGTCAAAGGACTGGCTGGTAGCGCCCTCGGTCTTGAAGCCTGTGGTAGCGGCATTGGCAATGTTATTGGATATAACGTCTAAGCGTTTTTGTTCATTTCTCATGCCCGACCAGGCAGTATAAAGACCTCTGACCATGCTCCCTTTCTCCTATTCTTACATCTGTTCAATAACTTCCAGATATCTGCCTGTACCGATAGCAACTGCTGTACGTGGGTTGTCAGCGGTAATTGTGGTGATACCTGTTCTATTATGTATAAGTTCTTCAAGTCCCCAAAGCTGGCATCCGCCACCTGTAAGGACAATACCGTTATTGGCAATATCTGCTGCCAGCTCAGGTGGAGTCTTTTCGAAGACTCTGGAAATAGCATCTACTATCTGGAGAGTAGGCTCGGAAAGAGCTGCCAGTGTATCCTCCGAAGTAACAGCGATAGTCTTAGGCAGACCTGATGCTGCGCCACGTCCCTTAACATTCATGGCAATACTTTCAGGTCTCTGATATGCAGATCCGATCTGAAGCTTAATCTCTTCAGCTGTACGCTCACCGATGATAATATTCTTATTTTTTCTGAGGTAACGGCTGATAGCCTCATCGAAGTCATCACCTGCTACCTTTATGGATGTGGAAACTACTGTACCACCCAGGGAAATAACTGCGATATCTGTAGTACCGCCACCGATATCCACTACCATGTTGCCGCAAGGCTTGGTAATATCGATACCTGCACCGATAGCTGCTGCAATAGGCTCCTCGATAATAGCAACGCTCTTGGCACCTATAGTATATGCTGCATCCTCAACAGCTCTCTTTTCAACTTCTGTAACGCCTGATGGCACACAGATAGAAACACGGAGCTTGCCGAAACGGTGTCTGCCAATAGCCTTATTAACAAAATGCTTAAGCATCTTCTCTGTAACAGTATAGTCAGAGATAACGCCATGGCGAAGAGGTCTGACTGCAACAATATTGCCTGGTGTACGTCCTATCATACGACGTGCTTCTTCTCCGATGGCACGAATCTTATTTGTATCACGGTCAAAGGCCACAACAGAAGGCTCGGTAAGCACTACGCCCTTACCTTTTATATATACAAGAACAGTAGCTGTTCCAAGGTCAATACCAATATCATATCCAAACATAAAATTACTCCTTCCAGCCCGAATTTTCCCTTCTTTTTTGAAAATACAGCTGAAAATATTATAAACAATTTCTTAAAATATATCAACATTTTTTAGGAAACAGATATAGTTTTTCTTACTCTTCTTTATCGACTCTTATCTTAAAAAACTTTACCATTTTTGAAAAACTTTAGACAAGCGCACTCATATCTGCTATCATAAAATCAGTGAAAAAGGAGTCGTATCATGGAAAACAGTGAAGAAAAAAAAGAAGAATTACTAAAGATGGACCGTCTGCTTTTACGTATAGCTGCTTTTAGAGGTGTACTTATTGCAGATCGCGCTGAAGCAGTTATGCTTTTCGCCACATTTATACTTTTCACCATCAACAAGTACTATAACCCTCTTCCGCTATACCTGTGCCTTTTCGACCTGGTAGTGCCTCTTGTACTACACGGTCTTATGAAAAAAAGACTTTCATCTGAGACTGAAAACACCAGCTCTCTCCCCCTGCCTCTGCTCCGTAAAAAATACAAATACACAGAAAGCTTCAGCAAGGCCCATTCCTTCAATTTCATCCTGCTGACCCTTCTGCTCTTTATATGGAATCAGAACGTTTCCACAAATCCACCGGCTTTTGCCCCCGCCAGAGCCCTCCCCCTGGCCCTTCTCATCATGTACGTCCTTATCCGCCTGATTTTCTGGGCCTACTACCTTTTACTGTTCAAATTCAACACCATGAAAGCAATAAAATAATTGTCACGGGTAATTGTCACGGGGACGTTTCTCACTGTCAACTTTTTGTCACGGGGACGTTTCTCTCTGTCAACTTTTTAGCTCCGCTTGCTCCCTGGGCTCGCTGTATCCGGCCAGGCGCATGAGATGTATGCTACGGCAAATTGATAATAAATAATAATATAAGCCATGCAGCAAAGCACTCCCTCTACCAGTAGTTGACCACTCGTGGACAGGCACTAACAGATGCGCCCTGCGAGTTCCGGGCTGGAACCAGAACTCGCGACGGTCCCGTCTGCAAAGTGCCTGTATCCACTCGGGTCAAATAT
>JAZLGU010000007.1:0-1702 GCA_045616485.1 Lachnospiraceae bacterium
ATCAAATCGGCAGCAGATTTACCTGTCTGCCCTTCAATCTGGATAAGACGGCCAATATCAAAATATAAATATTGACCATCACCGAAAACATCAAATTGTACCTTTTTCATTCGCTACACCTCATACAGTAGTAAGTTCACCTAAAGGACCGTCACCAGCAATAGTGCCAGTCAAGGTAGCAACGTCATCGTGAGGGGTACCTAAGGAACATTCAGTAATAGAACCCCAGCCGGTAACATAAGACTTGTCCGGGTATTCAAATTTTACGTGTACCTCTTCCCCAGCTAAGAATGCTGCTTCCAGGAACTTAGCACCTGTATCGCCTGCAAGATATACACTCTCAAGGTCAATAGACCAGCTCTTTAAGCCAGGAATAACAGATTTCCAGCCACCAGAAGTTTTGGTACTGGCATCAATTTCCTCGGCAGTACGGGACAGGTCACCGCTACGTTGACCGCCTAAAAGGGTCCAAGTCGGTGTAGCTTCAGTAGAGCCGGTGTTCAAATAAATAAGATAGTCTTTGCCAGCAGTAGCAGTTGTGCTGGCATTTGTTTTTTTAGGAAAAGTAATAGTAGCCATTATTCTTCAGCTCCTTCTATATTTTGTACTAACATTTCAAAGGATATCACGCCATGATACCCATCATCGTCTTCAGGAAAGGACTCGTAAAAATCAACCCCTTGTGCATTTGAGTAGAACCCATCCTCCTCCATATCCAGCTGGTTATTGGATAAAAGGTTGATAATGTTCTCTGCAAGCACGTTAATTTCGTACCTTCCTTTATAGCCACTCCAGAGATGTATCTGCACAGACAAGTGAGTCAGATCATCCATCTTGGTGGATTTATCCTGCACGTTGATTGCGCCTAAAGTAACATACGGAAGCTTGAATTCATCAGGCACATAATCATAAACGGCAGCATCAATGTTTTCCCTAAGGAATTTAATCAAAACCTTATGTAAGGCGTTATTAGGTAATCTTTTCATCTTTATTCAAAGCCTTCTTAATACTGTTGATGATGTGCTGCTCCTCATATTCGTAGGCAGGCTTAAGGAAAGGTCTACCGATTTGCTTTGGTAGTTCAGCTTTCTTGGTAAAGTAATGACCACCAGCTTGTGATACTTTCATAGCTTTTTTATTTTTAGGACTAACAGTATGCGCCTTAAAACCAAATTCTACCAAGTGGGCATATTTAAGATTGCTATAGACCATACCTTGCATCTTACCAACAGTATATTTCTGTTTTACAGAGCGCTTGAGCTTGCCTGTTCTATACGGTGTACGTTCTTTAGCCTGTCTTTGGATATCCTTAGTGCCGCTTTTCAGTGCTTCTTCAACAGCAAGACGCTTCTTACCATCCCAGGCATTAATGCTTTTCATGAGGTTGCTCATCTCGGCTCTGGATACTGATACATTAAACCAAGGCATAAATCACACCCCCGATTCCAAACTGTGAACTATGATGGAAGTATTATCCCTAAAGGTATTATCTACAACATCCACAACATAGTAGCTACTACTGTATTTAATCCTCCAGCCACGCTCAATATCATGGCGAGGGCGGATTTTAAACCTTAGCTGGCTTCGATTCATAGGCGTACCCTGTGCCTGCTGTTCTGAGTAGTTAGTCTGCATAAGCATCGCCCAAACCTCATCAGCCTTAACATAATCAGTAGTCTGACCACCATAGTCATCACGTTCA
>JAZLGU010000008.1:0-53436 GCA_045616485.1 Lachnospiraceae bacterium
GGAGCACTGCACAGGACTGCGCGATACAGAAACAATGACCGCTGAAAACCACCCGGATCTTCCTATTTAGCCTGTGAAGATTTGAGTGTATAGTTTTGATACAGCGGTGACAATACGGGCGATTATTCATCGCTTACTTTACATCCTTTCTTGACTACTGCACACCGGCATGTATTACAATGCTAATTTGCATACGCACAGGATGCTTCTTTGCAGGATGCTGCGGCCCTATCACTTTATGGAACGGACCCTTCCCTATCAAATTACCTGTACAGCTTTTTGAATGTATCCTTGACTTTTTGATTATTCAAATCGTAATAATATTACGAGATAAATATCACATAAAGAAGCTGCTTTATCCATGCTTTGCCTGTATTTACAGTGTATTCAGATTTTTCTTGGAATATCTACGTGATTCAAAATCTCATATTTTCGGTTTTCTAACTAATGGTCAGCTCATGGCCATTATCACTCTATTGATTTATGGAAGTATTTTAATAAGCTATTATATTCATCAACACAACAAAAATCACAGCAGCAACGTTTCCGATTAACGCAATTATACATATGCCTTTAATTCCATCCCTGGTAATTATCTTTGATGGATCATCTTTTTTATAATAAATAATAGTCTCTGTTCCAATGGTGGCTTTTTTTACTCGTTTTAATACGTCATCAGCATTATATTCATTGCCATTTACCGAATATTTGTATGTACAGGAATAACGTGGCCCGACACCACCCATGGCACGAGCCAACGTTCTACAGTTTACACATATCCCTTCCGTTGCTTTTGTATCAATAATATGTCTATACACTGTATAAAAAATAATAATATCAAGTACAAATGCAACTATTAAAAAGGCCATATATTTTCCTTTCTACCTCTATCGCTCATCCCATGCATTCTTTTCCATTGCACATCCATTTCTCGTCCCTACCAATTTTATGTTATCTACGTTTGCGTCCACCTTCTCCTCAACTTCTTTAATATCTAATATCCAATCATTTACAAAAGCTAAAATACCGCCGCCTTTCATCCAGTCATAATATGTCTTTTCTCCATATATTCTGGACTGTGCCAAATTGCAAAAATATCTTTGGAAATTAATATCAGTATAGTTCGGATTAATTTTTACTAAAACTGCAGTATATGAACCATTATCACCATTCATACTAAAGCTTGGACTTAATCCCATGATGCAATCCTGCTCCAATGATTTATATGAATCAGATATTAATGAGCATGCTAACAGCTTATACTGCTCCTCTATATCTTCGCTAACACCAAACAGAAGGTCTGTGCCATCGATTATTATTTTTGCTACCGCTACTGCAGGAACAGCACTTGCAACAGCACTAACAGCCAGATCCACAGCAAAGTCCATCGTATCTGCAGCAATATCTTCTAAAATGACTGCTACATAAGATAAAAATACGCATGTAATCAGCCCCTCTGTTTGATTCAAAGCTGCAAGCATCTCGTTTTCTGTCGTCATATTCTTCATCTTTCGTATAGCATCAAGATTTGAATTAACAACATCATAATTAGCTCTTGTTGCAGCAAGCTCACCGATATGACCAACAAGTTCAGTGGCATATCCTACAAACTGCAGGCCTGCATCAACTTTGTCCATGACTCCCTCAACCTTTGACACTTTACCGCCAATTTTTAGTATGTCATCATCTGTAAGTCTAGTGACCTTACCTTCAATGCCATATGATTCCATTCTGATCTGCCGTGCATCTAAACTCTTATTTTTATATTTGACAATTAAATCCGTAATTTCTTTTCCTACGTATTTGTCAATTTCATCATCTGTTTTTATACCGTTAACGTACCCCTTCAGTTTTATCATATCAGTCATAAATCCATGGTAATCATTCATGTCTCCTGTAAAATCAGCTATTCCACATATTTTATCCAATATTTCAATAGCTGTCTTCTTTTTTTCTGAAAGGATAATTTGATCAAATTTTTCTCCAACAGCATAAGAATTAAAGTACTCTAGGAAAACACTTCTAAATACTTCGCTCTTATCCCATACACCAAAAATCAAAGCCCCCAAGCCATTATTAGCGCGAATAAGGAAATTATCATAATAATTAGATACTGCATTTTCATAATAGAAAGCACTATTATTTCTTAGATATTCATAATCGCCACTGTGTAAAACAAGATCATATTTCATCGGGTCTGATCCACATATCTTCATTTCAGTATAATCATCTACACCATCACCATCACTGTGCGCAATAAGCGGATTTGACTTCATATGAACGACAACGTACATCCTGTCATTAAGATAAAATTCTTCTATATACAATTCTTCACCGTTTAGGAGACCATCACCGTCCCAATCAGCGGACGCTATACCATATTCATTATAGTTAAAATCTATACCCGAAAGTTCTGAAGAACCATTACTTAATACAAGAGTTCCTTCATAAATAAGCTGGGTATAATAATCAGAAATACCATCATTATTAGAATCAACTGTAATATCAATTGATTCCTGTCTCAGTTCATCATAGATTAAATATGCACCAGCAATAGCTTCATCATCAAGAAGAGATACCTTATAATAGCTACCACTGTTATTGGCCGCAATTTCCTTTAATAGTGTCTCATTAGCCTCTCCAAGGCCAATTGTGCAAATATGAACCCCCATTTCTCTCGCACGAATAGTATTATTTTCGTACGATACAGTAGTTTCCGTATCTTCTCCATCAGTAAGGAAAATTATCAATTTCTTAGTATTACTATTAGGGTCAAACATATCAAGCGCTGCTGATATAGCTTCGCCACCGTCTGTACCTGAATTAGTACCACAACCACTGCCATCATCGTTTGTTATTGATGATACGACATTTTTAGCTGCTTCTTTATCTGTTGTAAACCTAATTACTGTTTCAGGAATTGCAATAAACTTTACAACACCAACCTCATCCTCTTCCCCTAAATAATCAATAAAGGAATTTGTAAGCTTTAAACGAACATAATTTGGATCATTATCATTCATGCTTCCAGAGTAATCAATAACAAACACAATCTGCATATTTCCGTTGCCAGCATACGGAGCTAGAATACCCTCTTTAAATGCTTTATCAAATATCACCTTATTAAGAAGAATATACTTTGAAAAATGTGTGGTATATGCAGTTACCTTGCCATTCTCAACATTTTGATCAGGAAGCTCTTCAAGTACATCATTTTCCTCATCATAATAATAAATTCTTGGCTGGAAGTCTTCGCTTATTTCTCCAAGACTCTTATCAAAAGCAAAAGTAAGACAAGCCCTGTCAAATGTTCCATCTACGCTAAAATCATACGCCACACCAAGATATCCGGGTATAAAAGGATTAAGTGCATAACAGTCAAAGGACGAAACCTCCTCAACTCTAAGAGAGGACTTATCACCACTTGTAAGTTCCAGTTCAACAGATGCTACAACAGGCGTTAATTCATCAACAACAGCTCCACCAGCAGCAGCCAAAACAAAATGCGCATTATAAACCAGCGGATCATATCCATTCAGTAATTCCCAAGAATCCGAACCGGAATCCCCATCGGTGTCCGCAACCTTAGGATTCGTATTATATGTATATAATTCCTGATAGTCATTAAGGCCATCACCATCTGTATCCCAACCTCTTGGTAATGTAAGGAATTCTATTTCTTTACCATTAATTAAGCCGTCACCATCAGCGTCTTCATCAAAATCATTCACTCCGTCATCGTTCGTATCAATTTTACATGGATCTGTGCCTACTAAAGCAACCTCATCATAGTCGCTAAGACCGTCACCATCTGTATCCCGGCAATTAGGGTCACTTCCCCAATATGCTTCCAGTGTATCATCCAAACCATCACCATCTGTATCTACCCCTGCACCACTAGTCCACTGATAATTCTCACCAAAATAATCAATCAAATGGAAATGTGTCGATATAGCCTGCTTTGCACCTGCAGTAATAACCACCAAATTTGTTCCCGGAAACAAACCGGGATTAACAAAATTCCAACTATTCATTGATGCCAAGTCCGCATGATAAACATTAGTATTTTTATCATTGTAGATATCAATTGATATTCCCTGATAGTAATCTGCATTATCAAGAGTACCCGCAATACTCCCAAAATCCTCAGTAATTACATAAGTGTCCTTTTCACCGTTAGCATTAAAATGTGACACATCAATATTCAAAAGATTGCTCTTGTCATTATATTCAATAGATACAGTTGCAACATAATTTCTCTTTTCATGCTGAAATTCCACTTGAACAGCACGTGTAACGTCTGCCGCCTTAGCCTCAGCCGGTAGGTAAGCTATCACAGATGTAATGAAAATTAGTATTGACATTGATGCTGCTATTGCTTTTTTCTTTTTCCCCGAATTAATTTTTAAAAATACAATTATTAAAACTACAATAAGTATAATTCCTACAATTCCACCAATAATCAAATACAACATCACATTATTATTCTTCGGAATTACAAAACTTATTTCTTTTGACTCTCCCGGATTAAGTGATCCTATCTTAATGCTTGCTTCACCACTTCCATCCTCTAATTTTACCCCTTGCGGAAGTGTAATCTTGGACTTCATATCCATAATGGTATAAAGATTATTGTTTGTAACCTTCACAATAATCACAGTATTCTTATCATCATTATTACCTACAGATGTTTCAATCTCAACATCTGCAGTTTCAGATTCCTCCGCATAAACACAAGTCATAGGTTGGATTATTGCAATTGAAATTATACAAAAGAATAATGCCATTAATAAATTCTTCAACCTCATATGTTTGCTCCTTTTTGAACAAAGTGAAAAATTCTTTAACGCAAAAAAGTTGTCAGCGAGAAACGTCCCCGTGACAAGAAATTATGGTGGGGTTTGCGTCGTTGATATATTGCATGAAGGTGTCGCCGTCGGTAGGCTTGCCGACGATGGTGCCGTAGTGTGTAGGGATTACAGCGGCAGGCTTTATGCTTAAGATGTATTCGGCTGCCTGCTTCTTATCCATGGTGTATTTGCCGCCAATAGGTACCAGCGCTACGTCGCAGCGCACGGATTTCATCTCCTCATTGACATCGGTGTCACCGGCTACATAGTAGCTGATGCCATCCATCTTTACCAGATAGCCCTGCCACCTGTTTCCCTTGGGATGAAATGGCTTAAGGATATTGTAGGCAGGTATAGTTTCTACCCAAAGGCCCTGGAATTCATGAATAGTGCCAGGCTCCCAGAGCTCAGCACTGACGTCCGGAAATTCCTTTGCGAGAGCCTTGGACATGGAGGCAGGAGCCACCAGCACTGTGTCCTCCTTCATAAGCTTATGGATAGACGCAGGATCAAAATGATCATAGTGCTCATGTGTTATAAATATAATATCTGCGTCATGACATTCTTTTGCAATTTCAAAAGGATCAAAGTATAAAACCTTCGATCCTGTAATTCTAATGCTGCTATGAGTATTTACTGTAATGTTAGATAAATCCACTCTTTAGTCCTCCCCATGAGACTGTACAATTCTTAATATGTCATCAGGCTTTTCTGCCAGAAATGTGGCTCCGGCCACAGCCAGCTCTTCGCGCCCACCATAGCCAAAAATCACGCCTACAGAGTCTATGCCGCACTCCTTTGCCCCTTCTATATCAAACTTTCTGTCTCCTACCATTAACGCCTCGGATAAGTCCTCTACCTTTAGCTGCTCCAGGGCATAGCGCACAACATCTGCCTTGGTCCCTCGATCTCCGGCCAGTGTGGATGCAGCTATAAAATCAAAGTACTTAAGCAAATCAAAATGGTCCAGAATCTTCTCTGCAAAAATATCCGGCTTTGAAGTAGCTAAAGAAAGCTTGCAGCCTGCAGCCTTCAATGCTTTAAGCACTTCCGGAATGCCATCATAGACTTTATTTTCAAAAATACCCTTTTCCCTAAAATTTTCCCTATAGAAGCTTACAGCCTTTGTGGCATCTTCGTGGCTAAGCCCACAAAATTCCCTGAAGGAATCATAAAGTGGCGGTCCTATAAAGGGATAAAGCTCCGTCCTGTCTGTGTTTATAATGCCCAGTTTTTCCAAAGCATAAGCTGCTGAATTGGTAATACCTTCTGCAGGATCAGTCAGTGTGCCGTCCAAGTCAAATAAAATATAGTTATACACGTGTCCTCCTGTATTAAGTAATCCTGTCTAATTTCTGTTTTTACGTCTGTCAAAACCACTTTCCGAGTAGAAACGACGCTTATCAGCGTACATCATCTGCTCAGCTTCATTTTCCATGGCATCAAATGTAGGTGCATGTCCATCTGCCACCCTTGAGTAGCCGATAGATAGCTTCAGGGAGTCTACCGTCTTACCCGACCAGCTCATAACGCGTTCATTTAAGGCGTCTACCAGCTGAGTCGCAGGGACATCCGTGTGTATAATAGACACGAATTCATCTCCACCTACTCTGTATATCTTGCCATACTGCCCCAGCACCTCTGTGATACAGATAGCGGCACCGCTAATAAGCTCATCTCCTGACATATGTCCCTTATCGTCATTGACGATTTTGAGGCTGTTTATATCGATATAAAAAAGCACCAGATCCTTAGGCAGTACATCTCTCTTAATCGCTGCCTTATCTTCCTCGAAAGCCTTTCTGTTTAGGATACCTGTCATATTATCCATCTTGTTTTCAATAAGCGAAATATAAAGCTTCTTGGAGCTGTCAGAGATGACTTTGACTACCAGATAGCCCAGACAAATCATCAGAAAACTCTCTATAATGTATCCGCCCATGCGATTGGTAAACCAGCCTAAAGCGTCACCATTATATACGCTGTCTCTGTCAGCGAAATAGTCAGCTGTAGTCCAGGCAATCACGCAGGTAGAAACAAAATTGATAAAACAGGCAACAAAATAAATTACCCTGTTAAAATAGATAATGCTGACCATAGGTACCAGAAAAAGTGTCATATAAATACCTATGTGTACATTGGCCATAAGTACCTGAATACAATTAATGGACAAAAGCACTAAAATAGCAGCATACTTTGATACCACAAATTTTTTAATAACTATATGATGAGTGACAGCCAGCACTACTGTAATAGCAAATACTATAGAAATATTAACGTAGGATATTCCGGAAAAAAGCCCAAACAGCTTTGCCAAATACAACAAAGGCCCGGTAAGCGTAATTACCATAAGCACTCTGTCCATCAGCACATTAATCTTTTTTCTATTTTCATTTAAGTATTCGTCGTAGGTCTTAAAATACGGCTGCAAACTCGTTTTCATATCTTTCCCTTTCGTTATGCATAGTTATCAGCATACTAATAATACACGAAAGAAGTAAAGATTTAATTATATTCTTATTATACTTTTCTAAACTTCTCTCTTCTTCCAGCTGATATAGCCATACATATCATTTACAAAAAATATGACAAAATTGACTACAACCGGTATATATGCAGGGTTCTTGGCAGAGGCCAGTGTCCACAGTACCACAAGTATCAGGTCATTCATCGCATACACCAGAGCAAAATAGGAGGACCTGAGCATGGTAAGCGCCGCTGCCAAAAAGCTGGTGGTTATGGAAAGGGTGCTCATAATCAGATTGGGGGTGTCCAGCTTTTTTAAAAGGAAGTAAAATCCCACTGTTACTATTATGGTAAAAAACTCCAGCACCTGCGCCTGCTTTAATGTGAGCTTCTGTATCGCCACCTCGCGGCCATTCTCGGCCGGGTGGGTAAGCCATGTATATAGAGCCCAGGCAGACATAGGCATAGCCATCCCCATATAGGTAATCATCTCGCCCCAGTAGCGGAATCTCCAGGAAATAATACCATAGAGCATACTGAAAACTATCATAAGAACCATAGCCCAGGCATTGCCTTTTGCCGCAAAAATCAAGGAAGTAACACCTAAACAGGTGGCCACCAGCGTCAATATATCAAAGCCCCCTGAAAGAAGATTGGCCGCTATAACGGCGGCCAATGATACTTCCCAAAGAATCCATTCTTTTTTTGATAACTGTTTAAAAGGATTTGTCATAATTGCTTAATTATCAGCCTTTTTCTTTTTAGTCATGTTTATAAGAGTCAGTACTACAATGCCTACCACACATACTCCCAGCTCTACAGCTCCCGCTATAGTCAGCTTTTTCCAGAAAGCAAGCTGCTGCAGGTAGGCGCCTGCTTCATCAATGGAGTGATAAGCCATATCGATGAATTCGGTGGAGTTAACAAAAAGATTGGTCTTAACAAAATTGTAAGTGGAAAAGCCTGTAAAAATCAAGCCCAGAGCCCCCAGGAAAATTACTATCTTTCTCACATCGCCAAGGACTGTGGAGGCTTTTTGCTTATGTCCCAGTACAAGGACAAGAACGATAAGGGCTATGCCCAGAATTCCCGCTATAATAGCCGGTAAAAAACTGAGCAGACCTGCCTTAGGTCCATTACCGGTATTTCCTGTACTGCTGCCTCCCTCGCCGGGCGCTTGAGGTGTAGGAGTCGGTGCCAGATCTGCTGAGTGAATGGTAATAGTATAGTAGCTTACATTACCGGCCATATCTCTGGCCTCTGCCAAAAATTCGTTTTCACCCTTTTTAAGCTCCAATGAGAAAGCAAAAGTGCCATCATTATTCAGAGCTACTTCCTTGCCTCCGATGGTAAAGCTGTCAGCTCCTGTGACTGTACCCAGCACATTGTAGCTCTTTCCGGATGTTTTTACATTGGTGTAATCCTGCAGCATATAGATACGAGGAGCCTCGATATCCATATAAATCTCTGTCTTGTAGAGCACGGTAACATCCTGGCTGTCAGTAAAGCTTACTGTCACCTCATTATAAGTATTATTTAAAGCCGCTGTCATACTGCCCTCAGCAGCATTCAGTATATACTCACCCTTTACATCATTTACTGCAATGGTAATGGTAGTCTTGGGGGTAAAGCCGCTGTAGCCATAGGCGATAAAACGCTTGTTGGTAAGCTCTACACTGTCAAAAGTGATTTTGGGCAGCTTCGCCAGATTAACAGTATATTTTTTCGGCAGGCTGTAAGCTCCGTTGGACCTCTTTTCAGATACCTCTACTCTTACCGATTTTGCATTGACATCATATACGTAATCGATGCTTTTTTCCCCATCTTCAGGCACTTCCATGAAGAAGGCAGGCTCAGTGCTGTCATCGATAAAATAAGCCAAAAGATAGCTGTATCTGTAGCTCTTATCCAGTGTCACCTTAACAGAGAAGTCATCAGGCGACACCGTAACAGATACAGGTGTCTGCATATCATAAATATTGGAATTATTGAAGGTGAATCTGTCAGAAAAAGCACCTTCTCCTACCTGTCCCCCATCCTTTCCATAGGAAGCATATACATAGACTCTGTAGTGGTCAGATGAGCCAAAGCGTGACATATCAATGGTCTGCTCTACCTCTTCATTGGTATAGGCAGAGCCTTCATACACTACTTCTCCCTTGCTGCCGTCTACAGAAACAGATATTTTATAATTGAATCCAATATAATCGCGGTAATTTACCTTAAAGCTTACCTTGGCATCAGAGCCTGTAATATCTCCGACTTTCACATCGGTTACCACAAAAGGTGCACTGACTTCCTGCAGGTCGATAGAGATAGATTCGTTGTCCTTCTTGTTAAAAAGCACGTACCACTCGCCCGGCTCAGGATCTGCAATCTGGTAGAAGTATCCGTCCTCACCCATGGTAAGTGTGGTACCCTCTTTTGCCTCGCTCGTATCATATATAACACCTGATGGAGAGCGGAACTTGACGATAGGCTGACTCTTTTCCCATTCAACATATACTAAGAAGATATCTCCCTCCTTAATATCTTCGAAAAAGGCCTCAGTGAGCTCATCTCCAGCCTCCTGCCCCTCATCATCCGGTGCTGCATACAGGCGGATAGATGGTGCTGCCATGGTAATTACCATGAGCAAAACTATTAAAATTGATAAAAATTTCTTTTTCACTCTCTTCTCCCCCCTGTATTAATAATTATGTTTCTGGTTGCCCATAGTTGGTGAAACATCTATTCTAAAACCGTCATAGTCACCATTGGACTTCTGGTAATATACCTTCAGTATGAACTGTATCTCTTGATTATCCTCGTTCCAGAGAAGTCCCATGCCAAAGTCTGCGTATACGTCCTTGCCCCATGAGAATATGAACCAGTTGATATCATATGACAGATTGCCCTTCAGGGAAAGTACGCTGGCAGGATATCCAAGTGTAATGTCCACCTCACCGCTGGCATCGATGGAGAGATTTGCCCAGTCTTTCTGAATACCTGCCCAGAGCTGAACGCTGGCACCCTTTTCCTCGCAATCTATGTTAAGGACTGTACTTTCATAATTGAAATTACCCAGATTAATCTTACACTCACCGATCTTCATGCCCAGGAATTCCAGTGAAGCACTGAAGTTAATATTGAAATTCTGTAGTGTCACTGAAAGCTTGGCATCCGGTACTTCAAACAGCTTCAGTTCATTCATCTTGAAAAGATTTTTAACCTTTTTAGGCACTTTAGATATGATATCAGAGGATTCCAGCTTGAAGCCTCCTGCAAAAGTGCAGCCCAGAATATCCTGCTTGGAATGAACTTTGGACAGACCTGACACACCAAAAGACAGGCCCGACAGGTACATAGGTACAGGTGTCTGCAGTATCATTACTTTTGTGCTACCGGACACTGAAAGCTCTACGCTGTCCAGAGCTATAGGCGAATAATCACCATTTACGGCAGTCACTGAAAGTCCAAATCCACCTATGGATATATCACCTACTTCGAAGTCGCTGAAGCCCACCTCAAATTCCAGGCCGTACTCACCCTTTATGGTATTTATATCTGCCTTAAATTTATCGATTCTAAGGTCTACTGTACCCAGCTGGAAACTTTTTTTCTTATCATTTGATTTGTTATAGGAAAGCTCCAGGCTAGCATTCATGCATATCTGGGTATTGGTAAGGGCGAAGCTTCCTGTAAATGCTGTATTCCACAGCTCCTTTGGAAGATTCTTAAATATCGCATCCAGATAATCTATGGAGAGTTCTGAGAAAAAGGCCTCTGTATAGAACATATCGGGATAAAGAGCCGTAGTACCCTTAATATATGCGAAGCCCTTTACATAAATAGGCGAATTGATCACTCTGGAGTCGACCTTAAAGCTGTCATAGCTGCCGGAGTTGTAGGATTCGCTATAAATCCTGAAGCTGCCCAGGCTGGGGATGGAAATCGGCGTACCCTTGGCTGCCAGAATCTTAGTAAGTCCCTTGGCAGTCTGCCTGGAGTATGTAACCTCAGAACCACTGTTATCAGTCAGTGTAACATACTGGGATACTGTACCGTCATAATTACCTGTAAGCTTGATATCTCCTTTAAAGTGCAGCCAGCCATTCAGAGTTACATTATCTGACAAAATGACTTCATCACTGTTTTTTGTTATATTTTCGCAGGTAAATACATAATCACCAAATTTAAAGCTGGAAAGCTCCGGTGCCGTACCTACTGTAAGGGCAGATGCCACTGTAGCACTGGCATTCTTGTCCTCTGCTTTATTTTTTCCGGATACTTTAAGCTCATAGCTGCCTGTAGCTATGGTCCCCGGAACAATTACTTCCATTTCAGTATCACTCTTTACAGTAACTGCCAAAGTGACATTTCTTGTATTGCTGGTCAGTCTTACCTTGTAATCAGTAAACTTAGTAAAATTCTCTCCGTACATGGTAAGGGTGGTATCCTTACCGCTCTGGTAAAAATATGTGTTACCAAAGCCATATACCTGAAGTCCGTCAGGATCAAGAGGATTGTAACGGTCAGCCACATAATCCTCATAGCTGGAGTCTGCATCATCCTTTAAGCTGTACTTCTTGTCAGCAGTACCAATAACATTATTCAAGGTAACATTCAGCTTTCTGTTTACCAGAGACTGATCTACAGCCTCAAAAGTAATCACATACTGATTGGCCACCTGAGAATGAACGAAATTGTAGAAAGATTCCAGGTCGCTGGACTGACTTACATGAAGGAACTGTCCGTTACCGTAGTTGGCAATATTCTGCAGATAATTTGAATCAGTGCCATCGCCCAGACCAATGGTATAGATAGCACAGCCATAATTACCTACTATCTCGCTGATGCCTCTTCTTATTTCAGAATCAGTGTGTCCATAATTGTCCAGACCATCTGTCATTACGATGAGTACGTTATTGCTGCCCTGATTTTCGCCAAACAGCTGAGTGACATTTGCTAAAAGACCATAGATATTGGTGCCACCACTGGCTATCATTTTATCGGCATAAGCCTTTACTTCTTCCTTACTGGTAAGGAAGTCTGAGCGGAAAGTAACGCCGCTGGTAAAGCCTACTACTGCTACTTCCTCACCCTCCTGCATACCATCTGCAAAGCTCTTTACAGCGTCACGAAGATTATCTATATCGTTGCTCATACTACCGGAATTATCGCACATCAGAATGACTCTTGTGCCTGATGCTTGTCGCTCACTTACTTCATAATCAACGATAGGGAATTCGCAATCAGTAATCTCTATATTATTCTTAATATTGTCAATAGTAATGCCTGCTGCATCACCAAAGCTTATCTTGGTAGAAAGCTTAGGGAATGCTGATGTATCAATACGTCCAATATTAATGGTAGCACGCTTCTGAGTCACTTCGTTTTTAATAATTGACTCAAAGGACTTACCGGGATCTATAATCTCTTCATCATTTACATAGATAAGCATGCCATTAACTGCAGCTGTGTTGTCCCTGACAAAAAGTGACATAGGCACAGAAATCACGTGATTCATGGCCTGTTCAATGCATCTGTCCAGCTCGCTATAAGAAAGGCTTTTACCTGCGATATAATCTACTAAAAGGCCCATAGCCTGTGCATATTCTTTATCTGATGCATTGGCTGCATTGGTCAGAGCCAGATCCAGATAGCTGCTTACCTGCTCACCCATATTGGCATACTGGTATCCCTTAGCCAGCTGCATGTACATCTGGCTTCTGGCGCTTTCTTCTATCTCCAGACTCTTTGATGTCAAAAGGGAAAGAAGTGTTTTTACTACATAATTCTTGTTGCTGTCCTTGATAAGGCTGATAAGGGATTTGTAATATGCTTCCTTTTCCTTCCCTAGCCCTTTTATCTTATTATTCTTAATCTCCTGACACTGGTTGTACACCTCTGTTAGCTTTTCGCTTTCAGGCTTCTCGGGCAAGGCTTTAAACGCCTTGTCTGTAACATAGCCCTTGGTCCTAAGCTCGATAGCTACAGCCAGCTCATCTACTGTGGCATACTCATTGATATTTCTGCATACAGCCTCAGCATCGCCCGCCAGTGTATTGGCAATAAGTGCCGCATTTCTTACTGTAGTATTCTGAGCCAGCATGCCACCGGCTCTTACCACTTTATTTAAGCGGGAAACAGCATCAGAAAGCTCTTCAGACATGTAGTCCCGGCCCGTCCTGTAATTCTCATAAGCCCTGTCTACAATCACTATGCTCTCTGCACATTTTTTAATATCATTCTTATCTTCACGACCCTTTAAATACTCTTCACAGCTCTTTACCATTTTTTCCAGAAGAGTTACCTTATAGGCTGAAATATCATCTACTTTGTTGGTGGCAGTCGGAGAATAGCTCACAAATCCGGCGTCTTCGTAGGACATGCCTGCCCTGTCCAGCATATTGGCAATAGCGCCATTGTTGGACTCATTATAGCTATTTCCGCTTAATCCTGATGCTATTCCTGCTTCGTTTACCGCCTCATTGTCCCCGGGATTCTCAGACATATACTTAGCGTAAAAAAGCTGAGCATAGAGGTAATTGTCTCTCATAACGGAAAGTCTGGCCAGATTCAGGATATCACCGGGCTGCTCGTGATCTGTAGCGGAATCACCCAGCAGCTTGTAAGCCTTGTCAAAATCGCCTATTTCCGCATAACATGCAGCAAAGTAGCGATCGGCCACCAGCTGATCATAGGCCGGCTGCACTTTTTTGGCACTGGCTGTAAAATTTAGGAAAACAGCTGTTCCGCCTACAAAAAGTAAGGCTAACAAAATCAAAATTCTGTTAATATTCAGTTTCTTTTTCAGAATGGAAATAATAAGAATTACGAGGGCTACCAGAATAACAACCCCAGCCACCTGAAAATATGGATTCATAAGAACTCCCAGCATCTTATTTTACCTCCAACAGCTGCATAAACTCAGCTTTAGTTTCGTCTTTAGGTGATACAAGCAGTACCACGTCTCCCTCTTTATGATGAGTATAGGTCTCCACGTCTACTTTGACCTTGTAGCTTTCAGACACTGCATCAACAGGGTGAACAGTCACATAGTGGGCCGTCTTGTACTCTTTATGAACAGATGTCACAACCGCAGCATCAATGGTCTTCAGCTCTAAGCTGTCTACCACTGCCTCGCATATCATAAGCTCCCCGGCCTCCACATCCGAGTTCAGTGCCTTTTTTACTCTGGGTGCCAATAGCACAATAATACCGCATAAACAGATATCTACCGCCAGCCCTCGGATGGACTCATATGATTTTTTGGTGATAAGGGTGATTAAATGGTCTATACCAAAACCAAGAGGAAATAAAAGAAGGACAATTTCCACAAAGGTAATTGCCTTAGATAACGGATTCCTGGCTTTTTTTAAAGCCGTTCTTTCCAATGGTGACAACTCACGCCACATAACGATCCCCCGATCATTTTCATATACTGTCTATTGTAACATAGTGATTTAATTATGCAACAATTATAAATAAAAAGTACAAAATCAACAATTATAAACCGTTGATTTTGTACTATTTTAATAATTTTTTTAGTTAATATAGTCGCCCTTGTTCTGCTCAGGCACATCAAAATCCTCAAAATCAGGATTGTCATGTTCTTTATCTATAAAGTCGGTAATATCGATCCACATGGCAGGCCTTACTGCTCTTCTTATACTGGTCTTGTAGCTGCCGGAATAGAAAATATCTCCTGATGAATCTATGGTAACAATATTATTGATAGTACTTCCCTGAGTCCTGGTCCAGTAGAATGTGGTATTGGTATCTGCATTAACTACAGCGCCGTAAAAAAGAGCATAGGGTGTAGCATAGCATTTACGTTTTTCCGGTGTATCCAGATATTTTTCCATCTCCTCTGCACTAAGAACAAATATATCGTCACGGCTGGACTCGTCTTCAAAGGTCGCTTCATAATATGGATTCTTATCCGGGGTCAGCGTAGTCTGGCAGATCTTAAGGCGCTCATCTTTAGTAAAGCTTCTAAGTATAAAATCTGCATTGAGCCACTTTCTAAGAAGACTCTTAGACCATGGTGATACGCCTTCGTTATCATCAAAAATGTAATTATATATAGCGTATTTAGATATTAACAGAGCTTTATTGTCCTGGATATCCAGAATAATCCACTCAATATACTCGTCTTTACCATCATTATCCTGTTCAATACTGCCAAAGTAAATAGTACTGCCTACAGCGATTTCTCCCTTTTGGGAAGAGTCTTTCATATATGAAGCGCTTTGCTTATACTTGCCAAGCTTTTCAAAAATAGCTCTGGCAGCTACATAATCGCCTTTCTCATACAGCTCTACAGCTTTTCTGTAGTTCATTTCTCTTACAATAAATGTGGAGTATGAATAATACCCCAGGGCCAGTACCACCACTGTTATCAAAGTAGCTATAATAGCTCTTTTTACTTTTTTTCTTTTCCCATATATCTTACCAACAAATGCATCTGATTCGTCGATTTTTTCCTTACATGCTGTGGCATGCAGCTGTGACTCTTTATAATCGCCCAGCTCTATAAAACGCTTATAAGCCTTTACCAGGTCCTCATAATCGTCTTTATTCATTAAGTCCAGAGCCTCAGTATATAAAAGCTCTTTTTCATCTTCTGTCATAAATAGCTCCATATAAATAATTAACCCTACAAAGGGCGCCACTGTTACCAGCAGCGCCCACATTTTTTATTCAGCAACCTGAAAATATATCAGCATAAATATCATTGAAAGTAGTAGCATAAAGGCTCCACCTACAAACATAAATCCAACGCCGCCTTTTTTTCTTTCTCCTCTTTTACGCATTACATAATCGCCATAGGCCTCGGTCCGGCCCAGTCTGGATCCGGGAATCAGGGCTTTTATGGTATTTGTAATACCCCATCTGAGAGCATCAAAGGCTCCCTCTCCTGCTACCAGCGCCAGAATGGCAAAGCTGACCACCAGGATACCGGGTACGAAAAAGGCATCAGTCAAATGTTTGAATAAATCCTCAGAGGATACGCCACTGGCAAAAGCATCTCTGGCCTGAAGGATAGAGAGGGCTATAACCAATTCCAGAGCTATAATTATCAGACATTTGGCCCAAAAGGGAAAAGGCTTTTTCTCTCCATAATTTTTCATTAGAGTGCTCCGTCCTCCTTAAGAATCTCCTGATATTTCTCAAATTCCTTCATAGTACAACGTACAAAATGACCAGGACAAACCTCTCTGAACTCAGGCTTCTCTGTAGTATACTCGTGATCTACAAGAGGATTGTACTTGATACGGATACGCCCCTTCTCTGTTTCAGGATCCGGAATAGGAATAGCTGAAAGAAGTGACTTTGTATATGGATGGAGAGGATGTGCAAAAAGCTCATCTGATGTAGCCAGCTCTACCATATCACCGAAGTACATAACACCGATACGATCGGAGAAATACTTAACTACTGAAAGGTCATGGGCGATGAAAAGAACTGTAAGGCCCATAGTATTACGAAGGTCATTTAAGAGGTTGATAACCTGTGCTCTGATGGAAACGTCAAGAGCAGAAATAGGCTCATCGGCAATAATAAGCTCAGGATTCATGATAATGGATCTGGCAATACCGATACGCTGTCTCTGACCACCTGAGAATTCGTGAGGATATCTGTCAGCATGCTCTCTTACAAGACCTACTGTTTCCAGCATCTTGTATACCTGCTCTTCGATATACTTCTTATCTCTGATGCCCTGGATCTGGAGACCTTCTGCGATGATCTCACGTACAGTCATACGTGGATCAAGAGAAGCAACAGGATCCTGGTAAATCATCTGCATCTTTGTAATATACTTTGTATGCTTGATGATACGCTTCTTTTCCTTGTATTCCTTCTGAAGGGTTGTCTTCTCTGCACCTGTAGCCTTATCGATCTTTGGCAGGTACTCCTTGTCCAGAAGCTCTATATTGGCCTTAATGCATTTCTTATTGTAATTCTTGTGATCGTCCTTAGCTGACTTAATCTCAGCCATAAGCTCTTCGATACGGGCATTAATCTCTGCAGTTCTCTCTGCAAGATTCATAGGCTTATTCTTATTAAGGTCGCTAAGCTCTTTTCTCAGCTCCTTAATCTCGTCCTTATAGCTCTGTGTACCTGCAACAACTCTCTGGCCGTTATAATATACGCTACCTGAAGTAGCATCATAAAGTCTGATGATGGTACGGCCGGTTGTGGTCTTACCACAGCCGGACTCACCAACGAGACCAAATACTTCGCCTCTCTTTACATCGAAGGAAACATCGTTAACAGCTTTCTTTACAAAGCCATGCTTACCGAAGTGCATTGAAAGGTGATCCACTTTGAGTATAACATTTTCGTCATCTCTTACGCTCATTGTTTATTCTCCTCTCTCTTCTTACGCATCTTTTCAATTCTGGCTGTAACTATTTCCGGTGGATTGATCTGTGGAGCATCCGGATGTAAGAGCCATGTAGCAGCATAGTGTGTCTCGCTCTTCTTAAACATAGGAGGCTGCTGCTCGAAGTCGATCTCAAGTGCATACTTATTTCTGTCTGCAAATGCATCTCCAACAGGAGGATAAATCATGTTAGGAGGTGTACCCGGGATAGACTCCAGTTTTTCCTTGGTATCAAGGTCAGGGATAGAGGACAGAAGTGCCCATGTATATGGATGAGCAGGATCATAGAAAATATCCTCTGCTGTACCATACTCTACCATCTTACCTGCATACATAACGCCGATTCTGTCAGCCATGTTAGCAACAACGCCAAGGTCATGTGTGATGAAGATAATGGAAAGATTTCTTTCCTTTTTCAGCTTATTAATAAGCTCCAGGATCTGTGCCTGAATAGTAACGTCAAGAGCTGTAGTAGGCTCGTCACAAATAAGTACATCCGGGTCAGCTGTAAGAGCAATAGCGATAACGATACGCTGTCTCATACCGCCGGAGAACTCGAATGGATACTGACGGAAACGCTTTCTGGGCTCGTCGATACCAACGCTCTCCATAAGCTTAACAGCCTTTTCCTTAGCTGCTGACTTGGTAACCTTGTTAACTGAAGCTGCTGCATTAGCCTTAAGGGAATCAATAACAGCCAGTGTTCTCTCGCCGAAATCAGCAGTCTTATTTACTTCAACTGTATGCTCGAAATGCTGAATCATCTCATCGATTGTATCTAAGATGTTCTTCTGAGCTCTTTCAAGATTTACATAGCTGGCAGGGATAATCTCCCATGAAGGATTCTTACCTCTGGCAACCAGCTTGTCATACTTTGCCTTATCCTGAGCATAACGCTTTTCTTCAACTGCATTCTTTGAAGAACCGTTAAAGAAAAGGTCTGTAGCTGTATCGATAGATGTAGCAAATGTATGTGCAAGGCTATCCAGAACAGTATCCAGCTGGTCGAAGCACTTGGATACAGCTTCCTTCATATTCTTAACAGCCTGTGCGCAAACAGTCTTATCAGGAGTACCTTCGAACTTGCTTCTCTCTGCCTTTAATACAGATATAGCATTCTTTCTGGCCTCGTCGGTAACATTACAGGAGTACTTTACGCCTACTTCAATCTTCTTCATGAAAGCAGCCATAAAGTCATCTGTAGTCTTATCAAATGTAAGCTTATTAAGCTCTGCAACGCTCATAGCAGGTATCTCAGGAGATACGAATGTGAGGTAGTAACCCAGTGTAAATGTATTAGGTACATCATATGACAGGGCCTCATGGAGAATATCTGCAAGGCGAGTAAGCTTTTCAACAGTCTGTGGCATATCTTCTGAGCTCTTTTTCTCGCTCTTATAGATAGACTTGATATTGTCCACAATCTCATTAAGCTCTGCTGCTCTGTCTCTTACTACGAAATGAGAGCAGGAAAGCTTGGATGCACGAATAAGCTCTGTAAGGCTTTCATTGAAAGAAGCATCCAGCTTCTTATTCTTAATTCTTAAGATAAGGTGATTGGCCTGAGACTCTGCACCCTCTGCATATGTATGAGCTGTTGTATACTCTCTTTCAAGCTTACAGTGAACCAGCTCAAATTTCTTAAACTTGGCGATATCCTCATTCTCGGAAACGCCGGAAGCTTTTTCCATATTGTCATGAACAGCTTTAAAAAGGTCGTTCATACGCTTTTTACTTTCACGTCTGACTGCTTTATCCTTTAAGAGCATAGCCTCTGTCAGCTGATTACCTACTCTCATAATAGGATTCAAGCTGGAAAGAGGATCCTGGAATACCATGGCAATCTTATCACCACGGAGCTTATGGAACTCTTCCTCAGAGATCTTTAATAAATCTTTATCTTCGTAAAGGATCTTGCCGCCTTCTACAAGTGCGTTACCTGCAAGAATACCCATTATAGCACGGCTGGTAACAGACTTACCTGAACCGGACTCACCTACGATTGCAAGAGTCTCGCCCTTGTAAAGGTCAAAGGAAATATCACGAACAGCCTGTACCTTACCGGCGGATGTACGGAATGAAATCGTCAGATTTTCAACGCTTATTTTCTTTTCTGCCATTATTCATCGACTCCTCTCAGTGAAGGGTTAAATGCATCTCTAAGGCCGTTACCAAAGAGGTTGAAGCTTATCTCCAGTAATGAAATGAATACTGAAGGGAAAAAGATAATGTGA
Organism: Lachnospiraceae bacterium; assembly: GCA_045616485.1. Lineage (GTDB taxonomy): Bacteria > Bacillota > Clostridia > Lachnospirales > Lachnospiraceae > RGIG3528. The sequence goes on from JAZLGU010000008.1 coordinate 19,926, forward strand.
GGATATGTTGCCAGGTATGACTGACCATGAGCAAGCATAGTACCTACTGAAGTAAATCCTGATGTCTCAAGATTGATAATACCAAGGTAAGAAAGACTGGACTCAGAGAAGATAACACCAGGGATGATAAGTACTACAGATGTAATAATTGTCCCCAGGGAGTTAGGGAAAATATGTCTGAAGATCAGTCTCATATCGCTGGCACCCAGTGTTCTGGCAGCCAGGATGTACTCCTGATTCTTGAATCGGTAGAACTGTGTACGTACACGGTATGCAATACCGATCCAGCCTGTCAGTACGAAGGCGAAAAGCAGTGACCAGAAAGGTCCTACCTTTTCAGCCAGGTGCAGCTTAAAGAGTGTAGCTACTACGATAAACGGTACATTACCCAGTATATCGGAGATACGCTCCATGAAAAGGTCTACGGCACCACCATAATAACCCTCAACAGAACCATAAATAATACCAATGATAAAGTTGATTAAGGAAATTACGATAGCAAGCGCAAATGAAAGTCTGGCACCGCTGGCAAGACATACGAAAATATCCTGACCATGCTGATTGGTACCAAAGATAAACTTAGCATATGAACCATGCTGGTACTTATAGTACTCGCTGTAAAGGAGACGAACTCTGTAACCTGTCTGATTCTTTACACCATATACATACCAGGCATCACCCTTCTCACCGCCGTCATCGCCGGCAATACGAAGTGAATCATACTTGGCATAGTTTTTGTTAGCCTTTGTAACATAGGATGGAACATAGATAGGATTGCCATCCTCATCATGGTGCTTGGACTCACCTGATGTTGCAGGCATCTCATCTGCCAGCTCATACCAAAGGTTAGCAGCACTGGTAACAGCTAAGAACTCTGTCTTATAGTATGTTGGGATAGGATACATTACCTGAATGCCTGTCTCATTCTGATAAGCCTGCAGAGCTTCATACTCTTCCTGAGACAAATCCTGATAGATAAATCCTACCTTAGCATAAGCATCTACATAAAGCTTGTAAAACTTTTTACCTGTATTCTCATCAACGAAGGAATCCTTAACCTTCTTAACTGCAGATGAACCATACTCCTGACCAATGGAATTAAAGTAATCATAGCCGGCCTGTGGCTCTGTCTGATTGCCGCAGCCATCCCAGCCAAGACCTGCAAAAATGGTAGTCTTTGGCAGAATAAGCTTATAATAACCATCTCTGTCAGTAACCTGATAATTTGATATAAATGGAACAATAATTGCGAAAACGAACAGTACTGCAATAATAATAAAAGCAATTACTGATGAACTATTTTTTCTAAAACGGATGAATGCATCCTTAAAATATCCGACGGGCTTTGTAGAAAGCTGCTTATCAGAGATTTTTTCACCTCTTTGGGCGAGTTTCAGTTTTTCAACTGGTACGTTTATATTTTCCATACTTACTTCGCTCCCATCTTAATTCTAGGATCAATAAATCCGTAACTCAAGTCAAGTACAATACCCTCTGCAAGACCGATAAATGTATAGAACATTGTCTCTGCCATGAAGAAGTTGTAGTCTCTAACACCAATAGCTGTAATATATAATGCACCGATACCTGGAATGGAGAAAATCTGCTCGATGATGAATGAACCACCAAGGATAGACATAAACTCACCTAAAATCATAGGAAGAATAGGTACCATAGCATTTCTCATTGCGTGTCTTGTAACGGCCTGTCTCTTTGTGAGCCCCTTTGTTCTGGCGAGAAGGAGATAATCGCCTGTAAGCACCTCAGAAAGCTCGGCACGTGTAAAACGTGTCAGGCCTGCAACAGTACCGAACATAAGTGAAAGGATAGCCGGGAACATGGATACGAACATCTTCCAGCTGGTAAAGGAGGCGTCAACGGAAGAGGCAACTGTTAACGGGAACCAGCCTGCCTTGAAGCAGAGGAAATACTGCACAAGGAATGCGTATACATATGATGGCACGGAGATAAAAAGCATTACCACTGTAGAAATAACGTGGTCCTGCCATGTATTCTTTTTAAGCGCTGCGAAAATACCGAAGAGGATACCGATCGGCACTGCAAGCAATACGGAGTAAAGATTTACTACGATTGAATATGGGATCTTGGACATCATGATATCCCATACATTCTGAGCTTCATATAACTGCTCACCAACACCGAAATCATGATTAATTATAATATTTTTCCAGTAGAGATAGTACTGGACAGGAATAGGCTTATTGTAGCCCATTGCTTCACGCTTTGCCAAAATGATATTGATATCTTTACCCATTTCCTTAATGGCAGGCAGTGGAAGCATTTTGATTAAAACATAGCAGATAGTCGTAATGATAAAAAATGTTACGAGCATCAAACCAATTCGTTTAAATACATACTTTGTCATAACTTAACCTTCCTAGTTAACGCTTTATTCCTATAACGCATAACTGTACTAAAGTATTTGCTAAAACGCAAATATCACGGGCAGACTTTGATCTGCCCGTGATCGCGCATATTACATAGTCTTACCTATTGCGGAATAGAAAAAGCGTAACGTTCCCAAACCGCTTAGGAAATTAGTACTGAAGAGAACCCTTCTTTGCTGCCCACTCAGTATCATCATAATTGTATGTGAAGAACTTGAGACCACCAAAGCCTACAAGGTCAACATACTCTTTAACTGCGTAGTCACCCTTCTGAGCAACAAGGCTAGCAGAGTTTCTGTAGTACATAGGCATTGTTGCGAAGTATGAGAGGTAAGCGTACTCAAGGATACCGAAAATCTTAGCCTTTGTAGCTGCATCATAGTCACCGAATGCCTTCAGTGTGTATGTACCATCAACAGATGTAAGAACAGCATCATCATTTGCATTTGCCCATGCAGCCCACTTCTGGAGAGATGCATTGAACTTCTTGCCATCGATCTCGATCTCTACAAACTTTGTAGATGTATCGAAACCATACTCCATCTGCTGGCCTGAACCATCAGCTGCATCACAGTAGCACTGATAAAGCATTGTCCAAGGGCTGTATGCTGCACCACCCCATGTAGTGAAGATCATATCTGCATTACCGGAGTAGTTTGTATCATAGTAGTCAGGGTCAACTGTCATGCTCATGGAAATCTTGCCTTCGAAGCCTGTGCCCTCGCAAGCTGCCTTAAGAGAGCTCTCAAGGAAGTTGAACATCTGAACATATGTATCGTCATCTGCATATACTCTGAAGTCAATCTTAACTGCAGATGTACCATCGTATACCTTGTCAGCTACGAGCTCATCATAAGCCTTAGCCATTAACTTCTTAGCTGCTACAAGGTCATAACCTGTAATTGCGTCATAAGCATCGTCAAGATCCTCGTAATCGCCGCCCTCACCGTATGTTAAGCCGTAAAGGTTAACGAGAGCCTGCTTAGCGCCATCTGTACCACGGTAAGAAGCACCTGTGAATGGATCGTAAACGTACATGTTGTTAAGGAGACCATAACCAGCTGAACCAGCTGATGTGTAAGAAGAAGCAAACTTTGTTCTGTCAAGAGCAAGTGAGAATGCCTTTCTGAAGTTAACATTGGTCATTACCTGAGAGTTTGTACCTCTGCCTGTTGTCTTGTCAAGGTTTGTGTTGAAGGAAATCTTTGTTGTGTAAGACTGAGGTGTGTATCTGATGTAATCACTTGAACCATACTTAGCCATATCTGCGGAAACAAGTGAAACTTTGTCGATCTCGCCGTTAAGGAATGCAAGAAGAGCTGTAGCCTGCTTAGCAATTACCTGGCAGTTGATGATATCTGTCTGGTACTGACCCTTGTGCTTGTCATCCTTGTAACCATACCAGTTGTCATTTCTTGTGAATCTAAGAAGCTTATCAAGCTGGTACTCATCAAGAACATAAGGACCATAGGAGATTGTTGTCTCTTTGCTTGTACCATATGTTGTTGTGATGCTCTTGATATCAGCAGAACCCTTTGCTACTTCCTTGCCGTCGCCATCGAAGTATCTCTTAAGAGACTCCCAAAGTGGCTCGTATACAAGGTATGTAGAAGAAAGGTGATAAGGAACATAGTAGTTAGGATCAGCAACAGCATCCTTAACGATGATTACGAGCTCGTACTCACCTGTCTTAACGATACCAACGTTATCCCAGCTGTAGTTAGCTTCGTATACAGCCTTAGAGCATACATATGAAGAAGCCTTATCCTCATACTTAGCACCTGCTGCAAAGTATGTGTCATAGAGCTCTTTACCGGAGAATGCGTCATTTACGCTCTCGCCGTATACTGTAGTATCTGTAAGTGTAACGTATCTAGGAGAAGCATTGCCTGCTGCATCAACGTATGTAGCATCAACGCCCCAGAAGGAAACTACGTCGATGTAAAGCTCTTCAAGCTTAGCGCCATCTGCAAGAGCCTTAGCTACTGTACCTACGATAGGGTTGAAAGCTTCCTGACCCTGGTAGAAGTACTCCTTGGAACCTACTACTACGAACTCACCAGAGTAGAGAGAGTCTGCTCTTCTGTTCTTCATAACAGGATCAAGTAATTCCTTGTAAGAATAAATATATGTATCAGCATTGATAGCTGTGCCATCCTGCCACTTTGCATTCTTATTAAGTGCAAGCTTCCAAGCCTTAGCCTTGTCGCCTTCCTTAACGCCGAACTTACCAACATACTCTGCGGTAACATCAACAGGAAGAGCCTCAGCCATCTCGCATGTTACAGACCAACCATTAGCCTTGGAGTTAAGGTCGAAACTGTAGAAGCCCATAGAAATGAAATCAAGAACATAGCTGTCATCATTGGTCTCCCATGTATGAGGTGCCCACTTAAGATTGGACATACCAGCCATGTAATCATTGAAGGTGTAAACCTTTGCGTCTGTGTAATCCTTGCCTGCCTGACCTGCGTATACATCATAACCAACTGTACCGCCACCTACCTGGCCAAGCTGTGTAGTTACGCTACCACCGTTTGTTGTGTTTGTAGCATAATCTGTGTTGTAAGTGAAGTTCTCTACTGGAGCCGGAGTATTAGTAGTGGTGTTGTTGTTATTCTCCTCTGTTGGCTTAGTAGGAACTGGTGTGTTGCTTGGTGTTGGCTTTGTATTGCCGCTGCCACATGCAACTGCTGCAAATGTCATAGCTGCTGCTAATGAAATTGCAAGTGCTCTTTTCAAGTTCTTATTAAACATGAAAGTTCTCCTCCTTTTTTTATTTACAAAAAACCAATTTACTCCGTTGAGGCCTCCGATGACTTCATAGATGCAACGCTTTAATCCGTTAAAGTGTTGCGTTAGCATTTAATAAAGCAAAAACGAGCAGACATGTGAATGTCGGCCCCTTTGCCTATGTCAATTCAACGTATATTCAATTGGTCATTGCTTTAGAATGTGTGTATTATAGTATACAATGTTTTCCTTGTCAAGAAAAAAATAACTGTATATTTAATTTTGTTTATATTTATTTAATTAAACTAACATGGATATACAAAAACCACGTTACCTGGGCTCAGGTGATATATAAATATGCTTTACCAGATCGCCGTTTTCATCAACAAAGCTGTATGTATAATATCCATCCTTGCTGTCTATCTTTTTCCAGTGCCCTCCATATATATAATGTGACCTGAGATACAGACCCTTTTCTTCATCTGTAGTTCTTACAATAACTGCTGCATCATGACCTGTAATATCCAGTGTGACGCCCTTTTCCACCATTATACAGGTCGTACTGACTTCAGCAGGCAGATCAAGCCCTGCGGTCCCTCCGTATTCTCCATCGATCTTTAACACTCCATCTCCCAGGAAAGTCACGCTGCCACCATAGAAGAAGCCCCAGACAAGTACCTGGGATATATTATTTTCACCCTCTACCTTTACAGAAAAACCATTGCCCATCATATTTACGTTCAGCTGATCCGCTGTAACATTACGAATGGTAAGCGTATTGGTATCAGGATTGTAATCGGCCCCTTCATACTCTTCTACCCGGGTACCATTAGCTTGATACTTTTTTCCTATATATAGATAGTGAATCTCATCTCCTGTTCGCAGATATACATATTCTTCATCCAGCACGCCGTATTCCGGCACTTCGCCATTTGGCCATAGATTCTGTAATACAGGGAAATCATCCTGGACTCTTTGGTCTTTCCCGGGCAGGGCACTACCGGTAACATGAGGCTTATTCGGCTCATCTTCCGGCTTTTCCGCTCTGTTTAGGCCTCCCAGCAGGGAAAAATCCGGATCCACCGCATGGGTCAGCACCGTAACTGAGAGAACAGCTGTCACCAGGTAAACCATTTTCCGCACCTTGCTACCGCTTTTTTTCTGCGTCAGACCTTCCTGTGAGCCGGTATTGTATTCACCCGTATTATACTTTTCGGTATTGTATTCACTGGCTTCATTATATTCCCCGGAAGCTTCATACTCCCGGGGCTGATTAAATTCATCCTTCATACTGCTACCGGCCCTTATTTTGTGTGCACGTCAATCTGAGGGAATGCTATTTCTATGTGAGCTTTGTCAAAAGCGCACTTTATTTCTTTATTAAGGACACGTCTGCCGGAAAAAATGTTCTTTTCCTCTACATCCGCTTTAAACTTAAGTACCACGCTGGAATCGGACAGCTCTTCCACTCCCAGGTAATCAATATTACCTATAAAAATATCCGAGCGCTTTTCCTTTATGCCGGCCAGCATGTCACCTACTATTTTTTCAAAAGCCTCCAGGTCGGTAGAATAGGCAACACCTACCTCGCATATAGCCACAGAGCCCTGATTGGAGCGGTTAATAACGTTCTTAAGATCTGAATTGTTAATGACCTTAATATTGCCACCGGTGTCTCTTAAGGAAATGGTGCGGACGCCTATACTCTCCACGCTGCCTCTAAAGCCGTTAACTTCTATAATATCGCCTACATTGAACTGATTTTCAAAAAGGATGAAGATGCCGGTCACCAGGTCCGCCACCAGGCTTTCCGCGCCAAAGCCCACTATCAAGGCTATAATTCCTATGCTGGCAAATATGGTGCTCACATTCACGCCGATTATCGCCAGTACCCACACCAGTGCTACTATCATAACAGCGTATCTGGCAAGGCTGGACGTCACTGTAAGAATAGTTCTGCTTCTGCCGTTTTTCACCTTGATCAGCGAAATAATAAGCTGGATCAGGCAGCCCAGGCCATACATAAAAAATATGACAATGACCGCTTTTAAAACAGCTGACGCATCCAGCTTAATAAAGCCCGCAAATTCCTCAAAATCTTCAAAAAGCCCTGTAAAGGCACCTATGGCGCCACTGGCCCCCAGTAAAACCAATGCAACAATTAATCCAATAATGTTTTTCTTTGTTTTCATTCTGCCCCCGTTCATTCCGGTCTGCCCAGATAAAAGCCTTGGAAAAGGTCTGCGCCTATGGATACCAGATAATCAAATTCTTCCTTGGTCTCCACGCCTTCAGCTATAACTTTCTTCCCTCTTGCATGAATATTATCTATAGTTCTTTTACAATTAAGCTTTTTGGTCTCATCATGATCAATGCCGGAAAGCAGGGATCTGTCCAGCTTTACCAGGCTGGGCTGCATAGTGTCCACCATGCTCATGTCATTAATACCGGTGCCGTAATCGTCCAGGGCCAGCTGAGAATCGCCTACTGCCGCTACCTTTCTTTTCTTTATGGATTTCTTTTCATCGTAATAAGGAAATTCCAGAGATTCAATAATCAGTATGTCCTTATCGCGGCCAAAATAATCCATATAGGACTTGGTCTCCAGCCCGGAAAAGCACTCGCAGGGGAAGGAATTGACAGACAATCTCTCTGTATATCCTCTGAGAAAATAGGCCTGGGTCGCTCCCCAGAAAGTAGCTACTTCCAGTACGTGCAGCTCATCCTTTTTTGTATACTCGTCTATCAACTGTCCCACCGTCTGTCCTTCAGGCCTCATTAACGCTTCTCTGGCATACACGGTCTTTCCATCCTTGTAAAAAATAGGCTGGAATACATAGTCGATTTTAAGCTTGGACAAGGCCTCTAGTATCTTGGGCTCCAGCGGCAGATTCTCAAAAAAAATCATTTTGTTACTCCTTGATGTCATGAAAACATAGACCAAAAGCTCTCAATATAAATATCGGCTTTTATACCCAAAGAGTAAGGATTTTTTTTATGTTTTTTTAGGTTTTTTTATATATTTATATTTATTTTTGCTTGTTTTTTTCCTCCATATATGCATCAAAAATCTTGAAGACTTCGTTGTATTTATTCACTTCCATTCCCACCTCAGTATCCATATGAAGAAGCTTTGAAGGGTCTGAATTATAGGTCTCCCATCTGGGCAGTCCAGGTCCGTTTGGATCTCCGGTTTTTACATAATTCAGGATGTAGCCCTGAATGGTAGCTGACAGGGCAAAGTCTGTCTCATTGTAATTTTTGTTATGCTTAAGATTGCCATAGAAGTACGGCAGCTCACCTGCATGCCAGTCACCCAGGGACTTATTCTGCTTGGTAAAATAGTAGAGATAAGTAGGACGATTGTTAGCTGCCATCAGCTCTGACCAGGTGTAATGGCTGTATCCAAACCAGGCCATGCTGACCATATCAAGGAAATTCTTCTTAGCCTCAGCATTATCGGCTGCAGGCAGGAGCTCAGCCATGGCGTCTGCCTGACTGCCCAGCACCTTGGCCAGGAATTCCACATAGCTTTCCTTTTTGGGCATGTCATCAAACATCATGAAAACATAGGCTTCGTTGCCGTTAAAGCCACCCAGAATAGCTTCTTCGTTATTATTTCCTGCCTGATAGGTAAGGTATGGCTGCTCCACGATGGCATAGCCGTCTACTGTCATTTCATTATTCTGATACTTGGTATTTACCAGCTTTTCGGCAGGGATTTTGCGCAGGTCCTCTATGCTGTCACAGGAAAATTCCTTCTTTATATCGGACGCTACATCCTGCGCTCTCTTCACAGTCCTGAAGGTATGATAAGGTACTTTTGCCGTAAGTCCGCTACTTTCAGCGATAGCTCTTCTGAAAAGCCCCTTTGCCAAAGGTGATACGCAGATAGCACTTACTGAAGAAGCGCCTGCAGACTCACCTGCAATAGTAATATTGCCGGGATCTCCGCCAAATTTTTCGATATTGTCATTTACCCACTTAAGAGCAGCGATCTGGTCCAAAAGACCGTAATTGCCGGTAGTGCCGTTTGCCGACTCAGCTGCCAGCTCAGGATCTGCCAGGTAGCCAAATACGCCCAGACGATAGCTGATGCTGACAAATATAATACCCTGGCTGGCATAGTTTTCACCATTGTATGCCTCGTAATAGCTCTGACCGGAATTCAGGGAACCGCCATGGATATAAAAAAGAACAGGGACTTTGTCGCCCTCTTTAATATTTTTAGGCTTCCAGATATTGAGGTAGAGGCAGTCCTCGCTCATAGCCTCTATATAGGTCTTGCTAAAATCAATGGGAATCTCGTTGTAGCCTATGATGGATGCACCAAAGTCATAGATGGGATTACCTTTTTTCTGCATAGCCATAGGTGCGTAAGTGTCGCATTTTCTGATGCCTTCCCACTTTTCAGCCTTTTGAGGCTCTTTCCATCTGAGCTCTCCTACCGGTGGCTTGGCATACGGAATGCCGGCAAATATCTCAACGTCACCCTTGGAATTATTGATACCCTGCAGCTGACCTTCAGCCACAGTATAGACTTCGGTATAGCCGTTTTTATCACCGTTACCTGCGGACACTCTCTGCACCTTTGGTGCGGATATAAGTCCATTTAAGCCCATAAGAAGGGCAAGTCCTGCTACAGACAAAATTTTCACCAGCCTTTTCTGCTTTTTAAAGCCTATTATAAACCAGGCCAGGGCAGCTGCAAAAAGCGTTCCTCCAACGACCCAGCCGAACAGCCTGTTTTTAAACACTGCAAGCAAAAGGAAATAAAGAAAATTAGCAAGTACAAGTAAGATAAATTTCAACATTTCTGCTCCTTTATATTAACGTTCAAAATAATAAAATACTCTGTCTTCACACACTACGTGGAACCCGGCGGAGGTAATCATATGATAAGATGGGACATTTTCCTTATAGCATTTAGCTCTGGTCTTTACATGAAGCTGCTGCTCAGCAAAGTCTGCAGTAGCTGAAAAGGCCTTGGTCCCCAGCCCTTTTCCCTGCCATTCTTTAGCTATTCTTCCGCCTATCTCAGCATAGCCATTGGAGGTAAAATGGTAGACAATGGTCTCTCCTATCATCTCGCATTCTCCACATTTTCTGACAGCGAAATTCATGGAAGATCCCAGAGAATGATCGAACTCCTGAGAATCGAAAAATGCATCCTCACTGACTTCTGTAATACTGTCATCCTCCTCATAATCATAGCCCCAGTAACGATTGTTATCCTTATCGGTACAAAGGGCAAAATATTCGGCCTTATCCTCTTTTTTGATAGCCGTCAATATGCCACCTTCAAATGCCAGCTCCGGCACCTCATCCACAGGGGAATCCAGTCTCACCACATACTTATGCAGAATATCTATGGGATGATACTGACTTTTCGAGGTGCGAAGCCCGGCGTCACCGGCATCATCCTCTCTATTCACCAGCGTCACCGCGAGTCCCAATCCTTTTACATATTTCATAAAAGAATTAAATAGTGTAGGATATGCACCTTCATAGCTCAAAAGTGCCTTTTCCACGTGGATAATAAGCATATTGCCCAAAAGCTCACCTATGGTAAAACCGGCTATTTTGCCATCTACACGTAAAATGCCGCCATATAAGCCCAGCTCTTCAAAATGATCCAGCAGATCAAAGGTGGCCAGGTACTCCTGTTCCTCCACTTCTGCGCCGCCATGCTCTTTATGATACTCCAAAAGGAAGCTCTTTATCTCCTCATGATCCTCCGCATTTATTGGAGAAAAATCCGGCAGCCCATAATTTTTTACAAATTTATTGATGTGATTTCTCTGGCCGCTGAATTTTTTTCCGGCAAAATCCACCATCTCGTCAAAGGAATACAGGTAATCGCTCCATTTTCTATCATAGTTAGCATGTACTTTTTCAAAGCCGCCTTCTGCCTTGATGCTATCCAGAAGCCCTTCATCTATGCCATACATAAGCAGGGAGAGATCCTGCTCCTTTACATATTTTACAAGAGCCTGCATAGCTCCATGTACGTCGCGTCCGAAAGGATAGCTGAAAGCCGGCTCGTCGCCTATATCCTGCTTAATAATGAGCGTATCGTTTAGAGATGCAAACTGGAGATGTATCCCCTTATTCCACATAAGTAATGACCCCAGGGATATATCATTACATAAATAAGGGCTCTGCTTTATAAGAGGCATATACTTTTTTAAATTGTCCAGCGTATAATCTTCAAAAATCAGCATATTCGACCTTTCTGTAGAGTTGTAAACCACATATACCAATTTTTATTTTGTGCTATCCGATTGTACGCAATTTAATTGTGTTTGTCAAGTAAAAATTTCAAAACGATTTTTGTGAAAGGATATTAGTCCCTCGTCCCGCATTTTACCAAGCTCTTTGGACAGGGCTGTCCTGTCTACCCCCAGATAGTCTGCCAGCTGCTGCCTGTCCAGGGGGATTTGTATGGAGTGTGAGCCCTGAATGGATATTTGTTCGGAAAAATAAGAGTAGAGTCTGGCCCTGATGGTCTTGGGGGCTGAGTGGAATATCCGCATGGACAGATTCAGATTTTTCCTGGAGCTTACCCTTAACAGATTCTGTATCAGCCTGTTGCCGTGACCGCAGGCTCCTGCTCCGGAAAACAGAAAGGGCACATCTATCATCATCAGCTCCGTGTCTTCTCTTGCTATGACATCCACCAGCATAGGTTGCCCCGGTATGCAGGCATAGGACTCTGCAAAGATATCTCCTGCTTTCGATACCCCCAGGATGCTTTTATGCCCCAGCACATCCACATTTTCTATCTGAACTGAGCCGCGTAGTATGATACATACATCTTTTATACACTGACCATTGTAAAAAATGAACTGACCCTTTTTAAAAGTTTTTTCAGTATATTTAAGGCAGGACAACATCTCTTCAATCTCAGCCGGAGTACAGCCCATAAACAGAGAGGTCCGGGACAAAAAATTACAATCCATATTTTTTCTCGCTTTCGTGGTTATAACCACATACTTTTTATGGAAATTATATTAAGATATGTGTATTCAGTCAAGAAAGATTTGGAGGTACATATGGTAAGACAAATAATACATATCGATGAAGACAAATGTAACGGATGCGGCCTGTGCGCCAGCGCCTGCCATGAAAGTGCTTTAGCTATAGTTGACGGAAAGGCCAAGCTTATCCGCGACGACTACTGTGACGGACTGGGTGACTGCCTGCCCCAGTGCCCTACCGGTGCCCTCACCTTCGAGATGAGAGAAGCGCCACTGGCCAAGCCCCGTCTCAGCAACTGGCCTGTACAGCTAAAGCTGGCTCCTACCAGTGCTGACTACTTTAACGGTGCCAGCCTTTTAATCGCTGCAGACTGCACAGCTTATGCCTATGCCAATTTCCACAAGGATTTTGCCCAGAATAAGGTCATTCTTATAGGCTGCTCCAAGCTGGATGCCATCGACTACACAGAGAAGCTGACTGCCATCTTCTCCATGAACAACATAAAGGACATTACCCTTCTTCGCATGGAAGTCCCCTGCTGCGGAGGCCTGGAAATGATGGTGAAGCGCGGCATCGAATGCAGCGGCAAAGACCTGCCTCTCACCGTCACCATCCTCCCCATAGCCTAATTTAGCTCCGCTTGCTCCCTGGCGGCATCTGTGTCGGGCCGGGAGCATGAGATGTATGCTGCGGCCTGAGAACAAAAAATAAGCCACGCTGACAAAGTACTCAACTCTACCATATTTGACCCGAGTGGATACAGGCACTTTGCAGACGGGACCGTCGCGAGTTCTGGTTCCAGCCCGGAACTCGCAGGGCAGGTCTGTTAGTGCCTGTCCGTGAGTGGTCAACTACTGGTAGAGGGAGTGCTTTGCAGCATGGCTTATATTATTATTTATTATCAATTTGCCGTAGCATACATCTCATGCGCCCGACCCGATACAGCGAGCCCAGGGAGCAAGCGGAGCTCAAAAGTTGACAGCGAGAAACGTCCCCGTGACAAAAAGTTGACAGTGAGAAACGTCCCTCTGACAAATTAAAACTGCTGTTTGCTCTGAAAGTAGTAATTCAGGCTGATGATGTGGGCTACCGCAATAGCCACGCTACGCAGAGTCCTCTGCTCAAAGTCGGCATCGGCGGGCAGTACCGGCAGCTCATCTTTACCCTGCAGGATATGCAATAGCATCTCTTTAAGCTCTCTGCAAAAAGCGTCATAAGCCATACCTGTGTCATAGGTGGCCCGCTGCAGCTCAAAGAGGGTGGCCATATTTTCCATGGAAAGCACCTGTTTACATATTACTATGAAGATTATATAGGCTATATGGCGGGCATAGTAAAGCTTCTTTACAGGCCTTTCTATATAGCCTTTTTTTACGTAATTGCTGACCATGGAGGTAGTGACTGATACCCCCAGCGCCTCTACTTTTTCATTTACATATCTTACGACCTGCTCAAGATACAGCCCCACATCAGGGATTTCTTTATACTCCGGCAGATCTATTTTTATTATCATATCACTCATTTTTCAGCTCTCCCAACGTTTTCCCCCTCATTATAAATTTCCACCATGAAAAAAACAAGAAAAAATTATTGACTTCCCCGTGATAAGATATATAATATGGCATGTCGAGTTTTTGAAAAACCGATGACGAGATATTAATTACAAGCAAAGAGGGGCTAATCTTATGGTTAATTGCAGAATTGTTACTGATTCTTCAGCCAATCTCCTGCCATCTGAAGGCGTGGAGCTGGGTGTGGTGCCGCTTCATGTTATAGTTGGACAGGAAGAGTTTATCGATAATCAAAATGTGGACCTGACTGCCATGCAGCAGTCTTTGAAGCGATATAAGGGCAGGTCCTCCACTGCCTGCCCTGGTCCAGCTGAGTGGATCAGTGAGTTTAATGACGCCGATGTAGTCTTTTGCGTCACTATTACCAGCGGACTGTCAGGCTGCTGTGACTCCGCCAGGACAGCCAAAGCCATGTACGAGTCAGAGCACCCCGGCAAGGTGGTGTACGTAGTAGACTCCCTTTCCACAGGGCCTGAGATGGTCCTACTGGTGGAAAAGCTTATGGACTTTGCAAAGAGCGAGTCCAGTCACGAGGAAGTCTTTAAAAAAATCTGCGATTACCAGAAGCGGACTCATCTTTTCTTCTCCCTGGCTTCTGTAGATAACTTTGCCAAAAACGGACGCATCAATCCCATTTTAGCCAAGGGTATCGGGATGCTTGGTATCCGCATTCTGGGCACTGCCAGCTCCGAAGGGCAGCTGCAAATCGTAGATAAGTGCAGAGGGGATAAAAGCGGCATCCGCTATATCGTTAATTATCTTGCAAAAAAAGGCTACAACGGCAGTAAGATCATTATTGCCCATAATGGTAATCCTATGGGTGCAGCAGCCTTACTGGAAGCACTTAAGGAAAGATTTGGCCACTTCGAATACCTGATACATCCTACCCGTGCGCTATGCAGCTATTACGCTGAGCCAGAGTCACTGCTGGTAGGATTTGAAGGCGCCTGAGTGTTTACCATTTTGCCAAAATATGTTATATTAGTTCCATATAGCACTGAAAGGAGCTTATATAAATGGATAAATCAAAAGTATACTTTACAGACTTTAGGACATCAGATGGCATTGGTTTACCTGAAAAACTCAAGAGGCTTTGCCGCAGAGCCGGGATAATGAATATTGATATGGACAACAAGTTTGTTGCTATCAAGATGCATTTCGGCGAGCTGGGCAATGTTGCATATTTAAGACCAAACTACGCCAAAGCTGTGGCTGATCTGGTAAAAGAGGCTGGCGGCATGCCCTTCCTCACTGACTGCAACACCCTCTACCCGGGCTCCAGAAAAAATGCTCTGGATCACATAAGCTGTGCCCAGGAAAATGGCTTCAACGAGCTGACTACAGGCTGTCATATCATCATAGGCGATGGCCTGCGTGGTACAGACGATGTAGCAGTGCCGGTAGCCGGCGGCGAGTATTGCCAGGAGGCCTACATCGGCAGAGCTGTTATGGATGCAGACGTATTTATTTCCCTGAATCATTTTAAAGGTCATGAAAGCACCGGTTTTGGCGGTGCACTGAAAAATATCGGAATGGGCTGCGGCAGCAGAGCCGGAAAAATGCACCAGCACAATCACGGCAAGCCCGTCATCAATGCAGATTATTGTAAGAACTGTAAGCGTTGTTCCAAGGAATGTGGCTCTGACGCTATCAGCTACGATACCGGCAAGGCCGTTATTAACGACGCTCTTTGCAAAGGCTGCGGCAGATGTATCGGCGCATGTGCCTTTGACGCCATCTCCAATCCTAACGACAATACCAACGAAGTGCTGGGCTGCAAGATAGCTGAGTACTCCAAGGCAGTAGTAGATGGCAGACCCAATTTCCACATAAGCCTTGTTATGGATATTTCTCCCAACTGTGACTGCCACAGCGAAAACGATGCTGCTATTCTGCCCAACATCGGCATGTTTGCCAGCTTCGACCCTGTAGCACTGGATCAGGCTTGTGCCGACGCCTGCCTCAAGGCCACACCTGTGGACAATTCCCAGCTGGGTGACAACCTGAGAAAAGGCAACTGGATCCACTATCACGATAATTTCCTGGATTCCAATCCAAATGTCAGATATAAAGAGATGCTGTCCCATGCTGAAAAAATAGGCATCGGTACCAGAGAATACGAACTGATTAAGATGTAATAATCGAGTATAAAAAAGGGGCTGTTTTACAGCCCCATTTTTTCTGCCTTGGCAACGGCCTCCTCCAGAGTCATGCCCACGAAATTCTGGGCTCCCAGGAAACGGCCTGATTTTTTATCATCAATAAATAGTCCTGCGGCGATACCGGGGATAGCGCTTTTCGGATCATTGGGAGCAGATGGACCGCCCAGGTCTGTTCTGCACCAGCCCGGATCTGTAAGATTGATACAGACATCTGTACCCTGCAGCTTGGATCCGATATCGATAGTGACTTTATCCAGTGCTGCCTTACTTGCTGAATAGCCTGCCTGCTGAGGATCCAGCGTGATACCGCTGGTAGTATTAAGGATTCTGCCGAAGCCGTTTTTTATCATCTTGGGCAGGAAATGATATACGATCATCATAGGCGCTATAGTATTTACATTAAAGCTTATTGTATAATCCTCTTTTGGAGTGGTTAAATAGTCTGATCTGTACGCTATCTGAAGCCCTGCATTATTGGCAATAAACTCCACATTTACTCCCAGAGCATCGATGTCTGCCAGCATTTTTTCCACCTGCGCCAGGTCAGAAAATTCTGCTTCCACCGCAAAGGCCTCTACTCCCTTTGACTTCACCTCTGCCAGCACTTTTTCACAATTTTCAAGCTTTCTGCCATGAAGTATAAGATTGGCCCCCATGTCAGCCAAGAATAGGCTTGTAAGATAGCCTATGCCACGTGATGCCCCGGTCACAAGGACCCATCTGTTTTTGATGTTTACCATGATTAGTCTTCTCTTTCTACGATGTCCTTAAGTCTCTCAGATACCTGATTTACCTTTTCAAAAAGCTGAGTCATCTGTGCAATAACTTCATCCTGAGCACCTACTCCGCCGCGGATACCACTCACCATTTCTGCTGAATGCTCTACCAGCTGAGCCATATTCTGGGACATACCCACCACTTCAGTGACAAAGCTCTTGGATGTATTGCAACTATCCATGATTTCCTCTACTATTGCAATGGAGGTCTGCTGTATCTCGCCCAGCTGCTCCGCTTTTTCCTTGGCATCAGCAATATATTTTATACCTGCGTGCACAGAATCCGTACCACGCAAAGTAGCTTCGCTGGCCTGTTCCATACTCTCACGGATATCTCGTACAGTGCCTGTAACATTCTGAACAGTCTTCTTGGACTCTTCTGCCAGCTTACGCACCTGTTCTGCTACTACAGCAAAGCCGCGGCCCTGCTCTCCTGCTCTGGCGGCCTCGATGGACGCGTTGAGGGCCAGGAGGTTGGTCTGGGTAGCGATGGACTCAACTTCCGTAATCATCTGCTCTACATTGGCTATACGGTCTTCCAGCTCCTTGATAGCCTCTACTGTGCTGCCGGACGTACTCTCTATCTCGTGCATACTGTTAACAGCGCCGTCCATAACACTTATATATTCCTTAGTGCTTTCAGCCGTACGGTTGGAAGCGTCACGCATGTGCTCAGTTTTTTCCAGAACGGAGTCCATAACAACTATAAGATTCTGAATACGTTCAACAGTGGACGCCACGTAATTCTGGTTATTGTCACAGTCCTCCAGGGTCCTGTCTACAGCAACAGATATCTGGGAATTACTGTTTTTACTATCGTTCAGGGAGCCGTGGAGAGCCTCCATGGCTGTAGTCAGATCCCCCGCTGCCACCGCACAGTTGTCCAGCACACTCTGTACCTGTTCGGTATTGTGCAGCTTTTCCAGGTGCTTTCTGGACTGCTTGGCAATAGAAATAAAGACAGCTGACATGGCTACATATTCGATAAAATAGCCCATAACACGCCCGGTAAACCACTTCATCTGCGTCTCGGTCTCCAAAAGTGATACATTGGTAGAGCGGACATAGGTGGATATTATCATACAGAAAAATCCCATTACAGCTACTTTAGCCGTAAATTTGGAGTCGAAATACATGCAGCTCATAGCCATTGACAGCACCAGAGTCATGTAAATACCGATATGTGAATTGGTACCCATAAGAGCTACTACAGCAGACAGGGCAAACATGCAATAGTACTTAAGAAATACAGGATTCACATTTAATTTTTTCAGAATAGTAGGAGAAAAAGTGCAGATGCAGCCCATGATGGTGACCGGCAACAGATCTATAAGCTTGATGCTAAAGACCTTAAGCATTGACAAAAGTGCAATAGCCGGAAAAGCCAAGGTAAGCCACAGCATAATTTTGCACACTTTTGCATTTACATTCTCGTCATTTTGTCTGAAAAACTCCTTTGTAGAATCGTTCATAATACTCTCCCTATACCATTTTAGACATGGTTCATTTAATCTTACCCTTCTATTATAGCTGATAACAGGACAATAATTCAAAAAACAAAGTATTAAATTTTATAAATATCCTCCCCAGGACCCATTACATTAATAGGCTTCCACTTCCCAAATAGTGATGCCTTTATCGCAGGTTTTATTATGTACAAGTGTTACGCGGAATTCCTTGCCGGTCACAGCGTTAAAGGAAAGCTCGTGAATAGCGTTATTATTCCCGCGTGGCTCGTATGCAGGGGCCTGCTCAGTCACCTTAACCCAGGTGTCCCCCTGCTTTACTTCCAGGATAACGGTGTCAAAACGTGAATTGCCATCTCCCGGATGATCTTTATCATAGCTGAAATCAGTGCGTTCGACAATAGTAAGCTTCTCGATAGTTTTTTCTTCTGCTGTGGTTATGGCAAAAACAATGTCGCTCACTCCACTCTTGGCACCAAATCTGCTGCCATAACGCTTGCCATCCACAACAAACTTCTCAGAGTAGGAAGAATTTAATGCACTGCCCTTCTCAAGCGCCACTGCAGCCCCAGAGAAAGCATTGCCGGTAGTGTCAATAGGAGGCACGGTGTGCTCTGCGCCATTGGCATCCACTGTAATCACGTAGCTTTCGCCCTGCTTTGTGGCAAAAGTAACTCTGCCCTTGGTATCTACTGTAGTCTTAACTACGTTACCGGCAGAATCCTTTACAGTCAGCACTCCGGTCTCCACCTTCACGGTACAGTCTCTGCCCAGGCCTGATGTAATCTTAATCTCAGCAGGCAGGCAGTTTTTCCAGGTACAGTCTACGGTAAAATCATTCTCAGCCTTAAGGCCCTTAAAGGAGCCATCTGACCACTCTGTAGGAATAGCAGGCAAAATATTGATATAGCCCTGATTGCTCTGTAAAAGGAGCTCAGTAACAGCTGCTGTAATACCGAAGTTACCATCGATTTGGAAAGGTGGATGTGTATCCCACAGATTGAGTAAAATCCTAGTCTTCAAAAGGGAATTCAGCACAGCGTATCCATGCTCGCCATTGCCCAGACGCGCCCAGGTACATACACGCTGCGCCATAGCCCAGCCCTGTGCCTCATCAGTACGGCTTTCCAGAGATACCATGGCTGCCTTGAACCACTCCTCAGTGTCCTCAGATATGAGATCCCCTGGAAAAAGGCCCAGAAGATGTGAGATATGTCTGTGTCCATATGGATCAGAGCCCTCAACACTGCCTATATAAGTCTCTGTATACCACTCCTTTATCTGACCGTCAGTACCTACTTCAATAGGATTCTTAAGATCTCTAAGGGTAGCTTTCAGCGAATCTACTGTATCCGTACTCTCACCTACGATACCCGCTGCCTCGATGGTATCTGTAAACAGCTGCCAGATAAGAGTCTGCTCAAAGGTATTTCCGTTGGTACGAGGGCCGTGCTCAGGTGAATAAGCAGGGGTGGACACCAGCTTGCCGTCTGCATCTTTTACCAGAATCTGCTGGTAAAAAACGCACTGCTCCTTCATCATAGGATAAATAGTATCCTTTAAAAGCTTTTCATCACCTGTATACTTATAGTAATCCCAAACATTCTGTATGATCCATGGCAATGAAGCAGGTGACCAGCCCCAGTCAAAGCTCCATCCCGGGCATGTCCAGCCAAAAGGTGTACACTGGGTATTGGCAGTAAAGCCATTTTCAGGATGCTTCTCATCACTCTTTACACCATAGTAAATCTCAGCTGTGACTCTGCCGGGCTCACGGAAAGAATTAATATAGTCAATAAGAGGCAGTGCACACTCTGCCAGATTGGTATTGTATGCAGGCCAGTAGTTCATCTGCAGATTGACATTGATATGATAGTCGGATGACCAGTCAGAGCCGTTTTTACCTACCCACATACCCTGAAGATTGGCAGGCAGTGTATCACCGCGGGATGATGATAACAGCAGATATCTGCCATACTGGTAAAGCACAGCCTCCATATAGGTCTTTTCAGCGCCTGCCAGCCTGTCCTTTTTATAGGCATTTACCATGTCATCGGTCATCAGCTCACTTTCCTTCTGACCCAGGTCCACTTCCACTCTTGTCATGAAGGAAAGCATGTCCTGTACATGGGCATAGCGGAGTTTATCATATTCCTTGGATGCAGCGCCCTCCACGCATTTTTTCACGCGGGTCATAACCGCATTTATATCCTCGCCGGTACGGTAAACAGGATATACGTTTTTATAGTCGGTAGCCATGCTTAAATAGATGGTGACTGCATCGGCAGCTGCCACGGTAAGCTTGCCATCCGCTGCCGTTACTGCATCATTTTTATCTGCAACAGCTTTCAAAAAAGCACCATACAAAAGGCCGTTGTCATCAAGAGCACCGGTCATGGTGATCTCATTGCCAGCAGAAGAAACCTTTGTTTTTCTGGTAGCAGGATCCGTATTTTCATCAGCCAGCTCAATGTTAAAGTTGAGATTGCCGCTGCCCTCTGCAGTCAGACGCACGCAGATCACATTTTCAGCATAGGACGTAAAATACTCACGCTTATATAAAACGCCATTACGCTTATATGAAACAGTTATAATACCTGTGGACAGATTCAGTGAACGACTGTACTCTGTGACCTCATCTTCATTAACTTCCCCAAAGTCCAGATAGAGATTGCCAAAAAGCTGGTATCCGCCGTAGCCGTCCCAGGTACCTGTAAGGCTTTCGCAGAGCTTTTCTGCCTCTTTATTCTTGCCCTCTAAGAACAGCTGCTGCACCTTTTTCAAGGTCTCACCGTACTTACCATTTTCTATGATATTACCACCGATATAGCCGGGGCGGGAAGCTGATGGGCCACCGGTCCAAAAGCTCTTCTCATTAAGAAGAATGCGCTCCTTATCGTATCTGCCCAGCACAGTAGCTCCCACACTACTGTTGCCTATAGGCAGAGAATAATTTTCCCAATGCATGTACTTGGTACCGCAGGGCTCATCATATTTAATCAGATATTTTATGACCGGCTCGTCGTAGACTACCACCTGGGTAGGTGTGGGTGACAGAGTCGGTGTGTTTGTATTGGTTGGCATTGGTGTATTTTCCTCTCCCCCCGATGCTATCGGAGTATTGCTTGCTGTGTTCCCGTTGCTGCCGCATGCTGTAAAAATCATAGCCGCAGCCAGTAGCAAGGCCCACATACTTTTGTGTTTTAGTAACATATCTAAACCTCCTCATGTTTTTTCTTAAACTTACAATTATCGAGGTAAAAATAATATGTATTCATCGTACATCTTTTAGGTAAAAATGTCTGATTATTGCATATTGGTCCGGGCTATGCTACACTAACGGTATGTGGAACGATATTGACTTTTCAAAACTAAATATAACCTTTCCTTTCTCAGGATGCAAGGTCTCTGTGATAAATGCCACAAAAGGGGCTTTACAGTACGATATTCAGGAGCATATTCACTCCTTTTACGAGCTTCATATCATCATCGAGGGCAGAGGCAGCGTGACGGTAAATGATATAGAGCACCCCTTGGAAAAGGGCCTTCTTTTCTTCACTGCTCCCCATATCACTCACGCCCAGCACACTGACTCTTCCTCCCCTATGGCGGAGTACTGCCTGCTCCTGGATATAAGTCCCAACAAAAAAAGAAGCGCTGAAGAAATCGCCTTCACTGCGCCTCTTTTAGATCATGATTTTTCTTTGGTAAAGGCCTACCTGGATACCGGCAGCATCACCAGCCTTCTGGACTCCGAGACTGCCATGTCACTTCCCGGGCAGAAGGAGCTCTTGACCTCCCTGGTCAAGTCCCTTTTAGTGCTCTTTATCCGCAACATGAACCGCTTTTCTGTAGCAGATCACCCCACTCCAGACTCTCACCTGACCACGCCGGAGCGCAGAAAGTATATCATCGACAGTCGCATGCAGTTTGACTGTAAAAATGTATCTATCTCCTCCCTGGCGAAAGAGCTGGGCATCTCGGAAAAACAGACCTCCCGCTCCATCGTAAAGCTCTACGGCATGAGCTTTTACGACCTCCGTACCCGCGCCCGCCTGGACAACGCCTGCACTCTCCTTTTATCCAAGGATCACTACTCTATACAAACCGTGTCCGAGTGGGTAGGATATGCATCTGTACTATACTTCGAAAAAGCCTTTAAAGCCCGCTTTCACATGACACCAAAGGATTATCGAAAAAAATACATGCTGTCGGAGTGGTAGCTTCTAATACTCATCCATAAAATTATGTCTGACACCTTTTTGCTTGTATTCGATTACAGTGTCCAGATTTACATTTTCCACGCTTTTGAATATGTTGCCCTCTACGTAGGGATTGGTCTCCTTTAGCTTGGCTATGAGCTTTTTGGTCTCCAGTCTCTTGGAGGCAGTAGTGCCGTCCTCATGGCAGGTAGCGCAGGTCTCCGTAAAGTGGCAGGCACACTGCAGGAAATGCAGGTCGTTGTAGTCTCTCCACTTGCAGATATCCTCTTCTCTCACCAGGTAAAGGGGCCTTATGAGCTCCATACCTTCAAAATTGGTGCTGTGGAGCTTGGGCATCATAGTCTGGATCTGTCCACCGTGAATCATCCCCATGAGGATAGTCTCGATGACATCATCGTAGTGGTGGCCCAGGGCGATTTTATTGCAGCCCAGCTCTCTGGCCTTACTGTAGAGGTAGCCTCTTCTCATCCTGGCACAGAGGTAACAGGGGCTTTTTTCTATAGTATCTACTGCATCAAATATGGTGCTCTCAAAAATAGTCACCGGTATACCCAGCTTTTTAGCATTGCTTTCAATAAGCTTTCTGTTGGCCTCATTGTAGCCCGGATCCATTACCAGAAATGTCAGCTCGAAGTCCACCTGTCTGTGCCTTTTTATTTCCTGAAAAAGCTTGGCCATCAGCATGGAGTCCTTACCACCGGAGATACACACCGCTATGTGGTCACCTTCCTGTATCAGGCCATATGTCTTACAGGCCTTGGCAAAAGGGGAAAAAAGCTGCTTGTGGAATTTTTTTCTGATGCTTTCTTCTGCTTTTTGCCTGCATTCTTCCGGATCATCATTTTTCATGCTATCTATCAGATAAGCATTGTAGCCGCCTACCAGGCTGTAACTGTCATAGCCCTTTTCTTCCAGCAGCTCAGCCACTTCCTTTGATTTTTCGCCTCGCTGGCAGTACAGAACTACTTTTTGGTCCTTATTTATCTTCCCACTCCACAGCTCGTCATCATCAAACTGGGAAAACGGGATATGAGCAGCACCGGGTATAATGCCGTAAATAGTGCTGCCTTCATCTCTTATATCTATCAGTTGCAGGGGCTCATCCGATCTTTTATTAAATTCATCAATCGTTATTTCTTTCATGGATTTTTGTACTCCTATTTTTTCTGCCCCTTATTTTACTATATTTTTTCAATTCTTACCATCAATTTTTCCTAGCTGGTTTTCTTGTAGAGGAGATTGCCGATAGTCTGGATCAGCTGGACAAAGACAATCAGAATCACTGAGCAAATGATCAGGTACTGCTTGTTGTACTGCTGGTAGCCGTAGCGGATGGCTATGTCGCCGATACCGCCTCCGCCTACTGTGCCTGCCATGGCAGAATAGCCTACCAGGGATATGATAAGGAGGACGATGCCATTTAGCATGCGGGGCACGGATTCCTTAAAGTAAACGAAGAAAATAATCTGCAGGTCAGATGCTCCAAAAGACTTGGCAGCTTCGATAACTCCTTTATCTGTTTCCCTAAGGGCATTTTCAAAGACTCTGGCAATAAAGGGGATAGCTGACACAGTAAGGGGCACGATGGTAGCTGTGGTGCCGATAGCTTTTCCCACTACCAGTCGGGTAAATGGGATAAGGATGACCAGCAATATAATAAAGGGGAAGCTGCGAAGGGCGTTCACTATAAAGCTAAGCACTTCGTAAACAGGCTTGTTGGGGTGCAGGCCGTCCGGGGCTGTCAGAGTAAGTACCATGGCGGGTATGATGCCGATGATAACTGAAAGCAGGGTGGACCAGAATACCATATATACAGTCTGCCCCAGGGCTTTCATTATAATTTCAAACATAGGTGTATCTGACAATATTCCCATTATTTAATCACCTCCCATTCCACATGGTGTTCATTCAGATATCTGAACACTTTTTCCGTATCGCCGTCCTGTACATTGATTACAAGACTTCCATAAACATTTTCTCTAAAGTCTTCCAGCTTGCCCCACATGATGCTGAAATCGATGCCTAGGTCTTTTGCCATCATGGTGATGACAGGCTGCTCGGCTCCGGGGCCGTAAAAGTAGAGCTGAACATTGGTGCCGACAGCAGGGAGCTTGGCGCTTTCTTCTCTAAGGAAGCTGCGGATCTCCTGAGATTTGGGCTTTACAAACATTTCCTCAGGCCTGCCCTCCTCCAGCACTTTGCCCTCGCTAAGAAAAGCAACTCTTTTGCAGACTTGCTTTACTACTTCCATCTGATGGGTCACTATGATTACGGTGAGGCCCAGCTCCTTATTAATCTTCTCGATTATGGAAAGGATTTCTTTGGTAATCTCAGGGTCAAGGGCGCTGGTAGCCTCGTCACACAAGAGAAAGCGGGGATTCAGCACCAAGGCTCTGGCTATAGCCACACGCTGTTTCTGACCGCCGGAAAGCTCACGGGGCTTGGAATGGATTTTGTCCTCCAGGCCTACCAGCCTGATCAGCTTCATTATCCTTTCCCTAGCTACGGGAGAATTCTTCTTAATGCCCCAGAATTTCAGGGGCAGGGCTACATTGTCATATACGTCCAGACGCTCTAAGAGATTAAAGCCTTGGAAAATCATACCCATGTTTTTACGAAGAAGCTTGATTTCCTTCCTGTTCCTGGGGTTGACCGGCTGGCCGTCTACGTAAATTGAGCCGCTGTCAAAATTTTCCAGTCCGTTAACGCAGCGCAGAAGCGTCGATTTTCCTGCGCCGCTTCTGCCTATAATTCCATATATTTCACCATCATTTATGGTGATTGAGATGCCTTTCAGCACTTCAAGTTTTTTATAATTTTTATGAAGGTTGTCAATTTTAATCATATACTTTTATTTTTCCGGTTCAATGAATGATGTGATTACTGCGCCCTTGTATGTATCTTCGATATATGCCTTTACCTTGTCTGATGTGACAGCCTTGATTAAAGCCTTGATTTTCTCGCTGTCTTCGTTGCCTGTCTTTACTGCTACGAAATTGGTACGCTTTTCTGCAGATGCTGCGTCGAATTCCTCGATGGCAATAGCAGGATGCTTCTCAGGAAGCTTTGCTCCAAGAGCGTAGTTGCCGTTGATAACAGCGATATCTACATCAGGGAGAGAAAGTGGGAGGCTGGCTGCTTCCAGTGGTGTGATTACATACTTATGCGGATTGGCAGCTGCATCCTTTGTAATGCTTTCAAATGTGTAGCTCTTATCCTTGCCGTACTGTCCCTTTGATACGAGGATGCCCTTCTGTACCAGGAGGTCCAGGGCTCTTTCGCCATTGTCAGGATCATTTGGAATACCTATGGAAGCGCCGTCCTTTAAAGCATCAAGGGAAGTAATCTTCTGACTATAGATACCCATTGGCTCGATGTGAACACCTACAACAGCCTTTAAGTGAAGGCCTGCATCTGCATTCTGCTGATTTAAGTAGCCCAGAGTCTGGAAGTAATTGGCATCCAACTCACCTGCTTCAAGGGAGGTATTGGGAAGGACATAGTCTTCAAAAACTACCACTTCCAGCTTGTATCCTTCCTCTGCCAGCACCTGCTTTACTACATTGTTCAGGATCTCTGCATGGGGTACAGGATTGACACCTACTCTTATTACCTTTGGATCATTCTCTTTTCTTCCGCATCCGGCAAATACAGCCAGTGCAAGTACGCTGATTAACAGCAATAATCTGATTTTTCTCATTGTTTGTTCTCCTCTTTTTTTCTTGTTTGAAATTTATGAGTGAATGATACACCCAAGCCCTTATCCTGTCTAATACGACAAATAAATATCGAGCTATAGACTCAGCCTATAGCTCGATAACATCATACATAATTCTATTGTTCCACACTTTCCTTTATTTTTTCGATATATGCTTTTCCCAGGGTGCTGAGAGAGTAGTGACGCCTTGTGATGTAGATGATCTCCATGGATTCGTACTTTTCATTACCACCCAGCTCAAATGGGACTGCTATATATTCCTCTCCATTCAGCTCCTCACATACTATGCCGGAGCAAAGCGTATAGCCGTTCAGACCCTTCATGAGATTCAGCATGGTAGCGCGGTCGTTGGCCTTTATCACCCTTTTGTACTCCTTGGTGCTTAGTATTTCCTCTGCATGGTAAAAAGTGGCTGTGTCGCCCTGTTCAAAGGAAAGACAGGGATACTTCTGCAGTTCGTCAAAGGTGATCTTTTTCTTTTTCGCCAGGGGGTGGCCTGCCCACAGGTAAACATATGGCTTACAGTCGGTAAGGTGGGTGATGTCCAGATCCGCTGCCTTTATTAGCTTGGTCATGGCAGAGCGGTTAAAATCATCCAGGTAGAGAATGCCTATCTCGCTGCGGTGATTGGCCACGTCATAGATAACGTCCTTGGTCATGGTCTCTCGCATGGCCAACTCATATTCCGATGTGTCATACTCCTTGGCCAGCTCCACAAAAGCCTTGACCACAAAGGAGTAGTGCTGGGAGGATACACCGAATTTTTTCTTGCGTTGGGCTGTTGTGCCATAGTGCTGCTGCACTTCATTCACCTGATCTGTAATGTTTTTTGCATAGCGCAAAAAGTCCATGCCTTCCGGAGTAAGGGTGACTCCTCGCCCGCCTCGGATAAATATGGCTACTCCTATTTCCTTTTCCAGCTCCTGCACCGCGCTGGTAAGCGATGGCTGAGCTATGTACAGCTTTTCCGCAGCCTTGTTCATGGAGCCTGTTTCTGCAATTGTTATTATGTAGTTCAATTGTTGAATAGTCATGTGTGTTCCTTTTTAATCGTTTACAGCTGGCTACCAAGATAAAAATCCACCATATGACTATGGGCCAGCTTCATTTTGTTGAGGTCCTGGAAACGGTGATCTGCGTCTGTCACCTCTATAAATTCTATCACATTATTTTCTGCAAAGGCTCTGCTTTCCTCTATGGGCACGATCTCGTCCTTGGTACCATGGATAATAAGCATATCATCCGCATAGTCCAAAAAGTCCCATTTTCTTACATCTTCCTGTTGCAGGTCATCTACAAACTTTTGATCTACAAAAACATTCCTGTCAAAGCCTGCCGCCACATCCTTACCCTTTTTCAGCAATTCCATGTTTTCCTCGGTCATGATGCGGCTGTACATAATCTCACCCCTGGATACTGCAGGACAGCGAAGAGCTATTTTTTTGAAAGGATTCGTCACGTGATCATGGAGATATTTAAGCACCATATAGCCGCCAAAGCTGGTGCCATAGGCAAATATAGTAGTCACCTGCATCTCTTCCCTAATATATTTTAGTACAAGTGTCAAATAAGTGTCACAGTCTGCAAAGGTCAGCTTTTTCTTCACATCCTTGCCATGACACGGCCAGTCAAAAATGAATACCGCAGCCTTCTTCATTTTGGACAAAGCGGTTTCAGCGAATTTTTCTGCAGCCTTGTTATCCTTATGTCCGCCAAATCCGTGTAAAAACAGAACTACCTGTTGAGTCTCGCGGAAATTATCACAGATAACCTTACACTTTATACTATATCCTTGTTCATTTATATCGAAATACTTGACCATATGTCACCTGATTATTATGTTTCCCTTTTCTTTTGCTACGTTCAACTTATGGTATATATCATGCCCCATTTTGTACTGGCATTTTAATACTATTTTTTTTTAATGAGTATAGCGCAAATCTCAATAAAATCAATCGATTTTGCCATGCTGTTTTTTTCGTGGTTATAACCACATACTTTTTATTTAACTATTAGTATAATCGTTATAAAAAACTAAGGAGGACGCTAAATGTATAAGAATATCGAAAAACAAACAGTATTATCTCTTAAAGACCTGGTAGACTACCGTGAGGGTCAGGTTGTCAGCAAAACTCTGGTTCAGAACGACTATGTCAGCATGACCATTTTCTCCTTCGATAAGGGTGAGGAAATCTCCACTCATGCTGCCGGTGGTGACGCCATGGTCACAGTACTTGAAGGCAAGGGCCGTTTCACTGTAGCTGGGGATGTTTTCTTCCTCGAAGCCGGTCAGACTCTCATTATGCCAAAGGATATCCCTCACGCAGTATATGGCGAAGAAAGATTCAAAATGCAGCTGGTAGTGTCTTACTAATTGTCACGGGGCTTTTCTCGCTGTCAACTTTTTTTTACAAATTATTCCACTTTTCTTTATTGAATTGCTGGCACATTTGTATTAGAAATTTCATTGGACGCATATGTCCTTTGAAAGGAAAATCATATGAAAAACAAAAGTATTTTTAAGCAACTTTTGATTCCAATGGTGGCCATTGTTGTGGCGCTGTGTGTAGTTCTTACCGCTGCCATTGTAGCAACAGTCTCCAAATCATACGAAAAAGAAATAGCCAATCGTAATTTGGATAAGACCAAGCTGGTGGCAGGCGAAATATCTGCTTTCATGGACGGTGCCTTCAGCCTGACTGAAGAGATCTCCAAGAGCCCCAGTATCCTCACTATGAAAACAGAAGACCAGAATCCGATCCTGGCGGATTGTGTCGGCAGAAATGCTTATCTGGAGCTTCTTTACATACAGGGTACAGACGGCATGCAGACAGGCCGTTCCAGCGGTACTCTGGCAGACAGATCCACCAGATGGTGGTTTATCCAGACTATGGAACAGAAAAAATCTTTTGTTTCCAAATCATATTATTCAGTAAATACCGGCATGCCATGCGCTTCCATCTTTTTCCCTATGTATCGACAGCAGGAAATGATTGGCGTTTTTGCAGTAGATATCAAGCTTGACTATCTGCAGAGCCTTATAGAGCAGTTTTCAAATGAGAAAAATGGCGAATACTCCTTTGTTATAGATGGTGAGGGCGTTGTGGTAGCGCATCCCGACAGTACCCAGATAGAGGAGCTGTACAATTATGTAAAGCTTACCAAAACAGTGTCTTTGAAGGACGATGCAGGTAATCCGAAGACTGATGAAAAAGGGAATATCCTTACTGAGGAACAGCCCATCACACTGTCAGCATCCTACAAGAAAGTCATCGAGGATGTAATGTCGGGCCATTCCAATCATGCAAAAATCACCAATAACGGCGTAAGCTACTATGTAAGCTACGCCCCCATTTCCTTAAAGGGTGATTCTGATTCTTGGTCAGTCATTACCGTGCAAAAGGTATCCAAAGCCATGAGCATGGTGAATTTTATCCTGCTTATAGCCTTGGTGGCATCTATTGTAGCTGTGGCTGTGGCTGTCATTATCATTACCAAGCTGGCACAGCACCTTACCTCTCCTATCGTCTCGCTTACCTCTTTGGTAACTGCGGCTGCCGACGGTGATTTTTCACAGCAGGCTGATGAAAATAATAGCAGTGAGCTGGGAGCCCTGGCCGTAGGCTTTAATAAGATGAGTAAAAAAATAGCTTCCACCCTGGGAGATATGAATTCCATCGGTCTGGAAGTAGTGCAGAGCTCTGACAAACTCTCTGAAGTGCAGCAATCCGCTAATAGCGTAAATCAGGCAGTTACAAGAATCAAGGACGGCAGTGATAAGCAGACAGGTCAGGTAAACGACGTAATTAACAAGGCTTCTGAGCTGGATAGTAAATTTGCAGAGCTGGGTGTACAGAGCGATGATCTTTTGAAGATTGTTAAGGGCACAGTAGACTCAGAGCAGCAGGGCGAAGCCAGCATAAAAGAGCTGGAAAAAGCAAATCAGCTGGCTACAGACAGTATGTCCGAGGCTTTTAAGAAGATTGCAGCTCTGGAAGAACAGTCCCAGCGCATTTCAGGCATTGTAGGTACAATTGACGATATTGCATCTCAGACCAGCCTCCTGGCACTGAACGCAAGTATAGAAGCCGCCCGCGCAGGCGAGCAGGGTCGCGGCTTCGCGGTAGTCGCAGAGTCCATAGGTAAGCTGGCCAACGATTCCAGCGATGCTACCTCCACCATTTCTCAGATCATCGTAGAGCTCTGTGGCGATATAGAAAGCACCGTAGCCAATATCCAGACAGTCAACGAAGTGATGGAAAATCAGAGTGCTGTCGTTGGCAAGGTTGAAGGTAGCTTTACAGATTTCAAGAGTCTGGCAGGTCGCACTCAGAGCGCCATGGAAGAAATCCAAAAGCTGGTAGATCAGATGAGTGGCATCAGCAAAGATATCGTAACGTCCGTAGACAAGATCCGTGAGATTTCTAATGAAACAGACGGCATAACAGATGAAGTAGCTGCAAAACTGGCAGCCCAGTTGGATGATATCGAGCTGGTAGCAAAGAGAATAAACAAACTGTCAGAAGTAACAGGAAAATAAAAAGCATTGTCACGGGGGCGTTTCCACTGTCAACTTTTTGGCTCCGCTTGCTCCCTGGGCTCGCTGTATCCATATGTACCGACAGGGGATATATGCCTACTTTTTAAATAGTTTTAATGCCACGCTAACAAAGCACTCCCTCTACCATTAGTTGACCACTCGTGGACAGGTACTAGCAGACATGCCCTGCGAGTTCCGGGCTGGAACCAGAACTCGCGACGGTCTTGTCTGCAAGTGCCTGTATTCACTCGGGTCAAATATGGTAGAGTTGAGCCCTTTGCCAGCGTGGCATATTATTTTTTTGCATTTACTGCATATATCTCCTGCCGATACATACGGACACAGATGCCGCCAGGAAGGTGCGCTCCGCAGGAGGTGTGTCAGTGAGAAACGTCACTGTGACAATTCCTTTTTGATAGTTTATTTCTTATTTTGAACCTTTTTCACAGTTGTGTAAATAATCATAGGAGTATTGATGAGTGCAACAATTCCCAGAGCTCTTGTAACTGCATCGGGAATATTTATTCCTGCGATTAAGGCCACAGCCCAAGTCACGCTGACTGCTGCCAGCATAGTAATTGCAACACACCAAATAGTATCTGTCTTTCTTTTCATCATTGTCACCGAATTGTTTTTAACCTTTCTGGTTATCATGTATTTGATGACACTATTATAAATGAACTAGGCATCAAAATAAAGATGAGTCGTAGCATAATAGGAGGGTATAATACGTTACTTTTCGCTATATTTCTCTATTTTTTTCTTCAAGGTATCCACCTGCTCGCCCTTAGTTACATCCCATTCTGTCGCCAAGACATCAAGCTCTCTTTTACAGGTATCAACAACAAGAGCGCTGTTGTTCATGAGCTCAGCCAGCATAATAATGCTATGCAGCATATCGGTATAACGAGGCTTTGGTGCTGCCTCATGGGCCTTTTCATAGGCTTTGATTGCAAGCTCGTACTCCATGTTAAAGGCAAGCCTGTCAGCTGCATCTGCATAGATTACCCAGTCCTGATTATCTGAGGACAAAAGTGCTTCGTAATCTTTCCTTACTGCGTTAAATCCGAATCTGCACTCCTTAATCCAAAGCTCATAGATGACTTTAGTATTCAAAGCTTCCGTCTTAGCAAGAATCTCCTCAGCTTCGGAATATCTGCCGTCAATAATAAGATTATCAATCAGGTACAATTTTGTGCGGGTAAGCTCCGGACTCACAGCCAGCAGTCTCTTGAGCTCCTCGATTAATTTTGCATGACTTTCAACATTCCAGTCTCGCTTGCAGCCACCCATAGCATTGTTGAGCGTATTGAGATCAAACTTATTATCCGGCTTGAGTTCCAGCGCATTTTTCGCATAATGAGCTGCCTTGTCTGCCAGTCTGCAGCTATGAAAAAGATAAAGATCTCCCAGCATTGATACTGCCTTATGATTGGCCGGATTTTTCTTAATCTCTTCCAGAAGGAAATTCTCGCTGTGCATAAACTGGTCATTGGAAAGCGGATAACCGTTTTCTATAGCATTCTCAATTCTCTCATACTCAAGATTATCAGGATATGCAAACAAATCATCAATTGTAATCCCAAAGAATGATGCTATAGCAGGAAGCTGATTAATATCAGGCATGCTGCTTCCATTCTCCCACTTGTTTACTGACTGAGCAGATATATGCAATACTTCCGCCAGTTCAGCCTGTGACATGCCCTTTTTTGTTCTGTTGTTTTTTATTATTTCACCAATGTTCATTTTGCGTACCTCGTATATTCATTTTAGTTTTTGATCAGCTGATATGCATATAATACTCCGTGTGCATCCAACTGACAATTGAATTGTAAGTGAGTTTACGCAACTAGTGGTTGATGGGGGCTTCGCATTGTCACAGGGACGTTTCTCTGGTTGCCCACCAGCGAGAAGCACCCCCGTGACAATTTTATCGTAATATCCACTCTTCTCCGGTGGGCATAATAAATATGCCCCCCGGCTTCACCTCTATAATATTCCCGTCCAGGTCTCTGACCACAATTTCTTCCCGATATTCCGTGTCTTCCATCCAGCGCGAGAAAAACAGCATGTCGCCTTTTCTGAAAAAGAATGACTCGGAATCCCCAATAGGAAACGAATGCCTCTCAGGCCATATGATTTCAAAACAGTCCTCATCCCCATGCCTGGTCAGCATAATCGGGGCGCCTTCCAGACGAAGATTGTAACAATTTTTCACTTCTGACAATGGCAGTTCCAGCACTGTATCTAGATGCTCAAAATCCCTCCCACAATCAATCACTTTGATAATCTGCTTTTCAAAGTCCACCAGCAGCTGGTATATTATCCCATCCTGCTGTACAGGAATTCCGAAATACTGATTTTCTTTTGCGATAATGGGCTCTACCAGCCTGCCATCCGGATGATGTACAAAAATAACGCGGTTGGGCCTGAACTTTTCGCCATTTTTGTACACTTCTTCTGCCTCATAGAGGTCACCACATGAATAATCTGTGCCGAAGTACCACTGACTACTCTCAGCCAGTCGCTCAATATAAACTATTCCATTTGTTTCTATAATCTTCATAGTCGGACACCTCACTTATACCAGCTATTCGAATTATAATAAATTGTTTCGGCTCTCGCAATTGTTTTTAGAAATGCTGCAATACATTGTAAGAAATGTATGCCGGGAGATGCATAGTCGTTTTATCCACACCAACCAAAAACAAAAATCCTTGCGGTTTCCCACAAGGATTTCGTCTATTGATACATTTAAGTAGCAGTACCTGAGAAACGTCCGGTTAACGTCCGGTTAATTGAAAAATTAACTTCCAGTTACTATGTTTTAAATATTTTATAAAACAGAAACAAGTCATACAAATAGATAGGCGGAAGATAGTCTTGCAAAAAGATTATCTTCCTTTTTCTTTTTGTGTAATAATGGTAATTAC
>JAZLGU010000009.1:0-14223 GCA_045616485.1 Lachnospiraceae bacterium
CTATGGTCTGTTTGCGATATTTAAAACTTGTCGATGCAAAGTAAATATAGTATGATATGGCTGATTCTTATAAATCTACCATTTGTTTTTTCTATAGGGACGACTTTCGTTTCATTTTCCGAATAAAACTTGACGCTATCGGGTATATCCATAGCCTTGAAAATGATAAGGTGAAATGATATAGTTGATTGTAATGATAGCGGAGGGATTACTATGAAAAATAGTGCTTTGAAAAGTATAATACTTTTCCTTCTACCGGCGATCCTGCTAATATCGGGATGCGGCGCCAGAGGGAAAAGTGAAAAGCAGCTGGTAAAAGAGCTAAATAAAAATCTGTCCTTTGATTTTTCTCTTTTGGAAAACGTGGGAAATACCAACATGGGCAAATATAAGGTTTCAATCCCTACAGAGCAGAGTGTTGATTACTATCTGCCGCAATATGAAGAAGAATATCAAAAGGGTCAAAAAAGCGGTAAGTATGTTTCCTATTCCGTTACTGCCTATCCTGCATATACTTCAGGCGGGCACTTTGTTACCATGATTTTTTGTTCGGATCCTGCCATAAGCTTTTTTGGCGTCAATCTGCTCTTTTCCATGGACAATATAGAAGCAGCATTTAAGGAAGCGGGCTATAAACCTGAAAACACGTATAATCAGGGGGCACGAAGTGTTAGAGTAAAGGTAAGTGATACCATAGCTTTTGGAGTCTATGAAACAGCAGACGGACAAAAGTATTTTGCGGTAGGAGCTACAGTGCTTAAAGATAAACATACATATGACTTCTTTAAATAAAAGAAAGACACGGGACGTAAAAACGCACCGTGTCTTTATTTTACTTGGAATACCAGTTACTGTGGAAATATGTATCGCCTATGTAGGTGAAATGTTCAAAATGTAATACCGGATAGCCTCTGGCAGCACTGTGAGCAGCGCTTGTCGCCTGGAAATAGAGGTAATTGGTAGGGATATTGTTGAGACCTGCCATAGCCTCATCCACAGCACGATAGCAGTCAGCCTTAATCCTTGGGATATAGGCATTTACCTTGGAAGGATTTACTGTCCAGTTGGTCATAAACTGATCAGCACCGGAGAACTGATAACGTGATGTAAGTATTGCAGTAATGGTATTGCCATAGCCTCCATGAAGAAGTCTGTTAACAATAACATTAGCTGCAGCCAGCTTTCCTGAGTAAGGATGCCAGCCTACCTCTGCCTGAATAACCGCTGCGAAGAAGTCGCGCTCCAAGGATGACATCTGGTAATTTTTGAAGAAGTCATATCGGGAGCCAAGAGTACCATTGGTAAATCTGTTGGTAGTAACAAGCTTGTCTTCAGGTAAGTTTTTATTGGATAAAAGAGCCTGCTCAAGCTGGTAAGCAAAAGTATTTTTTCTGATCTGCTCATTGGTAAGGCCGGTATCTATATTAAAGGAGAGAGAAATATCATCAGCCTTTATATAGCCGTAGGTCGTGGAGTCCAGCTCTACGCAGATCCAGTCTTCTGTACTTTCAGTAAGAATAACAGAAAATTTGTTGCCCCTATTGGCGACTCTGGTGTAGTCCTCTGAGATACTGGGGCCCTGGCGGATATTTGTAGTCTTAAGGACCACGCCTTCACAGCCCTTTTTATTATCTACCAAAGCGGCTGCCTCGTATCCGGAATAAGTATACTCCTTGTATAAGTACTGTTCCTTAAGCTGACCGGAATTTACCTTATACCAGTCACCGCAATCCTCGACTACAGTGGCATAGCAGCCGTTATAAATCTTTCCTGTAACTGAGCTGCTGGTGCTGGGACCGCTTCTGACATTGAGGGTGTTAACCTTTACAATAACTACATTTGCCTCAAAATACTCGGGAATCTCCGTAGGTGTAGGAGTGGGAGTATCGATAATAGAATCACCTAAATCAGGTGTAGGCAAAGGAGTGGCAACGGGTGATGGTAAAATTGCGCCCAATGTAGGAACAGGTGTGCCTGAGATGCTGGTAATAGGTGTAGTACTTGTAGGCGAGCCTGTATTTGGTATGGTAGCTTGTGGAGTACCGGGGAAATCTGATGGGGCTGGATCAACAGGGGTGGTATTGCCTGAAAAGGCATCTACCAGCGACTTGTTGGAGCTGCCAAAAAGGCCCGCAGCCATCAGAATCACCAGCATACTACTAACCATAATAATTAGTCGTCGCTTGTTCTTCATTTAATATCCTCATGTTTGAAATAGACAAAAATTATGCTAAAAACAACAATAATTATCCTTAAAAAAACAAAAACACAACATATGTTACCATAAAATTGTGTTTTTTTCAAGAAAATGCTATGAAAGGACTGTGTAAGCCCTAATTTGTGCTGTCAGAGGAATAGTCTCTTACCACTATTTTTCCTGTCTCCTGAGCATATAAAAGCTTCAGAATGATAGGAGTCAGAATAGAAGAAGTGACTATAAGTAAAATTACTGCTGCAAAGTACTCCGGTGCTACCAGATTTACATCAAGACCTTTCTGGGAAACGATAAGTGCTACTTCGCCTCTAGTCATCATGCCAACACCGATTTTTAAAGAGTCGGATACATTGAAGCCCATAGCTTTGGAGATAAGGCCACAGCCTACTATCTTGGTAACAAGAGCAACTACCACAAATAGTACGCAGAAAAGAAGCAGACTGGCTTTAAAGTTGGAAAAATCAGTCCTTAAGCCTATGGAAGCGAAAAATACCGGTCCAAAAAGCATATAAGAATTAATATCCATCTTTTCAGCGATGTAGTCGTGATCTTTAATGGAACAAAGAATAATACCTGCAACGTAAGCGCCGGTGATATCGGCTATACCAAAATATTTTTCTGCGCAGTATGCCATGGCAAAGCAAAGAGCCAGAGAAAGAATGGGCAGACGTCTGGTATGAGGATGACGCTTATCCAGGAATTTAAATATTCTGTAAAGTATCTGACCTACTACAAATGCTAAAACAAAGAAAAGAACGGTATGCCAGCATACTGAGAAGGCAGAAGAAGTACCACCTGACTTTAATCCGATGACAAAAGTAAGGACGATGATACCAATAACATCATCAATAATGGCTGCGGATAAAACCGTAGTACCAACTGTAGTCTTAAGCTTGCCCAGCTCTCTCAGGGACTGGACAGTAATTGAAACGGAGGTGGCTGTCATAATAACACCGATGAATACACCTTCGTAAAATTCAGGGCTGCCCCAAGGAGCAAAGCCATACATGCAAAAATAAAGAAGTGCTCCTCCTAAAAGAGGTACGAAAACACCGCAGCAGGCTATGAGAAATGCTTTAAAGCCTGTTTTTAAAAGCTCATTAAGATTGGTGCCCAGTCCTGCAGAAAACATAAGCAAAACTACGCCTATTTCTGCCATGCTGGATAAGAAATCATTAAGCTGAACGATATTCAGTATGCTGGGACCAATGATGATACCTGCAATAATCTGACCTACGACCTCGGGAGCCTTGATTTTTTTGGCCAGGAGTCCCATGGTCTTACTGAAAATGACAATGATAGCCAAGGATTTAAATATCTCGTATGCTGCCACTGCTTCTGTTTCCATTTTTGAGTCCTTTCTATAGCGGAGAACCGCCGGGCAATTAATGCCCTTCTATGATTGTTCTGAGCCAATCCGCTATATAGGGGTCAAAAAGAACAAAAGGAACTATAACATACCAGAAAATGGTAGTCACAACACCTACTGCCGTACCCACAATAGAGCAGATAAAGCCGGCTCTGGCAGTACCCATAAGATGAAAATCATGTCTGATGGAATGTACTCCCAAAGTGATACCTATTACACCTGTAATGACACCAATAGGATTTAGCCAGGCCGTAGCACAGCTAAAACATATAGAAATTATGCCTAATATTAGTGCTGTTGTTGTCATACTATAATCCCCTTAATACTATAAATAAGTAAAATGCTTTTCCCATAAGCCAACACATATTACTCCTAACCGGCTATAAATGCAAGTAAAAAAACATAAATATTAAAAAAATGGGTGATAAGGGCAGAATTTCCACCCCCATCACCCCAGCTGGCTTTTAGTAATTAGTCATTATATCCGTTAGGATTGCCGGACTGCCATCTCCAGGAGTCCTCGCACATCTCTTCAATGCCGCGCTCAGCGACCCAGCCAAGCTCAGCCTTAGCCTTTGCAGGATCTGCATAGCACATTGCGATATCGCCTGGGCGTCTTTCGCGGATGACATATGGCAGCTCTTTGCCACAAGCCTTGGAAAAGGCATTTACTACCTGAAGAACGCTGTAGCCCTTGCCTGTACCCAGGTTATATACGGTCACGCCGGCTTTTTCTTCAATCTTTTTAAGTGCCTTCACATGGCCTACAGCCAGATCTACTACATGAATATAGTCACGAACACCTGTACCGTCAGGTGTATTATAGTCATTGCCGAAGATGTTGACTTCTTTAAGCTTACCTACGGCTACCTGTGCGACGTAAGGCAGAAGGTTGTTAGGGATGCCCTTTGGATCCTCACCAATCTTACCGGACTTGTGAGCGCCGATAGGATTGAAGTAGCGGAGAAGGACTACGTTCCATTCAGGGTCGGATACATGAAGGTCTGTAAGAATCTGCTCCAGCATACTCTTTGTCTGACCATAAGGATTGGTAATCTTACCCTTTGGACACTCCTCAGTGATAGGAATAAACTTTGGATCTCCATATACGGTAGCGGAAGAGGAGAATATAATGTTCTTGACGCCATGTGCTCTCATTACATCGCAAAGATAAAGAGTACCTGTAATATTATTATGATAATATTCAAGAGGCTTTGCTACGGACTCGCCTACAGCCTTAAGACCTGCAAAGTGAATAACTGCATCAATTTGCTCCTGGTCAAATACTTTTTCGACACCGGCCTTGTCAAGAAGGTCTACTTCGTAAAATTTTAAATCTTTTCCTGTGATTTCTTTTACTCTCTCCACTGCCTTTTCGCTGGAATTGTAAAGATTATCCAGAACTACTACTTCGTGACCTGCATTAAGAAGCTCTACACATGTATGGCTTCCGATATAGCCGGCACCGCCTGTAACAAGAATTCTCATATTCGCTATCCTCCTGATATTCACTTCTACTCTTTGAGCTTACAAAATAGCATAAAAAAATACTTATGTCAATAAAATTGGAATAAAACAAAAATCCTGTTATAAAACGAATTACTTGACCTTGGAACTTGCAGAATATATTATAAGAACAACCGTTTGCGCATTACTATAAGAGGTATTAATCTCATGGATAAAGGAAAAAGAATTACTATTCAGGATGTAGCTAATGCTCTGGGTGTATCCAAGACTACTGTGTCAAGAGCCATCTCGGGTAAAGGCAGAGTAGGAGGAGAGACCAGACAGAGAATCCTGCAGTTTATAGAGGAAAATAACTACCAGCCTAATGTATATGCCAGGGGACTGGCCCAGCAAATGACTTATAATATAGCCATGATACTGCCTACAGATGTAAATATGGACGAAATGCCCTTTTTCCAGAACTGTCTGTATGGGGCATGCCTTAAGGCGGCGGAGCTGGAATATGATGTACTGACTATTTACTCTGAAGGCCGTGATACCCACAACCTTTTACGTACCATAAACAATCGTAAGGTGGACGGGGTTATAGTGAGTCGTACCGTAGTAGGAGATGAGACCATAAAAGTCCTGGCAGAATCAGGCCTGCCCTTTGTGGCTATAGGCATGACTGAGTCAGGAAAGGCTACACGTATTGACCATGATCATATGAGCGCCTGCAAGGAGCTGACAGCCCATTTGCTTGCAAACGCCCATGGAAAAATGGCATTAATTGGCGGCAACAACACTCATATGGTCACCAGAAGCCGATATAAAGGCTATGCTGATGCTTTTAAAGAATGCGGTAAAGAGCTGGACAGAGAGCATATTTTCCTAAATGTGGAGGATCTGGGCGAAATAGACGGCATTGTTCGCATGCTGGTGGAAGATGATGTGGAGACTATAGTCTGCATGGATGACGCTATTTGTGCAAGAGTCCTTTGGAATCTGGAAAAAAGCAGAATAGCCATTCCTGAAAAAATTAAAGTAGCGTCTTTCTATAATTCTCCATTACTGGAGCGCCATGTACCTTCAGTTACCACATTGGATTTTGACGTAAGAACGCTGGGAGAGACTGCCGTAAGCGTTCTCATCGACAAAATAAACGAAAAGGAAGTGGCACATACTACTTTGCTGCCCTATAAGATCATACTCAGAGAAACCACATAATAATCGTAAGCATCCCTGCTGACAGCTGTTAAAATACGTTTAGCATGCCATTTTGTTTATCCAGCTCACGCATATAAAGGACAGTTGAAAGGTGCTCTTTGGTTATTTTTTCAGAAGCCTCCAGATCCGCTGCCGTTCTTGCCATGCGAAGCAGCTTATGAATGACCCGGGCGGAGAAGCCGTATTTTTCGCAGGCCTTGCGGAAAAACTGGGTGGTAGATTCATCTAAAACGCAGAATTTATCAATCATTCCCGTGGTCATTTGAGCATTTACAGATATACCGGGATAATCTTTAAAGCGAATTTCCTGGATTTTTCTGGCTTTTTCTACCTGAGCACGAAGCTCAGCAGAGCTGGGAGCGGAGTGAGCCTCGCCGGTCTCAAAATAATTAATGGGTTTTACCTGCTTTTGTATATCAATCCGGTCCAGAAGGGGGCCGGATATTTTATTGCGATATTTCATAATCTCATAGTCGGTGCAACGGCAGCGGCTGGAGGGATAAAAGCCGCAGGGACAAGGATTCATGGCGGCTATAAACATGAAATTGGAGGGATAGGTATTGCTGGAGCTGACTCTGGATATCACTACCTTTTTATCCTCCATGGGCTGACGCAGGGCATCCAAGACATTCCGGGAAAATTCACCCAGCTCATCCAGAAAAAGCACACCATTATGAGAAAGGCTGACTTCCCCCGGATTGGCATTGGGACCGCCTCCGATAAGGGCGTTCAGAGAAATGTTATGATGGGGACTGCGGAAGGGCCTATTGGTCATAATGGGACTGCCGGGGGTGATAAGCCCTGAAATAGAATGGATTTTGGTGGACTCCATGGCCTCTTTTTCTGTCATGGCCGGTAAAATACCTGGAATACGCTGGGCTATCATAGTCTTACCACAGCCGGGCGGTCCTATCATAAGAAGGTTGTGACCGCCTGCGGCAGCCAGAACAATGGAGGATATCAGGGCATCCTGTCCCTTGACATCTGAAAAATCCGGCAACTCCAAAGGCTTTGAGTAATCATTTTTATCAGGTATATCCACAGGAGCGTAAGGCCTGTCTGACAGGAATGCTACCACTTGATGAAGATTGTTGAAAGGGAAAAGAGTGAGGCCGGACACCATGGCTGCTTCGTGATAATTTTCAGCTGGAAGGATAATTCTGGTATAGCCGGCCTCTCTGGCAGCTAGCACCATAGGCAGCACTCCGGCAACAGGTCGGAGGGTACCACCCAGAGACAGCTCACCCAGATAACCGTAGCATGTCTCCTGGCCGGACCTTATGTACCCGCATTCAGTCAGCAGGGAAACAGCCAGAGGTAAATCAAAATGAGAGCCTCTTTTTTTTCTGTCACCCGGGGCCAGAGACAGGACAATTTTTCTTTCAGGCAGGTCATAACCGCAGTCGGAAAGAGCAGAACGAATGCGGTCAGCAGCCTCCTTAACTGCAGTATCACCCAGGCCGATAATAGAGATTTGCTGATGATCGGTGGGCAGGATAGATGCCTCGATATCAACGGGAAAACCATCGATACCGTCGATGGAAAAACTTTTTACTACAGTAGCCATACGTTTTCTCCTTCCGTTTTTACCAGATTGCCAAGCTCCAGCTCGGTGACCAGTGTATATATTTTCCCATAATCCAGAGAAAGAGCATCCACCAGATCACTGATTTCTGCATGCTTTCGATGGCTGGACAGGTAGTCGAGAAGTGCCTGGGAAGCCAGATTTTGCGCGACTGGCTTTTTTATCTCATCCGGGAGATAGGTGTTAGGAAGAGTAAGCTGAGTAGCTTCATCAAAAACATCCTCCTTACGGAAAAGCCTGGCAGCTCCTGTATAAATCAGATTGTTGCAGCCCTCACTTTCCGGAGAGTCAATAGGGCCCGGAAAAGCATAGACGGGCTTACCGTAGTATTTTGCCCTTTCGCAGGTAATAAGTGCGCCGCTTCGCTTTCCGGCTTCTGTGACCACTACTTTGTCAGAAAAAGCAGCAATCAGCCTGTTGCGTAATGGAAAAGTAAAACGGGTGGCATGGACTCCCGGATGGTACTCGGAAATGATGAGGCCATTTTCACATATCTCGTTATAAAGGCCACGATGTTCTGCAGGAAAACAAATATCCGGCCCATTTCCCAGGGCAGCGATGGTGTAGCCGCCGTTTTTTAAGGCAGCAGTATGGGCAATAGCATCTACACCCTTAGCCATGCCACTGATGACTGCTATGTTTTTCTGGGCACAGTAATATCCCAGGTCTTCCGTGATCCTTTTTCCATAAGGAGTGCATCGTCTGGCACCTACTATGCCCAAAGAGCCATAGGTTTTTCGAAAAACACCCTTGCAGTACAGTATCGTAGGCAGCTCGCCATAGTCAGGTACGCCAAATTCTGACAGGAGATGCACATGGATATTTTGTTTTTCGCAGGTATCCATGATACGACGGGCATTTTCCAATGAAAGCTCGGAAGGGAAAAGAAAACCGCTTTCCGAAAGAGCTTTATGCACATTCTCAGCGCTTTTGTGGATAGAAAGCCACTCAGCTTTACGTGACTGTGGATGGCGAAGCTCAGACAACCAAATGTTATAAATCATTAAATTCCTTTCTGTCCGAATTAGTAAAATTTGGGGTATAGAAAATCATATCATCGAAAAAAATAAAAGCGCAAGGGGTGTAAGCATAGAAAAATAGGGTTATTTTTTGTGGAAAATGCTGGAAAAAGTGGCAAAACTTGATTTTGGATAGAGGATGGGATATAATAAATCCAAATGGCTTGATGAAGAAAGGTTGAAAAGCTCATGTGGATAGCGGAAAATTGGAAAGATTATGAAGTAATAGACTGCACAGGCGGTGAGAAACTGGAGCGATGGGGAAAGTACAATCTCCTTCGTCCGGATCCCCAGGTGCTTTGGAATACAAAAAAAGAGCGTCCGGAATGGAAGAAACTGAATGCGCATTATCATCGCTCCGAGAAGGGCGGTGGAGAATGGGAGTTCTTTGATCTGCCACAGAAATGGACTATTAATTATAAGGAATTGACCTTCAATCTGCAGCCTTTTTCGTTTAAACATACAGGCCTTTTTCCTGAGCAGGCGGTGAACTGGGACTGGTTTGGAGATCTTATCAGAAAAGAAAAAGAAAAGAATCCCGATAAGGAAATCAAGGTGTTGAATCTTTTTGCCTATACCGGCGGTGCTACGCTGGCAGCTGCGGCAGCGGGAGCCAAGGTTACTCACGTAGATGCCAGTAAGGGGATGGTAGGCTGGGCCAAGGAGAATGCCATAGCCTCCGGTCTGGGAGAAGCGCCTATCAGATATATCGTTGATGACTGCCAGAAGTTTGTTGAAAGAGAAATAAGGCGCGGCAATCTCTACGATGCAGTGATTATGGATCCGCCATCTTACGGCAGAGGCCCTGGGGGAGAGATATGGAAGATAGAAG
Organism: Lachnospiraceae bacterium; assembly: GCA_045616485.1. Taxonomy (GTDB): domain Bacteria; phylum Bacillota; class Clostridia; order Lachnospirales; family Lachnospiraceae; genus RGIG3528. The sequence continues at coordinate 9,694 of JAZLGU010000009.1, forward strand.
AGTCTATCCACCCCTTTGTGAAGCTTTGCACAGGGGTATTGAAGGAAGAGCCTCTTTTCTATCTTATTAATTCATATACAACCGGTCTGCAGCCCGCAGTACTGAACTATCTGCTGGGACTGGAAATGGTAAGCAGGTTTGGCGGACATGTGGAAGCAGAGGAGATCGGGCTTCCTGTTACAGCTACAAAAATGGTGCTGCCATGCGGTGCCAGCGGCAGATGGATGAAAGATTAATACGTATGAGGAGTAGAAAATGAATAAAGTAATTAAGTTTTTATTGGATATATTAAGAGGTGCCGTTATAGGCGTGGCCAATGTTATTCCCGGTGTATCCGGTGGCACCATGATGGTTTCCATGGGTGTCTATGACGACCTTATTGAGTCTATAAATGGTTTATTTAAGCATTTTAAAAAGAGCGTAATTACTCTTTTACCTTATCTTATAGGTATGCTGGCGGGTATTGTAGGCTTTGCCAAGCTTATCAAAATCCTCTTTGCATATGCACCGATACCTACAGCCCTGCTTTTCATAGGTCTCATTTTTGGCGGTATTCCTATGATGTTTAAAAGGGTTAAAAAGGCAAAAATTGACGTAGTTTCCATTATTCTGTTTGTGCTTTTCTTAGGACTCGTTATTGGTCTTGAGATTTTAGGCCAGCACGAAGGTGTAGAAAGAATACTCACAGTAAGCTTTGGCGGCCTTGCTATTGCATTTGGTCTGGGACTTCTGGCTTCAGCCACCATGATTATTCCCGGTGTTTCCGGATCCATGGTTATGATGATTCTTGGCTACTATAATTCTATTATTGATACAGTTAATGGCCTGGTAGACGGTCTGGTAGAGCGAGATATTACCAGAATATTGAACTGTGTTGGGGTGTTACTTCCCTTTGGTATAGGAGTTTTAGTGGGTATCTTTGGTGTTGCCAAGGGTATCAAGTGGCTTCTGGATCATTTTGAATCTAAGACCTACTGTGCTATTTTAGGTCTTGTAATAGCTTCACCTTACCCTGTATATGTACATGCAGGGATTGGCAGTTTTCCTCCTGTAATGGTTATTATTGGTGTGCTTTGTTTTGCACTTGGTCTTTTTGGAGCGTATAAACTTGGGGACAAATAAATCCTTTTTGAAAAAAATATTATATTTGCTGGCAGTTATGGCCCTAATAAGCATAGTTGGCACCGTTATTTGCCTTTTAAGCTACAGAAAGCAGCCCCATAACGAAGAGCCGGCTAAAGGTCTTCAGGTAGTGACTTCGTTTCATCCTATGTATATCCTTACCAAGAATCTGCTGAGATACTCAGATACCGAGATTACCAATATGACCGGTGGCCTGTCAGGCTGTATCCATGATTATCAGGTAACTACGGAAGATATGAGAAAGCTGTCCAAGGCAGATATTTTCGTTGTAAACGGTATGGGAATGGAAAGCTTTTTGTCATCAATTGCCCGGAAAAACAAGGATCTTACCATATTTGCGGCTTCCGGTGACCTGGACATGGAAGAGGATGACGATGACCATCATCATGAAGAAAATGGTCATCTGTGGATGGACCCTTCTCTGTATCTGGAGGAGCTTAATCACCTGCATATGGAATTTACTGACTATTTCATGAAAAAAGGCCAGGAAGAAAGAGTAAACGGTCTATTATTAACCTACCGGGAGTATGGTGAAAAGGTGCTGAAGCTGGTGCATAGATACAATGAGCTGGCTCAGAGCCTGCCGGATGATTTATATGTAATCTGTTACAACGAAGCCTTTGAGATATTTGCAGAGGGCCTGGGCTTAAATATTATTGCTGTTTTTTCACTGGATGAGGACGAAATGCTTTCACCGGGAGAGATAGCAGATGCCATAAAAGAGGCCCGTAAGCACGACAATGTATGTATCCTGATAGAAAAAGATTTGGCATATCATGCTAATAAGGTAGTAAAAGAAACCGGAGCTTCAGTAGTATATATAGATCCTCTTACCGGTGGTGATGATTCCTATGACAGCTATATAAATGGCATGACTCACAATATAGATGCGATGGCACAAAGATGAAGAAGAATCTTGGAATTAAACAGAATACTGATTTAAAAGAGATAATTGATGACGAGAAAGCGGCTCTTTTTAAAAGCGGTAATGTAAAAAAAGGAAACAGAAATGCTTCCTGTGGTTTTCATAAAGTAGAGATTACTGACCTTTCCGTACATTCCGGAGCCACCCGGATACTTGATCATATTAATATCTCTATTTACTGTGGAAAGCTTACTGTTATTATCGGAAAAAATGGTGCCGGCAAATCTACCTTTATCAAGTCTATACTGGGGGAGAGAAAATACGACGGCAGCATAGCTTTTAAGGACACCAAGAATAATACTATTTCAAGGCTTAAAGTAGGATATGTGCCTCAGAAGCTGGATATAGAGCCCAATTCTCCCATATCAGTATATGACCTTATGGCAGGGTATATCAGCCGTATTCCGGTATTTCTGGTGAAAAATAAAAGATTATATGAAAAAATACAAAGAAGACTGGCGCTTTTTGAAGCAGAAAGCCTTATAGACAAGCGTGTATGTGACCTGTCGGGAGGAGAGCTTCAGAGAGTATTGCTGGCTGTAGCCTGTACTCCGGTCCCCAATCTTCTGCTTTTGGATGAGCCGGTATCCGGTATTGATAAAAATGGCAGAGAGCTTTTTTACCAGATTCTGTCTGAGCTAAAGAAAAGCTACGATCTGTCCATTATTCTGGTTTCACACGACTTTGATCTGACTGCCAAATATGCAGATAACGTAGTGCTCATCGATAAAACAGTAGTGGCCTCCGGTACAGCGGAGGAAGTAATGTCTTCAAAAGCCTTCAAGGACACATTTTCAAATCTAAATTAAAGGACATACCATGAATTTTCTTGAATACGACTTCATGAAAAACGCATTAATTGCCATAATTATAATCACGCCTATGTTTGGTATTCTGGGTACCATGGTAGTATCCAACAGAATGGCCTATTTTTCTGATGCATTAGGTCATTCTGCCTTTACAGGTGTAGCTCTGGGAGTGCTTCTGGGTATCACTGATACAGACATTTCTATGATTATTTTTGCTATTATTTTTGCCCTTTTGCTTAATTTGATTAAGTATAAAAATGTGGTATCTGCAGATACCATTATTTCAGTTTTTTCTTCACTGGCAGTGGCTATCGGACTTTGTATTTTATCCAGAAATGGTTCATTTTCCAGGTATTCCGCACTTTTAGTGGGAGATATCTTAAATGTTACAGTGACAGATAATATCAAGCTTTTGGTAGCTTTACTGCTTACCATTCTGGTGTGGGTTTTCTTCTATAATGGCCTGTCAGGCATTGGTATTAACAAAAGCATAGCTTCTTCCAAGGGCATACCGGTTATACTTTATGAAAATATTTTTTCCTGTCTTTTAGCAGTGGTAGTAATGTTTTCAGTACGTATGGTAGGCATCCTCATTATAAATGCCTTACTGATCCTGCCTGCAGCGGCTGCCAGAAATCTTGCTGTAAATGCCAGGGAATATCACCTGTTTTCCCTGATAATTGCTGTTTTTTCAGGTGTAAGCGGCCTCATTATGAGCTATTACCATAATGTGGCAGCGGGACCAATGATAGCAATTATTGCATCGATAATTTTCTTTGCAGCATTTTTCGGACGTAAGATTGGGCGGGAGTAAGAGATGATTGATACTAAAGATAAACTGGTTCAGGTAATAGAGAATTACAACATAGGAAAAAAGCCCCTTGCCAGACTGCTGGGATGGGGCGAGACTACCATTATAAATCAGCTTAAGGGTAATGGTATCAGCCCGGAATTTGCCCAAAAGATAAATGAAATCTGGGAAAATCCATCAGAATTTGAAGCTGTACTGGAGTCTAATAAAGATAAAATAACAGCTGTGGCCTATAAAAAGGCAAGAGAAGCCTTGGCCAGGAAGCTTATGCAGAATAAGACAGCTTTAATAGTTATGTATCTCAGCAAAAAGGCCAATTACGACATTGCCCCTTACGCTCTGGAAGCCACACTCTTTTATGGACAGGCCGCCTTTCTCATGACCAAGGGAATGCCGCTATTTGATGACGATGTACTTTATAAAAAGGGCAATATCATGCCCTATCCGGGTGTTTACGGAAGGCTGATTAAATCCGGTACCACACAGACCTTTACCAAGGTAAATATGGAGCTTCTTCGTCAGGATGAAAAGGAAGTACTGGACGCCACTCTGAGATTGATAAACGGCTACAGTCCCAATGCAGTAAAAAAGCTTTTGAAGATAGACAGGGCCGGATTATTGGCATTTCAGAGTGATATGGTAGAAAGTTCCGAAGGTTTTATTATTTCCCTGTCGGATTTGCAGCTTTACTTTGCCAAGGAAGTATTGCAGAATGGCTTTGAAGAAGTAAAAGATTTTAAAAAGTATTTTGAAAGTAAATTGAAGAAATAATTGTCATGGGGACGTTTCTCACTGTCAAAAAGTTGTCACGGGGACGTTTCTCGCTGTCAACTTTTTGACAG
>JAZLGU010000010.1:0-30408 GCA_045616485.1 Lachnospiraceae bacterium
GGCACACGCCTTGATATTTCAATAATAACAGGGTGTGCCAATGGCTCCTCTGTTTTTATATATACTAAAAAGAGAGGAGGAAGGGTAGCGCATTAGGCAGGTGCGTAAATGTAACTAATAACGTCCAAAGGGACACGTGTGGGAAGGTCCCGAGGACGGGGCTTTCTCTATTTATAGGAGGAAGAAAAATGAATGAAATAATAACTGTTGATTGGGATTTATTAGATAATATATCCTATCGAACAAAGCTTGGAAAGAGTTTGAAAAACACACTGAGAAAGTTTGATAAGTCAGAATTGTTCTCAGAAATCAATGATGCAATTTCATTCTTTACAGAAAATGAATCTTTGATAAAGGATGAACACCGCATCAAGTCGCTTCAGTCATGTTCTCTTAAATACGAACGCTATTTCCCAAGTAAGGAGGCTGAAAAAGTATTTAACGACGTCTTGGGCATACGAATTGTTGTTAGTGACTATTCTGTGCTTGATAATGTTTTATTACCAGAACACATTCAGGTTGTTGATATGCGTCTTGGCAAAGCAAAAGATGATGGGTATCGTGGTATCCATATCTATTATCAAAAAGACCATGAACATTATCCGATTGAAGTGCAATTTATGACACCAAGAGATCGTCAGTTTAATGAATGGTTACATGTTTATGTATACAAGTATGTTGACGACACTAACATGGGAAGAACATTGCGCGAAATGTATGATTGTGGAAAGATTAAATCTGAAGATGATTTTAGAAAGGAGATGAAGAAATATGTGTTATCTTATAGCTAAAAGTTTTCAAGAACCTGGATGTATAGCTGTTCAGACTGAAAGCGGTAAGGCTTTAGCAGGATTGGTCTCATACTTGGGATTAAAGACATTGGATAAAGGAATCCAAATACTCACCATTTCTAATCCTGAAGCATACGGTGAATATAAACCGTACACTATATTATCTTCAGAACGTGAGTTTATTGACCGAGTTCTTGAGAAAGAATAGGGTAATCTGCCTAAGCAGCAACCTCAGTATAGAGATTGCTGTTTTTTTTGCCTTAAATTCGTCAGAGTAAATGCAACACTTTTTCCTGTCAAGGTAAATGCAACAAAAAATGCATTTAATTTGAAAAGTTACAATAGATATAAAAAGATAGTGTTTTCCCTGAATATTTGAAAAAAAACGCACTGTGTGATATAATACCAAGGATTTTGGTTTTAAAAGGAAAGCAGGTAAGTATATGAAAATAGTAGTTTTAGCAGGTGGTATCAGTACTGAACGTGATGTATCACTTATTTCCGGAAAAAAGATTTATGAAGCATGCAAGGCTAATGGCCATCAGGTTATATTTGTGGATGTTTATCTGGGGCTGCCGGGTACTGACCTTAATGGTATTTTTGAGCGTGATTATGACTGGCTTCAGGGCATCGCAGCTATTAGCGAAAAAAATCCTGATATAGAGTCCGTGAAGGCCCTTCGTACCGACAAGGAAGCAGGCTTCTTCGGACCAAACGTACTGGCTGTTTGCCAGATGGCAGATATTGTATTTATGGGACTTCACGGGGAAAACGGTGAGAATGGTAAGATTCAGGCTGCTTTTGACCTCATGGGCATCCGCTACACAGGTACAGATTATGTGAGCTCTGCGCTCTCTATGGATAAGGCTATTACCAAGGAAATCTTTATGCAGAATGATGTGCCTACTCCAAAGGGCATTTCCTTCAAAAAAGGTCAGGAGTCCAAGGACACAGTACCTTTCCCTAAAGTAGTTAAGGTTACTACAGGCGGTAGTAGTGTAGGGGTTTCCATTGTTCATGACGAGGACGAGTACAAAGTCGCCCTGGCAGACGCTTTCTCCTATGGCGATGAGGTAGTAGTAGAGGAGTACATAAAGGGACGTGAGTTTTCATGCGCAGTTATTGATGGCGAGGCATATCCGGTTATTGAGATAGCGCCCCTTTCAGGCTTCTATGACTATAAAAATAAGTACCAGGCAGGCTCTACTATAGAGACATGTCCTGCACTTCTTCCTGCTGAACGCACTCACGAGATTCAGCGTGCTGCAGAGGCTGCTTTCAAGGCTCTTCGTCTGCATGTATACGCCCGTATGGATTTTATGATGAGCGAGGAAACAGGAAAAATCTACTGCCTGGAAGCCAATACTTTGCCGGGTATGACACCTACATCCCTTCTCCCTCAGGAGGCAGCAGCTCTCGGCATCAGCTTCAATGAGCTCTGCGAGCTTATCATCAGAAAATCTCTGGCAAAAAATGTATAAGCAGTATCAATTCTCCATTTGTATAAATAAGAGGAGATATGGCATATGAAAAATATGACTATTGAAAATATCCGTAAGGCATGCGCTGGCGTGCTTACAATAGCTGACGGCCATCCGGCAACGGAAGTTACGGATATTGTTATAGATTCCAGAAAAATAGTGGCAGGAGCAGCGTTTATAGCTACCAGAGGTGAGAGAGTGGATGGCCATTCTTTTATCGGTCAGGTAGTAGACAAGGGCGCTGCATTGATTATTGGAGAAGAGGAGCCACAGGAGTCAGTACTTAAGGGCGTTCCTTATATTCAGGTGCAGGATTCCTTCAGAGCTCTTCGTGAGATAGCGGCTTTTTACAGGCAGCAATTAAATGTGCAGATTATAGGTATTACCGGATCAGTAGGTAAGACCAGTACAAAAGAAGTGATTGCCAGTGTTTTATCGATGCGTTTTAAGACTCAGAAGACTCAGGGCAATTTCAATAATGAGGTAGGCGTGCCCCTTACCATTTTTTCCATTGATGACAGTCATGAGGTGGCTGTAGTGGAGATGGGCATCAATCACTTTGGAGAGATGCACAGGCTGGCTGAGATGGCCCGCCCCAATATTTGCGTATATACCAACATCGGCCAGTGCCATCTGGAGTTTTTGGGGACCAGAGACGGTATCCTTAAAGCCAAGACTGAGATGCTGGAGCATCTGGCTCCCGGTGCCACTGTAGTGATGAATGGCGATGATGATAAGCTTTCTACCGTGACTCAGGTGCAGGGCAGGCCAACAGTATTTTTTGGCCAGGGCGACAATTCAGCTTACAGGGCAAAAAATGTTCAGGCTGACAGTATTTTTGGCAGTAATTTTACTATCGAGACTCCAAAGGGTGATATCGAAACATATATACCGATTCCCGGTATGCACCAGGTACAGAATGCGGTGGCAGCAGCTGCTGTAGGCCATACCCTTGGCATGACCAATGAGGAGATTGACAAAGGCATAAGAAGCGTCAAGTCAGTAGGCGGTCGCAGCAATATTTTACGTACTCCCTGCTATACTGTTATTGACGACTGCTATAATGCCAATCCCGTATCCATGGGAGCAGCTCTGGAGCTTCTGGCTCAGGCGCCCGGCAGGCATGTTGCTATTCTTGGCGATATGTTTGAGCTGGGTGAAAATGAGAAGGCTATGCATGCGAGCGTAGGCGAAAAAGCTGTCGATATGGCTACAGACGTGATTATCTGCGTAGGTCAGCTGTCGGAAAGTATGTATGCTAGCGCTGTAGAAAAAAATAAAAAAAGTATAAACACAAAAAAGCCTCTGGAGGTGTTATATTTTCCCACCAGAGATCAGATGCTGGCGGCTCTTCCGGGCATTTTAAGGGAAGGTGACAGCATATTGGTAAAGGCTTCTCATGGTATGGCATTTACCGCAGTGGTAGAGGTGCTTACAAAAAACTAGTTACTACGCCTCCTGGTGAGGCTGGTGGATATAAGAAAATTAACGCAAAAAAAAGAAAGGCAAATAAAATGGCAAATCCTATTGTAACAATCACAATGGAATCAGGCGATCAGATTAAGGTAGAGCTTTTTCCTGAGATCGCTCCTAACACAGTAAACAACTTCATTTCTCTGGTAAATCACAACTTCTATGATGGCCTTGATTTCCACAGAGTTATCCCAGGCTTTATGATTCAGGGCGGATGTCCTGAGGGCACAGGTATGGGTGGTCCCGGCTACTCTATTAAGGGTGAATTCAGTGGCAATGGTGTAAAGAATGATCTTAAGCATAAGAGAGGCGTTATCTCTATGGCTCGTTCCATGAATCCTGACAGCGCAGGCAGCCAGTTCTTTATTATGCATGCGGACGCTCCTCACCTTGATGGCCAGTACGCAGCATTTGGTGCTGTTACAGAAGGCATTGAGACCGTAGATAAGATCGCAGCCATTGATACAGACTGGAATGATCATCCTACGATCTCTCAGCGCATGAAGAGCGTTACCGTAGAGACATTTGGCGTAGATTATCCTGAGCCAAAGACTGGCAGAGCAAGATAAATCTGTTTCTTAATATTTACTGTTTTCTTTTTCTATAAATCCAATACCAGGCAAAACCGCCGCCTGCCGCTATTATAGCAACAGCAGTTATAATAATTGGAACCGGATTTTTTGAATTTGTATTATTGGGCCCCGTTTCATCTGCAGGTGTTACTGTAGGTGATGGGGCTTTTGTATTTTCTGGTGTTTTTGTTGGAGTGGGATCAGGTGCTTTTGTAGGCCAAGGAGTAGAAACAGGCTCGGTCGGTGCTACGGTAGCTGTAGGAGTATTGGTAGGGGGCACAGTAGGCTCTAAAGTGGGTGACGGCTCTGCAGGTACAGTAGGGACCGGAGTAGCACTGGGCTCTGAAGTGGGTGACGGCAGGGGAGTAGCGGATGGTACAGGGGTATCGGATGGTACCGGAGTATCAGATGGCACCGGAGTATCAGACGGCACCGGAGTATCGGATGGTACCGGAGTATCAGACGGCACCGGGGTATCAGATGGCACAGGCATATCGGATGGCACCGGAGTATCAGATGGCATCGGAGTATCAGATGGCACAGGCGTATCGGATGGTACCGGGGTCTCAGATGGTGATGGCACTTTACTTGTTTTTTCCACAAGAATAAACTTTGAAAATCTGTCGCTTTCAAAGGAAATAATGCCATTGTCCGTGCTGCTTTCTAAAAGATGGGCGCTGGTGCTGCCATCAGCTTCCTTATGTAATCTTATTATAGCGTATTCCTTTTCTCCATCGGGCAGTGAAAAGGAAAACTCTATTTCTTTAGTTAAATCTGTGATTTCAGTAATGCTTTCATTGTCAATAATAGAACCATCAGAAAGTTCATAGCTTAATATATCGATTTCAATAACATCAATAATCTTTAATTCGTCGGACAACTGTTGCTTTTCTAAATCGTCGTAAAGAGCCTTTTCGGCGTCATTAAGATAGCTCTCACCTATATTATCGATGGAAATAAGTATATTGTTTTCACCTGTCAGCTGACTGATTTCCTGCATGGTAGGTGGCTTTACACCAATATCATTCTGAGTGGGAGAAGGAATACTGTATACCATGGTAACGATATTGCCGTTTTCCATTATTTTGGCTGGGCCTTGGGTGGAAGCAACATAATCGCCGATAAAATTGGGGATGTATCTGCTGAAAGAACCAAAAGCACCTTTTTCTCCCAAATCAAAGTTTACCTCTTTGCAAAGAGCGTTAACATAAATCAGATCAACGTAGGAATTCAGAGTCACTGACGAGGGGACCATTTTATAGCCAGGTCTTATGTAATAGTAGCTATCTACATATAAAGTGTTGGCAGTGCCGTTAAACACCAGATTGCCGCCTACAAGCTCTATGTAATTGTATTCTCCATCAAGTACGATGGTCTGATCCTGGAAGCCCTTTGTACCGTCGATTATTACTACAGAGCCATTTCTGATCATGTCAGGAGTAAAGGAAGGACAGCTGCCATTGCCGGTAGAATCCTTGATCCAAACGGAAGAAGGGTAGGGGAATTTTTCCGTATCAATAGGTACGATATCGACATACCAGGTCTGTACATCCCCCTGCACCGCTGTTGTATATGTAAATTCGAAATAGTCCTCTGTTATAGGAGAATCGTCAGTGGTATATTCGCATACCAGCACGCCATCCTTAAGGATTTGGCCTGTCTGATGAGTAATCATACGATAGGGAGTCTCAAAAGGCAAAGTACCCAGGTCTTCAGTAACAAATTCCTTTACTTTGTAGTCGCTGCCGGATACCGTATGGCCTTCTCCTGTTACGGAAAAATTACCCAGAAAAATATCAGCAAAGCTGCTTGAATCTTTTCCGCGATATGTGAAAAGGGCTACATTGCCGTTGACAGTGACATTGTAGCTGCCATTTTCCAAGTGAAGCTCATTTATATCTCCATTAACCAGGACATCACAATCGGAAAAAACAGCGCAGCGATCTATACCGTAGGCGTTGTTGATAGTATCAAAAATCAGTTTATGATCCATGTTCAAGCTGGTGTAAATGTTAAAACTGAAGGCTGAATGATCTACGGTAATCGTAAAGTCTTCGTCTCCCAGATCAAAGCCGTCCATAATATTGTAATTTACATAGCCTCTGGAAACAGTGGAAATAGAAGTAAGAGCGTCTATATCTTCCTGCAGCACAGGACGATAAGAGAGATTGACGATAAGCCGGGTGGAATAAAGATTGGCAATGCATTCGCTTACGTCTTCTGGCTTTACATACCACTTTTCTTCGGTCATAGTGTTTTGAAATGACCAGGAGCCATTTTCAAAATTAATCTGTGAACATAGAGGGTCAATATTCTCCGGATCGATGGTTGTTTCCTCTGCATGTACAGGGCCAATCCGGCCAAGTAAAAGAAAACACAGTATCATCATTACAGTTATCTGACGTTTTATACGAACCTTCATAAATCCTCCCGGACCAGCTGAATGCATAGTGCAATCAATGTCTCTTCCACTTTACTATAGAGTTTCTATATATGTATAGCAATTAAATTTTAATAAAAAATAGAGCTGTTGCCGGTGTCGTTATAACAGTAAAGGAATGTTGAAAGGACAACTCTTACTGGGATTAAAAAAGTGCTTATCCAGCCCGGCTGCATCAGCCAAAACTGTGATAAGCACTTTGTATCGACAAAGCCGACACCGATTTTACAATTTAGTTGTTGATGAACTTTTCTTCATCAGCCCAGCTGTAGAGCTTACGTACCTGTTCGCCTACAACCTCTGATGGATGCTCTGAAGCGAGCTTTCTCATAGCGTTGAAGTGAACCTGTGCACCTGCATCGGACATATCCAGAAGGAAGTCTTTTGCAAAAGTACCGTCCTGGATATCCTTAAGGATCTTTTTCATGGTAGCCTTTGTCTCAGCAGTGATAATCTTTGGACCTGTGATGTAGTCGCCGTACTCAGCTGTATTGGAAATGGAGTATCTCATGCCTGAGAAACCTGACTGGTAAATAAGATCTACGATAAGCTTCATCTCGTGGATACACTCAAAGTATGCATTTCTTGGGTCATAGCCTGCTTCAACCAGAGTCTCGAAGCCGGCCTGCATCAGTGCACAAACACCGCCACAAAGAACTGCCTGCTCACCGAAAAGGTCTGTCTCTGTCTCTGTACGGAAATTGGTTTCCAGAACACCTGCTCTGGCACCGCCGATACCCAGAGCGTATGCAAGGCCGATCTCCCATGCATCACCTGTAGCGTCCTGCTCAACAGCGATAAGACAAGGAACACCCTTACCTGCCTGATACTCAGAACGTACTGTATGGCCGGGACCCTTTGGTGCGATCATGATTACGTTTACATTCTTCGGAGGCTTGATGCAGCCGAAATGGATATTGAAACCGTGGGCGAATGCCAGAGTCTTACCTGCTGTAAGATTTGGCTCGATGGACTCTTTGTAGAGTTTAGCCTGCTTCTCATCGTTGATAAGGATCATAATAAGGTCAGCCTGCTTTGCTGCCTCTGCAGCTTCGAATACTTCAAGACCCTGAGACTCAGCCTTTGCCCAGCTCTTGGAGCCCTTGTAGAGGCCTACGATTACATGTACGCCTGACTCCTTGAGATTCAGTGCGTGTGCGTGACCCTGGGAGCCATAACCGATGATTGCTACTGTTTTGCCTGCAAGCTTATTAAGATCGCAGTCCTGCTGATAAAAGATTCTTGATTCTTTTGCCATGATATTTTACCTCTCTTATTGTTTTTATATTTGAAAAATTAATTACGCCTGTACACCCTCGGAAAGGGTAGAGCTGCCACGCTCAAGAGCCACAATGCCGGTGCGGCAGAGCTCTAATATCTCGTAGTCTCTCATAAGATCTATAAAGGAATCAATAATGTGATTATTTCCCACCACCTGAATCACCATGGACTCTCTGGTGTAATCAACTGTCTTGCCACGGTAGGCATCGACTGCAGCCAGGATATCTCTGCGGCTCTCCGGGTCGTTTTTCATCTTAATTAACAGAAGCTCGTTATTTATAGCATTATCAGAGGTGAGCTCCTTTATGGATACTACATCAGTCAGCTTGTAGAGCTGCTCGATCACCTGCTTTTTCTCAGCTTCCTCGCCGAAAGAGGAGAGGGTAATACGGGAAAATTCGGGGGACTCTGTCTCAGATACCGTAAGGCTCTGAATGTTGAAACGACGACGTCTGAACATAGATGTAACTCTGTTCAGAACGCCAAACTGGTTCTTTACCAGTACTGCTATTGTGAAATGTGCCATTACATTTTTACCTCCGTGATAATTTGATCCATGGAGCCATTCGGTGGCAGCATAGGCAGTACCATCTCATCTTTGCCGATAGGGCATTCGATAAGGAAGGGACCATTATAGTCAAAAGCTTCTGTAAGTGCTGTATCCAGCTCTTCCAGGGAAGCTATGCGCTTACCCTTGGCACCAAAAGCTTCAGCCAGTTTTACAAAATCGGTCTGACGATCCAAAATAGTGTTGGAATAGTGCTTGTCAAAGAAAAGAGTCTGCCACTGACGTACCATACCCAGCACTCCGTTATTTAACAGAAGGACAACTAAAGGTACATTTTCGTGAACGGCGGTAGCCATTTCATTAAGGCACATGCCGAAGGAACCGTCACCTGTTACCAAGAGGCCGTGCTGACCTGTGCCGGTAACACCACCGATAGCAGCTCCCATACCAAAGCCCATGGTACCCAGACCGCCTGAAGTCAGGAAACGACGAGGCTCAGAAAACTTTAAGTACTGGGCTGCCCACATCTGATGCTGACCTACGTCTGTAGCTACAGGTGTTTTGGGTGTGAGATGCTTGTTGACTACATCCATAACAGCCTTTGGTGTCATGCCGGGGCGTGTGTCGCTGCAGGAAACTTCCTTAGATTTATAGTCATCAATGCGGCTCATCCAATGTGGATTTTTGCGCTCCTTAAGGAGAGGAAGCAGCTTTTCCAGGGTCTTTTTAACATCACCTCTAAGGGCTACGGCAGGATTGGTAGTCTTGCCCAGCTCAGCACCATCTATGTCTATCTGAACGATAGAAGTGTTAAGAGCAAATTTTTTACGATTGCCTGTAACACGGTCATTGAATCTGACGCCCAGAGAGATAACGCAGTCAGCATGGGACATGGCAACGGAAGATGCATAGTGTCCGTGCATACCCTGCATGCCCAGAAAACGTGGATGATCGGTAGGTACGCCTGTAATACCCATGAGAGAGCAGCCGATAGGTGCATCGATTTTGTCTGCAACAGCAGTTACAAGGTCTTCGGCATCTGCGGTGATAACGCCGCCACCGAAATAAACGAAGGGCCTGTCAGCTGCATTTATAATGGCAGCAGCTTCTTCTATACGGGCATCTTTTGCCGCAAAGGCTTCAGTTTTTTCAGCCTTTGGCAGAGGTTCATATTCATATTTTGCAATCTGTATATCCTTGGGCACATCGATAAGGACAGGACCGGGCTTGCCGGAAGCTGCCAGTACGAAGGCTTCATGGATAGTTTCCTGAAGCTCTGAGATGTCGCCAACGATATAATTGTGCTTGGTTACAGGAAGGGTAATACCTGTAATATCAATCTCCTGGAAGGAATCTGTACCCAGGGAAGAGGTGGGGACGTTGCCTGTTATGGCTACCATGGGGATGGAATCCAGATAGGCTGTGGAAATACCTGTTACAAGATTGGTAGCGCCAGGACCTGAAGTGGCAATTACTACACCTACTTTGCCGGTAGCACGGGCATAGCCGTCAGCTGCGTGGCTGGCACCCTGCTCGTGGGCTGAAAGAACGTGGCGAATCTCATCCTGATATTTGTATAATGAATCGTATACATTTAATATCTGACCGCCGGGGTAACCGAATACAACGTCTACACCTTCGTCAATCAGAGTCTTTACGATGATGTCTGCTCCTGATAATGTCATTAGTATAAAACTCCTTTATGTATCTTAAATAGCTTCTGTAATAAGGTCGCCTATCTGGCTGCATACGGCAGGCTTGAGACCTGCTGCTTCGCCATTTTCAGGCATAATGTCTTTGGTACGATAGCCTGCATCCAGCACCTTGCCTACAGCAGCTTCAATAGCATCTGCTTCTTCAGTCATATCGAAGGAAAAACGAAGCATCATGGCTGCGGAAAGGATAGTGCCTATAGGATTGGCAATGTTCATTCCTGCGATATCAGGGGCTGAGCCGTGGATAGGCTCGTAGAGACCTACTGTGGTAGCACCCAGAGAGGAAGAAGGAATCATACCGATGGAGCCTGTAATCATAGAGGCTTCATCTGATAGAATATCACCAAACATGTTCTCTGTCACTACTACATCGAACTGTGAAGGATCTTTTACAATCTGCATGGCACAGTTGTCAACCAGCATGTCGGAAAGCTCTACGTCAGGGTACTCTGCAGCCAGACGGTGCATAATGTTTTTCCACAGACGGCTGCAGTCTAAAACATTGCTTTTTTCTACGGAGGTTAAGCGCTTATTTCTTTTTCTGGCTGTCTCAAAACCGATGCGTCCGATACGTTCAATCTCTGATTCGGAGTAAGGCATGATGTCTACTGCCACTTTTTCTCCGTTTTCTTCATGAGTCTCGTGACTGCCGAAGTAAATGCCGCCTATAAGCTCACGCACTATGATAAAATCAATACCTTTGTTTACAATCTCAGCCTTTAATGGTGAAGCAGCAGAAAGCTGGGGCCATATTTTGGCAGGACGATTATTGGAATAAACACCCATGCCGGCACGGAGGCGGAGAAGACCTTTTTCAGGACGCTTTGGACCCGGGACATCATTCCATTTGGGACCACCTACAGCGCCTAAGAGTACGCTGTCAGAAGCCAGACATTTCTGAAGCTCTGACTCGGGCAACGGATCACCATGCTTGTCAATGGCGATACCACCCATATCTACATCTGTGTAGGTAAAAGTGTGGCCATATTTTTCTGCTACTTTATTAAGGACCTTTATGGCCTCGTTGACTATCTCCGGGCCGATGCCGTCACCACGAATAATTGCAATATTTTTATTCATAGATAAACCTCTCAAATTCCAATTAATGAATTTACTTTTTTAAGGACTTAAGTAAGCCGCCTGCTGTAATAATGTTTTGGATAAATTCAGGAAAAGGCTCGGCCTGATAGGTCTTACCTGTAGTCTCGTCAGTAATGATACCTGTATTAAAATCTACGGATACGGTATCACCGGGCTGAATTTCCTCAGCAGCTTCAACGCACTCCAGAATAGGAAGGCCGATATTTATGGCATTTCTGTAGAAAATTCTGGCGAAGCTTTTTGCAATAACACAGCCTGTGCCACAGGTCTTAATGACCAGTGGAGCATGCTCACGGGATGAGCCACAGCCGAAATTCCAACCGGCTACCATAACGTCACCGGGCTTAACTTTTTTTACATAATCTGCATCTATATCTTCCATACAGTGAAGTGCCAGCTCCGCTGCCACTGAAGTGTTTAAATAACGTGCAGGTATGATAACATCTGTATCGACATTATCCGGGTATTTATAAACGGTTCCTTTAGTATTCATTACTGCACCTCCGGATTGGTAATGTAGCCTGTAAGGGCACTGGCAGCAGCAGTATAAGGGCTGGCCAGGTATACCTCGCTCTTAACGTGGCCCATACGACCCACAAAGTTACGATTGGTAGTAGAAATACATCTTTCACCCTCTGCCAGGATGCCCATATAGCCACCCAGACAAGGTCCGCAGGTAGGAGTGGAGACTACGGCGCCGGCATCGATAAAGTCTGTGATATAGCCCCTGGTGATGCAGTCACGATATATCTGCATGGTAGCAGGAATAATGATGCAACGGACTCCGTCAGCCACCTTTTTACCCTTAAGGATAAGGTGAGCAGCTTCCATATCTTCCATACGGCCATTGGTGCAGGAGCCGATGACTACCTGATCAATCTTTATATCAGTAAGCTCTGTAGCGGGCTTTGTATTTTCGGGAAGGTGAGGACAGGCAACGATAGGCACCAATGTGCTTAAATCGATGTCAAAAGTCTGCTCGTACTCAGCATCGCCATCAGCTGTATACTCCACGGGCTGACGCTCTGTGCGGCCCTTCATATAGGCACGGGTCACATCGTCCACCGAGAAAATGCCGTTTTTGGCACCGGCTTCAATAGCCATATTGCAGATACAGAGCCTGTCATCCATAGTAAGTGTCTTGACGCCATCGCCCACAAATTCCATGGATTTGTAAAGAGCACCGTCTACTCCGATTTGGCCGATAATGTAAAGGATAACATCCTTACCGGAACAGTTGGAAGGCAGCCGGCCTGTGAGATTGAACTTAATCGCAGCCGGCACCTTGAACCAGGCCATACCTGTAGCCAGGCCTGCTGCCATGTCAGTAGAGCCAACGCCTGTGGAAAAAGCGCCCAGAGCACCGTAAGTACAGGTGTGGCTGTCAGCTCCGATGATGCAGTCTCCGGCTGTAACTACGCCCTGTTCAGGTAAAAGAGCATGCTCTATACCCATTTTTCCGACATCGTAGAAGTGGCTGACACAGTGACTGCAGGCAAATTCGCGGCACTGTTTGGACTGCTCTGCAGCCTTAATATCTTTATTGGGAACAAAATGGTCCAGGACTATGGCGATTCGATCTTTGTCAAAAACCTCTGTAAAACCATTTTTGGTGAATTCGTTCACTGCGACAGGGGTGGTAATATCATTACCCAGCACTATGTCCAGCTTTGCATTTATAAGCTGTCCGGCTTTTACTGCAGGAAGCCCTGCGTGAGCAGCCAGAATTTTTTGTGTCATGGTCATTCCCATTGTATCATCTCCTTTATATTTAGCGGCAGCTGTTATTGAAAGCAGCTACCAGAGCCTGCGCGGATGCTCTTGTAATGTCAGTGTTCTTGCCGCATCCCCAGTACATTTTACCATGCTGATCCTCGATGCCGATATAAGCTACGGCTGTGGACTTGGAGGACTCGGACTGAAGAGAGTGTTCGGTGTACACCTTGAGGGCGTAGTCTTCACCGGTAAACCACTTAAGAGCGTTGGATACGGAGTCCAGGAAACCGTTACCGGAAGAACGAATAACCTGAGTCTTATCAGCCTTGGTAAATGTGACTTCTGCAGAAACGTCTTCGCCATCTATCTGGTAATTGATTTCACCCAGATTGATAGGGGACTCTGAATTAAAATAGCTGTTAAGGAAAATATCCAGCACTTCTGCCACCTTAAGCTCCTTGTGCTCCTTATCGGAAACATCCTTGCACAGATAGGAGAAATGCTCACGCATTTTGGCAGGAAGATTGTAGCCATAGGTCTGCTCCAAAAGGTATCCGATACCGCCCTTGCCGGACTGGCTGTTAACTCTTATAACATCTGCATCGTAGGTACGGGAAATATCCTTTGGATCGATAGGAATATAAGGTACTGTCCACTGATGCAGCTCTTTTTCTTTTCTCCAGTTCATACCCTTGGCGATGGCATCCTGATGGCTGCCGGAGAAGGCTGCAAATACCAGCGCTCCTGCATATGGGCTACGCTCACTGACCTTCATACGGGTACATTTTTCATAGATTTCACAAAGCTCAGGCATGTTGGAAAAATCAAGCTTTGGATCCACACCGTGGCTGTACATGTTCATGGCAAGAGTAATGATATCCACATTGCCGGTACGCTCGCCGTTGCCGAAGAGAGTGCCCTCCACTCGATCAGCGCCTGCTAGAAGTGCCAGCTCAGTATCGGCCACACCTGTACCACGGTCGTTGTGAGGGTGAAGAGAAATGGTCACGTACTCACGATATTTAAGATTTTTATGCATATACTCTACCTGAGAAGCGTAGATATGAGGGAGGCTCATCTCTACGGTGACAGGGAGATTGATGATAACGTTGTTATCAGGACCCGGCTCTAAGATATCCAGTACCGCATTACATACTTCCAATGCGTACTCAGGCTCTGTACCGGTAAAGCTTTCAGGAGAGTACTCGAATCTGAAATTGCCCTCATACTCTTTTGCTAGCTGCTTTACCAGCTTGGCACCATCCACAGCTATTTTCTTAATCTCTTCCTTATCCTTTCTAAACACCTGTTCACGCTGAGCTACGGATACGGAGTTGTAGAAGTGGATAATGGCTGAAGGTGCACCCTTGCAGGCCTCGAAAGTACGTCTTATAATGTGCTCTCTGCACTGGGTAAGGCACTGTACTGTGACATCATCAGGGATCATGTTGTTGTCTATAAGTGTACGAAGGAATTCATACTCTGTCTGAGAGGCTGCAGGAAAACCCACTTCGATTTCCTTGAAGCCTACTGCTATAAGCATCTTGTAGAATTCCAGCTTTTCTTCCAGATTCATGGGGATTACGAGGGCCTGATTACCGTCTCTCATGTCCACGCTGCACCACTTGGGAGCAGCTTCTATATGGTCTTTTTTGACCCAGTCATAGGTCATTACAGGTGGGAGATAATATCCCGGGCGATACTTGGTACAATCCATCATAATAAAGATTCCTTTCTGTAAAAGAAAAGCACCCTGTCTCAACAACCATTGAGACGGGTGCAATACATCCGCGGTACCACTCAATTTGCATTATCATTTAATTGATATATGCCACTTTTGGGGATCAAACAATCCCTTATGCCTTTACGCAGCAATCACGGGAGGTATCTACTTACGTATCTTTAGTAAAATAGAGCCTGGGCTTCCTTTTTACTAAGGGGCTTTCTGACCTCCGGCTCGGAAGTGAGGGGTCCTGGAAATGTGGCAACCGGTTCGCAGCAAACACCGGCTCTCTGAATGCTCCATAGCCTGACCTTCTTCGTCATAGCCTTTTGAAAATTTATCACAAACTATAACACTAACGCGTTAAAGTGTCAATATGTGAAATTCTTTTTTTGATTTTTATTTTTCCGCCCCTCTCACCCTGGCGACTGACTCTTGAAAAAAATGGGCTTTTTTGGTATTATTTACCCTGTATAATTATGAGCTGAAACGCCTAAAGCACAGGAGACAGATATGTATAAAGGTAAAGCGGTTATTATAAGGAAAAGCGAAATAGCAAAAGATATTTTTTCCATGGAATTAAAGTGTAAGGATGCGGCAGGGACAGCATCTGCCGGACAGTTTGTGAATGTCTATACAGGTGACAAGTCCATGCTCCTTCCCAGACCTATCAGTATATGTAAGATCAACCGCCGTGAGGAGACACTGCGACTGGTCTACAGAGTTGCAGGAAAAGGCACAGAGCTTTTTGCACAGCTTCCGGAGGGGGCTGCAGTAGAGATAATGGGGCCTATCGGCAATGGCTTTTATGATATCGAGGAGAAAAAGGCAGTTCTCTTCGGAGGCGGTATTGGTATTCCGCCTATGCTGGGGCTGGCTGAAAAGCTTCATTCCGAGGGGGTAAAGGTCACAGCAGTGCTGGGTTATCGTACCAATGACCTTTTCCTGGCAGATGAATTTGAAAAGTATGCAGATGTAGTCATAGCTACTGATGATGGCACAGCAGGCTTCCATGGTAATGTTGTGGAGGCAGCCAGAGCAGAGGTGGACTTCACAGGCAGCTGTATATGCGCCTGCGGGCCTACTCCGATGCTTCGCGGCATCAAGGCACTGGCTATGGAGAAAAATGTGCCTGCCCAGCTGTCTATGGAAGAGCGTATGGCCTGTGGAGTGGGAGCGTGTCTGGGATGCGTATGCCAGAGCACAGAAAAGGATCATCATTCCAATGTAAATAATAAGCGCGTTTGTAAGGACGGCCCTGTATTTTGGGCAGAGGAAATAGAGTTGTAATGGACGGGCCTTCGAATTTCTTCGAAATTCGACTAACGCCGCATTCCTGCGGAAAGCGACAGGAGACGGGCCTGTGTTCTGGAGTGACGAAATCGAGCTGTAAGGAGAATAATCATGGCAAACATGAAAGTAAATATTGCAGGAGTAGAATTTAAAAATCCTGTAACAGTAGCATCCGGCACCTTTGGGTCAGGGATGGAATATTGTGATTTTGTAGACCTGAACCGCCTGGGAGCGGTGACTACCAAGGGAGTGGCAGCAGTGCCCTGGGCAGGCAATCCTACCCCAAGAGTAGCGGAAGTTTATGGCGGCATGCTGAATGCCATTGGCCTGCAGAATCCCGGTGTGGATCTTTTTAAAGAGCGTGATATTCCTTTTCTCAAGCAGTATGATACAAAAATCATCGTTAACGTATGTGGTCATACCGTTGATGAGTATGTGGAATGCGTGGAAAAGCTCCGCGGTGTACCTGCAGACATGCTGGAAATCAACATTTCCTGCCCCAATGTTAAAGCAGGCGGTATCACTTTCGGTACTGTAGCCAAGGAAGCGGAAAATGTTACCCGTCTGGTAAAAAAAGTAGCAGATAAGCCTGTTATTATGAAGCTTACTCCCAATGTTACAGATATTACAGAGATCGCAAAGGCCTGCGAGGCAGGCGGCGCTGACGGTGTATCCCTTATAAATACACTGACAGGTATGAAGATAGATATTAACAGGCGTAAAATCCTTTTAGCCAACAAGACAGGTGGTATGAGCGGCCCTGCTGTAAAGCCTGTAGCTGTTCGCATGGTATATCAGGTGGCGCATGCAGTAAATATTCCTATTATCGGTATGGGCGGCATATCAAGCGCAGAGGACGCACTGGAGTTTATTATGGCAGGTGCTACCATGGTGTCCATAGGCACTGCCAATTTCTTCAACCCCAATGTTACCATTGAGACCATTGATGGCATAGAGAAGTATCTGGACGACAATCATATAGCCGATATCAAAGACATCAGAGGTTGCGTAAACGAACTTTCCGAAGGAAAGTGAGAAAAAGAACTTCGAAGAAGTTCCTGATAAATTGCCGGATGGCAAAAGGATATAATAAGGATATTATATGGATCTCTTTTCATATATGGCTGCGCAAAACAGGGATAATGACTCCCCGCTGGCAGCCAGACTGCGACCCCGTACTTTGGACGAGGTGGTAGGACAACAGCATATCGTAGGCAGGGACAAGCTTCTGTACCGTGCCATAAAGGCTGACAAGCTGTCTTCGGTTATTTTTTACGGGCCGCCGGGTACCGGCAAAACTACTTTGGCCAAGGTTATTGCCAATACCA
This sequence comes from Lachnospiraceae bacterium, assembly GCA_045616485.1. Taxonomy (GTDB): domain Bacteria; phylum Bacillota; class Clostridia; order Lachnospirales; family Lachnospiraceae; genus RGIG3528. Next base: position 17,423 of record JAZLGU010000010.1, read on the forward strand.
CATCTTCTGAATTCCGCCAGATTAATGCTACTACAGCCGGCAAAAAGGATATGGAAGAAGTGATAAACGAAGCCAAGCAGCGTTACGGCCAGTATAACAGAAAGACTATTCTTTTTGTGGACGAGATACATCGCTTCAATAAGGGACAGCAGGACTACCTGCTTCCTTTTGTAGAGGACGGCACCGTGGTGCTTATTGGTGCGACTACAGAGAATCCTTACTTTGAGGTGAACGGGGCTCTTATTTCCCGCTCAATTATTTTTGAGCTGAAGCCTCTTACCATAGATGATATTAAGACCCTTTTAAAAAGAGCCCTTACTGATAAGGAGCGCGGTCTGGGAGCCTATAAAGCGGTAGCCAGTGAGGAAGCCCTGGATTTTATCGCAGATATGGCAAATGGTGATGCCAGATCGGCGTTAAACGCCATAGAGCTGGGAGTATTAACTACCGGCAAAAGTGAGGACGGTCAGATACATATAGATTTGGCAATAGCAGAAGAATGTATTCAGAAGCGTGTTCTAAAATATGATAAGGACGGAGATGGTCACTACGATACTATTTCTGCTTTTATAAAAAGTATGAGAGGCTCCGATCCCGATGCGGCCGTTTATTATATGGCACGTATGCTGCAGGCCGGAGAACAGCCTGAATTCATAGCCAGACGTATTATGATCTGTGCAGCAGAGGATGTGTCCAATGCAGATCCTCAGGCCCTTGTGGTGGCTACGGCAGCGGCTACGGCAGTAGAGAGACTGGGGATGCCTGAGGGACGGATCCCTCTGGCGCAGGCAGCGATTTATGTGGCGTCTGCACCTAAGTCCAATTCTTCCATCTGTGCCATAGATGATGCCATGGATTTTGTGAGAGAACATCCTTCTTTCCCTATTCCTCCATATCTGCAGGACGCCCACTATAAGGCGGCAGGCAAGCTGGGACATGGTATAGGATATATGTATTCCCACAGTTTCCCCAATCACTATTCAGGACAGGAATATTTGCCTGAAGCGGTGCGTGGCACCCACTTTGTGGATTTTTCCCGGAATGGTTATGAAAAAACAATTCAGGAGCACCTGGATTTTTTAAAAAATGATTTCAAAGAAAGAGAGAGGAAAGAATGAATCCTAAAAGAATAGCGGCAATCGTTGCTTTAGCTCTTATAGCAGCTATGTATATCGCAACTTTTGTTATGGGCCTTTTGGCCACTCCTGCTACCAAGGAAATGTTCGTAGCCAGTATAGCAGCTACGGTTTTCCTGCCTATCATAGCATGGATTTTCATTAGACTTTACGCACTGGCTCACAAGGATGATGATAAGAATATCACCTGGAGAGAGATGCGAAAGATAAATAAAAGGCTGAAAGCAGGCGAATCACCTGAAAAAATAGCCGAAGAAATTGACGAAAAATACAATAAGTAAAGAAAAAGGAGATTAAAATTATGTCATTACTTACTGATTGGAGAGACAACGCATACGGACAGGATATGAACACAAGAGAGGGCCAGATGTTCTGGGGCAATTACTTCCAGCTGGAGAAGGGCGTTTATGAGCAGCTGCTGGAGACACCTGATACAGAAGTTAAGGGTACAGTAAAGGAGCTGGCAGCCAAGTATGACCTGCCACTGCCTATTATGGTGGGCTTCCTTGACGGTATCAATGATTCCCTGGCTACACCAAATCCTATTGATGATATGACAGAGGATACAGAAGTATCCCTTAAGTTTGACAAGGAAAAGCTTTACTACAACATGGTTGAGGCTAAGGCTGACTGGCTTTACGAGCTGCCACAGTGGAATGCAATTCTGACAGAAGAGCGCAGAAAAGAGCTTTACAAGGAGCAGAAGAAGTCCGGTACTGTAGTAGTAGGTAAAAAAGTGGGCAGAAATGATCCATGTCCATGTGGAAGCGGTAAGAAGTATAAGCAGTGCTGCCTGAATAAGCAGTAATTCTTTTCTCGAGGAACGGGTTACATGGGGAGAAACGATTACATTAATTATAACAGACGATATAGAAGCAGAAAAAACAGACAGAATACAAAAATGCTGGCCAGAATATTACTGGTGCTGCTGATAGCGTCTGCCGCAGGCGTTTCAGCCTTTTTCCTGACAAGGGGGAATCTGGGAGCCGGGCCGGGGATGAACGGCTATACCGGAAGTTCACCGACACCTACCCCGGAGCCTACTCGTTTTGTGGTGATTACCAATACTCCCGAGCCTACTCCGGAGCCTACCCATCCTCCCGTTCTGGGCGGAAAAGACTATCTGGTAGGCTATGTGGATACAAGAAAAGCAGTAGATGCAAAAGCTGTATACGCTCCTAAAATCTATGAAGATGCCCGCCTCAAGCAGATCCTTGATCTGGCTGCTGCAAGTGAGCTTAATGCCGTTGTAATCGATGTTCGCGATGATTATGGGCGTATCACTTACAATATGGAGTATGGGCCTGCAAAGGAAATAGGGGCTACCAGCAATATTATATCTGATATGCCAAAGCTCCTAAAGACTCTTCATGACAACGGCGTTTATGTCATTGCCAGAGTGGTATGCTTTAGAGAGCTTATAATGAATGGCGAGCAGCAGAGCATCACGCAAAAGAGTCACCCGGACTGGTATTGTACCTCCAAAAAGGTAAATGCAGATAATACGATTACCCATTATCCGGACAAAGCCTATACCTCTACGGAAAATGGCGGCAGGACAGCTGTCTGGATGAATCCTTATCAGGACGCTGCACTGGAGTATCTGGTAGGAGTGGCTGCGCAGGCTGTAAAGGATGGCTTTGATGAGGTATGTTTCGATTACTTCAGATGTACTACCAGGTATGTTTCTACCTGTGATTTTGGCCTGCCGGATTCAGATTATGTGCCAAGGACTGAGTCCAACTGGGGGTTCCCACGGACTATCACCCAGCGCATTGCCACTTTTTCCAAGTATGCCTGCAATGTGATTAAGCCCCTTGGAGGCTTTGTCAGTGGTACTTTGGAAAGCATGGTGGTATGCAGCACTATTGATGAGACTGCCCAGGGCCAGAATTACCAGATTTTGTCCCAGTACTTTGACTATCTGTGTCCCACAATATATGCCTATGGCTATGGAAAAGGCTTTGGAGGAATAGAAAATCCCAACAGAGAGCCGGAAAAAATAGTTGAATTTATTATGAAAAAATCTGTAGGCAGGCTTATTACCATGCCTACCAGATCAGAAACAGGGCATGTGGCCAAGGTGAGACCATGGCTCCAGGCTTCTACTGTAGAGTGGGTCGACAAGGAGTTTGTATATACACCGGATGTAATCAAGTCTCAGTTTCCACCTTGCGAGCTTTACAATACTTCAGGATGGATGCTGTGGAATGATAATAACAGCTACTCAGATGAGATTTTTACAAAGAAGTAACAGTATCTGATGAAAAAACAAAAGTGGGTTTTAAAAAATAAAAAAGGAGATGTCAGGGCCATAGCTGCTGAGCAGGGCGTAAGTGAAATAATGGCTCGCCTGCTTATCAATCGTGACCTGGACACAAAGGAAAAGAGGGATGAATTTTTGCATCCTTCTTTTCGGCATTTAAAGGAAAACGGCGATTTACTAAATTCCGATAAAGCAGCATTACTGCTGCAGGAAGCCGTGGACAGGAAAAAGAAGATTCGCATTATTGGCGATTATGATGTAGATGGAATCACTTCTACATACATTCTTTATGATGCTTTGAAAAAAAAGGATGCAGACGTATCCTACAGGATCCCCAACAGAATTACTGATGGATACGGTATCAATGAAGAAATGGTAGAAGAAGCGGCCCGGGAAAATGTGGATCTTTTACTTACCTGCGATAACGGCATATCAGAATATAACACGATAGAAAAGGCAAAGGCACTGGGAATGACTGTCATACTTACAGATCATCACGAAGTGCCCAGGGAGCAGGACAGACAGATACTGCCACCTGCGGATGTGGTAGTTAATCCCCACCAGGATCTGGAGACAAATAAATTTAAAAACTATTGTGGCTGTGTCGTTGCTATGAAAGTTTTGGAAAAAATGGGTGTGGATATAGAAAAATATCTGCCCTATGCAGCGATGGCCACTTTATGCGATGTAATGGAGCTGGTGGGAGAAAACAGGGTTATAGTGACTCTGGGCCTGGGGATGCTACGCAGGTGCAGTGATGTGGGCATATCTGCTTTGACAAGGGCCTGCGGACTGGAAAAGATAAATGTCAATGCCTATAACATAGGCTTTAATATAGGCCCCTGCCTCAATGCATCAGGACGCCTGGACACAGCAGAAAAGGGACTTGCACTTTTACTGGAACAGGATCCATTTAAGGCCAAGGCGGCTGCCGAAGAGCTGGTGGAATTAAATAACGAGCGTAAGGAAATGACCAGACAGGGGGTAGAAAAAGCCCGGAGTATCATAGATGCAGAAACTTGTGAAAAAGGGATGGACAAGGTGCTGGTGGTATACCTGCCGGATTGCCATGAAAGTATAGCCGGCATTATTGCAGGCCGTATCCGTGAGTATTACTACCGACCCACCATTATTCTTACCGATGGAGAAAACGGGCTTAAGGGCAGCGGTCGCTCCATACCCGGCTATCATATGTATGATGAGCTGTGCAAAGTGGCTGATATGCTTACCAGATTTGGTGGGCATCCCATGGCAGCAGGACTCTCTTTAGAAAAAAAGAATTGGGAAAAGGTTAAAAAATGCTTAAATGAAGCTTGCATATTGACGGAAGAAGATTTTCAAGATAAAGTAAGAATAGATATGAAGCTGCCTTTTGAGTATGTTACCATGCAGCTGATAGATGAAATAGACCGTATTTCACCTACCGGTAATGGTAATGAAAAGGTTCTTTTCGCAGAAAAAAATCTAATGCCTGTTAATGCAAGAATTTTGGGACAGAACAGAAATGTGCTTAAATTCCTTATGACCAATGAGTCGGGCGCCCGTTTTGACGCAGTATATTTTGGCGATATTGAGGGAACCCTGGCTGAAATGAAGGCTGTTTATGGAGAGGCAGAAGTGTCAAAAATGTTTAACGGCTATAGACACACTATCAGATTTTCTGCCACATATGTGCCTGCCGTAAATGAGTATCAGGGTGTAAGGATTATTCAGGCCCGGCTGGACGGCTTTATGTTTAATTAACACAAAGGAAAAAAACAAATGAAAATAGAAGAAGCTTTGGAAGGCAAAAAAATCCTTATATGGGGCTACGGCCGTGAGGGAAAGTCTTCTGAAGAGTTTATAAAAAAACATTGTAAAAATGCCAGCGTTACCATTTTTGAAGGAAAACGCCAGGATATTAAAGATAATGATTACGACATAGTATTGAAGAGCCCCGGTATAGTGATGGAGGAGGACAATCCTAAATTTTCTTCCCAGACCATACTGTTTCTGAATCAGTTTAGGGACAGAACCATCGGAGTGACTGGTACAAAGGGAAAGAGTACTACATCATGCCTTTTGTATGAAGGGCTCAAGGCTGCAGGACAAAAATGTGTTCTTCTGGGGAATATCGGTCTACCCTGTTTTGACTATGCTGATGAGATAGATGAAGATACCTATGTGGTATTTGAATTATCCTGTCATCAGCTGGCTCATTTGGAGGAAGCGCCTAGATACAGTATTTTTCTGAATCTTTATCCGGAACACCTGGATTATTATGGGACTGTGGAAAAGTACGCTGAGGCCAAATCCCATATTATCTCTCACCAGAGACAGGGGGATTTTTACCTGGCAGGAGAAAACGTACCGAAGATAAAGACTGAATCTTCTGGAAGAATAGTAGCAAATACCGGCAGAGACTGGAAAATGTCTATTTTAGGCTGCCATAATTGTCTAAATGCTGAGTTTGCATATATTATGCTGACTGATATAATAGGACTGGATGCTGAAAAAGTGATTTCGGGTATTGAAGGCTTTACAGGACTCCCTCACAGACTTCAGCTTATTGGAGAAAAAGAGGGAGTAAGATATATAGATGATTCCATATCTACCATACCTGAAGCTGCCATAAATGCCTGCAGGGCAGTGGCTGATACCGGTACTATTTTAATAGGCGGTATGGACCGAGGCATAGATTACTCAAAGCTGGTGGATTTTATAAAGGCAAATACCGGATATCAATTCATTCTTATGTATTCTTCCGGAGAGCGTATATACCGGGAAGTGTCAGATTGTGATAATGTTACAAAAGTCAGTGACTTACTTGAAGCCGTGGAGATAGCTAAGCGTATTACTCCACGAGGGAAGGCATGTTTGCTTTCACCTGCGGCAGCATCTTATGGATATTTTAAAAACTTTGAGGAGAGAGGAGACAAATTCCGCGAACTGCTGGAATTTTAAACCCCCAAGCATGGATAAAAAATACGTCTACAAGAACAAAAAAGCCCTAGTAAAAGTAGCCATTCTTACAGTTATTTTCATAGCTGCATATGTAGCTATTCTGATGACTAATGCGGGATTTTTTCCGCATATTCAGGCCAGGACTTCAGTGCCGGGTATTATGACGGCGATACAGCTGGTATGTGCAGTAAATATGGTATTGACGGACAATAAAACAGGAAGCAAAGTGGCGCTCATAGCAATGGGAGCAAGCGTAGTATTTGCCGTAATTTCAAGTATTGCCAGAAAGTCCTTTGATGCAGTGCCGGGTATTATGTTTATGATTGCCGGTGTGCTGGTATTACTGATTATCAGTACCGCCATGAAGAGACTGCATGACTTGTCTTATACGGATGCGCTTACCGGGATCGCCAACAGACGTCAGGTGAATGATTATATAGATTATCTGGTGGCCTCCAAGCTGCCATTTGATGTTTATTATATAGATCTTGATCATTACAAGTATATCAATGATTCATATGGACATGATAAGGGTGATGAGATTTTAAAACGTATCGTTCGCCAATGGGATAGTATGAACCTGCCGGGTCTTATGGCAAGATTCGGCGGTGATGAATTTCTTTACATTGCTCCTGCTATTTCAGATGAGGAAAAATGGGCTCGCAGTAAGGCCATTATAGCCAGCGTGGGAGAGTGTTGTCTCAAGTATCTGGCAGGCGCTGATGTTGATATCACCGCTTCTATAGGCGTGGCTTCTTATCCGGAGCATTCAATTGACGGAGATGAAATCATAAAGATGGCTGATAAGGCCATGTATCAGGCTAAAAAGGCCGGTAGAAACGGCTGGAGAAAGTACGGCGACAATACAGACGGACTTATGCTTCGTGAGCACGATGTAGAAGTAATGCTTAAGGATGCATTGGAAAATGATGGCTTTAGAATGCTTTATGCTCCTCTCTGCGGTGAGGGCAGGCAGGTAAAGGCTTTTTCAGCAAGAATGCGTCTGGTGGCGCCCAATCAGGAAGTTATTCTGCCACCGGAATTTTTACCCATCGCTACCAAGTCGGATCTTATCGTCAGACTGGATGAGTATGAGATCAATCGCTGCATCAAGGATATGTCGCCACTGGTCAAGGCTTATGATGTTATGCTTTCCATGCGTGTATCGGCTAAGCAACTGATTACACCGGGATTTGTAGGTGCAATAGAGTCCAAGCTTACTTCTTATGACTTCCCGCCTCACAAGCTGGAGCTGGAGGTAAATGAACAGGCCCTGTCTGACAGCTCAGACAGAGTGCTTCGTACTATCAGGGAGCTTAAGGTAAAGGGGATCCAGATATCCATTGACGGCGGAGTACTGCGTGAGCTGGGCTGCGATTCCCATCGTTATCTGAGTGTGGAGAAGCTGGTAGACATAGAAGGTGCCAAGGCTTTACTTGAAAGATAGTAAACAGATGCCGATGGAGAGCCTATAAGCAACGAAGAAGCCAGAAACGCCTTCAACCGCTTTTGCGGAGGTGAACATGCTACTGCTGACAGTGTAGGCATAGGACTGGCACTGGCAGAGGCCATAGCTGAGATTTGCAGTTTACCACCTGTTCCTGTAATTACTGGGGGTAACTCCATAATTCTTTTTGAAAACACGTGAAAAATATACTTCGTCGGAAAAGCCTGACATAGCTGCGATTTTGCTTATTTTCTCATCGGTAGTTGTAAGCAGATAAGCAGCTTTTTTAATGCGCTCGTTGTTCACATACTGCATAGGCGAGGTATTGGTAAATTTCTTAAAGTATCGTACAAAATAGTTTTCCTGAAGATGCGCTGCAGCGGCCAGGTCTTTTAATGTAAGGTCATCCGACAGATGCTGTTTTATGTAGGAAAGAACCTTTGGAATAACTGTATTTTCACTTAATAAGACAGGCTCTATTCCGGATGCGACCGCGAGCTCTAAGTAATAGCAGACAATTTGAGTCATATATGTGTTAATCATGGTCTGTTTTGTTATGCCATTTCCCTCGGAATAATAGGATATCATCTGATCGAAAAGGTTTTTTAAATATCTGTCATGGTGGACTTGTAAGCAGAGTGGAGTTTTTATTAAATCAAACAGGTTGATCTCACCTACGCGGGCACGAAAATGAACCCAATATTTTAAGTAGGTATTCTCGGGATCGGTGACAGAGAAAGACTGGGGGACACCTGCAGGCATCAACCAAAGCTCACCTTTTTTCGGAAAAAAGGTCTGGTCACCTACGGTGATAGTGCCCTCGCCGTCAAGGATGAAGTAAAATTTGCTGTAATCAGGGGTGAAGGTTGATTCATACCAAAGAGCACCGACTCTGTTATGACCCATAACCAGGGCCTCTACGGACAGCTCACCCATAAGCGTTTCGAGCTCATCGGGGTTAAAAGAATTTTTGTTCATATGCGTTCCTTTTAGGATAATTTTTTCATAGTATATTAGTTAAAATAAGTCATTCCAATTATATTAGAAAATGCCTATTATGTAAATACAAACACGCGCGTGAATACATTTTTTGAGGAAGTATCCATATGAAAAAAAGAGGAATTTCTGTACTGCTATCCGCGACACTTTTGCTGTCGTGTCTGCAGTTTACAGGATGTACAAAGAATGATAACGCAGGGGGAAGTAGCACTATGACAAATACACCGACGGCTACAATTACAAACACTCAATTACCTACTATCAACTATACCACAGAGAACTTGTACGAGCATCCTATGCCTGAGTGGTTCAGAGATGCGAAGTTTGGCATATTTATTCACTATGGTATATACTCGGTGCCGGCTTTCGGTGATGAATGGTACGGACACTGGATGTACATGAAAAACACCAAAGCATACGGTGGCAGCGATATTTACAGTTACCATTTGAATACTTATGGTGGAAGTAAGGTGTTCGGATATAAGGATTTCATACCTGAATTTGCTGAGGCTCTGAAAAAATACAAGGCTACAAATATGGCTGAGGAATGGGCAAAGCTTTTCCACGAGGCGGGAGCACAATACGTGATGCCTGTCGGCATTCACCATGATTCATTTGCTTTGTATGATTCGGGTGTGCAGACTACATACAACTCTGTAACTCAGGCCGACATGGACTACATCGGCGATTTACAGAAGGCAGTGGACAAATACGGAATGAAGTTTGGAATTTCAAATCATTTTGCGGAAAATGATTGGTTTTTTGATGATGCCTATGCTGTCGGTACGGATTTGTCGGAGCGTAACGAGGATGGTACGCTTAAATACGGAGAGCTTTACGGTGATGGTAAAAGCAAGTCGGAAGCTCATGTGAGAAAATGGTATGAGATATCCATGGAAATTATTGATAAGTACCATCCGGATATGATTTATTATGATTTTGATCTGGGGCAGAATCCCTTCGCCAGATATGATGATGCCAACAGATACTTAATGCTTAAAAATTATTACGAACAGGCCCAGAGGTATAACCCGGAAGGGGTAGTCTGCTGTAATAAGTACGGTGCTTTCACTGAATCGGAAGCACTTCTGGAGAAGGAAAGAAGCTCTTTAAACAGTATCAATCCGACTGCATGGCAAACAGATACTTCAATAGGGCTCAAATCCTGGGGATACACAACCGATGAGGTGTACAGAAGCGGTAGCGAATTTATAGGTGCTTTGGTGGATATCGTGTCAAAAAACGGGAATCTGCTATTGAACGTAGGTCCTATGCCTGACGGTACTATCCCTGAAGAAGCCCGTACAGCGCTTGTTACTATCGGAAAGTGGCTTTCTACTTATGGGGATGCTATTTATGCGACCAGACCATGGCTTACGGCAGGGGAAGGAGCAACGAGCAATACCGGAGATTCCTTTGTATACAGACCGACAGACATCCGCTTCACACGCTCCAAAGATAACACTGTTTTATACGCTACTGCGCTTGCAAGACCAACCGGTGATACTATGAGAATCAGGACGCTGGCACGCGGCTTATGGGATGCATCGACTATAAAAAGTGTTTCTTTGATAAACGGAAAAGAACGTATTCCGCTTGTATTTATGCAGACCGAGGATGCGCTTGAAATAAGTCTGGGGGACAACAAGCCGGATACGGCCTACTCTATTGAAATTACGTTTACGGACGATCAAATCCCACCGATTGCATTATCGGCAGGAACAGAGATACAGCCGAATGCAGTATACAATTACGAAGATTGTGAATTGGGACACTGCAAAAAGGACGGCTCGGATACTTTTGCAAATATTTCTGATAAAGCAAGCTTGAGAGCATTACTTGATTTTTCAAATGTTAACTACGGCTCAGTGAATCTTTCGGTGTCCGGTGCCTCTAAGGGAACGATCACATGCACAGATATCAAGACCGGTGACGTTATTTTTTCTGCCAATATTGATAGCGCCCCGGACAAGCTCTACAGAACAGTATCTGTACCTGCTGTTATCGTTGAGGGAACAGGTGTTCTGGATATTCAGATGACCTTCACAGGGAGAATTGAGCTGGATAGCTTCAGGTTCGTTGTAAAACGTATGGCAAACAGTGAAATAGACGCATCTGTATTCGATGAGAAAAAGGGTGCGGTACAGTCAGAACCTACGAAAGATGTTGGCGGTGGCAACAGCTTGGGATATGTGGAAGGCGGAGACTATGTGAAATTCACCGCAGTGGATTTCGGACTCGGCTGCAATAAGATGCAAATACGTGCAGGGGCCGATCGAAGAGGCTTTTGCGTTTATATTGATTCTATTTCAAATGAAAATCTTCTCTGCAGCGGTAAGGTTTCCACAGGCGGGTATGATAACTATACAACACTTGAAAAGGACATCAAAATAACATCCGGAGTTCATGATGTATACTTTGTATTTACAGATCCTGCGACTAACTTAAACTGGATTAAGTTTATAACTGCAAAATAATTAATAAGCGAACTCGAAAATTATCGGGTTCGCTTTTTTACGGTGCAAAATAATGTTTTAAAATGGGCACACTGCCAATGGGATGGTGCAAAAAAGGTGCAGCTAAAATGGCCCGTTTACGAGCCTATAAATACAATCATGGGAAAAAGATTGACCTGGTAAGATATCAGAACACTGACCCGCTACCGTTGGTGGCAGGGGCTGAAGAAATCATACTAAGTGCCGGCAGAGTCAGAACCGGAAATAAAACCTCAGCAGAAATGCTGGCAAAGTATCACGGAGCATCGCCGTGGGGCCCGTCGTCGCGGCATTACCTATGGTTTGCTTGCGATATTTATAACTTGACGCTATCAAACATACATTTTCTACTTGACAATCAAGCTATTCTTTTGTAAACTCTTTCAAAGTAATATGGCGATGAAAAGGAAAGCTTTTGGGATTTTCTTTCAGAGAGAGGGCGGTTGGTGAGAGCCCTTGGAGATGAGCTTGAGCCGGCGCCTTGGAGCCCTTTGTGATGAGCAAAGCGTATGCCCGCGTTAAGGGATGAGAGAGCTGTCGACAGACAGAACTTAGGTGGAACCACGGATTGATTTTAATTAATTCGCCCTGAGCAGACTATTAACTCTGCTTGGGGCTTTTTTATTTCCCGGCAGACATGTATAGGGCATTGGCCCGGAAAGGATATTTTATGACAGAAAAGACAATGGAAAAAGTAATTGCTCTGGCAAAGTCAAGAGGCTTTGTTTATCCAGGCTCTGAGATTTATGGAGGCCTGGCTAATACCTGGGATTATGGCAATCTTGGTGTTGAGCTTAAAAACAACGTAAAGCGTGCATGGTGGCAGAAGTTTATCCAGGAGTCTCCCTACAATGTAGGTGTTGACTGTGCTATCCTTATGAATCCTCAGACATGGGTGGCTTCAGGTCATTTGGGCGGCTTCTCAGATCCTCTTATGGACTGTAAGGAATGCCACGAGAGATTCAGAGCAGATAAGCTTATTGAGGACTACGCAGCTGAAAACAATTATGATCTGGGTGGCTCTGTAGATGGCTGGACCAATGATCAGATGAAGGCTTTCATCGATGAAAAGAATATTTGCTGTCCTACATGCGGTAAGCACAATTTTACAGATATCAGACAGTTCAACCTTATGTTCAAGACCTTCCAGGGTGTTACAGAGGATGCTAAAAACACAGTATATCTTCGTCCTGAGACCGCACAGGGTATTTTCGTAAATTTCAAGAACGTACAGCGTACTTCCAGAAAGAAGATTCCTTTCGGTATCGGTCAGATCGGTAAGTCCTTCAGAAACGAGATCACACCGGGTAACTTTACTTTCCGTACCCGTGAGTTCGAGCAGATGGAGCTGGAATTTTTCTGTGAGCCCGGTACAGACCTGGAGTGGTTCCAGTACTGGAGAGGCTTCTGCCGTGACTGGCTCCTGACTCTTGGTATCAAGCCTGAGGAAATGAGACTGCGTGACCATAGCCCTGAGGAGCTTTGCTTCTACTCCAAGGGCACTACAGATATTGAATTCCTCTTCCCATTCGGATGGGGTGAGCTTTGGGGCATAGCAGATCGTACAGACTACGACCTTACACAGCATCAGAATCTTTCCAAAGAAGATCTTACTTACTTTGATGATGAGAAAAATCAGCGTTATGTGCCATACGTAGTAGAGCCTTCTCTTGGTGCAGACCGTGTTACTCTTGCTTTCC
>JAZLGU010000011.1:0-37244 GCA_045616485.1 Lachnospiraceae bacterium
ACCAATCCACGTATATCAGAGTGGCCAATGCCGGGAACTGATACCCCGAGGCTCTTTCTGGGTGCCTTCAGAAACAATTAAATATAAGTTTGTGGTGATTTCTTGCAATTTACACTTGACAAGAGGTCATTACATATCAGTTTGACGAGGGCATTATAATACTTGAAATTATAAACTTCAATTAACCCCTACTTAGGCTTTTATAAAAAAAGAAAAACTCCCGATAACGGGAGTTATCGTGTCGACAAAGTCGACACGCTGCATTTTTCTAATTCAGCTCATATGGAGTAACCTGATATACATAGTAATTTACCCAGTTGGTGTATAAGGTATTGGCATGACCTCTCCAGGAAAGAACCGGTGTTTTGGTGGGATCATCATCCTGGTAGTAGTTTACCGGGATGTCGGGATTGATTCCCTTATCCAGGTCTCTTTTGTACTCCTTATCCAATGTCACTCTATCATATTCAGGGTGCCCCATAACAAAGATCTGGCTGCCGTCCTCATTCATTACAAGAAAAATGCCTGCTTCTTTGGACTCTGCCATAATCATAAGCTCTTCTTTCTTACGTATGGCATCATTGTCAGACTCTGTATATCTGGAATGCGGTATCCTGAAAACATCATCAAATCCGCGTACCAGAGCAATCTTCCTGTTCATTACAGTATGTTCATATATGCCTGAAAGCTTTTTATTAAGATTCCTTTTAGGAATGCCATAGTGATAATACAGACCAGCCTGAGCTCCCCAACAGATATGAAGAGTGGAGGTCACATTCTTCTTGGACCATTCCATTATACTTTTAAGCTCATCCCAATAGGCAACTTCTTCAAATTCCATCTGCTCAACAGGGGCTCCTGTAATAATCAGACCATCGAATTTTCTATCCTTAATATCTTCAAATGTCTGATAAAAAGTATCCAAATGAGATGTTGCTGTATTTTTCCCCACATAGCTTCTGGTAGTGATAAAAGTAATATCCAGCTGCAAAGGAGTATTGGACATGGATCTCATCAGCTGTACTTCTGTATCTTCCTTAAGAGGCATAAGATTCAGCACTGCTATCTGAAGGGGTCTTATATCCTGGGATAAAGCCCTGTTTTCATCCATAATGAATATATTTTCACTTTCAAGTACTTTTTTTGCAGGAAGCTCTGCCTGAACTTTAATTGGCATTATATACCCTTTCCAAGGGTCAGGAATTCATTTTCAGTAATAATATTAACTCCCAACTCTTTCGCTTTTTTATTTTTTGACGAACCGGAGGTACTGTCATTATTAATCAGATAATTAGTCTTGCTGCTGACAGAGCCTGCCACTTTTCCGCCACGTTCTTCAATATAATCTTTCAGCTCACTTCTATCCTTGAAGTGCTCTACGCTGCCTGTAATAACGAAAGTAAGCCCTTCGTAGATTTTTTCCACATCAGAAGCTGCTTTTTCTATAGTCACCTGGTCCAGCAGCTCTTCCACAAGATGCAAATTATTCTCATTCTTAAAAAATGCAACAATATCTCCTGCGGTAACATCACCTATGCCGTCTATACAGCAAAGATCTTCTGCATCCGCTGCCATAAAGCTGTCAAAATCATCGGAAAAGCGCTTCATAAGCAGCTTAGCTGTGGCTATTCCTACTCCCGGTACACCTAAAGAATAAAGCACTCTGGCGCCAGTGGTCTTACGGCTGTTCTCTATAGCCTTCATGGCATTCTCATAGGACTTTTCTCCAAAGCCCTCCTGAGAAATAATCACATCTTTATGCTGACCCAGCCTGTAAAAATCTGCCACATTGTGGAGGATACCCAGGTCCACCCATTTTTCAATGGTGTTTTCTGATATTCCATCAATATTCATGGCATCTCTGCTGACAAAATGGGTAAAACTTCCGACCTTTTTAGCCGGGCATTCAGGATTGATGCAATAAAGAGTCCTTATGCCGTCATCATCACGTATTACGGTATCCTGTCCGCATACCGGACATTTTCCGGGTATAACAAGACTGGCACTGCCTGTATTATTTCTGGCAATCTGAGGGATAATCATGTTAGCCTTATAGACCTCAATCTCATCTCCTATACCCAGCTTCAGTGACTCCGCTATGCTTACGTTGTGGATGCTGGCGCGGGATACTGTAGTCCCCTCCAGCTCCACCGGCTCAAATATAGCCACGGGATTGATAAGTCCTGTACGGCTGGCTGACCATTCCACTGCCAGAAGGTGGGTCTTTGCCACCTCATCTGCCCATTTAAATGCCATGGCATCTCTGGGAAATTTGGCTGTACGTCCCAGACTTTTGGAATACTCTATATCATCGAAAGAAAGTACCAGTCCATCCGACGGGAAATCATTTTTTACTACCTGTTCCTTAAAGTAATTGAATACCTGTGAAAAATTATGCTGGTTTATAATACGCTCTTCAACTACGGTAAAGCCCATGGATCTAAGCCACTCAAAGCCCTCGTGCCTGGTGGCAAATTTAATGTCATCGTCTGTGGAAATCAGGGCAAATACGTAAAGATAAACATTTCTTTTGGCAGTAATTTCATTATTCAGCTGACGAACGGATCCTGAGCAGAGATTTCTGGGATTCTTATACTTAGCTGATGCATCTTCTATCTCTGCATTAATACGTTCAAATTCTGAATAGGTTATAATAGCCTCGCCTCTAATAACCAGCTCCCCCTTGTAAGGGATTCTAAGGGGCAGATTTTTGTAGACTTTGGCATTATTTGTAATGATTTCACCGATTTCGCCATTGCCTCTGGTAACTGCTTTTTTCAGCTCGCCGTCCTTATAGGTAAGCACATTGGTAAGGCCATCCATCTTCCAGGATAACAATCCTTCATGGTCCCCCAAAAAGGCCTTTAATGCCTCAGGATCCTTTGTTTTATCCAGTGAGAGCATAGGACTTTGATGCTGTTCTTTGGGCAGCTCCGATAAAACTTCGTATCCCACCCTGTGAGTAGGGCTGTCGCTCATAACAAAATCCGTCTTTTCTTCCAGTGCCTTAAGCTCATCGTAAAGCATATCATACTCGAAATTGGACATTATTTCCCTGTCCTCCTGCTCGTATGCAATATTGGCTTTGTTTAACAGTGCTACCAGCTCTTCTATTCTCTTTTTATCATTATCGTTTATTGTCATTTTTTTCATCTGCTTTCACATTATTTGACGAAGTCTTCAGTACTTCCTGCAGCTTATTTATCTCAGCCGGAGTA
This sequence comes from Lachnospiraceae bacterium, assembly GCA_045616485.1. Lineage (GTDB taxonomy): Bacteria > Bacillota > Clostridia > Lachnospirales > Lachnospiraceae > RGIG3528. The sequence goes on from JAZLGU010000011.1 coordinate 3,219, forward strand.
AGATTCCTGTAGTCTCCTGTATGGAGATGCCCCAATGTGATGTGCATAATACGCACTCTGCGAAGATTAACTACTTTGTACCCAAAGTATTCACACATACGACGTATCTGGCGATTCAGTCCCTGAGTAAGCACTATCTTAAAGCTGCACTTTCCTGTAGGCTCTACCTTGCACTTCTTGGTCACTGTATCCAAAATAGGCACACCCCCTGCCATTCCCCTTAAAAATTCAGGGGTCACAGGCTTATTTACCGTTACCTCATATTCTTTTTCGTGATTATTACCTGCCCGAAGGATCTTATTTACTATATCACCATCATTGGTAAGTAAGAGCAGTCCTTCAGAATCCTTGTCCAGACGGCCGATGGGATATATACGCTTACCATAATGCAGAAAATCCACCACATTGTCTTTTACTCTGGTATCTGTGGTACATTCAATGCCCACAGGCTTATTTAATGCGATTAGTACCAAATTCTCTTCTTTTTTAATGGCCTGCCCATCCACTGTTACCTTTTGTCCCGGCATGACTTTGGTACCATTGGTGGCGGTAACACCATCCACCTTGACTTTTCCTGCCTCTACCAGCCTGTCGGCCTCACGTCTGGAACACATCCCGGAGTCAGCCATATATTTATTAATTCTGACGCCTTTATCTGTATTTTCATTTTCAAATTTTTTCGCTATCATACTTAGCCTTTCTTTATTACAATTACTTAAGTATTGTAACATTTATCCTTTCCTCTATCAACCACAATTCTTACTTGAAAAGCTGAGCTTTTTCGTTTATACTTTCTTTAGATTTGTCCTTGTAGCTCAGTGGATAGAGCGTTCGCCTCCGAAGCGAAAGGCCGTCGGTTCGACTCCGATCAGGGACATTTTCAAAAAGGGGATGCGTATAATGAATATACCAAAAAAACAAATGCGAGTACCATCTTGGCTGCCTACAACTGTGGCACTTATGGCTATAGTGGTAGTTATACTGCTGATTTATGTTGTGGTCACTATTATTGACCCCGGCTCTGCGGGCTTGCCCACTCCTACTCCGCAGGTTACCTCTACGCCTATACCTACTCAGGGCTCCGACCCGGTCACTCACGAAAATCCCCTTTTACCAGTATCTTCCGAGTCGCCTCTTTACAGTAAAGTCGCTACCTATCTTACCAGCCTTGAGGATAATTTTTCTGCCGACAGTCTTACCCTAAGCAGCTTAAAGCTTGCTGATACAGATACTCTTTTGCTTTATGCAAAATATCTTCAGGGTAATACTTATAAAGTTACGGAGCTCCTGTCGTCCGACAGCATAAGACCTGTAGCAGATGCCGACAATAGCTATACTCAGTTTATTTTAGACTCCAGAAAAAGTAATGCTGTTGCCTCTATCTACATACAGGCACTTATCAGTAATTTCTACTCTCTTCGTAACCATTCGGATTATCAGCAACTTACAGAAATAATCTCTACCAAAGATGAAGCCGATGCCCGGTCTATCATCAATAGGCTGGAATATATAGATAGCATCACTGTTAACAGTCTGTCCATTAACGCTTTGGATTCTGATACCGTAGATTATGTAGTATTTACCACTGAAGAAATCAGACTGGTAGGCATAAATACAGCAGCCCCCGGCCTGTCTGAAATACTTATTACCCTGGGCGAAGATTATCGTCCTTTAATATTCATAGGTACTACTGACAGCAAAGCTGATGCAGGCCGCCGGGAGCTTAAGGAATCCCCTTCCTTCCAGTCACTTGCAGCCACTGTAAATGCAGCTCTGAATACTGCCCTGGAAACAGATTCCGACCTTAAAGCTGCCTATGACCGTATGATGAAATAATAGTCATTTTACACAAAAAAGCATTAAATATTTCTACATTAAAAAAAGAGAGGTCTTATTGAAAGGGCTTCTCTTTTTTGATATCATACATATACTTCATTCTGTTGTCCACCCGGGCTATGGCGGCCTACGGAGATTTATATGGACATTTCTTCTTTATGCATATTTTTTCATATGCGTTGCTTTTCACTAAACCAAGACCTTACAGAGCTCCTTCCTCATTTTGAGTATCAGGGCCTTATGGTCACCTATCGTTACTTACCATCAAATGACACTAATTTAAGTCACGCTCGCCCAGTTTATAACGACTTTTTAAATGAAAGCCATATAAAGCCCGATGAGCTGAAAGCGATGGCTGTTCAAAGTCTGTCTTCTTTCTTTACCCCCATCTTATACCGGCTGTCAGACTACGCCAGGGAGCTAAGAGGTGGTGCCAGAGCCAGAGACCTTTATCATGCCTCCGGGCCTTTAAAAAACGATATATACATTTGTACAAATCAGTATATGCAATATGGCGCCAGCTTTATCTATTCAGAGGATGTGCTAAGCCATCTGGCAGATATCCTGGATAACAGCTTCTATATCCTGCCGTCAAGCGTCCATGAACTGCTTATCCTCCCGCCGGGGCCGGACCTAAGCCCGGACCATCTTAAGGAAATCCTGTCCTATATGAATCAGGAGGAAATGTCTACCGTAGATGTACTGTCTGAAAATATTTTTTATTATGACCGGAAGCAGCAGGCTCTTTCTATCGTGTCTTAATCATATCACCGGCTCTGCCTGCAGGCACCGGGCGGCTATACAGATAGCCCTGGGCCTTGGCACAGGCCAGTTTTTTAAGCAACGTCTCCTGATTTCTATCCTCTACTCCCTCAGCTATAACAGAAATATTGAGGATCTGAGCCAGCTGCACTATAGTCTCTACGATACGGATGTTTTTCTCATTATTGTTAACAGCATCCATAAAGCTCTTATCAATCTTGAGATTATCTACAGGCAGACTTCTTAAATAATTCAGGGATGAATATCCTGTACCAAAATCATCCAGCGATACCGATATACCCATTCTGCGAAGCTTCTCCAGGGTAACTATGGTATAGTTCATATCCTCAAGGGCTACAGTCTCTGTGATTTCCAGCTCTATATAGGATGGATTCAGATTATACTCAACAATAAGCTCCAAAAGATAATTAATCAGAAAAGGATCTTTAAACTGCTTGGCAGAGAGATTAACTGCCATAGTGACCAGCTTGCCCTCGTCCTGCCAGTCTGCCAGCTGTCTCAGGGCCTTTTTAAGAGTCTCTTTGCCAATATCTATAATAATATTACTTTCCTCTGCCAAAGGGATAAACTCTGAAGGAAGCAGCAGGCCCTTGGTAGGATGATGCCAACGAATAAGGGCCTCAAAGGAGCCCACGCTGTCTGAATTCAGATTGATCTGAGGCTGATAAAAAAGCTCAAACTGATTCTCATCAATGGCTGTTTTAAGCTCTGACTGCAGGCGCACCTTGTTTTTTACAGTCTGGTCCATGGTATTGTCAAAAATCCTGAAGGTATTTCTTCCGGAATCCTTAGCCATCTGAAGGGCCGTATCAACATTCCTCATGGTCTCAAGAATGGTATGATTGCCTACACAGGGGATAATCTCTGCCCCCAGGCTGGCAGTCAGTGTAAAATCCTCATTCCCGGGGCCGAAATAATGGCTGCTGCTAAAAGTATGCAGTACCTCCATCACTTTGTTCTCACATGCACTACGACTCATAAGATTTTTGAAAAGGAGCAGATAAGAATCTCCACCGGCACGGCTTATAATCTCACCTTTTTTAAGTATAGACGAGAGCCTGTCAGCCACACCTCGAATAATAGCATCTCCTCCGTCCTGACCGATGGAATCATTAACCATCTTAAAATTATCTATATCCAAATTGACAAGTAACATATACTCATCTTCAATAGCATTTACTTTATTGATACATGCATCCAGCTTATCTATAAATGCAACACGATTGGGTAAGCCGGTAAGCATATCCGTATATGCCACTTCTTTTATATGCTCACGGCTTTTTTTAAGCTCATTATATCTGTCTGTAAGCTCTGATCTGGTAGTATATACCTCGTCATAAGCAGCCTTTAAGTCACGAAGGCTCTGATTCAGCTTCTGTTTTGTGATCTCTGAATTGGCCTGAGCTTTGTACTTAAGGACAATATTGACAATGGTAAGCACCAGCAGACCGCAAAAAGCAGCCAGCATAACTATTTCACCACTGGGAGTAAAAATATGCTCCCCCGTTAATAACACGTATTGCTTCATAATTACCTCACATTGCGATAATGAAGAACCATTTTCTCCAATACCACACAATTTCCTTATAATTGTGCCATAAAGTGCAAATTCTAACAAGGGACTATAGTCCCGCACTTTTGCCGTAAGAGTTACAGTTTTGTTATTCTTTCACAAAAAACATATTTATTAGTGATATTCAACAAATTATCATAGAATTAAAACGGCCATTTTTTATAAGATTTCTCTTGTGTAATTCTGAAAATAAGGTATAATCATCAAGGCGAGGTGACATTAACGGCTTTTAGAAAAAGGGGATACTGTGATGATACCTTGCAAAATAAATTTTTTAAAGGAGTTATGAGATGGACAGAGTTTCTATCAAATCCAAGGCTAAGGAAAACTTTAAAGCCAATTATGGCATTACCCTTGGCGTAACAGTTGTTTATGCACTTATTATGGGTGCAGTTAGCGGTACCGGTATCGGCGCAATTATTCTTGAGGGTCCTCTTACAGTAGGTTACTTCTCTTTTCTTTCAGCCGTTTACCACAATGACACAGAGTTAAAATTCGACGACCTTTTCGGTGGTTTCAAGAATTTCGGCAGCAATCTTGTTGCTTCCCTTCTTGTTAACGTATTTACAGCTCTCTGGTCCATGCTTTTTGTCATTCCGGGTATCGTAAAGAGCTATTCTTATGCTATGACTCTTTATATCATGAAGGACAATCCTGAGATGGATGGCTATGATGCTATTCAGAAGAGCCGTCAGATGATGAAGGGCCACAAGTGGGAGCTGTTCGTATTCGATCTTTCCTTCTTTGGCTGGTATCTTCTTTCCGGTTTCACTCTGGGCCTCCTGTCAATCTTCTATGTTGCTCCATACCATGCAGTAGCAAGAGCAGGCTTCTATGAGGAGCTTGTAGCTAAGGAGCAGTCAGCTACTTTTGAGAATTAATTATTTCCATAGGAAAAATTAAAAAAAGCTATAGCAAGTTACTTGCTATAGCATCTGGTGACGTATCGAAGTGGTCGCAACGAGACTGACTCGAAATCAGTTTACCCGAAAGGGTACGTGGGTTCGAATCCCACCGTCACCGTTTTTTTTATTTCTGAAAACTTCTTGTGTAGGCTCCTGCGCTGGATACAGACTCTCCCGCCTCCAAAAGATGATGCACATCTCCTATGCACTGAGCTCTAAAAGAGACTTCATCTCCCCATCTTTCTTCTGTATTCACTACTGTAACAGATGATGGTGGCAGATAAAGAGCATGGGGAAGTGTCATAAAGGGGATATTCATCAGATGACTTAAAATAGCGCAAATGGCCCCCAGATGACATACCAGTACTACTGTTGTTTCCGGCTCTGTAAGCGCCTGTGCTTCAGGCGTAGCGTCCGGTCCTACGGTATGCCTGATAAAAGTTTCTCTTCCATCTTTTCTTCTGTATATAAGCCCATCTCTTTCATAGCCGTACCGAGCTATAAATTCGTCCAGTTTTTTACAAAATTCATCATAATAAGCTGCAATACGTGGCTCTGTAGCTACACAGCCGGCCCGAGTCCACTCCTGCCCTCTGAAATTTTCAGGATGTCTGGTCCAGGACCCGGGAGTATAATCCCAGCACAGATGTTTCATGTCGAGAGTGGGATCATAGCACACTCCCTCAAATTCATGAGCCCAGGGTAAAATTTCGGCTGTTCTTCCCAGTCTCTCCAAAGCAGGCTTGGCTGTGGCTATAGCCCGGCCATAGTCTGAGGTGTAAAAATCCATTACATCCCAGGTCACAATTCTATCTGCCAGAGCCTTCGCTTCCCTCCAACCCTTCTCTGTCAAGGAATCTATAGAATAATCAGGTTCTCCATGCCTAATCAAAATAAGTCTCATACCCATCCCAATCCTTTACTTTCTGCTCTTTGTAGCTTTTATAATCACAAGTTCAATAATTCTATCCTGAGAAATATCACCGGTCTTAACATCCTGATCCAACTGAACAGCCAGCTCAAGGGTTTCCCGTAGTGCCTTTGTATTAAATCTTCTGGCCTGACCTCTTATTTTATTGGCAATGAAAGGCATTTTAAGTCCCAGCACTTCCATTACCCGGCCTCCCTGGTCTGATTTTTCCAGCTCTCCTGCTACTATCAGCTGCTCAAAATTTCTCATAAGCATGGCCAATATACCAAAAACGCTTTCTTTTTTTGCAATAAGCTCATTATAGATATTGATAGCCCCATTAACATCGCCATTAGATATGCAGTCTGTCAGGTCGAAAATAACTGCCTGCAGCTGTCTCGTACATATCCTGTCAATATCTGAAGGAACAATAGTGTCCTTTCCTTCTGTAAGATATATTAGTTTTTGAATTTCGCTGACCAGATTGTCCATTTCAGAGCCACAGTAATTTACTAAATAGTCTGCCGTATCTCTGGTAATGCGTCGACCACCTGTAGCAAACTGCTTGGCAATCCACTTAGCCAGCATATCAGGCCCCGGAGTTTTCATCTCGCATTCATATCCTGCAGCCTTTATAGTCTTAAAAGCCTTACTACGTTTATCTGCTTCATCCTCCACCATAATAAGCACAGTAGAGTCCGGCATTTGGGAGATGGCATCAACGAGATATAGCTGATCACCGCTGGCAGCTTCATTTCCTCCCTCATCAGCCCCATCATCCTTCTTTTTTTTGCTCTTAAGCCAACCGCTTCTGTCCACTATAACCACGCGTCTTTCTGCAAAAAAGGGCATAGTGCCGGCCATTTCAAAGACTTCTTTTATATCAATATTATCGCCTGAAAAAATGGTGCAATTCATTGTATCAGAAGGATCCGACAAGGCTGCCGCCCTGATTTTTTCCTTGAAATCATTCTTCAGATAATTTTCCTCACCGTACAATAAGTACACTTTTTTAAAGCTTTGATTTTTAATGTCTTCTCTTATATTATCCAAAAATAACTCCTACCCTACTTCTTCATACGTTTAAGCAGCTGAGACGTATCTAAAATTTCCTGACTCTGGTTTTTCTTGCCATCTTCCTTTTTCTCCACCTTTTTCTCAGGCTTTTTATCCTTTACGACACTCGGGGTAGCTGCTTCCACTGGTTCCTCTTCCTGAGCCACCACCTTTTTCGCCATTTTTCCGGACTTTTCGGCTGTTTTCTGAGCCAAATGTCCAAAGCCTTGGGATACACGACCAAAGAATCTGCTGAAAGTGCCTTCCGGTATCAGGTCAATTCTAAAACGTCTATAGAAAATAGTATAAAGATAGAATAGCATAGTAAACACCAGAAGGAAAGGAGTAATGTCTCTCATACCTTTTGAGTGTCTCATAACGTAAGTAAAAGCCCGGCTTGGGTCTTTAATATCAACTGCCCCTGTAAGGCTCTTAAGCTCATTAAGAGTCCTGTCACCAGCTCCCTGCTCGATCCTATACTCTTCCGAATACTGCATCATGGCAACTGTGGAAGCAGTTTCCTCGCTTATCATTACCCCATCCTGGTAACGCTTAATACCTATAAGATATGCCCCAGGCTGCTCTAATTTAAACTCTCCCTTATAGTCTTTTATACCTGAAGGCTGCATTGCTACAGTGCGTTCCTTACCCTCTGTATCAGTAACCGTCATCTCTACTACTGATCCCACAGCAGCCCTGTCAGAATGGTAGGTAATATATGCTTCATCACCCTTTACCTCAGCCTTTGCGTATACATCTTTGCTGGCTTCATATGAGGAAATATAGGCCAAAATATTAGCCCACATTCTGGAAAAATTATCTTCGCCTGAGTAATTTTTTGACCATTCTCCTCTGACATCGCTGGTCCAGGCCACGGTTTTGCCCAGTCCGTACTGCCATGCGGCAAGAATAGGAAAATCTTCATCTTCCTCTTCATCGTGATAATAAGCCAGCTCAGAAGCATTACTTTTAAGCTTTGTTGCTATATATGCCTTAAAGGGCCGTGTTAAGCTGACATTTTTTAAAAGATTAATGGATGTAGCACGCTTAACAGGGATAAAATCACCAATTCTTATATAGCTCTTTCTGTGAAGGATAATTTCCTGAGTAAAGATTTTGGGCAAATCATCCTTTTGATCGGTCACATAACAGCTTCCTGATGTGCCTTCTGCTATATCTGAAAGCAACTCTTCATTACAGCCTTTTCCGACTGCTACTGTTGTTATGGTAATGCCATTAATACCGGCTTGTTTTATTATATTTGCATAATCCTTAATGGTAGTACCATCCTCGCCGTCTGTAAGAAGTATGACATGCTTAATCTTGGCGTCACATTTTGTCAGATCCTGTACAGCTGCATTAAGCGCAGGCAGTATAGATGTACCGCCTTCAATTTGAATAGTGCTTACCTTATTTTGAATAGCTTTAAGCTTTTCCTGATCAGATACTTTCTCTATGGGTACTACCCTGCTGTAGTTATCGTCAAAAGAAATAACGCCAACATAATCCTTGCCGGGAATAAGGGTGCCTAAAGACTCCTTGGTAGCTGTTTTGGCTACTTCCAGCTTATTGACACCATTCATGGGATCACTCATTGATCCCGACTTATCTATGACATAACAGATGGCAATAGATGGCACTTCTTCCTTTTCTACCGGCTCCATTTCTACAGGAAGTATTTCTTCCAGAGCAGTCCCCTTGTACTCTCCCATACCAAAAGAGCTGTTACCACCGGTAGCTACAAAACCGCCACCATTGTCCCTTACATAGCTTTTTAAAAGCCCCATAAAGCTCTCCGGAACATGTTTGGCATAAACATCTACAAATATTACGCCGGTGTATTCCATAAGTTCGCTTGCTTTTGTAGGAAGATTATTTACGCCTATTACATCGTAATGGGCCTTCTCGTTTTCTTCATACAGCGAGTCAAGAATGGACTGAAGTTCCCTGCCATCCTTGTCGCTATCTTCTACTATCAGATATTTTTTCTCTCTGGTAATATTTAAATAGGTACTGTACTCATTATTAACCTGAAGGGTGTCATCCGCTGATTCTACACGCACTGTATAGGTAGCCAGTCCCTCTTCCATGGCTGTTTCTACAAAAAGCACCTGATTGTTACCGCGGCTCAGGGCAATTTCCTGTGTATCCACAATGGTACGGCCTTGATAAAGCAGTACCTTGGCGCGGGTGGAATGGTTACTTTTAACATTGACCTGGATGCTGATTTTGTCTCCCTTGGAGACCTGATTGCCATTTCCTACATCAATTCCCGTAACATATACTTCAGGATTGTCTTCAGGATTTATCTGATAAATAAGAAGCTCCTTATCAGAAAGCAGAGTGGTCCCCGACAGTCTGCTGACTATACCGTCATTTTCCACTCCATCAGTCATAAGGATAATACGGCCAAAATTACCCTCAGGTATCAGTGAGGCCGCCATGGCAAGAGCCTGCTCTAAATTGGTAGCGTTACGGTTAATCTCAGTCTGCAGTCCATTAAAGCTGCTCATATTCGACACGAACTGCTCTACCTGGGCATCTCCTCCGAATGCCACCACTCCCACATAATCCCTGCTTTTTTTGTTTTGCAGTGCCTCATTGATGAATTGCTTCATCTCTTCCCTGTAGTCACTTACAGAAGCAGAAGAATCCACTACAAATACAGTGGCCACTTTTTCCGAAGAGGTCATTACCTGTACTCCGGACATAGCAAAAACCAGCAGAGAAAATACAATCCCTGCCAGTATAGTCTGTTTTATTTTTACGTGTCTCTTTTTCTCATTTTGAAATCGGTAGCTGATAATAAGACCAGCTATAACCGGTATCAGAATAAATAAGAGATATGGTCTTTCAAATTCTAATCTCATACTATTGTCTTATGTAAAAAATCCATTCCACTATTAATAATACTACAGCAATAGCAATAATAATTGCTCTAAGATTCAAAATGCCATTGCCACCACCTGTTTTTATGTCAACATTTCCGGAGGCATCCGTCACCATGGCAGAAACATTACTCTCGTTACAGTCAAAATTTACCGTAAACACAGTATCCGTGTCTTCTGTGATGCCTTTCAGGAAATAGCATCCCAGCTCTTCAGTGGATGAATATTTATCCAGAGTCTGCACCTTAGTCTTTTTTCCCTTTGGATCAATGATGCTGCTTTCGTTCAGTCCGGAAAGGGACACTTTTACAATATCTCCTGCCAACATATCCGTCTTATCAACAGGACTGGTATCCGTCAGCCGCATAATAAGGTCATACATAAGAATAGGGAAATTTATGGTAAGCGGAAAGTCAGTCTGGTGTAAATCAAAACCAATAACGCATATTTTTCTACCGGCTAATTCCCCCACAAAGCCTGCAGACATGCCCTCATCCGTATTGAAAAGCGATTCATTGCCCTGGGGCGTAACATAGGTGAAGGTCTTATTTACTGCCACTGTATATATGCCATAGCTATTCTCAGCTGTCAGAAGCACGTTTTCTTCAGTACCGCTTTCAAGCCCTGTCTTACAGCCTATTATCATGATGTTGCCGTCTACAGGTATGCTGCTTATATCAACGTCCCCCAGACAGTCAAAAATATAAAGGGCACAGTCCTGCTTTCCCATAAACCCATCCGCAGTATTGGTTCTGGTAAGCGTCACTCCGGAAACAAGCCCTATGGCCTTTTCCAGAAAAGAATTATTGCTCTTGGTATAAAGCAGAACCTCGGCATCCTTCTTTACTTTTCTGGCTGCAAAAAACATATTGTCTCCCGCCAGATCATCATTACTGCCTATTCCTACTGCCAGTCCCATTGTTTCCAGAACAACATCCTGAAAAACCACCTGGCTGGTGCTGCCCGCTGTAATAGTAACATCCTGGGTGGCCACCATCTTTTTTTCACCGTTTTCATATACCTCATAGAGGTCTGTAGCAATGGTAATATCATCTTTACCGTAATTTGTAACACCTGCAACTACAGTAAAAGTATCATCTCCATTATCATCTGAAAAAACATAATTGACACCGGCATTATTTATATTTCCTGAATAGTCATATATGCTGGCATTAAGCTTGCCGGTACTTACATAGGTGTCAGTATAAACCACCAGGGCGGCATCCTTATATGCATTATAAAGTGCTCTGGCAGTCTTTACACCTTCCTCGCAATTGCCTGACCTTTGAGTCTGCTGAATGCCTTTTACCGCAGATATGGCAGCCAGCTTATCAGAAGTTGCAGATAAAACTACATTAGCCTCTGTATTGCTGGTAATAACTGTTACCAGAGTGGTAGCAGGCAGACTTTTAATAAGCTTCTCTGCATCCTTTTTCGCACTTTCCAGTCTGGTTTCAGCATTTTTATAATTGCTATCCATGGAAGCGGAAGTATCAATAATAATCATTACCGTACTGCCATTTCCCTTACCGCTCTTTACATATGGTCCCATAAGAGCTACAACTAAAACAAGTATCGTTATAATCTCCAGAATCATAAGTATATTCTTTTTTAGTTTTTCCCATGGTTTGTCGGCTGTTTGATTTTTATACATCTCAGTCCACAAAAACAGGGATGGCACCTTGAACTCTTCAGCATGCTGTTTCAGCAGGTACATAACAATTACGCCACCCGCCAGCAGGCTGAGAGCTATGGGCCAGATTAAGGTAACTCCCATTAAAATCCCCTTTTATACACCGTCGATAACTCTTATCAGACGTGCAGAATATTTCTTTGACAATTTGTCAATATTTTCTATAAAAGCCGTATATTGCTTTTTATATGACTTGAACAAGGCTCCGGATGCAGTAATTCTGCGATTTTCACCATTTTCAGCATCCACCAGATTCAGGCTGCCGGACATATCAGGATCCGTTTCCCACTTTGTAAGTACCTGTATGAGGATTATTTCCTGCTTTTTGGCTGTCAGATACTTAAGGATGTCTTCCAGGTCATTGGTATAAAAGTCAGAAATTACAATGGACACGCCCTTACTCTTAATATCAGAAGACCTGATGGCAGCCAGCATATCCGTAGCTTCTGTATACCGGGTAGCAGCCAGGGCATCTATAAGCTTTGAAAAGCCCTGTCTTCCCATAACATTAAGATTCTGAACTATTTTATCACCTGAAAGAACATTTAAAATTACGCGGTCCTGATTCTGTAGAACATTATAGCCATATGTAGCTGCCATTCTTTTAGCATGGCGTGATTTGGGCTCAGTCCCAAAGTCCATAGAGGCTGAGGAATCCAGATATATTCTGAAGACTCCCTCCTTTTCCTCCATAAAAAGCTTTACAAAAAGCTTCTCAAAGCGTCCGTATGCATTCCAGTCAATACGCCTGATATCATCTCCCGGGATATATTCACGAAAATCAGAAAACTCCACGGAGGAACCTTTAGCATTGGACTTTCTTCCACCTGCCATGCCTTCAGCAGTACGCATTCTAAGTGTCATGCGATTACGCATAAGCTTTTCATAGAATTCAGCTGTAAAGGTATCGTCATAAACCATTATTCTTTAATCTCTCCAATGATTGAATCAATAATAGCGTCAGTATCAATGCCATCTGCCAGTGCCTCAAAAGTAGGCGCTATACGATGTCTAAGTGCAGGATGTGCTACTGCTCTTACATCCTCAAAGGAAACATTCAGTCTGCCCGCAAGAAAAGCTCTGGCACGTGCTGCATTGTAGATAGCCTGAGCAGCACGGGGGCTGGCTCCCTCCAAAATATACTTCTTTGTATACTCTGTAGCCAGCTCATGACTCGAATGTGTAGCACACACTATCTTAAGAGCATACTCTGCTACCGCATCGGCAATTTTAATATCTCTGATAACATCACGTACTTCAAGTATTTCTTCAGCTGTCATTTTAGGCTCAACTGTAACCTTTTTATTGGTAACAGTAATATCCATAATCTCTTTCAGCTCAGAAAGGCTGGGAAATTCCACCTTTATTTTAAACATAAATCTGTCCAGCTGTGCTTCAGGAAGAGGATATGTACCCTCATTTTCTATAGGGTTCTGTGTAGCCAGTACCATATAAGGCTTTGGCATTTCATAGGTATGTCCGCCTACTGTAACCGTCTTTTCCTGCATGGCCTCCAAAAGAGCTGCCTGAGTTTTTGGTGTAGCACGGTTAATTTCATCTGCAAGCACAATATTGGAAAAAACAGGACCTTTCTGGAAAGAAAATTTATTTTGTCCATCCTCTTTCACTATAAGTGTTGTACCTGTAACGTCAGCAGGCATAAGGTCCGGTGTGAACTGAATACGTGAAAACTGCACATCAAACACTTTTGCAATAGTTTTTACCAGCTGGGTTTTACCAAGTCCCGGTACACCCTCAAGCAATACATTGCCGTCTGTTAATATAGCCAGAATAACCTGTCTTACTACATCTTTCTGTCCTATTATAGCTTTGCCAATCTCAGCTTCACAGGCATTAACCTTTTCTATACACTGAGCTATTCTTTCTTCTGTCATATTATCTCCCTTTTTGAACGCAGTGAGAAAATGGAGAACTCCGTTAGGAGTTTGAAAAGCTAAGCCTTCACGCGATAGCGTGAACTATAATGGCTTAGCGACCCATTTATCTCCCTTTTATCTCCCTTTTATCTTTTTTGAACGCAGTGAGAAAATTGCCACTTGTCCACTAATTATTTTTAGTCTGACTGAAGTATTCTTTAATCATATCTTTCATTTCATCGGGAATAGCTGTATTACTCATATCGCTATTTGCCTGCTTTTCATAGGCCGCATGAACCTGATCATAAGTAACATTATCCCAGTCAGTGGTACCACCCTGACCATTTGTTATATCGGACTGGCCGCCCTCGCCTGTCTGACCATGCAGATATTTTTCCAATGTATCTGCATCATAGCTGATACTCTCGCCTTCCTTACCGTCTTTCTCCACAGAAACACTTCCACGATTCCAGCCCGACTGATTACCTGGCTGATTACCCGGCTGATTACCCGGCTGATTGCCCGGCTGGTCTCCTGGCTGATTACCCGGCTGATTACCCGGCTGATTGCCCGGCTGGTCTCCCGGCTGATTTCCCGGCTGATTACCCGGCTGATTACCCGGCTGATTGCCCGGCTGGTCTCCCGGCTGGTCTCCCGGCTGGTCTCCCGGCTGATTTCCCGGCTGATTACCTGGCTGATTGCCCGGCTGGTCTCCCGGCTGATTACCTGGCTGATTGCCCGGCTGGTCTCCCGGCTGGTCTCCTGGCTGGTCTCCAGGCTGATTACCCGGCTGGTCTCCTGGCTGGTCTCCTGGATGGTCTCCAGGCTGATCTCCAGGCTGGTCTCCAGGCTGGTCTCCCGGCTGATCTCCAGGCTGAGCTCCGGACTGATTGCCGGACTGATTACCGTTCTCTCCATCAGCTTCATTATTTATCTCATCTAATGTTTTATTAAATTCATCTTTGGCGTCAGTAATGTCTTTCCCTGACTCTGCTTTTTTAATATTTTCTTCTGCCTTGTGAAGAGCATCTTCCAATTTTTGCTGATACTTTTCCGGCAGCTCACCCTTGGCATCATTTGCCTGTTCTCTAATGTCTTTAAGCGCTTCCCTGATGTCTTCTTTAAGCTTCTTTTCCTCTTCTGTTAAGGTATGCTGATCTATTAAATCCTGCAGCTTTACCTTAAAACGCTCCTGCAATTTATAAACTGCCTGTTCTGTGGGAGCTTTTTTAATATCTGTTACAGTATCTGCCTGTAATTTTTCCAAATCCTTACGAAGGGCCTCGTTATCAGGATATTTATCTAAAGTAGCCTTAGTAGTCTCTTTTATTTCTTTGATAACGGTTTCCTTAAGCTTTTGAAGCTCGTGACCTATCTCTGCCTTATCCTTAGCTAAAGTATTAATAGGGACACAAATACCCGTAGCCACCAATACAGCTGCTAACAGCACAGCCGGAATAATCCTGACTTTTATTTTTATATTTTTGGTGCTAAAGGCCCCGGCATATTTCTCTGCATCTTTTCTTTGGATCAGAGTCATATAGTCATTTTCATTTCGCAATTCGTATGCGGTAAGTACTCTGGAGTCCAGCCCTTTCCCGTCTATAGCCTTGGCTGCAGATGCCATATCAGGAAGCTTTATTACAGTCAGCACTACTGCTGCCACCAAGGCCAGTACAAGCACTGCTATACATATATAATTTACATAGAAAAACGGAACAATTAGAGAAATAAGCTGCAAAACAAGAGCCAGTAAGCTCCCTAATAGGAGACTGACCTGAAGACTCCATATTGCTCTGCTTAGAATCATTCTTTTTCTTGCAGATTTAATTTTTGAAAGAATTATTTCCATTCTTATCCTTCTTTTTTTGCAATTGCCTTCTGTTTTTTCTTTCTGTTTTTAACAGGATTAAGAGACACTGCTGCCAACCTTAACATACCATATGCAGCTACAAGCTGAGCCCCAAGGGCCAACACTGTCCATAAATTAGCTATAAAACAATTGCTGGACAGTCTGCCATCGGTAATCATTTCGATAAAATAGCCCATACCATCACTAGTATACCAGAAAAAAGAAAATCCCAGGGCTTTTGATAATACATCGAAAGCTACCGTCACCGGACTAAAAAGTAATATTACCAGCGACCAGTCTGCATTAACTATGGCATTGCCTGTAAGTTGTGGGAAATTATGCCAAATGGCAAAATTGATTTCACTTGCAATAGCAATAATGGTACCCACCAAACTGATACTTCCGAAAGTAACCATCAGTAAAACGATGTAGCAAATAACGCTGGCCGCATTGGTCTTTTTAATAAGGGTAGACATAAGTACGCCAAAAGCGCCCAGATACATAACACTGGCGATAAGTGCCAATAGAATACCTATTACTACGAAAAATGATACGCCACCAAAAAGGAAAACCGTAGATAAAAATGGCAGTGTGCTGATGACTAAAAGCAGTACATTGGCAATAGATGACCAATACTTTCCCCACACGATCTGCCAGGGAGTCATATTGGTAGTAAGAAGTACATCCAGCGTCTGCCTTTCTCTTTCACTTGCAATAGCTCCCGCAGATACGGCAGGCGTTACAAAGAAAAGCATTACTGCTTCTATTATTATTACTGTGATAAAGTAAATAACAAAGGTACTGTTCTCCACACTGTAGTTGGATACTATATTGCTGTTTGTGGCAATCATGGTGATAATTGCCGCCAAAGCCAGAATGCTGTTCATTATCAGAATAATAACTGAATTGCCTACTCTCTTTGACTTTATCTGAACTTCTTTTATAAGAACAGCATTTCTAAAGCCCTTGCTTATTCGATTAGTTAGTTTTTTCATTTCCGCTGCCCCCTTCCATAAGACTAAGAAGAACATCCTCAGCATTCTCAGTCTTTCTTACAAATCCAATTACAGGTATATCACTCATAACCAGGGCTTTAAGAAGAGCGGCATCCCCTTCCAATTCAGACGATGTCATAAATATAATGGTATTACCAATCACATCAATATCTGTAATCTCCGGAAATTCTCTCAGCTTATTAAAGGCTTCTGTCGCCTTATCAAGTACTGTAAGCTCAGCGCTTACTCTACCCTTCTGCAGCTTAATTGCATCTGCTACAGAGCCGTTAAACATCATATGTCCATGGCTTATAATACCAATACTGGTACACATCTCAATAAGCTCCGGCAGAATATGGGAAGAAATAACAATTGTCTTTCCCATTGCTGTCAGATTTTTAAGAATCTCTCTAAGCTCGTGACGTGCTTTAGGATCAAGGCCTGACGCCGGCTCATCCAGGAAAAGTATCTCCGGATTATGCACCAGAGCTCTTGCCAGACACAGTCTTTGTTTCATGCCTCGAGACAAGCCATTAACATCTGTATCTCTTTTATCTGACAGATTGACCAGCTCCAACAGATCATCCGCCAGCTTATCCGCTGTACTTCCCCAAATATCGTATGTGGCTGCAAAAAATGTAAGATACTCATGGGCTGTAAGATTGTTATAGACTCCAAAAAAGTCCGGAACATATCCCACCTTGCTCATATCTCTTTTCTTTTCACCTACCACCTGCTCACCATTTATATAGACTTCACCTGAGTCTGCGCCCAGAAGGCCTACACAGATTTTCATTGTGGTCGTTTTACCTGCACCATTGGAGCCTACAAAGCCAAAAAGCTCTCCATCACCAATAGTGAGATTCAGATTATCCAGGGCCTTATGACGGCCAAATCTTTTATTTAAATTTTTAATCTCTATCACTGCTCTATCCTCCTGTAAACTATCTCTGTGAGGATTTCAGTGATATTCCCCTCCGCAATAGATTCTGTTCTTGAATTAAAGCCCACGAATACCAGCTTACTTGTAGTGACAATTGGAAGATTATCGTTTCCTATCATGCCGTTCAACATTCCCGGATAATAATAGCTCGACAGGCCATTAAGTCCATATTCGTCAATAACGTATTTCATGGCATTAGATTTTGCATTTCTCTTTATTATGCTTTTTCCCCCTAGGCCAAGAACTACAGCCTCCCACTGCTCAGAGCTGCCAAGTACTTCTTTTTCCATTGTTTTTCTTGGATTGGTATTATACTGATTGTAAAAATTTACTGTCCCAACAGGCGTAAGCTTGGACAGGTCAACAGACTCACCATTCTTCAGATGACCAATAGGTACAACACACGCATCTAAAAGGATGCAGCAATTATCCAAATCATAACCATAATTATTAGTGACGTGTCCGGTTAAAACACCACAAGAATAAAGGCCATCAAACTCCACGTCTCCATGTTGGTAATTCTTTTCTGTAACGACAAAAGACTGATTGGAAAGGACCTCGGTATTTTTAAGGATAACCGTGTTGTTTCCGTCTTTTTCACTAAAAGCTATCTTATACTTTTTAATAGATTCATCAGAATAGACTCTGTACCCATCACTTGTATCAAAATATCTGACACTGTGATCTTTGTTAAAATTAAGCTTGTAGGTCTTATTTTTAGGTAAAGTCACAGTACAGTAATTACTTACCAGTCCTGACTCGTCAGCAGCATTTACCACTTTAACTACATTCATAACGGGCTTTACTGTTTTGGTAGAGAAGCTTACAAAAAATACGAGTACAGCCCCTGCCAATGCAAGTCCGCCAATAATAGGCCAAAGGAGTAAAGACTTCTTTTTCTTCTTTAATACTGAATACATGGAGAAGCTGGTAATAATATATGCTACAAACACTAACAGGTATACCAGAATCGGAACAGGATTGTTATTATGAAGATTGGCCAGGAGTGCTCCTGCATTCGGATTATTCTGGCTGCCGCCATTCCATCCCCAGGTATAATTCTGATAGGTCTTGTAGCGATACTGCATATCATTACCGATAAGAGCCGCCAATAAATTTGTTATGGACTTCGTTGCCCCCTTATAATTCACAAAGGGATTTTTGCTAAAGTCCATGGCCGCAATGGCTATATATCCTTTTCCATACTTCTTGTACTGGTATACATCGTGCTGTGCTTCCGCAGAAGTATTGCCGCCCACCACTTTATTTTTTGAAAAACTGTACTTCCAAAGGGAAGCATCTACTAATGGATACACCTCGCTTACAGGTGTTTTCTGCATCTCTTCGCAAACATGAAAACCTAAATATTGGCATGCCGCGTCATAAGAGATTTTGTACTGATCCATGATAATATCTGCAACGATTCCATTGTAAACCACCTGTTTACAGTAATTTTTAAATATCAGATATGATTTGGAAGGTCTTCCTTTTTCAGCCTCTTCATACATACTCTTAAAGTCATCGGCATCATTCACCAATGCCTGCTCTCTCCATATGCCTGAATAAAAGAAATTGTCTGCGAAATCTCCTACATATTTCTCCCAAAAAATCTGAAATAAATCTTCATACTTTTCTGTGTAGCCCAGAGTTACCGCATCATCTATTGTATCCTGCAACAACTTATAATAATCACTGTATGACATGCGTTGTCTCAGATCGTTTATCTCATAGCTGTAACTTGTGTATGTATTCTCAACGTCACCTATACTATAGATATAATCGAACATACCACCATTTGTGATTGCGTCGGTATTGTTTGTGGCATAGTCGGTTTTGACTTTGATTAGGCCCTCATCTTTATACTTAAGCACATCGCTGAAGCCTTCTAAAGTCTTTTTGTAGGAATCTCCTGTTCCAAAAAGCAGTAACCCTCCATTGCTGGCCCAGTCCATAATAGCCTGCACCTGTCCACTGCTTAACTGATCTGTGGAAAAATTGGAAATAATAATAACATCAAGACTTTCCATAGCCTCAAAATCATCATATACATCATCTACAGACAACTCTACCGTACTTAATATCAGATCAGAGAAATAATAATCATCCAATATTTTATTGCTGAGAATACGTGTCACTGCAGAATCATCTGACAGTATACCTACTCTCACATAATTTCTGCTATTAGTAGCATTAGTATTAACAAGCTCATCCTGAACAGTCTTTCCCTTTTTGTCAGCAATAACTACTCTGACAAGACCTATATCGTTATAGAACATGGGGAACATCAGGACCTTCTTGGTAGCCCCTTTGGCCAGATTCAGTGGCTGCTCATACATGATGCCCGCATCACCTCCGGGAACAGTCAGCTGGACACTGCCATTAAAATCAGCACCATTATTAGATATTTCAATCGTAACAGGTACATGAATATTTAATTCCTGGCGTCCATCATAGCCCATATTCACCTTAATTGAAAAATGCTCTTTGCCATCAGCCTGAGCCTTTACAACAGGCGCCAACGCCGGAACAATCATTGCCGTCAGCAGAAAAAGTGCAATTATCTTTTTCATCCTTACTAAATACTTCTTCACTCAATAACCTCCAAATTATAACCGCATTTCCCTTTATTCAAAGGCTTCCTATAAGAATGCTGATTTAAATAAAAGCGGTACTTCACTCCCAATTTATAGTGTTACATTAATGTTAATGTATTAACAAGACTTACGCAACACTTATTTTTTTTATTCGGTTTCAATAAATTGTATTTTTTTATAAAAATTTTAGTTTTTAGGTCGTTGGTCCTAGCCCGTATATCTAATTACGAATCTGCTTCCGGTATCTGTAGCTTCCGCCAATATATATCCCTTATCTTCTTTAACGATAGCTGCTGCCAGAGCCAGTCCTATTCCTACGCTGTCGTTATCAGAATTACTCCCCCTGTAAAAACGGTTAAAGGCATTTTGGGCATCTTCACTGCTTATGGGCTGACCATCGTTTTCTATAACAATCTCACTATAAAGTTCATAATTGTTATAGGCGACTGATACTATGGTAGCTGCATGTTCTATACCGTTTTTCAGAATATTGGTCACAGCCTCAGTCTCCCAGTACTGATCAAGATTCAAAGTAAAGCTTTCATCACATTTTTCTGAAAGCTCCAGCTTTATCCCTCTAAGATCACACAGGGCTCTTACATTGTCCATAGCACTGGCTACAATAAGGCCCACATCTACAGGCTTTCTGTCATATTCCACGGCATTAGCTTCAAATCTGGACAATTTAAGAAGAAGCTGCACCATCTGATTCACCTTATTCACATCCTTCTGGGCCCTGTTAATTATTACCTGTCTTTTTTCAGGAGAAATATTCGGGTAAGTCTCCAGATTTTCCAGACTGATGGAAAGAGATGTCAATGGAGTCTTTAGCTGATGAGATATATCAGAAAGAGAGTCCTTAAGGCTTTCCTTGTCTTTTTGGGAGTTTTCAGCTGTCTCCTTCAGTGTAATGGCCGTTTTATAAATCTCATTTTCCAATATGGAAATATGGCCTTCTTCCGAGGCGTTCATATCATAATGATAGTCGCCCTTGTTGATCCGGCTTAGCTCCTCTGTTATCCTCCTGATACGGAGATTATTCTTTTTTTCCGCCATAAGAATATATATAATGGGAAAAAGTATCAGAAGAGCCGTCACTACTCCATTTATAATAAGAAAAGTCCTGAAAGCATCCCGACTGCTCTTTGTCCCACCTTCTTTATTTATGTCGATACCAAATCTTTTAAAAAAATTCTGAGAAGCCTGCCCCTCTGAATTTAGAACATCCATAATCTCAGCCGGAGTCATATCAGTTTTTTCCTCCAGCAAAAGGCAAAGTTTATTCATACAGGCATTATAATTTTTTTCATAAGTCCTATACTGAACCCTGCATAAAATAAGGGCTACTGCCAGTACCCCTATTACATAGCATATTATGCAAATTTTTCTTGATGTTTTACTATTCATGCAAAAGCTCCTATCCCCGGTCAGCATCAATGCGATAGCCGATGCCTTTGACAGTTGTGATAATATCATCTCCGATTTTTTCCCGGATTCTCTTCATATAGACCGTTACCGTATGATCGTAAACATCATTACCGGTAGCCTGCCATATGCAGTCTATCACTGCATTTCTACTAACTACCTTGTCATGATTTTCAAAAAGAAGGCATACTATCTTTAATTCCAGGCTGGAAAAATCTACCTTCTGCCCATTTTTTGTAACCTCCGCTCTGTCCACATCAAAGCTCACGTCTTTGCAAGAAATCAATGAATCCTGACGATTTCTGGCCATTACACGATTCACCCTGGCCATTAATTCTTTGGTGGAAAAAGGCTTGGTAATGTAGTCTTCTGCTCCCAGCTCCAGCCCTTTTACTATATCGTTTTCCTCATCCCTGGCAGTCAAAAATATGGTGGGTATGGCCCTGCTCTTCAAATCATTTTTGTAATAATCAAATCCATTACCATCCGGAAGTGATACATCAAGTAAAATCAGGCCTGGACGCTGGCTTTCCACCAGCATCCGGGCCTCCTTAAGATTTTTCGCAATATAGAGATTATACGCAGTGAGCTCAAATGATAATTTTAAGCCCTCTGCTATGCCTTCGTTGTCTTCTACCAAAAGTATTTTCTTCATGTTCCCTCAAATTTAAATTACTTCATTCTTTATAGTCTCAATTATATTGCGTTTATTGATTCTTGCAAGAGAAAATCTAATAATTGTGTATACCAGCGCAAAAACCACAATGGCACTTATCACAGCTGCCTTTACAGGAGGATTAAACGGTATGATTAAATCTGTCTCTACTTCATATTTCCAAATGGCATATGAACCTAAAAATCCTATAATCGTGCCAAAGAAA
Organism: Lachnospiraceae bacterium; assembly: GCA_045616485.1. GTDB lineage: Bacteria > Bacillota > Clostridia > Lachnospirales > Lachnospiraceae > RGIG3528. The sequence continues at coordinate 25,430 of JAZLGU010000011.1, forward strand.
AGGGCTTTTATTGTAGTAAATACAGCTTCCAGCAAAATCATTTTTTCGAACTGATTGGAAGTCATACCAATGGATCTGAGAGTGGCAAAATCCCTGGCTCTAAGCTCCATGCTGGTACTAATGGTATTTACAATATTGGTCACCCCAATAAGTGCGATTACGGTAATAAGACCATAAGCAAATATTGCTATCAGCATTAAAAGGGAGTGTACCTGTCTCGTATTGGCATCACGATTGGTAATATCATAGCTGCTTCCATAGGGTTTATTATCAGCTGCCAACATTTTTTCCAGTGTATCCTGCAGCTTGTCTGCATCATTGCTCTTAAAGCAGAGGCTGACTCTTTCCAAACCAATTGTAGAAAAGCTTATTTTATCCGCTGTAGACTGACTCAAAACAATAGCTTCCCCGAGATAGGATTGCGTACCAAAGGGGCGATTTTTTGTAGCACCGGCAATGCTTATTTTTCCTCGTGTCGTCTCATTTTCTCCCTTGTATTCACTTGCATACTCTATAGTGTCCCCCTTTTTCAGGTCAAAAGCATTTATTTCTCCCACTCCTGAAACCAGGATTTTATCAATTATTATTGCTGTACCGGTTTCATTGCCAAGCCTGCATTCCCTGGCATATCTTGCATAGGACTCATCATCCAGTATGATGGCATGTACCATCTTCGAAAAAGGATTTGTATTTGTAATATGTGTCTGATACTCTGCGCTATAAGCGGATTTATCTATATAAACATAGTCACCTGTTACCAAAGAGAACTTTTCTACAGTATCCAGCCCGGAAAAATCCTCCATAAGTACCTGTTTATTTATATCCCCAATTGACAGGGTCGCCAGAATATTACATTCGTCTTCTGCAATTTCTACTCCCAACAGGCTAAAGCCCATAGACATAAAGTAGGATACAAGAATATAGGTAATGGTACAAATAGCTATGGATACTACAGATGTACGGTATTTTTTCTTATTTCTACGGATGTTTTTATAAGAGATAACACCGCCGATACCAAAGATTTTGGCTATTAGCGCAGGCCTCTTCAGTCTTTTCCTGTTAATCTTTATTTCCTTCTGATTACGTATTGCTTCAATAGGGGATACCTTCGAGGCTTTTCTTGCTCCTGAAAAGGCGGAAAAATATACAGTTATCACACCTAAAATTATGGTGGCAATTATAGCAATAAATGAAACTGCAAATACCAGGTCGAACTTTATTGCATCGCTCATAAATACATTGGTTATCCTAATAAGAACAAAGCCTGCCAATAGACCTGATGCCAGACCAAGTGGAATACCGATTAAGCCCAGAAGGCCTGCTTCAAAGAAAACACTCTGAGCTATCTGCTTTTTGGTGGCACCGATGCCTGCCAGCATACCGAACTGTCTTATCTTTTCAGTGACAGAAATCTCAAAACTGTTTTTAATGCAGTATACCGAAGTAAGAATAATAATCACCGCTACAAAGCAGCCAATGGTAAATATCACTTTGAAAGTGGCATCCATAGGCCAGATACGCTCATACTGTATCAGATGCTGATTAATATAGAAATTCCTGTAATCTGATTTTTCTATCTGAGCATAGACCATTTCTCTTTCCTGGGCAGAAAGCTCTACTTGCACCATACTTTCATCATAACGCTGAGCAAAGTACTTGGCATCTGCCACGATAATATTGGCTATATTTTCAAAGCAGTGACGTATAGCCTTTTTATCAAATCTAACATAGGCTGTGATATTGGAGTCCTTGCTTTCTGCCGCCTTACTGTAGGTAATAAAGGTATAGCCGGGAGCAGGATAAGGCTCTATGGAATTACCGGGGCGCTCTATAATGCCTACTATTTTGTAGGTCTTTACTTCAGCATCTGTGGTATCTAATCTTTCTTCATCACCAAAGCCCTGATTCTGATCATATATCTCTAGGTGTCCGTCTTCCCATTCTACCACTCTCTTTCCTGCCTGCAAAGTGATAGTATCTCCTACCTTGTATTCCAGACGGCCATTTGTCTTCAGGTGTCTGGGGATCACAATCTCCGAGTCGTTCAAAGCCATACGACCATCAATCAGGGTAAAACATAGTGAGTCCAAGCCTGTTTCATCAGTTCCCATAATGTACGCGTAAGGCTTGTATTCATTGTTTACCTGGGGGAGGTGGGCATAACCTATTTCTTCACTGTAGTATATTTTCTCAATATTTACATTACGCCTAAGGGCCTCTATATTATCCCGATTCAGCTGAGAAAAATATACGTGAAAGTCACTGTTTTTATGTTTTTCAAAAACAATAAGGCTGCTTCTGAAGCTCATTACCAGAGATGAAAGAGCTGATAACAGGGCTACCGACAGAATAATGCCTACCACAGTCACGGTGGTTCGCTTTTTATTTAAAAGCAGATTTTTGAAAACCAATTTTTTTATTAGCTTCATTTGATTTTACCATCCTCGATTCTGATAATTCTGTCGGCTGCCTTGGCCAGCTCCATATTATGAGTAATCATGATGATGGTCTGCTTATAATCACGATTGGACTTACGCAAAAGCTCCATTACTTCATTGCTGGCTTTTGTATCCAGATTACCTGTAGGCTCATCTGCCAGAATTATGGAAGGTCTGGTGATCATGGCTCTGCCTATGGATGTACGCTGCTGCTGGCCTCCGGAAAGCTCATTGGGCAGGTGGGTCCTGCGCTCCTTAAGACCCAGAAGCTCCAGTATGTCATCCATTTCCTTTTTTTCCACTTTACGGCCGTCCAGCTCCATAGGCAGAGCTATGTTTTCTTCTACTGAAAGAATAGGTATCAGATTGTAAAACTGGTAGATAATCCCCACCTGTCTGCGGCGGAAAATAGCCAGCTTGTCATCATTAAGGCTGAAAATATCCGTATCATTTACTATGACCTTTCCCTGAGTAGGTCTGTCTACTCCCCCCAGCATGTGCAGCAGGGTCGATTTACCTGATCCACTGGCTCCCACTATAGCTACAAACTCACCCTTTTCTACACTAAGGCTCACATTATCCAGAGCCTTTACCTGCATTTCACCTTTGCCATATGTCTTACAAAGATTCTCTACTTTTAGAATTTCCATTTTTCTTCCTTCCTGTTGTCCCTCACATAACAGATTCGTTTTTCATAAGCTTATAGCAGCATTATAGCATGTGAAAGTTACAGGTAAGTTACAGGATGAGATGATTTTATAAAAAAAAGTCCGGGACTTTGGCCCGGACCCGGCGTGTCGGCAAAGTCGATACGCCGGAGTAGATGGTTATTTCACATTTTTTATTATTTCCTTCTGATATAAGGACGACAATGGAGACACTGTTCTGTAAGGTAGTTTTGCCACTACCACTTTTGCCTACGATAAAAACCAGCTCTGCATCTCCCAGTTCAAGATTGACGTTCTTGAGCCCTACCACCGTTCCTTTTTAATTTTTATATGTTTTTGAAAGATTTATTATGCTGTACATATTTACTATTCCATGTGGTCGAGTTTTTCAAGATCAGTTATACCAGTTAGTCCGTCATCATCCTCGTACGGTAAATATAATGATACTCTTCTAATATGCAGCAGCCCTTTTGTCACATCATGAATATCGTGTGAATTCACCTAATAATATTTTTTATTCTATCGCCTGCCATAACGAATAGCATAAACAAGCTCATGAATCAGTAATTCAGAAATATTCAAATCTATCGAAGAAGCTGTTAATGTTCCGGTTACTTTTACTTTTTCACCCTCATATCGAACAACTCCAACAGATAAATCACCTTCCTGATATGTCTGAAGACTTGTAATTACTCCCAGTTCCTGCATTCTATTAATTTCTTTGTCACCAAGATAGAATAGCGAATAATTCTCATTCGAATCTATCAATGTCCCGATTAGTCGCCATTCCTCATCGGTTATTGACAGCTTCCCATCTAAGTCATTAATAATAATCATCTGCTGTTTAAACTGAGCCTTGTCCAAAATCAGTGTATCGTTATTTAGCGTTTCTACATATTTAACACTAATTGCCTCATCAAAGTCCATTTTCTGACCATATATAGTAAACAGTGTCGGTATCTTCTCAACAACAATAATTCTATCTTCTTCGACACTGGTCAATTCGTTTGCACCTTCTTCTATAATTCTGTTACGATATGCAAAAAAAGAAAAGATTCCTGAAATAATTATTGCAAGAATAAATCCAATAACCAGCAATTTCTTTTTCATTCTTTTTCCTCCTTTATTTGTTATTCCATACTAGGTCACTATACCAGTTACTTTGATAAGATGAATAATTTGTAAGCGGGCATAACATTCCTGCGCCGTTTTTTGAGGATGAAGCGCCAAACTTAGCATATATCCTCAGTTCGATGTTATATACATCTTTACTTGTAGTCCACACACAGGTAGCGAATTGCCACGTCTGCTCAAATAAGGCTTTATTCAACTTACTGTTAGAAGAAATATCCCATACATTAGATTTAAGAACAATGGGGCATTGTAGGACCTTTGTCACAAAATGTCAAGTTTTTTTATTTCCTTCTGATATAAGGACGACAATGGAGACACTGTTCTGTAAAGTGCAAAAAGTAAGAACCTGATAAAAATAGTGTCGTTATGGATAAAAATATAAAATAAGAGCCCTTGCCATTTTGACGAGAGCTCTGTATTTTGCAGAAAGGTATCATATGAATTGTATCATATGAATAATGATTCTTTAGAACTTACCAGCCTTTGCAGCTTCTTCAACAGCAACTGCAACAGCTACTGTAGCGCCTACCATAGGGTTGTTACCCATACCGATAAGACCCATCATCTCTACGTGAGCAGGAACGGATGAAGAACCTGCAAACTGAGCGTCAGAATGCATACGACCAAGTGTATCTGTCATACCATAGGAAGCAGGACCTGCTGCCATGTTATCTGGGTGAAGTGTACGACCTGTACCACCACCTGATGCTACTGAGAAATACTTCTTGCCCTGCTCGATGCACTCCTTCTTGTATGTACCTGCAACAGGATGCTGGAAACGTGTAGGATTGGTGGAGTTACCTGTGATGGAAACGCCAACGTTCTCCTTGTGCATGATAGCAACGCCTTCCTGTACATCGTCTGCGCCGTAGCACTTTACTGTAGCGCGTACGCCATCAGAGTAAGCCTTCTCATATACTGTGTTAAGAGTAGCTGTCTTGTAGTCGTACTTTGTCTCTACAAATGTGAAACCGTTAATACGGGAAATAATCTGTGCAGCATCCTTACCAAGACCGTTAAGGATAACTCTAAGAGGCTTTACACGAACCTTGTTAGCCTTCTCTGCGATACCGATAGCGCCCTCTGCAGCTGCGAAAGACTCGTGACCTGCAAGGAAGCAGAAGCACTCTGTCTCCTCTTCAAGGAGCATCTTACCAAGGTTGCCATGGCCAAGACCTACCTTACGATGGTCAGCTACGGAGCCTGGGATACAGAAAGCCTGAAGGCCTTCACCAATAGCTGCTGCAGCATCTGCTGCTCTCCTGCAGCCCTTCTTGATAGCGATAGCAGCGCCTACAGTGTAAGCGTAGCAAGCGTTCTCAAAGCAAATAGGCTGAATCTTCTTAACCTGCTCATATACATCAAGACCTGCAGCCTTTGTGATCTCTACAGCCTCTTCGATGGAGTTGATACCATACTGCTTTAATGCTGCTTCAATCTGGGGCAGTCTTTTCTCTTTTGTTTCAAATTCGATTGCCATTATATTCGTTCTCCTTCCTATCACTCTTTACGAGGATCGATGATCTTTACAGCGCCCTGCTCAGGCTTAACACGTCCATAAGAACCTGCTGCCTTCTCCCAAGCTGTATTAGCATCGTCACCCTTCTTGATGAAATCTGTCATCTTACCAAGGTTAACGAACTGGTAGCCGATAACTTCGTTGTCTTCGCTGAGAGCGATACCTGTTACGTAGCCCTCTGCCATCTCAAGGTAACGAACACCCTTCTCCTTTGTAGCGTACATAGTACCTACCTGAGAACGAAGGCCCTTACCAAGATCCTCAAGACCAGCGCCTACTGCAAGACCGTCATCTGAGAATGCGGACTGTGTACGGCCGTAAACGATCTGAAGGAAAAGCTCTCTCATAGCTGTGTTAATAGCGTCACAAACAAGGTCTGTATTCAGAGCTTCCAGAATGGTCTTGCCCTGAAGGATTTCTGCTGCCATAGCTGCAGAGTGAGTCATACCGGAACAACCGATAGTCTCTACGAGAGCCTCTACGATAACGCCTTCCTTAACATTGAGGGACAGCTTGCAGGCACCCTGCTGAGGTGCGCACCAGCCGATACCATGTGTAAAGCCGGAGATGTCTTCAATCTTTTTTGCATGGACCCACTTGCCCTCTTCAGGGATAGGTGCTGGCTCATGCTTTGCGCCCTTAGCGATTGGGCACATGTTCTGAACTTCCTTTGTGTAAATCATTATTGGACTCCTTTCAAGTTCTTTCAGTGCAAACGCACTGCAACATTGAATTCACGACCCTTAGTCGTGCCTTTTAATATTTTCTCACAAAAATGTCATTTCGTAAATAGCAAAAATGGGATTTTCGTAAAATTTTGATATATTTTTCACAAATCACTTTTCTTACTGCCTCTTGGTTTTCATCCTCTTCAGCGCAGCGAAGACAATAGCTGCAATCAAAAACCTCACCAAGAAAGGCACATCGCCAAAAAGCCTTCTATTTTTACTCCCAAGAACGCCTAAAAAAACCGAAGGAAACGTAGAAAACATTCCCTTCGGCAAATCAAACCTATTTATTCTGAAGATACTCGTCGATACCCTTTGCGGCTACCTTACCTGCCTGCATAGCAAGGATAACTGTAGCAGCGCCTGTAACGGCATCACCGCCGGCAAATACGCCCGGACGTGTGGTCTGACCATTCTCATCTGCAACGATACACTTGTGTGCATTGCAATCAAGACCTTCTGTGGTAGAAGTAATGAGAGGGTTAGGGCTGGTACCAAGAGACATGATAACAGCATCAACATCAATAGTAAAGTCTGAGCCGGCCTTTACTACAGGACGACGACGACCGGATGCATCAGGCTCACCAAGCTCCATCTCTACGCAGCTGATACCCTTTACCCAACCGTTATCGTCTACAAGGATCTCAGTAGGATTGGTAAGGAGCTTGAAGATGATGCCCTCTTCCTTGGCATGATGTACTTCCTCTACTCGTGCCGGAAGCTCAGCCTCTGAACGTCTGTAGATAATATATGTCTCAGCGCCAAGACGAAGTGCTGTTCTTGCTGCATCCATAGCAACGTTACCGCCACCTACGATAGCTACCTTTTTACCACGGAAGATAGGTGTATCATAACCTTCCTTGAAAGCCTTCATCAGATTATTTCTGGTAAGGAACTCATTAGCTGAGAATACACCGTTTGCCTGCTCACCTGGAATACCCATGAACTTAGGAAGGCCTGCACCGGAGCCGATAAATACAGCCTCAAAGCCTTCATCATCCATAAGCTCATCGATAGTGATGGACTTACCAATAATAACGTTGGTCTCAATCTTTACACCAAGAGACTTAACATTCTCTACTTCAGCGGCTACTACGGAATTCTTTGGAAGACGGAACTCAGGAATACCGTAAACAAGTACACCGCCTGCCTCATGAAGAGCCTCGAAAATAGTAACATCATAGCCCTTCTTTGCCAGCTCACCTGCACAGGTAAGACCGGAAGGACCAGAGCCGATAACTGCTACCTTTTTACCAAGCTTAACATCTGTGCCCTGAGGCTTTACACCATTCTCACGAGCCCAGTCTGCTACGAAACGCTCCAGCTTACCGATGGAAACAGCCTCGCCCTTGATACCTCTGATACACTTAGCCTCACACTGAGACTCCTGAGGACACACACGACCGCAGATAGCAGGAAGTGCTGAATATTTACTTATCTCATCGTATGCATTCTTGATCTCGCCTTTTTCTACCTCAGCGATAAATGCAGGAATGTTGATCTCAACAGGACAGCCCTTCTGACACTGTGGATTCTTACACTTTAAACATCTGGTAGCCTCAGCCATGGCTTCTTCCATGTTGTAGCCGAGACAAACCTCTTCAAAATTCTTTGCACGTACCTGTGGCTCCTGCTCACGTACAGGGACACGTACTAATTTATTTTCTACTACCATTTTCATCCGCCTCCTGTATTAATTGCACTGGCCACAGCCACCGTGATGTGTAGCGCCTTCCTTCTCACGAAGGATAGCTCTGCCCTCTTCTGTCTTGTAAAGCTGCTGACGCTTCATAGCTGCATCAAAGTCAACCTTCCAGCCATCAAATTCAGGACCGTCTACACAAGCGAACTTCACTTCATCGCCTACCTGAACACGACATGCACCGCACATACCTGTACCATCTACCATAATAGGATTCAGGGAAACAACAGTAGGAATACCCAGCTCCTTGGTAAGAATAGTAGCAAACTTCATCATAATCAGCGGACCAATAGCTACTGCATGGTCATATACTTTTTTCTCTTCATTTACCAAATACTTAAGGCAGTCATTTACATTACCCTTACGGCCCATAGTGCCATCATCTGTAGTAACATAAACATTTGCTGCTACCTTCTTCATCTCCTCAGCAAGGATAATAAGGCTTTCATTTCTGGCACCGATGATAACATCAACATCAACCCCCTGCTCATGAAGCCACTTAACCTGAGGATAAACAGGTGCTGTACCAACACCGCCTGCCATGAAGATCATCTTCTTTTTCTTAAGCTCTTCAACAGGCTCGGAACAAAGCTCGGAAGCTACTCCCAGAGGACCTACAAAGTCCATGAACTCCTCGCCTTCCTCATATGCAGCCATCATTTTAGTAGATGCACCAACTATTTGGAAAACTATAGTTACTGTTTCTTTCTCTCTGTCATAATCACAGATAGTAAGTGGAATTCTCTCGCCCTTCTCGTCAGTCTTTACAATGACAAACTGACCCGGAAGGCACTTCTTTGCCACACGTGGTGCGTAAACATCCATAAGAACAATACTTTCAGAAAGCTTACGCTTAGCTAAAATCTTATACATACCTTGTCTCCTTTTTTTTGGTTATAAACCAAAGTATTAATATAACTATAACCATTTGTGAAAAAAATAGCAAGCTCTTTTTTTTACAACGTTTTTAATCTTTATTCATAAAAATATCATAATTATTTGTTTTCAAAAAACCCTTTACTTTAGTTAAATAACGTGTTAAAATTGAAAAGTGAATTATTTACAGCTAATCGCAACGTGTGACTGTCAGAGAACTTGTTCTCTGATAGTCATATGTAGCGATTAACCTGTAAAGGCTAGACATAAATGAACGAAATAGACCATAAGCAGCATTAGCTGCGACTTACGCCAAAGGCGGAAGGGTCTATGAGTTTATTTATGGATGGCTGTAAATAATTCATGTAGTGAATTATTTACAGCTAATCGCAACGTGTGACTGTCAGAGAACTTGTTTATTTATTTATTTCTAGCTGCGAATGATTCACGCAGTGAATCGTTAAGGGGTTTGTATTTCCATTTAGGAGGATTATTTTAAAATGAGTATTAATATTAAGACACCGGCTGTAGATTATTTATTTGATGCTATTCTTAGTCTTAATGACAAAGATGAGTGTTATGCTTTCTTTGAGGATATCTGTACTGTAAATGAATTGCTTTCCCTCTCTCAGAGATTCGAAGTGGCCGCTATGCTCAGAGCCAAAAAAACATATCTTGAAATAGCTGAAAAAACAGGCGCATCTACCGCTACCATAAGCCGCGTTAACAGATCACTGAACTATGGTAATGATGGCTACGATATGTGCTTCGCCAGAGTAGGTACATCACCAAAAGAAGATTAAGGGCAAAAAAAGGGGCTGTAAAAAAACTCCCCTAAAAAAGCAGCTATGGGCTCGCGCCCATAGCTGCTTTTTGGTATAATTAATTTATGCGACTAAATCAAAAAACCAATGATAATTATACAGTACGTCAGCTGAAATTACCACTGGAAATTGAAAAAATTATCAGCATATCTGACCCGGTATATACTTTTTGCGAGGTTATAGATCACATTGACTTATCAAAATATTTTGTAGAAAAGGACTACAAAACAGGTCGCCCAAGATGTGATGCGGAGAAACTCCTTAAAGTTGTACTGTTCGCTTTTATGGAGCATGGCATATGTTCGCTTAGAGAAATAGAAAAGCTTTGTCACACAGATATTCGTTTTATCTATCTCCTTGATGAAATGCCTGCACCGTCCCATGCCACCTTCGGCAACTTCATCCGTAATGAACTGACGACTACGGTTGAAGAACTATTCAAAGATCTCAACAATTACATATTTACACAGGATTCTGTAGACCTTAATCACCTCTACATCGATGGTACAAAGCTTGAAGCCAATGCCAATCGATACACTTGGGTCTGGAAAAAATCCTGCGTTAAGAACCGAGAAAAAGTATTCGAGAAAGTTTCCAATCTTCTTGATGTTATTAATGCAGATATCTCTTTGCAGGGCATATGCTTCGAAAAGCGTGAAGAGTATGCCGTCGATTACCTGCAGGAGATTTTAGATGCTTACGCCAAGGCATACAACCTGCATCCTGAACTGTTTGTAACAGGATCAGGCCACAGAAAGAGCCATGAGCAAAGGTTGTATCAGGAACTTCAGAGTTATTACGGAAGGCTTAAAAACTATGCTGAACGCATTGAAATCTGTGGTGAATCAAGAAACAGCTATGCAAAAACCGACCACGATGCAACATTTATGAGAGTGAAACGTGACTACATGGGCAATGACCAGCTTTTGCCAGCATATAACATGCAGGCCGGAGTATGCGACGAATATATCGCTGTTGTTGACGTTAAGCCCTATGCTTCGGATATGGATTGTTTTGTTCCGCTTATGGAAAAGTTTAAAATCCAGTATGGTTTTTATCCCGAGTACCCTGTAGCAGATGCAGGATATGGTTCCTACAACAACTACCTTTACTGTGAAGAGCGCGGAATCAAGAAATATATGAAGTTCACTATGTTTGAAAAAGAAACAAAGAATGAAAAATATCACAATGACCAATTTCGAGCAGTGAACTTTAAACATGATGAAAACGGCAACCTCATTTGTCCGGGCAACAGAAAGTTTGTATTTAAGCATAATCAACACATTCGAGGTAACAAATATGGAAGAACCGAAGAAATATATGAGTGTGAAGATTGTTCCGGTTGTCCACTAAAAGAACAATGCACCAAAGCTACAGGAAACCGTACTGTAAGAATAAACAGAGAACTGTCATCTTTCCACAAAGAGGTGTTAGATAACCTGGAATCTATCCACGGAGCGCTCCTTTGTATGAACAGAAGTATCCAATCCGAAGGAACTTTTGGAATAATTAAATGGGACCGTTCGTACAAACGACTGTTCAGGAGAGGCATAAAAGGTGTAATTCTTGAACTCACGTTGATTTCATGCGGTTTTAACCTTTACAAATACTACAATAAGAGGAATCGAGTAGCCCTGGTAGCATAACTGATGCAGCAAAACAGCCTCAAAACTATAAGCCTCAACTATGAGGTTTGTTTGTGTACGCAAAAATACGCGCTAGACAATATGTAATGACCTCCACTTTGTAACTTCGTGGATTTACCTGTATAATGAAGTTGCTAGGACAACAAAAACAGGGATTACCGCATACAAAGGGAGGTCATCAAATGAATTATAACACAGTTTACGTAGGAATGGATGTGCATAAAGAAAATTTTTCACTTTGTGCGTACACAATTGATGCTGAAAAAGCTTCTTATCACCA
>JAZLGU010000012.1:0-4367 GCA_045616485.1 Lachnospiraceae bacterium
AGAACAATCAGCAAGGCGGCCGCATTTTTGGGCTCATTTGTCAACCTTTTTTGTAAAAAAAAATAGGATTAGTTTTTTCCTAATCCTATTTAAATTCAATGTTTACTTAGTCTGAAGCTTAACTTAACGTTATTGGAAACGTCCCCCTGTCAACTTTTTACCCATTATTTCATTTTATATTTTGTACTGGTCGGCAATAGCATTCAGTCTGGTAGCGGATTCATCTACTACCTTGCCTGTAGACTCCAGATCATTAATAGCTCTGGTAACTGTAGTGGTAGTAGCTGACAGCTCCTCTGCTGTAGCTGCACTTTCCTGAGAAATGGAGGATAGACCTGAAATAAGATCAGTAATGGCCACTACCTTGTCCCCCAGCGAATTGCTGACTTCTTTAAGCTTAACTACGCCACTGTTTACAATGTCTACATTGTTTACAATAGCTGTAAATCCGGTTCTGGTATTCTCTACCGAGTTCTTCTGCTGTTCTACATAATTCTTTACTTCATCGCTTTCTTCCATGGCTTTTTGTGCACTGGAAACCAGCTCTGATATCATAGCATTGATTGTATCTGCAGACTCTGAGGACTGTTCAGCCAGCTTACGTATCTCATCGGCTACGATGGCAAAGCCTCGTCCTGCTTCTCCTGCTCTTGCAGCTTCTATGCTGGCATTAAGCGAAAGCAGATTGGTCTGTTCTGAAATATCTGTAATCATATCACTGGCCACACCGATAGTCTTGGTCTTCTCATCAAATTCATCAATAACCTTAAAGATACGATCGAAAGCTTCCAAACTCTTATCGGTAATCTTGGTCAATTCATTTACAGTATTCATGCCATCATTGGTAATACGCTCGATATCGTTACATGCAGACGCCAAAGATTCAGCTTCATTGAGATTAACCTTGGCAATATCATCCACTTCACTAATATTGACTGCGATATTGGATACATCCTGTGCCTGTACTGTAGCCGCCTCAGCCACTTCATTGGCAGCCTTATCTATCTTATCCATAAGGTCGGTAGAGTCAGCCATATTAGCGACCATATGCTTACTGGAATTACTAAGTGTTTCAGATGATGACTTAAGTGTCTCCATCATGGAAAGCAACTGTGTCTTAAGTTCAAAGGAAGCACTGCTAAGCTCAGCTATTTCGTCCTTACCCTTAAGTTCCTTGATGTCCACAGTAAGATTCTTATTTGCAAGCTCTTTAATATTTTTAGTAACTATAGAGATATTAACTCTAAGGTATCTCATGACAATGATACTGAACACTATCGTAACAGTAATCAGCACCATATAAATGCCAAATATTGTATAACTCTGAAGATTAAGCTTATGTACCAGATTCTTTTCTGCATATTCGCTGTACTCTTCTACCAGGTCTGTCATAGAGCTGATAGCATCTCTACCGGTATTAAAATATACAGAACACTCTGCCAGAATTCCCATATTGGCATCTTTTATGTCCGTAGTTTCAAAATAGGTAAAATTATCATTAAAAACCTTATAGTACTCTTCAAAAGTCTTATCCTTGTACTTATATGAAGAAAACTCCGAATCTTTCTTAATTATATCCAAAGCTTTATCTGTTCTCTCACGGGTCTGCTTGATATTATCATAGTAATCATCATAAAATCTGGTAGTATCTCCTGCATTAAACTGCTTCATAAGCAGGAATTGCAACAGATCCGAAAAGCTCTGATAGATATCTCTGTCAGCATTAATAAGTGCGGAATTAGCTGTATAAAGCTTATCATAATATACATCTTTACTCTTAGTTTGAGCAGATGTAATCAAGGCATAGGCTATCACAAGCAGTAGAATAAGCATAGCCACAAGCGGAATGATAAGGGCAAAGAGTTTGCCGGCAATCTTTTGATTTTTCATACCTTCTCCTTTGTATATCAAAATAGAATAATTTATAACCAATACCACTATTATGTCATTTACCCATAGGAAAATGAATAAAAAAACAAATAAATAAAAATAAAATAAGGCAAAGCCGTAAGCTTTGCCTTATATATAACCTGTCGTTATAGCTATCGTATTAATTTACTGACCCATCTGCTTTGCTACTTCTTCAGCGAAGTTCTCAGACTTCTTCTCCATACCCTCACCAACTTCGAAACGAACGAACTTAGCTACTGTAAGAGCCTTGTTAACAGATGCAAGGTAAGCTGCTACAGACTGCTTGCCATCCTCTGCCTTAACATATGTCTGATCAAGGAGGCAGATCTCCTTAAGGTGCTTCTGAACACGACCATCAACAAGACCACCGAAGATCTTATCTGCTGCGAAAGCATCCTTCTCTTCCATAGCAAGTGCTACAAGTGCAGCCTTTGCATCATCGGAAAGGAAGTTGAAGAGGAACTTGTTGTTCTTCTGCTCATTGTATGCTGCAACATCAGCTGCTGCAAACTTATTCTCATTAAGAGCTCTGTCAAAAAGCTTATTCTGAAGAGGTCTAGGCAGAGATGAAGGATCATTAAGTGCGCTCTCAAGAGTAACATCATGAAGCTTTGTAAGCTCTTCTGCAGAGATGTCCTTCTGAGAAACATACTTAGGATTCATAGCTGCAACCTGCATTGCAACATTAGCAAGAGCTTCCTTAACGGAATCATCAGCGCCAGCGCCGTTACCAACTACAAGAACACCGATCTTGCCGCCGCCGTGAATGTAAGATACTACTGCATCACCATTAACACGAGCAAATCTTCTGATGGAAAGCTTCTCACCGATAGTAGCTGTCTTCTCTACAAGTACATCCTTAACAGTCTTGGAAGAATCCTCTACCCAAGCATCCTCAAGCATAGCCTCTGCATCAGCTGCAGATGTCTTAAGTGCCTGCTTAGCTACAGACTCTACGAAAGTCTGGAAAATCTCATTCTTTGCAACGAAGTCAGTCTCAGAGTTAACCTCTACAACTGCTGCATTGTTGCCATCGATAGCAACACGGCAAATACCCTCTGCTGCGATACGAGCTGCCTTCTTCTCTGCCTTAGCGATACCGCTCTTTCTAAGGAACTCGAAAGCCTCGTCCATATTACCATTTGTCTCATTAAGTGCCTTCTTGCAATCCATCATGCCGGCACCGCTCATTTCACGTAACTCTTTTACCATTGCTGCGGTAATGTCTGCCATTGTTATATCCTCCACTTTTATTAATTTCATAAAAAACGCCGAGGCCATGGACCGAATGGGTCAGCGGCCTCGGGCAAAAGATTCAATATTTTAATTATTCAGCGTCAGCTGTCTCAACTTCCTCTTCTACAGGAGCTGCAACATACTCTTCACCCTGATTAGCCTCGATAACAGCATCTGCCATCTTGGAAACTACAAGCTTAACTGCACGGATAGCATCGTCGTTACCAGGGATAACATAATCAAGCTCCTCTGGATCACAGTTGGTATCAGCGATACCGATAAGCTTAATCTTAAGAGCCTTTGCTTCCTGGATGCAGATTCTTTCCTTCTTAGGATCTACTACGAAGATAGCGTCAGGGATCTTCTTCATATCCTTGATACCGCCAAGGTTCTTCTCAAGCTTATCCCATTCTTTCTTAAGGTTGATAACTTCCTTCTTAGGAAGTACATCGAATGTACCATCCTCAGACATCTTCTCGATAGCCTTAAGACGAGCAATTCTGGACTGAATTGTCTTGAAGTTGGTAAGCATACCACCAAGCCATCTCTCGTTAACATAGTACATACCGCAACGCTCTGCCTCAGACTTAACTGCGTCCTGAGCCTGCTTCTTTGTACCTACGAAAAGTACTGTGCCGCCATTAGCTGCGATCTCCTTGATAGCGAAGTAAGCTTCGTCTACCTTACCTACAGACTTCTGAAGATCAATGATATGAATACCATTTCTCTCTGTGAAGATGTACTCTGCCATCTTAGGATTCCATCTTCTTGTCTGATGACCAAAGTGTACACCTGCTTCAAGTAACTGCTTCATTGAAATAACGCTCATTTTAATACCTCCATATGGTTTAATCTTCCGCATACAATGAATCAAAATATCCCACTATGAGATACACCATATTTTGCATGCGTGCTTTGTCACGGGGCGTTAACCCGCACATGCCGAACTAATATAACATAAAACGCCAGTCAATGCAAGCTTTTTTGCTAAAAAATTGAACAGTAGGTTACTATTCAAAGTCAATGTCATGTATTAGGCAGACATAAGCTTGCATCATAGGTCGTCATTTGGAACCTCCCCAATAACGTTAAGTTAAGGAGTTTGAGCAAATAAATTTGCCCAAACTCTTTTCTTATTCCATCCTTTGCCAATGATTTTCCTGCAGAAAAAATTTCAGGTACAACAAAAAGACAGATTTACATCTGCCCAAAAGTAAGTT
>JAZLGU010000013.1:0-4751 GCA_045616485.1 Lachnospiraceae bacterium
GTAGCTCTTTGCAAAGTTTAAGATTGGTGGATAGGATTTTGCAAAACATAAAATCATCTCATATCAACGCAGAGCGTTGATGCCTGTCCGGCGAGGACTATAATAAGCTTTCGTAAGAAAGCGCGTCCTAATCAAATTGTAGATCTTCGTAATTCTTCATGTCTTTCTCCATTCAGAAAAGTTCAGAGAAAACAACATGAGGACTACCATACCTTCAATCCTAATATAGCGCATTTCTTCGTTAAAGTAAATGTCATATGAAATAAATGCCTTTGAAAAAACACATGGCTTGATAATAGTTTTAGCAGTCCTCGTAAAATTCCCTGACAAAGCTATTATACTATGGCAATAACCAATCTTTCTATTGACGAGAATATAGAATATAATCCTTTAAATTCAGCAGAATGTATATCCAAAAATGCAATAAAAATGTGGCTCAAGCCCTGTATTATCAAAGGCTCGAGCCACATATGCGTCAAAAATGATTGTTGCAAAAATTTAGAAAGAGTCGAGACCTTGACGCTCTCTAATCAATCTTGATGCAGCAGCTTTCCTTTTTCGTGGAATTCTCCTTCTTAGGAAAAGTCAGAGTAAGTATGCCATGCTTAAAGGAAGCCTTCACATCATTCTTATTCACATAATCTCCCACAAAGAAGGTGCGGGACATAGCACCGAAATAGCGCTCCCTGCGTATATATTTGCAGTGTTTTCCCTCCTTCTCTTTCTCATCGTCTTCCTCGTTACGCTTGCACTCTTTTCCTTCACTATCGCATTCCTTTTTAGCAGAGATGGTAAGGTAGCCGTTTTCCAGCTCTACCTTCACGTCTTCCTTGTCAAAGCCGGGCAAATCTACCATCATTTCGTAGCCTTTGTCGGTCTCCTTGACATCGGTGCGCATAATATTTTTAGCATTATGTCCATACAATTTTTTCTCAGGAGAGACAAAGTCCCGATCATTGAAAAAGGTATCCAGGGTGCTGTCAACCAGACCCAGGCTGTCATTGAATAAACTTGGTAACATGAGTGTACCTCCTTGTATTTTATTTTTATCTATTTAAAAGATTGGCGCCATCTCTGTTTAAATATACGAATTCCCAATCACAAGCCATCATCTTTTTTCGCAACTTTATAGTACTGCATTCGCCCGCTTTTGACAGCATCTGCAAATGTACATATTTTTTTAAAAAAGTGCAGGTTTTTTCCCATTATGGGTAAAAAAAGAAAAGACAAGCCTACAGTAAGTAAACTTGTCTTTCTATTTACTATTACACTAAGCTTCTTAATGTATCGGATTGAATTTATACTGCTCCATTACGCAGTACTCGCTCTTCACGAAGCTTCGTACATCCGCTGCCGGGCGATAGGTAAAGGTGGTAAAGCCGCCTACCGGGTCCAGCTTGCTCTCATCCACGTCCACCCTGATAAGGTCCCGGGACTTGAGACTATCATATTCTTTCTTTGTCAGCAGCATGAGATAGAGATAGTCGGTCTCTGCTGCGCCAAAGCGTCCTTGGTCCGCAGGCACATCCAGATAGCATATCATACCGGTCAGCTCCTCTTCCAGAAGATAACAGTCCAGCATAGCGCCCTCACTGATATCGGGCGCAGCGGCAGTCACCTTATCCAGCACTTTGTAGCGTACCTTGTACCAGCCGGTCACTTTTTCCTCGTAATGCTCCCAATCAAAGTCAGGAGTAATCTCTACTTCCTCAACCGTAGGAAAAATTTCATAGACGTAGCCGTCCTGATAATAGTAGTCCGCAGTATACATCATGGTTGCAAAGTGATATCCCAGATCCACCCGCACAGGTGCCTCTGTGGGTGCCGGGGTATCCGTCGCCACAGGTTCTGACGGTGACGGTGCCGGGGTATCTGTAGCTGCAGGCTCTGAAGGTGAGGGCGCCGGGGTATCTGTAGCTGCAGGCTCCGGTGGAGCTGTAGGATCTGCAGACGCTTTTCCACAAGCGACATAGGTCATCATTATCAGCACAAATATCAGCGTAATAGTATGTCTTTTCATAGCCGGTCTTTATATCTCCTTCGTAAGTAAAATATCCTTATTGCGTGAATCGCTTACGCGCACGTAATAAGGATATCTAAGGATACACTTTGTGTCAATTAAGGAAGTCTAAAGAATGGAGCGGAAAAACTTGACCTTTAATTAAGAGGGTAACAATTTTAGCATCAGCCCTCGTTATTGCTCATGCTTGTACTACATCCTACCACTCTATTTCTTCCGGATACTCCAGCTCAGGATCATGGAGCTCGTGGATACTGCAGCCATGCACTCTGGCCGCATACTCCAGCTCGCTGCGCATAGTACTGTATCCACTGGGCTTCTGTATGAAACGCTTGGCTATATTTTTCAGTTTATCCCTTCTCTTGTCCGGCGCCGTCTTTAGGTACTCTACATTGCATTTATCCACATACTGGGTAGAGTAATTCATAAAAACAGATCCATACTGACGCTCCTTAAATCGTATGATTTTCTCCAGCTCAGAATCCCCGATGCAGTCCGCCAAAGCCTCCAGTATCACTGCAGAAAGAGTATCTACAACAGCCCTATCTTTATGGTAATAGGCATACTTATGAGCAGGAACGGTAGCCATTTCTTCCTGTTTTTTACTTCTCTGACCATACTCGTACCTGGACCAGCCATATATCTCCGGAACCGACAGAGCTACAAAAACAGCCTCCGGGAACAGCACGTCCACTGCGAAGTGTACCTCTGCACGTGGCAATACCTTCGAATGCCACTTCATCATCTCATCATGGACTCCATTATCCACCAGCTTTATGTCTCGGTCTCCCATATAGGCATGTCTGATGTCATAGCAGATTCCCAGAAGACGATTTTTGACGCCCCAATAGAAATCCTTGTAATCATCTTCCATGCCTGTAATTCTATGAATGCTGTCTACCAGCTGGGAAAAATCATCATAATCCCCTTCTATGGTGATACCTGTGAGGTTTGCTGTAGGTTTTGCTGAAATCATATTCATTTATCCTTTTACTCTATGCTGTAACAACTACATAAGCCTTCTCAATAGATTGAATTGTATTTGTATCGCCCCATTACGCAGTACGGACTATGTCCAGGCTTCGTACCTCCGCTACCGGGCGATAGTTAACAAGGAAGTAACAAAGCCATCTCCATATAGTAGTCAATATTCCATAACAGGTATAATGGTAAGCTCACCGTAGCTGTCTCATCCACAAAATTGACCGCTATATTTTTTAGAGAAGCTTTGCATCCCACCTTGGGCTTGTATTTCTGGCAAAACTGTCGATAGCTTTTGGCCTGAGTATTGGTAGCAGCCTTCACCTCCAACGGCACAACTTTCCCCTTGAAATCGTAGATGAAATCCAGTTCAGCAGTGTTTCCGGATCGCCAATAGTAAGGCTTTTTTTGAAGGCTCAATAGCTCATTCATTACATAATTCTCTATTATAGCCCCCTTAGCTGTACTCAGCGTACTCTCCTCACTCCCGAAATCCTCCAGGCTCAGATTTAACCGCCTACACAGAAGACCAATATCCGACATATAGACCTTGAAATAACCGGCGTCTGAATTAACCGATAAAGGTAGCTTTGCATTTTGCACCAGTTCCAACACATGTATAAGTCCGGCATTTTTTAGCCACTGTAGAGCCCCTTCCAGCTCATGCGCTCTTTTCCCTTCCTTAACATGGGAAAAAATGAACTTTTTATTCTCCCTAGCCAGCTGCTTAGGAATAGACTCCCAGATCCAACGAAGCTTTTCCAATTCATTTATAGGTGCATGTTTTGAAAAATCATCGGCATAGTCCTTTATTATATCATTTTGTATTTCCGCTACTGTGTTAAGATCATTATTGAGGGCATACTCCTGCACTACTTCCGGCATTCCTCCCACTACTAAATAAATATGCAAAAGACGTTCTATCGGCTTTACGTATACCTCCGGTATCTCACGATTTATATACCATCTGGACAATAAATCCACATATCGCTCCTCCCCGACTGCCATAAGGAATTCCTTGAAGTTCATAGGAAGCATCTGAATTCGTTGTACCTTTCCCACAGGGAATGATATATTTTCTTGTGTTACAGCCACCCCCAGCAGGGAGCCTGCGCATACCACGTGTAGCTCCGGAAGATCTTCACAAAAGTACTTTAACGAAGTAATAGCCCTCGGGCAAGCCTGTATCTCATCCAAAATAAGCAGGGAACTCCCGGGAATTATTTTAGTCCTTTCCAGAAATTCCAATTCAGCAATAATGCGCTTCACATCAAAATCGTATTCAAAAATCTCCGAATACTTACTATTGGATTCAAAATTTACATAGCACACATTATCAAAATTGTCTTTTCCAAACTCCTTTAATATATACGTTTTACCACACTGACGCACTCCGGTAACCATTAACGGCTTACGTCGACGACTATCCTTCCATCTCAGCAGCTCTTTGGTGACTTCTCTATACATTATCTGCTCCTTTCAGAAAACTGCATCGCGCAACAAAAGTCCTATGACTTTTGTTGTTATTATAACATTTGTCATAGGACTTTTGCAAGAGATGTTTTGTGAGGATAGTTTTTCGGTAACCTACAAACGTAAGGGGTAAATAGGGTAAATAGCAATTTTTACTTCCGTTTTGCAAAAGTAATTTCTGCCGAGTCTATTTTTACAAGAATTACTTCTGAAACTGTACCTTGAAAACAGAAATAAGTATTGCGAAAAATGTATTAACCAGAAATTAGTATTGCAA
>JAZLGU010000014.1:0-13639 GCA_045616485.1 Lachnospiraceae bacterium
AGTCGACACTTCAGAGCAGATGGCTACCGCCATCTGCTCTGTTCTATTTCAAAAGGAATAAATGGCGAAAATTGGAGGCCCCTACACCCCATTTTTCGCCATTTCAGACTCCGGAAGTGGATTCCGAAGTCTGTTTATAGCTGGCCAAACCGCTAGTTATCTTAAAAATATAGTTTGTCTACAGTCTGAACAGGTTGCACAGTAAGCAACCTGTTATTTTTTATGCAATTTAATTTTTATCAAAAAAACTTGCCAGCCATTTCTGACTGGCGAGCAAGAATATTGGGACAGATTCCTCCAAGGGAAACGTCCCCGTTAATATGAGCTATCGCTCAT
The DNA here is from genome assembly GCA_045616485.1 of Lachnospiraceae bacterium. Taxonomy (GTDB): domain Bacteria; phylum Bacillota; class Clostridia; order Lachnospirales; family Lachnospiraceae; genus RGIG3528. The sequence goes on from JAZLGU010000014.1 coordinate 337, forward strand.
CATGCTTCGATAACTCTCATTTGAATATAAAATGCATATAAAACTACCTAGTTCAGCGACTATCCAAAGGAGCCCCATTATGATAAAAATCGTAGGGGTTTTAAATATAGCAAGATTCTTTTCAAGAAAATTGTTCTGAGCTATCAAAAGAAATAAACATGAGTAAAAGCTCACATTAGACAATATACAAATACCAAGTGAAATACGTCGGCTAACAATTCCCGTTTGGGGGTTTGTTTTAATAAATGTACTCATATGAACAATTGACAATAGCGTATGAATTATACCTATCGCACATACCTTCATATTTCCATTATAAAAAATATGATTGATTCCATCTTCAATACCGTCTCCTGAATGAGTGATGTAACTACCTTTCGAAAACAATAATCCAGTTAACAAGAAAAGCCATAAACCCATCTGCATAACAGAGATAATAATTATCATCCTTTTTTTCATCTTGATTTCTCCCCTCGATTTAATATTGTTTTAGTTTGTTTTGGTTATTTTGCAAGCTCATCAGAAAATTATATGTATCCGATTGCCATTGTCTAAGCAAATCTTGACTTAGCCCCCTAGGGAAACACCACTGATTAGCATGAAAATCAATAGTCCAGGCAATGGGAATAGCGGTACCATTTTAAAATAATGCCTGTTAATTCACAGAATATCCACATTCCCCCGGCTGTAAAAAGAACAAGGTTACTGCGGAAGAATGTATGATTAGGGACGCTATTGGTTGCACCTAATATCAAAACGAATATACAATAATAAATGGAAATGTTTGCAATAGCAGCTATGACAATCGATGAATACCGCAATAATTTATCACTGAAAATTTTTCCTGATGGAAGGGATAGCAATTGCCACATAGTTGAAACGGAATGCAAAAGAGCTATTATACATATATTTATCATACCTCCTATTACTGCACCGTTAAGAGCATCATCTAATGCCTCCTTCACCACATCATCGCCAGTTGAACCCAATCCAGAAAATAACGCTATGGCAATACCAATTATTCCCCAAGCAACAACTGGTATTATCAATAAAATTAATCGAATTTTTTTATTCATTACTTCCCCCTCCTATTTTGTTTACACCAGGAACAAACGCCCCCCAGCGTTTGTTTCTGATACTTGTACGTATATCATTATAAAAAAAAAACCATATAAGTCAAGCAATATAATAAACGGTGGGCCTCCATTTTATTCCTTAAAAACAGAGCAGATGGCGAATGCCATCTGCTCTGAAGTGTCGATGTCGACAGTTTAAATTAAAGCTCTACAACGACCTCATTAACATCCTTAAGAATATTTGCAGGAATGTAGCAGTCTGTCATAGCTGCACCGTTAACTGTAACGCACTTAGGATTTCCCTCATGTCCGTTAGGATTTTTAACGGTAATATTCAGTTTCTTGCCTCTGAAGTCCTTCTCCATGGTAATTTCCTTCCAGTCTGAAGGGATAGCAGGGCAAATCTTAATGCCATTGAAGTCAGGTCTGAGACCCAGAATACCTTCTACGCAGCCAACCATAACGGTAGATGCTGTACCTGTGAGCCAGTGAACATTTGCACGGCCCTCAAAAGGTGAATCTACTGACTCAGTGAACTGTCCATGAACATATGGCTCCAGCTTTCTGATCTCAGCCTTATCATTCATGGATGCAGGTGCGGACTCGTCAAAGTACTGGAATGCACGGTTACCATGACCCATAAGGGACTCAGCCAGAATAATCCAACCCTGAGGCTGGGAGAAAATACCACCATTTTCCTTGGTAGACTTGTTGAAAAGCAGCATCAGAGCGCCATCAAATGCATGATGAGCATAAGCAGGTGCCATTACACGGCAGCCATACTTGGTATTCAGCTCACGATTTACAGACTCCAGAGCCTTTTCTGCCTGTTCCTCTGAAGCAAGTCCGGAAATAACAGCCCAGGACTGAGGATTCAGCCACATGTTTGCTTCAGGATCCTTCTTGGAGCCGATAATCTCTCCTGTCTCTCTGAAGCCACGGATATATCTGTCATCCTCCCAGCAAAGGGACTGAATGCGATCGCCCATAATCTTCTGATTCTCATCAATATACTTTAAGTACTCTGTATCATTCTTGTACTCAGCAAACTTTCTGATAATGGTATATGCATAGTAGAGCTGCATAGCTACGAAGCTGGACTCACCCTGCTTACCCAGTCTCAAGCAGTCATTCCAGTCTGCATGAAGACCTGCAGGCATGCCATGAGCGCCCAGTCTCTCCATAGAGAAGTTGATAGCTCTCTTTAAATGATCGTAAACTGTACCTTCTTCCTTGTTGGCATAAGGAATAACCTCGTCAACAAAGGCAAGATTGCCGCTCTCTGCAATATACTTATAAACTGTAGGGAAAAGCCAAAGCGCATCATCCGCACGATATGCAGGATGTCCTGTCTCACGTACATAGCTCTCGTCATCAGGAGTATCCTCATGACCGGCATTATGAGTATACTTTACAAGAGGAAGGCCACCACCATTATTTACCTGACCTGAAAGCATGAATCTGATCTGACGTGCAGCCATCTCAGGATCAAGGTGGATAATACCCTGAATATCCTGAACAGTATCACGGTAGCCAAAACCATTTCTCTGTCCACAGTAAGAGAAGGATGCTGCTCTGGACCAGGTATATGTAATGAAGCACTGGTAAGCATTCCAGGTATTAACCATGGAGTTAAAGGATGCAGAAGGTGTATTTACCTTAAGGTGAGAAAGCTCACCATGCCAGAAATCCTTAAGCTCCTGAACTTCCTTATCTACCGTAGCCTTAACATCCTTATACTGAGCCATAATAGCATCAGCCTGAGGCTCAAGCTTCATACCGAGAATAAAAGCAATTTCCTTTTCCTCGCCTGCAGCAAGAGTAATATCTGTAGAAAGGGCACCACAGCCATTGGAATTGTAATTCATAGTGCCATCGCACTTACCATTCTGAACAGAAACAGGATTGCCATAGCCATGGTAACGTCCCAGGAAGGTCTCCTTGTCACCACACGCAGATGCCACAGGATTACCTGCCAGGCCAAAGAATCTTGTCTTCATGGAGTCACCGTTAATAGCGCCTCCGGAAACAAATTCATTAATAGTCTGCATAATCTTGTCTGTAGCAAGATATGTACGGGTAATGAACTGGGTATACTGAAGATTTACCTGGTCCTGCTCATAGTTACAATCATTCGTAAATTCGCAGTAGCCAAATACGGAAAGCTTTTTTGCAGCAGCTGTAGTATTCTTTACCTTAAGTCTCCATACTTCGTAGGTCTTATTCATAGGAACATAGTACATAGCCTCAGAATGGATACCTGCATAGTCAGCCAGCATATTGGTATAGCCTGTGCCATGATGACACTCAGACTTGTAGCTCTCAAGGTCCTTGCCTACAGGCTGCCAGCTGGCAGACCAGAAATCTTTAGACTCATTGTCGCGAATGTAAATATAACGGCCGGGCTGGTCGAACTGATTGAAGACATAACGAATAATACGTCCGTTAGCGCCACTCTTTTCGAAAGAATAACCGCCTGCATTGTTGGAAATAATAGCGCCGTAAGCAGGGGAGCCCAAATAATTGGCCCAAGGTGCCGGAGTGTCCGGACGGGTGATTACATATTCTTTAGCATTTTCGTCAAAATAACCGTACTGCATTTGTCCCTCCTAGGATGAAAATTAATGTAATTTTTCAAAAAGTAAACGTTTAAGTAAGTGAATATAGTGCCTTACTCTATCACAAAATTTAACACATATCCCCGGAAAAAACAACCAAAAAAATCAGAGAAAAAAACCGTCTTTTACCCGACTTTTTCCCTGATTTTTTGTTAACTATTACTAAAAATTTTGCTAAAATTTGCGAAAGTGAAGAATCGGCTAAAAAGCCTGGTGCTTAACTACTGCGTATTCGTCTCCATTGCGATAATATGGGCATGACGCTCTCCTGGTCGCAAATTCAGCGTACTCCATCATAGCCGCTTCATCTTCATCCATATCAACAGTACAAAAATACTCTTCAAACTCTTCATCATATGCATAAAACGCACATGTATCGCACTGATTTGACCCTGCCATTTTTCACCTCAGAAATTAATGCTTGTAAAGAACTGCCAGACCTCCTTCAGAAGTCTCGCGATAACGATTATTTATGTCAAGTCCGGTCTGCCTCATAGTCTCTACCACCATATCAAAGGAAATTTTTCTGGTAGTAGTAAGGAAATTGGCCAGCGAAAGTGCATTAATAGCTCTCATGGCAGCCACTGCATTTCTCTCGATACAAGGAATCTGTACCAGCCCGCAGATAGGATCGCAGGTAAGCCCCAGATGGTGTTCCATAGCCACTTCGGCAGCATACTCTATCTGGTCGATACCCATAAAGTGAAGCTCTGCCAAGGCTGCCGCACACATGGAACAGGCTGCCCCCACCTCTGCCTGACAGCCACACTCAGCTCCTGAAATAGAAGCATTATGCTTTATGAGATTGCCTATAAGTCCACCCACAGCCAAGGCTCTCACAATATCGGAGTATTTAAAGCCTTTTTCATCCATCATATATTTAAGAGCTGCCGGTACCACACCGCAGGAACCGCAAGTGGGCGCCGTAACGATAATCCCGGAATCCGCATTCTGCTCAGCCACTGCAAAAGCATATGCACACACCATTCTGTTTTCTCTGGTGGCATGTGACTCGTCAATATGACGCTGGTTTAAAAGGTACTGTGCCTTTCTCTCCACATCCAGCCCGCCGGGTAGCTTGCCTGAGGCCGAAAGCCCTTCATTGATGGCTTTTTCCATCACTCCCCAGACTTCCAACAAATAATTCTTTATGTCTTCTCCCTCTCTCATGAAAACATAATCCGAAAGGCGCATATTTCTGCTCTTGCAAAATTCGGCAATCTCAGAAAAGCTTTTCTCCGGATAAATGTCCTCTGAAGGGACAGAAGTATCGCCCTCAAACCGAATCGCTCCACCGCCTACCGAAAGAGCCTTAAAGACAGAAGTCTCACCCTTTTCCGTTACGTAAAACTCCATGGTGTTGGGATGCATAAGCTCTTCTTCCGGCACCTCTGTATTAAATTCCACTTCTACTTCAAACGGCGCAAACACCTTCTTTATAGCCACATCAGTCTGATGTCCTTTGCCTGTCTTAGCCAGAGATCCATATAGCACCACCTTAATCGCAGTCGCATGGGGGTGTTCTCTTTTTATCCTCTCAGCCGCATATGCAGGTCCCATTGTGTGTGAGCTGCTGGGACCGTGCCCTATTCTATACAATTCTCTTAATGATTTCATAAATATCTCGCTTCCGAATCTATTTTAGCGGAACGTAGCCGTTCTGCTCTATGACCCACCGACCTTCCTCCGAAAGAATCCAGTCGATAAGTTTTTTCACATTTTCATTTGGATTGGCCTTGTCGTAAACTGCGTAAAAATTACTTATGATAGGGTATGTGCCGTTCGCAACGTTCTCTACGTTAGGGGACACTCCGTTCACCGAAAGCATCTTGACACCACCATTTGCAACGATTTCCTCCACGTAGAACCTGAAGGAAAAACCTATGGCACTGCCCTTTCCCACCACCGGCCACTTCACTGCTTTTTCACCGTCCAGCAGATTTTCCAAGGCCGTCTGACTGCCGCTGCCGCTGTTTCTAAGGAGCACATCGATGGCTCCCTTTTTCCCGCCCAGTTCTGACCAGTCCAGGTATTTCCCGGTGTAAATCCCCTTAATCTCCTCTAAGGTAAGATTATCCACCGTGTTATTTGTGTTCACCACAAAGACAAACGCCTCTCTCCCTATAGGTACCAGCTCCAGCTCTACTCCTTGTTCTGACGCATATTCCAGCTGCTCCTTTGAGGGCTTTGCACAAAAAACAACATCGACAGTACCGTCTACCACCGCCTTATATGCTCCTCTGGTATTGCTGTACTGCAACGCACTCTCTTTTGTAAAGTCTCCACCGTCAAAGCTTACCTTATCTTTAGGATAAATCGATCCAACAATACCGCTGAACACCGGAAAAAGAGCAGCAGCGCCGTCAATAACAGGCAAATCACCTAGAAGCGAAAGCGATGCATTCTCATACTTTTTTGCCAGCGACTCGTCATCAAAAGGCAGATACTTCGAAATCTCGATGGACTTTGCCTTCATCTCGTCGCTTCGATTGCTGATATATCTCGTTGTGATATTAAAATATATCAATAAATCAAACGCTACAAATCCAACTGCCACCACACAAAGGGCTGCTATTTGCAAGCAAAGCCTTTTTCTCATGACTTCACCCCCTGTTATAGATGTAACTTATAACAGAACATTCCAGATACATTCTGTAGGTGACGATCAAAAGAATCACAACACTGATAATACCCACCGCGCAGATGGCAGCAAGCAGCACATTAAAGGTCTTATTTTTCATATCTCCCCATATTCCTTACATGTACAAAATAAACAAGCTCACCAAAGCGGACCAGCACAGTACCAGAAACCACAGTATTCCACCTGTTACGCCCAAAATGATAAGCGGTATTTTTCTTCTCTCTCTAAGTGCAATATTCGTTTTATCGGTCTTTTTGTAAGCTACGAGTGTAACGATAAACGCGATAAGAAACAGCATCGGTACCACAAAAAGCGGTCCCAACTGCTTAAACAAATAGAAAAAAGCATTCCTTGATAAAATAGTCATACTCCCCACTTTCCGCTCATATGAAGCGTTCCATCACATAATTACTTATGTCCAGTCCCCTGTCTGTCAGTCGAAGCATATCCTTCTCCTGTACCATCAGCCCTTCTCTGATGCTTTTATTTATCTCTTCTCCGAAGGCCGTATCTATCTCCTCGCCGAACTTCTTTCGGAAAAGTGATACACTCACGCCCTTTGTTTTGCGAAGGCCCAGTATCATATATTCTGATTCCAGCGCCTTGATATCCAGCACCTCATCCACCTCACGGCTATCCGGTGCCTTAAGGTATTCATTTATGTCTGCAGTGTTTCGATAGCGAACATTTCCTATAAGCGATGCTGCCCCCAGGCCCACTCCCAAGTAATCTGTGCCCTCCCAATAGGAGGAATTGTGCCTGCTCTCAAAGCCCGGAACCGCATAATTGGAAATCTCGTAGCGATGAAAACCCGCCTGAGATAGCAAGTCCCTTGTCATATAGTACATTTCGCGCTCGGTTTCCTCATCCGGAAGGCTTGCTCTTTTGTCGCCACATGGACCATACTTCTCAAAAAACGGAGTCCCCTCCTCCACTATCAAGCTGTAAGCCGAGATATGCGTGGGATGCAGTGACAATATTTCACGGACGTTCTCCCTGTATTTCTCCAAAGTCTGCCCCGGAAGTGCCGAGATAAGGTCCATGCTGATATTGCTAAAGCCCGCTTTTCTGGCGAGTTTCACTGTTTCCTGCGCCTGGGAAAAGGAATGAATGCGCCCCAGCATTTTTAACTCAACGTCATTTGCTGACTGAACTCCCACGGAAAGCCTATTTATACCCATGTCCCGATAGGCCTTAAGCTTGTTAAAATCCACAGTACCCGGATTTACCTCCGTGGTAAATTCAAAGTCTTCTTTGGAAAAATCAGGATGAAAATGCTGCTTTACAGCCTCTACAATGCGCCCTGTCTGCTCAGCAGTCAAAGTCGAAGGTGTGCCTCCTCCAAAATAGATGGTCGCAACCTCATAGCCCGCTACCAAGTCAGCATTTTCCTCTATCTGCCTTATCAGCGCCTCTACATATTTTTCTTTTGTATCCTCATTTGATGGAAAAGACAAAAAATCACAATAATTGCACTTTCTCACGCAAAATGGGATATGAATATAAATTCCAATTTGATTTCTATTCACTTCGTCTATATTTCTCTTGCGCGCACTCCATGAGTGCGTGTTTAGATGCACTAATCCTCGTCCAGCTTAAGTACTGCCATAAAGGCCTGCTGAGGTACCTCAACGTTGCCCACCTGGCGCATACGCTTCTTGCCTTCCTTCTGTTTTTCCAAAAGCTTCTTTTTACGGCTGATATCACCGCCATAGCACTTGGCCAGTACGTCTTTTCTCATAGCCGACACTGTCTCTCTGGCTATGATTTTGCTGCCTACCGCTGCCTGAATAGGTATTTCGAAAAGGTGACGTGGTATCTCATTCTTAAGCTTTTCACACATCTTACGGCCGCGTTCATAAGCGCCATCCGCATGAACGATGAAGGAAAGTGCGTCCACCTGCTCACGATTAATAAGGATATCCAGCTTGCACAGCTTACTGGGCGCATAGCCCTTAAGCTCATAATCCAGTGATGCGTAGCCCTTGGAGCGGGACTTAAGAGCATCAAAAAAGTCATAAATAATCTCATTTAAGGGAAGTTCATATTTGAGAAGAGCTCTGGTGGACTCCATGTATTCCATACCCAGATATACACCACGTCGCTCCTGACAGAGCTGCATAATAGCGCCCAGATATTCTGTACGCACCATGATTTCCGCAGAAACAATAGGCTCCTCCATATGTTCTATCTCAGATGGATCAGGCATATTGGAAGGATTGGTAAGCTCTATCAGCTCTCCATCTGTTTTATAAATCTTGTAAATAACCCCCGGTGCGGTAGTTACCAGGTCAAGATTGTACTCACGCTCCAGTCTTTCCTGGATAATATCCAGATGTAAAAGTCCCAGAAAACCGCATCTGAAGCCAAAGCCCAGAGCCAGGGAAGTCTCAGGCTCAAAGAATAATGAAGCATCGTTCAGCTGCAGCTTTTCCAAGGCATCTCTAAGGTCAGAATAATGGGCATTATCAGCAGGATAAAGACCACAGTAAACCATAGGATTTACTTTTTTATAGCCCGGTAAAGCCTCGACGCAGGGGCGCTCCAGCTCTGTAATGGTGTCGCCCACGCGAGTGTCTGTGACATTTTTTATGGAGGCTGTAAAGTAGCCTACTGTACCTGCTGTCAGTTCATCACAGGGAATAAACTGTCCGGGGCCAAATGTACCTACTTCTACTACCTCGCAGGTAGCTCCGGTAGCCATCATTTTTACCTTGGTACCCTTTTTAATGGTACCATCAAAAATACGCATGAAGACTATAACGCCCTTGTAAGGATCGTAAATAGAGTCGAAAATTAATGCCTTAAGAGGAGCTGCGGAGTCGCCCTTTGGTGCAGGTACTTTTTTTACTATATTTTCCAGCACTTCCTCAATATTGATGCCGTTTTTGGCAGAAATAAGAGGAGCATCCATGGCTTCAATACCAATAACATCCTCAATCTCAGCCTTTACCCTGTCAGGCTCTGCTGAGGGCAGGTCTATCTTGTTGATAACAGGGAAAACTTCCAGATTGTGATCAATTGCCATATACACATTGGCCAAAGTCTGCGCCTCAATGCCCTGAGCTGCATCTACAACAAGCACTGCGCCCTCACATGCTGCCAGGCTACGGGACACCTCATAGTTAAAGTCCACGTGACCGGGAGTATCAATAAGATTCAGGATATACTCTTCTCCGTCCTGCGCCTTGTAGACTGTACGCACTGTCTGTGCCTTGATGGTAATACCGCGTTCTCGCTCCAGATCCATATTATCCAGGACCTGTTCCTGCATTTCTCTGGATGTCAGAAGGCCTGTTTTTTCAATAATACGATCGGCAAGGGTTGATTTGCCATGATCTATATGGGCAATTATACAAAAATTTCTGATTTTGCTTTGGTCAATAGTAGCCATTAATAATTATTCCTTTAATATCAGTTTTATTGTTTTTATTTCGAAAGGCTTCATAGTAAAAATTACAGCCTGTTCTTTTGTTTCTAAGCTTTCCAGAGTGTTTTCCTTAAGGTCGCAAAGGAAAGCATCTGCCACTTTATAATGGCTGAAAAGCTTTACCTGGGTACGGGCACCGTAAGCCTCATAAAGTCTCAAAATCACAGCCAGAGCCTTGGACTTGACGCCGTTGTCCTCATCTTCCACCATCATAAATCGGCCGGAAGTCTCTTCAGGCAGCTTCACTGTCTCCAGCACCACATTCTGAGGCAGATCCTGGAAAAAGCTTCTTACTGCTACCTTTGGCTCATCACCGCTAATAATGGTAAGGGGATAATTAAGCGCATAGCCTTCGCTTACAACCGCTCCCTCTCTATAAGAACCACTGTGGGGCAAAAGCGCATATGTAAATTCATGTACTTCCTTATCAGCGTTCGGATTAGGGAAAATACCACTCTTAAGAAGGGTAAGGGACAAGGTGGTATCATCAGCTGAATAGCCGTACTTACAGTCATTAAGAAGAGCTACGCCATAGTCAGCCTCGGACATATCTGCCCACTTATGAGCACACACTTCAAATCTTGCCTGATCCCAGGAAGTATTTTTATGAGTAGGACGCTCTACATTACCAAACTGAATCTCATATGTAGCCTTGTTGGTCACCAGATCCAATGGGAAAAACGTCTTAAGCAGTGTCTGCTGCTCCTGCCAGTCAATTGTAGTCTTAAAGTCTATACGTCGTCTGGTAGCATAAAGATAAATATTCTGGGTAATATGGGAGTTCATATATCTGCGCTTTACTTCGATATTGAATCTCACCGGCCCAGCCTCTATTAAGCGTACCGACTGCACGTCAGTCACATTCCAGGACTTTTCTTTATAGTATTCATCCACATTCCATGCATCATACTCCTTTGGTCTGTCTTCAAAAGCCACCAGATGATTGGCTGTGGTACCTTTTTTCAGAATCTCCCTCTGATTTTCCTTGTCATACAAGGATACAATCTCGAAATCCTGATTGAAGCAGATATGGTAATAAAGGGTATGCAGTCTGAAGAGCTGGTCCTTGTCATAAGTAATACCTGACGGCATATCTACCAGAGGCTTTTCAATCTCTTCAAATCTATAGGCCTTATAGCCGTAAGCAGGTATGGCAGTGGCTTCCCAAACAGTCTTTTCTTCAATGGTAATCTGAGAAGGGACATAGGATCCGGCTGCTATATCATATACCTTGACAAAGCCGTCGGTCTCAATAATCTCATTTCTAACAAATGAAGTACTGTTAAAAACATATTTGTAGCTGTAGCTGCTATTACTGTCTACCGCTGTATCCGCCGCATCTTCATTTTCCGTAAGAGTAATTTCCTCTTCAGTAGTCGCTGGCTCTGCCTTTTCAGCCTCTTCGGGCTTTCTGACTGCTTTAAGCACTTCTACTTCGACTTCCGAGCCTTCCACTACTTCGCTGCCGTTTACACCGGCCACAATAGCAGCTGCAGCTCTATTTTTCAGCATATTGGCCACACCGAAAATTTCCTCGTACTGCTGTTTGGAATCCTCGTAAACATCTTCTATGGAAGATCCCGGCAAAATATCATGGAACTGATTCAAAAGGGTAGTCTGCCATATGTACCTAAGCTCGCTCTTAGGATATGTATTAAGGCCTCCCGCCATCAGCGCCAAGGCGCTAAAGCTCTCTGCTGCTTCATTGGTAATCTCCATAAGGCGATTATATTTCTTATTTCTGGCCATAGATGTATATGTACCTCTATGATACTCCAGATACAGCTCGCCATTCCAGGATGGTACATTTTTCCCTTCCAGATTTTTCTCAAGAGTATGGAAAAATTCTTTTACATGAGACTGCTTGGTGCGTGGGCAGCCCGGCAGGCCCTTTTCCATACGACGAGACAGCTCCAGCATCTCCATGGTAACTCCACCGCCGCCATCACCGAAGCCATAGCAGGTCAGTACATTTTTATTTATATCTTTGTTCTGATAACGCTGCCAGGTACCCATGATCTGATTGGGATTCTGGCGGCCATTATAGGTAGTCTCAAATCTGGACTTGGTAGTCTCAGGATGGGTAACATAATCTTTGGTGGTTATAAAATAGGTAAGAATATCACTGCCATCGATACCCTTCCACATAAAGGTATCATTTGGTATCTTATTGTACTCATTCCAACCTATTTTGGTAGTCATAAAGTACTTGATGCCGGACTTTTTAAGTATCTGAGGCATAGCCGCACTGTAGCCAAATACGTCAGGCAGCCAAAGTACTTCATTGTCATTACCTCTTCCAAACTCCTCTTCAAAAAATCTCTCTCCATACAGTATCTGACGAATAAGGGACTCTCCGGATGTAAGATTACAGTCAGCCTCTACATACATGGCTCCTTCCGGCTCCCAGCGCCCTTCTGCAATACGTTGTCTGATTTTTTCATAAATCAGAGGGCTCTCCTCTTTTACAAACTGATAAAGCTGTGGCTGAGAAGACATAAATTTGTACTCCGGAAAATGCTCCATCTCATAAAGTACAGTGGAAAAACTTCTAAGAGCCTTTTCCCTGGTCTGACGAAGAGGCCACTTCCAAGCCACATCAATATGGGTATGCCCCACTGATGACACAGTCACATCGCTGATGGGATCTGCAGAAATAACGCGAGTCTTGGGATTATATATCTTTTCCTGTAAAAATCTGTCACACTTTTCTACGCTTTCCTGATAGCAGGCGCTGTGGGGACTGCGCAGGTCCAAAAGAGATACTGCATCGTTTAATACCTTTAAGTATTGGCCCCGCAGCATATCGGTCTCTTTCATAAGTCTGGCAATCTCAAAGGGCACCCTCATATCATAGTACAGCTGCTCTGTAGCTGTATCTACGGCAGAAATATCAAGAGTCATAAAATCTCTGGCGCCAGCCATATTGGAATAGGCATAAAGGCCATATTCATATACAGTCCCAGGCACCGCTTTTTCACAAAGAATGGTCTCGTAATGATTCATATCGTGACCACATCTGGGAGTGCCATCTACATACACCAAAAATTGAGGATTGTCAGTATTCCATATGTCTGTAGCTCCTGTAGACATGCTGACAACTACTCTTTTATCTTTATATTCATCGTGGATTACAATGCTTGTTTTAAAAGCCGCATGGCATTCACGACCTCCCCATGTATCGCTGCGGCCAAAAGGCATCCAGCATGCCTCAGGATCAAAGCAATTATCCCTCTCCCCATAGCCGGAAAGCTGTCTGAATAATACGCTGTCTACTGCTCTTGTCTTCTCATGACGAAGCCCCGAAAGCAGCTTTAATGTTCCCTCAATTCTATCTGCTAAATAGTCCATACTTCTCCCTCTGGGCCATGAATTTGTAAAAAACGGGCCCACCTATACAGAGTATATTGTACCCCAAATCCCACCAGATGGCAAGATGTGACACAGGGCGGGTTTATGACACAGGGAGGTGTCTCAGTGGCAACATTTTTGAAAAAAGTTGTCACTGAGAAAAGTCCCTGTGTCATAAAAAAGCCCC
>JAZLGU010000015.1:0-2127 GCA_045616485.1 Lachnospiraceae bacterium
GACGTTTCTCACTGTCAAAAAATTGACAGTGAGAAACGTCCCCGTGACAAAAAATTGACAGTGAGAAACGTCCCCGTGACAGTTTTAAAGAGGAGATTAAATTATGGCAGAAGAAAAACTTGCAATGAGATCAGAGGTGCCTGTAGAGGAGACCTGGGATCTTACACTTTTGTACAAAACCGAAGAGGATATGTACAAGGACCTGGAAAACATGAAGGCTATATGCACAAAGCTTGTAGATAACTACAGGGGGAAGCTTAATAGTGCCAAGGCTATCAATGAAAGCCTTGACCTTTACCGCGCATTTCTGGAGAAGGAAGGCCTGGTAGGCAGCTATGTATCTTTGTCAGCTGATGTTGATCATAATACCGGTTCCCTTCAGGAGCGCCAGGGTAAGGTGTATAATGAGATCGTAGCGATGATGACAGAGCTTTCATTTATTAAGTCCGAGATTACTCTTTGTGATGAGAAGACCTTATCAGAGGCTATAGAGACCACTACAGCCAATAAGGGGTATCTTGCTGATGTTATCAGAGATAAAAAGTATCTGTTGGCACCGGAGACAGAGAAGGCACTGGTAGCCCTCTCCAACAGCCTTCGTGGCGGATACTCTGTATACAATACAGCCAAGCTTGCTGATATGAAGTTTGATGACTTTGAGGCAGAGGGCAAAAAGTATCCTTTGGGCTATTCCCTTTTTGAAGATAATTATGAGTATGAAAAAAATACAGCAGTTCGTCGTGCTGCATTTGAGGCTTTTTCCAAGAAGCTTCGTCAGTATGAAAATGTAACTGCAGAAGCCTACAACCACTGTGTTACTACAGAAAAGACAATGGCCAATCTTCGTGGATATGAATCAGTATTTGATTATCTCCTTTACGACCAGAAGGTTACAAGAGAGATGTATGACAGACAGATTGATATTATCACAGAAAAGCTGGCTCCTCATATGAGAAAGTACGCAAAGCTTTTACAGCGTATTCATAAGCTGCCTGAAATGAAGTTTTCTGATCTTAAGCTGACTGTGGATCCTGACTATGCACCTCCTGTATCCATGGCAGAGGCTAAGAAGTACTGTATGGAAGGTCTTTCCATACTTGGTCCTGAGTATGTGGCTATGGTAGAAGAGGCTTTTGATAATCGCTGGTTTGATTATGCAAATAATCAGGGCAAGTGTACAGGCGGATACTGCAGCAGCCCTTACGGAGCAGGTAATTCCTACATCCTTCTTTCCTTCAATCAGAGGATGTCAGATGTATTTACCATGGCTCACGAGCTGGGACATGCAGGTCACTTCAGAGCATGTAATAATGCCCAGTCTATCTTTGATACGGATGTTTCTACTTACTTTGTAGAGAGTCCATCTACCATGAATGAGCTTCTTATGGTACATCATCTTTTGAAGACCAATGAGGACAAGCGCTTCAAGCGTTTTGTACTGGCCAATATGGTAAGCAATACTTACTATCATAATTTTGTTACTCATCTGCTGGAGGCTGCTTATCAGAGAGAGGTGTACAGGATTATAGATAAGGGCGGTACTGTTACGGCAGAGACTCTGAATTCCTTAAAGAGAGAGGTGCTGGTAAAATTCTGGGGCGATGCAGTAGATATCTGTGATGGAGCGGAGCTTACCTGGATGAGACAGCCACATTACTACATGGGACTCTACTCATATACTTATTCAGCCGGTCTTACCATTGCAACAGAAGCCTGCGCACGTATTGAGCGAGAAGGCGCTCCTGCTGTGGCTGACTGGAAAGAGGCACTGAAGGCTGGCTCTATATTAACACCTTTGGAATTTGCGAAAAAGGCAGGCGTAGACATTTCTACAGACGCTGCCCTTCTTCATACAGTAGAGACTATCGGCAGCTATATCGATGAGATAATAAGACTTACAGATGAGCTGGAAAAGTAAAAGAGATTTGCTATAATCAGAATAAGAAAAAGATAAAGCGCTTGGATTATTTGAATAATCCAAGCGCTCAGACTGTAGACAAACTATATTTTTTATAAGGCTGATATCGTAAGCCTGCTATAATCAGACTTCGGAATTCACTTCCGGAGTCTGAAATGGCGAAAAATGGGGTGTAGGGGCCTCCAATTTTCGCCATTTATTCCTTAAAA
>JAZLGU010000016.1:0-68035 GCA_045616485.1 Lachnospiraceae bacterium
AATTGAAAAAGAGTTCCTAAACGTGTAGATTTAAAGTCGACAAAAACAATAATCTATGCAGAAAGGGAACTCTTTTTATGGAACACAGTATAACCTATTTTACAGAAAAATGCATCCCCGGATTTGAAAATCTTCAAGAAATTTTTATGAGGGAGCCAAATAAGCTTGAAGAATTCGTTAGAGGACTACAGGAAAACCTGAATAGTCTTGGAAACATGATAATTAAAGAGACGCTGGAAATGATGGATGAGCAGCTTCGATCGAGTGCGAAGGTCCATAAGAACTGGCGCATATCAACAACTGCTACAAAGCAGCTGATTACCAGTTTTGGTCAAATGGAGTACCGGAAAACATACTTCAAGAAAGTGGATGAAAAGAAAACGGTATGCCTACTGGACCAGATAATGGAAATGCCACCAGACTCACGGATGACTGAGGATGTAGTTGCAAATATACTTACAGAGGCAGTAGAC
Organism: Lachnospiraceae bacterium; assembly: GCA_045616485.1. Classification (GTDB taxonomy): domain Bacteria; phylum Bacillota; class Clostridia; order Lachnospirales; family Lachnospiraceae; genus RGIG3528. Next base: position 474 of record JAZLGU010000016.1, read on the forward strand.
ACCTCTTACAGACGAGGAGGTGAAGCGGCTTCAGCAGAGGCCAACGTAAGTAAACAGACGGTAAAAAACATACTACACAATCTTGAATTCCCTAAATACAACTATGAAGGCCCCAGGAAAGTAGTGGATTATCTGTATATAGATGCTGACGAAGATCATACACCGCTCCAGTTTCAAAGCGTCAAAGGCGATTTGGAATTGAACGAATACGGCAGGAAGAATAACTGCCAGATAACAAAACTCATATATGTGTATGAAGGTGTAGAGCCGGAAGCTCCCAAAAGTAAAAGGAATCGACTGATTCATCCGTATTACTTTTGCAGGATATGTGAAGGTAAAGAAAACGAGGAACTCTGGAAAGAGGTCTGGGAGTATATAGAGCGGACATACGATACTGACAGAATAAAAAAGATATATCTGAATTCTGACGGAGGAGCCTGGATTAAAGCAGGAACAAATGTGATAGAGAAAGCTGTAGCAGTACTTGACGGTTTTCACATCAGCGAACATCTGACAGCTATGACAGGGCACCTCTATGATTCACAGGAGGAAGCTATAAGGCAGCTGAGGAACAGTATTAGAGCTGGAAGGAAAGACAGTTTCTCCAGAGTGGTTGAAAAAGTAAAGCTCAGTGTGGAGAACGAAAGAAAGCTCAGGATGATAGATGAACATGCCTGTTATATCCTGAATAACTGGAAGGCTGCCAATGCCCGGCTGGTCGCACAGGATGCAGTGATGGGATGCAGTGCAGAAGGCCATGTGAGTCATGTGTTGGCAAGCAGAATGAGTACACTGCCAATGGGATGGAGTAAAAAAGGTGCGGGAAAAATGGCCCGCTTACGAGCTTATAAATACAATCATGGGAAAATGATAGACCTGGTAAGGTACCAGAACACTGAGCCGTTGCCGTTGGTTGCAGGTGCTGAAGAGATAATCCTTAGCGCTAGTAGAGTAAGCACAGGAAATAAAACCTCGTCAGAAATGCTGGCAAAGTATCATGCGGCAATGAGTGCGCATGTGTCTGACTCAATCAAGAAAAAAGCGTGGTTTGAGTCGCATATCTGGGGCCTGTAATTCCTTTTTCCTTGATGACTTGATATGTAAATCGAAGCCATAGAGTTAATTCGGACGACGGGAGCATCGCCGTGGGGCCCGTCGTCGCGGCAGAGTCTATGGTCTGTTTGCGATATTTAAAACTTGTCGATGCAAAGTAAATATAGTATGATATGGCTGATTCTTATAAATCTACCATTTGTTTTTTCTATAGGGACGACTTTCGTTTCATTTTCCGAATAAAACTTGACGCTATCTAATTTTTCAAAAAGATTGACAAAGAATATATAAATGCTATAATTTTCGTTGTAAATAAAAAAGGGGTGACCCAAAAGGAGTTATTTTATGAAAACAAAAATCGGCGTATCCGCTACACTTCTTGCTGCAGGTGTTTATTTCGCAGCTCTTTTCGGAGGATATATTCCTCTTATCGTTGTTGCAGGCTACATTCTTATCGTAGAAGAGAATGAGTGGCTCAGAAGAACAGCTATCAAGGCTGTAGTACTTAAGGTTGCATTCAGCCTTTTAAGCCTTGCTATTGCATTCATTCCAAATTATCTTCTTGACTTCATTCGTGATATCGTTAATTTATTTAATGGTAACATTGACTATTCTGTAGTATCAAAGATCTGCTACGTATTAGGCGATATCGTTAATATTGCAGAGGTAGTTCTTTTCGTAGCACTTGCATTTATGGCACTTAAGATGCAGGATATGAAGCTTGGCTGCATCGATACTACTACAGACAAGAATATTGTTAAATAGTATAGAAAATAATCACACAAAATTCACAAACGGGTAGCTATTTGCTACTCGTTTTTTATATGTAATCATGTTATACTTAACCTGATTGCAGATGGCTTTTACCATTCGGACAAAATTACTTGCTAAAGGAGACCTTATAATGCAGTACAGAAAAGACAGATATGGAAACGATATATCAGCCCTGGGCTTTGGTTGCATGAGATTCGCCCACAAAAACGGACGTATTGACATGGAAGCTACAGAGCAGCAGCTTATGAAGGCCTATGAAATGGGCATAAACTACTTTGATACAGCTTATATTTATCCCGGATCAGAGGCTTGTATTGGTGAAATTTTTGAGAAAAACGGTATCAGAGACAAGATTAAGATAGCTACAAAGCTTCCCCACTACATGGGTAAAAGTATAGAGGCCTATGAGAAGTTTTTCCAGGAGCATTTAAAGCGTCTGCGTACTGACTATATTGACTACTATCTTATGCATATGCTGAATGATGTGGATACCTGGAATAAAATGGTAGAAAAGGGTATTATCCCCTGGTTGGAAGAAAAGAAGAAGAGCGGAGCTATTCGTCAGCTGGGCTTTTCCTATCATGGTGATTCAGATAAATTCATCGCTCTTTTAGATGCTTACGACTGGGATTTCTGCCAGATTCAGTATAATTATCTGGATGAGAATTCTCAGGCCGGACGTACAGGCCTTGAATACGCACAGAAAAAGGGCATTCCTGTGATCATTATGGAGCCTCTCCGCGGCGGTAAGCTGGTACAGAATCTTCCTGCATCTGCCAAAAAAGCAATGGAAGAGCATAGCGTACAGCATTCACCTGCTACATGGGCCTTTAAGTGGCTTTGGGATCAGTCAGGCGTTACCTGTATTTTGTCCGGTATGAATTCCATGGAAATGCTTTTGGAAAATATTAAAACAGCTACAGAGACCTTGCCGGGAGAGCTGACCGATGCTGACAAGGCTATGCTTAAGAAAGTAGTAGATGCCATTAATGAAAAACAGAAGGTGGGCTGTACAGGCTGCAGATACTGTATGCCATGTCCTCAGGGGGTAGATATACCAGGTGCTTTCTCAGCATATAATCACTATTATACAGAAAGTAAGAGCAAGGCAAGACATGAGTATCTTCAGAATACCGCTCTTAAGAAGAATCAGACTTCTGCATCCAAATGTATCGGATGCGGTGCATGTGAGAGGCACTGTCCTCAGCACATAGAAATCAGAGCTGAGCTTAAAAATGCTACAAAGGTCCTGGAGAATTTTGAGTACAAAGTAGCTAAAAAAGCTATATCGATCCTCAAGCTTTATTGATTATTTCAAAAGTTCACAGTTTATTTCGAAGTTTGACATATCACGTTCATATTTGGGTGCTATTATGTACTTACAAAGAAACAACTGATACAGCCTATAAGATTTTTTCATAAATACAAGCCCATGAGTTCCCTCCCCTCTCATGGGCTTCTCCTCATTTTATAAGGAAAAATTGGCAACTCTTTCCTCATACTGGCCGTAAAAATAATCCCCATTATATGGATCAAAGTAAAAAGTATTAAGGAGCTTCAAGGTAAGCTCTTTATTTTTTTCGATGTCGTCAGGATGAGCGTTGATTTCTGCAGAAATATTACTAACGATATTGTGCCAGGACATGATAAAACGCTCGTATTCTTTGATGTTTTTTTCGCCTATCCATTTATAAACTTTGACAGGAGACAGGTCCTTAACAGGGCATTCCTTGGTCTGGAGAAAGTACTTAAAGGAATCGCCTTCATAGATCCTTCCCAGTGGGAAGAGCCTGCAGAAGCCCGGTCTGAAATCGTGTATAGAACAACGCCCATCTTTATCCAGAAATGGACAGCCTTTTTCGCGGCTTTCTATATGGATAAGAGGCAGAGTGACAGAGTCTATTACATTAAGCTCTACATAGCCTGACGCCATAAGCATGGCCAGACTGGTGTTAAACTTCCGGCATAGCTTAAAACAGTCATAGGGGTCCAGGATAATTGTGCCGGCAGTATCATGGCAGCATTTACTGCAGCCCATGCAATCGTGGCTGTCACAATTTACTGTATCGGTAAGACTGTAAAGCTTTCCGTCGGATATTTCATTCATATCTACAAATCTTTTCATATGTTTACTATTAGTCCTTTTTCAGTTTTCTACAGTATAATACTTTTGGCTGATTTTTCAAGACTATGGGGATCTTCATTATGGTTCACATGTTTTAGAAAGCTTTAATTGATTCAAGTGATAAAATAAGTTAGAATGTTATATCAGATAATTCTGAATATAAGGAGACACCAATGCGCTTATCGGATGAGACAATAAAAGACAGATCTTGGTGGGAAGAAAAGGGCTTTACAGTGCCTTCGTACGACCGTGAATCGATGGTGAAAAATACAAAAAAGAGGCCGCGCTGGATACATTTTGGTGCAGGCAATATTTTCCGGGCTATGCATGCGGTTATGGCGGATACCCTGATAGAAAAGGGACTTATGGATACCGGGATTATCGTTGTCGAGGGCTATGATTTTGAGATAATAGATAATGTCTATAAGCCTTTTGATAATTTGTCCATTCTGACCACCTTTAAGGTGGATGGAAGTATACAAAAAAGGATAGTGGGATCAGTGGCTGAGGCTATTAGTGTGGAGGCAGACCAGGAGGAAAACAAGCAGAGAGTGCTGGAAATATTCACAGATCCCGGACTTCAGCTGGCTACTTTTACCATTACTGAAAAGGGATATGCCGTCAGAAATATTACAGGCGTGCTGAATTCATGGGTATCCGATGACTGCGTGGCAGGACCCGATGGAGTGTCCAGCTGCCTGGGCAGGATTTGCTCGCTTTTATATGCCAGATATTTGGCGGGAGCTTTTCCTATAGCTATGGTATCTACTGATAATTGCTCTCATAATGGAGATAAGCTAAAAAATGCCATGGAAATAATAGCCGGCATGTGGGAACAGACAGGACGTTGTGAAAAAGGTTTCCTGGAGTATATAAAAAATCCCCACAAGGTGTCTTTTCCCATTACCATGATTGACAAAATTACTCCGGCCCCTCATGTGGTGGTGATGCAGCTGCTGCAGGGACTGGGGATAGAAAATATGCAGGGCTATGTCACTGAAAAAAATACCAGTACTGCTCCTTACGTGAATGCAGAAGAAACAGAATATCTGGTAATTGAGGATGCTTTTCCCAATGGCAGACCGGATCTTAGCGAATGCGGCATTATGCTTACAGACAGAGCCACTGTGGAAAAAGTGGAAAATATGAAGGTCTCCACTTGTCTGAATCCGCTTCATACGGCGCTGGCTATTTTTGGTTGTCTTTTGAATTATACAAAAATATCTGAAGAAATGGCATCAGATGTACTTACTCGTCTGGTGGCAGACATTGGCTACAGGGAGGGGATGCCGGTAGTGGTACATCCCGGAATTATTGATCCCTTTGACTTTTTAGACACTGTAGTGCAGATTCGTCTGCCCAATCCCTTTATGCCGGATTCACCCAGACGTATTGCTACAGACACATCTCAGAAGCTTCATGTGAGATACGGCGAGACCATTAAGAGATATTACGAAAAAGGGCTTAATATGGATAAGCTGGTGCTGATACCATTGACTATAGCCGGCTGGTTCAGATACCTTATGGCTATAAATGATGATGGACTGGAGATGATTATTTCTCCGGACCCTCTGCTGGAGGAATTGCAGCAGGTGACAGATACTATTTCCTTTGGCGTACCTTTTGAGAGTATAAAAATCAAACCTTTGCTTTCCAATAAAGAAATATTTGGCGTGGATTTAGACGAGGTGGGGCTGGCTGATCGTATCTGCAGGTACTTTGATGAGTTAAATGCAGGGCCGGGAGCAGTATCAGAGACCTTAAGAAAATATGCATTGAGATGGCAGTCGGCATTATAATTGGCCTACTGTGTAAAGGAGTTTATTTTGTCCAATTATATCACCACTTCCAGTGGTATTCATTTTGACCCGGTGCATCCGGATCCGGAGCTTATAAATATAAAAGATGTGGCCCATGCTCTTTCACATACATGTAGAGGCAATGGCCACGTATCACAATTTTTTTCGGTGGGCCAGCACTGTATCAACTGTTGTATGGAAGCTGCAGGCAGAGGATACTCTAAAAGGGTAATATTAGCATGTCTTCTGCATGATGCTTCGGAAAGTTACATGAGCGATGTGCCCAGACCTTTTAAACAGTACATTACTTCATATCTGGAGCTGGAGGATCAGCTGCTTTCAGTAATTTATGAAAAATTCCTGGGGTCAGATCTGACAGAAGAGGAAGCAGAGCTGGTAAAAGAGGTAGACGATGCCATGCTTTGGTTTGATCTTAAGTATCTCTTGAATGAAGAGATGGCTCAGCCGGAGCCTTTGGTACATATAAAGATAGATTACAGCTTCGTACCCTTTAAAGAGGTAGAAGAAAAATATTTAGAGCTTTTTGAAATGTATAAATAATGTGACAGAGGGACGTTTCTAAATGACACATTTTGATTCAAAATGTGTCATTTAGAAACGTCCCTCTGTCACACCTCTGTCACAAAACGCTACTTGGTCAACGTTGTTAAACAGACACGTCGAAATTTCCTCCGATGTGAGGGTTAACAGAGAGCTCCATGGCTGACTTTTCAAGCATTTCTACCATCTGAGCTCCTGTCTCCTTGACAGTGTCTAATGTTTTTGCCATAACCGCTATGTTTATATCCGACATGACTCTGTTTTGAGCCATTGCCATTGATAATGCAGGTATGTCCATGAGTCCTCTACCTCCTTCCTTGGAAAACGGATAATCCGAAATCCAATCCTTTGGATTCGACAATATTTTACCACTTAAGGAGTCCTAATAACAATTAAAAAAGCCTAAATAAAGGGTGAGGATCAGGACTGTTACAAAATTACGGTAACAAAATTATTTTTTGTCTTCGATTGCTAAGGAAATAAGGGTTTGATATAATTAAAATAAGTACTTTTTCGACTAAACGGAGGTGTATATGAATATTAATGTATTGGATTTTGGAGCCATTGGCGATAATAAGACTGATGATACCAAAGCCCTTCAGAAGGCTATTGATACCTGTAATACGGCAGGAGGGGGCAGAGTGATTTTGCCCGGAGGGCATATATATCGTACCGGTACTGTAGTGCTCAAATCAAATGTTGAGCTGCATCTGGAAAGGACAGCAGTGCTTAAAGCGTCCGACAATATTGCTGATTTTGATATGCAGGGTACTCTGAAAAAAGGATTTGATGGTAAAAGAGATGTGCCATCCTATGAAAATTGTGAGTATGACGGCATGCCCACCCTCTTTTTCCTTTATTGTCTCCATGCTAAAAATGTGGCTATTACCGGCGAGGGAGAGATAGATGGCAATGAGGAGATTTTCTATGGGGAGGTAATAAAAGAGCATATAGAAGGAAGCTTTTATCCCAGAGTACCGCTTATGTATGTAGAGGACGTAGAGCATTTCGATCTTAAAGGAGTGACGCTTTCTCACTCCGGTTTCTGGACGGTGCATCTGGTAGGATGTCGTGATGTGCTGATTACCGGTATCAGGATTCTTAATAATCTTCGAATGGCCAATTGTGACGGTATAGACCCTGACCATTGTCAGAACGTGCGTATCAGTGACTGTCACATCGAGGCCGGCGACGATGGTATAGTTTTTAAAAATACTGCTCAGAAAATGGAGTATGGCAATTGTGAAAATATTACGGTAAATAATTGCACCATCATTTCTACTTCAGCTGCAGTTAAGTTTGGTTCGGAAAGTGAAGCACCTTTTCGCAACATGACTATTAGCAATATAGCTATTTCCCGTAGTAACAGGGGCATTTCCCTGATGCTCCGTGATAAGGGGCTTTTTGAAAATATTGTTTTTTCAAATATTACTATTGATACCAGACTTTTCTCCAAGGACCACTGGTGGGGCCAGGCTGAGCCCATTGCCATCACAGCGCTTAAGCGTAAAGAAGATACGGACATCAAGTACATTAAGGGCATTATTTTCCGTGATATTTTCTGTACTTCGGAAAATGGTATATTTATCTATGGAGAGGAAGGACAGCCTGTTATCGATGATATAGTATTTGAACATGTCAGAGTAAATCTGGTGAAAAAGACTAAGTATGAAAGTGGTTTTTCCGATAGAAGGCCGTCTGTTGTCGGAGGCCATCTGGATACCGGCGTGAACGGCATATTTGCCAGAAATGCAGGTAATATTATTCTCAATGACTTTAAAGTGAGCTGCGATGAGAAAATAAAGCCCCGATTTGTTAAAGATGTGAATATAATGTAGGTGTGCCGGGCCTCTGGAACACTATATCTAGTACTTGCGAAAACCCTTTTTTCAGTATATAATTTTATATCGTCGAGCTGAGTGGGGCTTATGTTTTTTATAAGTCTTGCTAATGAATTAGTAAAAGGGGTAATATATGAAGAAGAACAGATTACGTATCGGACTTGATGTTGATGACACTTTATACGAGTGCAATGCTTATGCGCTTTCCATTATAAATAAGCGTCATCCGGATGAAGAGCCGGTAAGCATAAATGAAATTAGAGGCTGGGGAAATTATGGCCGCCATTTCGATGAGCGTATTGCCCTTTATTCAGATCCTGAATTTGTGCGTACACAGCCTATTATTCCCGGGGCTCAGAAGTTCGTCAGAGAGCTTAGTAAGCACGCGGACGTATTCTTTGTTACAGCAGTGCCTGTTATGTGTATGTCTGCTCGTGCCGAGCGTCTGGTACAGGACTTCCCTGAGATTCCATCCCAGAATATTATTATAGGTACCCGTAAGGACGTTATGGCCCTTGATATGCTCTTAGATGATGGAGCCCACAATATAGCTTCATCCAAGGCCAATTATCCGGTGCTTTTCAGAAAGCCCTGGAATATGGATATGACAGGCCTTCTGGCTGTTAACAGCTACTCGGATTTTCTACAGCTCTTTAAGATGGTAAGAAATTCCTTTACAGAAAAAGCACCGGACCTTTCAGATGGTGGCGTTATCTGCCTGGTAGGACCTTCAGGATCTCTTAAAAATGAGATTTCTCAGGCTATGACAGAGATTTCCTCTGATTTTGAGAAGCCTCTTACTTCTACTACCAGACCACGTAATGCTCAGGAGGAGCCCGACGCATACCGCTTTATTACAGAAGACGAATTTATTAAAGAAAAGGATTCAGGTCATTACCTGGAGACTACCGTATACTCCAGATACCACTTTGGTACATCAGCAGATGAAGTGCAGCCTATTGTAGAGCGTGGTAATTATGCAGTTATTCCTATTGATATCTGTGGTGCTCTTACTATCCGCAATCGTTTCCGCAATCAGGCTTTGCTTGTTTTTGTTAACCGCGATAAAAATGATGTGGTTAAAAATATTATAAGCAGACAGTTGGATGACGATGACAAGGTGCGCCGTATTATGTCTCTGGATTTTGAGTATCGTAATAATGATATCTGCGATATTGAGCTTTTGGTACAGGATGATCCTAAAGATGCAGCCCAGAGACTCATTGATATCATCAATACTAAATTGACAAAGTAATTAAAGAGGTACCATGTACACAGAATTAATTAATAAGATAAAGGAATATGACAAAATAATCATTCACAGACATTCCAGACCTGACGGAGATGCCATAGGCAGTCAGGTGGGGCTCAAGCATGTCATTACCAGTAGCTGGCCTGAGAAAAGAGTGCTGATGGTAGGTGATCCTGCCGGACGCTATGATTTTATTGAGGATTCAGTGATGGACGAAGTGGCAGACAGTGAGTACGCTGATGCTCTGGCTATTGTCCTGGACACATCAGCTCCCCATCTTATTTCTGATGACCGCTATACCATAGCTAAAGAAAATGCCCGTATGGATCATCATCTGTTTATTGAGCCTATTTGTGGCACTGAAGTAGTGGATTCTTCTTATGAGAGCTGCTGCTCCGTTATTACAGCCATGGTAAGAGAGTGCCATCTTCAGGTGGATGGAGTAGGTGCCAGAGCCCTTTTTACCGGTATGGTGACTGACAGTGGCCGTTTCCGTTTTGACCAGACTACTGATAAGACTTTTCTGAACGCTGCTTTTCTCTATGAAAAGGGTAATATTGATTTTAACGTGCTTTATAAGAATCTTTATGCAGAGGATTTTGAGGGCGTTAAGCGTAAGGCTGAGTTTATATTAAAGATTCAGTTTACTGAAAACAAGGTGGCATATATCTACAATACATTGGCAGAGGTAGAGGCTACGGGTATGTCTACATTTGCTGTATCCCGTGGCATGGTGGGCACCATGGCAGATATAAAGGGAGTGGATATCTGGGTGAATTTTACAGAAGAAAAGGATGAGGAAGGCAATACTCATGTTCTCTGTGAGCTGCGCTCCAGTAAGTATAATATCAATCCTGTGGCAGTAAAGTATGGTGGCGGCGGTCATGAAAAGGCCAGCGGAGCCACTGTAGCAGATCGTGAGACGGCTATGGCCATGCTGAGTGACCTGGATGCCATGATGATGTAGATAATAGCGTTAAAACGCGTATAAAGCCCTTAAAAAGGGCTTTTGTTATATAAGGACAAGGAGACATAATACATGAACGAAGACATTAAAAAGCAGATTTTGGACAAAATTAAGGCATATGATCATATTATCGTGGGCCGTCATTTCAGACCTGATGGTGATGCTGTAGGCTCTTCCAATGGCCTGGCCTGGATTATCAGAGACAGCTTTCCGGGAAAGAGAGTAGAGGTAATAAATGAGGATTATTCAGGTTATCTGGCATTTCTGGAAGACGAGGAGACTGTTATTGATGACAGCGAGTATGCAGATGCACTTTTCATAGCTGTAGACTCAGCCAATGTTGACCGTCTCTCCAATAAGAAATATGCCCTGGCCAAAGAGATTGTAAAGATTGATCATCATGTGGAGATATCTACTTATGGTGATATTTCCTGGGTAGAGGATTACAGAAGCTCAGCCTGTGAGATGATTGTAGACTTTTATAAGACTTTTAAGGACGAGCTGGTGCTTTCCAAAAAGGCAGCTACCTTCCTCTATACCGGTATGGTGACAGATAGTGGTAGATTTAAGTTTAATTCTACCACAGGTGAGACTTTGAGAAATGCGGGTATCCTTTTGGATACAGGCATTGATCTGGAGACTTTACAGGCATACCTTGATCTGGAGGACTTTGATTATTATAAATTCCAGGCTTATGTTCTGGGCAATATGAAGATTACGGAAAATGGCGTGGCTTACGTACATATCACAAAGGAAATTCAGGAGCAGTTTGGACTTACTTCTGAGCAGGCCAGCAATTCAGTGAGCTACATGAGTGGCATTAAAGGCTCTATCTGCTGGCTGGCCTTTATCAAGAATCCCGGCGAAAATGACGAGATACGAGTACGTCTTCGCTCACGTTTCATGACTATCAATAAGCTGGCTGAGCAGTACGGCGGCGGCGGACATGAATGTGCTGCCGGTGCTACAGTTCACTCTGAAGAAGAGCTGATGGAGCTGGTAAATAAGGCTGACGCCCTTGTAAAAGAATACAAATCTACCCACGATGGTTGGATGTAAGGACTAAGGAGGGACCCACTTGTGTATGAATTGACCTTTACGGTCAATTCATATACAAGTTTTTTTTACACGTTAAAACGGGTTGCCGAAGCAACCCGTTCAGACTGTAGATTAACTATATTTTTAAGATAACTAGCGGTTTCGCCATTTATTCCTTTTGAAAAAGAACAGAGCAAATGGCGTACGCCATCTGCTCTGAAGTGTCGACTTTGTCGACACGCTCACGGGCTGCCGAAGCAACTCGTTTTTTTATATCCCAAGGGATTAATTATTTTGTGTAAGTACAGTTAGAATCGAACTCATATGTATCCTTGTAGCGCTTAAGAATACCTGTTACAGTAATCTCATCGCCAACAGCAAGATCAGCACCGCCTACAAGCTTGTAAGCCTCTACCTTCTTGCCCTGGATATCAAGCCATACGGAGCAGTTATTCTTTTCAGCATCGTAAGCATAAGCGAACTCTGTAATCTTACCTGTGAGTGTCTGAAGACCTGTGATAGACTCACCGGACTCAAGAGCGAAGAGCTGCTCAAGAATGAGAGCTGCCTTTGCATCTTCGAGAGACTGATCCTTAGCATATGTGCAGCCACCGTCGAACTCATATGTGTCCTTATAACGCTTAAGAACACCTGTTACAGTGATCTTATCGCCAACAGCGAGATCAGCACCGCCTACAAGCTTGTAAGCCTCTACCTTCTTACCATTGATGTCGAGCCATACGGAGCAGTTGTTCTTTTCAGCATCGTAAGCATAAGCAAACTCTGTAATAGTACCCTGAAGAACATACTTGCCTGGAAGAGATTCTCCGGATTCAAGAGCGAAGAGCTTGTCAAGTACTACCAGCTGCTTAGCTTCCTCTACGGAAAGAGTCTTGGAATATGTACATCCGCCATCGAATTCATATGTATCTTTATAACGCTTAAGAACACCTGTTACAGTGATTACATCACCAACAGCGAGATCAGCACCGCCTACAAGCTTGTAAGCTTCGATCTTCTTGCCCTGTACATCAAGCCATACGGAGCAGTTGTTCTTCTCAGCATCGTAAGCATAAGCAAACTCTGTGATAGTACCCTGAAGAACATGGATGCCTGCAAGAGACTCGCCGGACTCAAGAGCGAAGAGCTTATTAAGAACTTCAGCAACGCTCATGTCTGCAGCCTTAGCCTCAACCTTAATCTCAACAACAACTTCCTTAGTCTCAGTACCAGCCTTAATAGTAGCAGTAACCTTTACTACAGCGTCCTTATCGCCCTGAACAAGTGTGAGCTTGCCATCTGCGTAAGTAGCACCTTCAACGGTATAAGTAATAGCTACATCCTTGTAAAGAGAGCCTGTAGCAGCAAGATCAAGAACAGTATCCTTCTGAACCTTTGCAGGGATACCAAGCTTTTCAGCCTCGTAAGCTACCTTCTCAGCATCTGTCTTCTCAACTGTTACATAGTTATGGAAAGCATCTACTGTGATAGGTGTAAGATAGAATGCACCATCATAAAGTGTGATAAGACCTGTAACGTCACACTTATTGCCGATGTTTGCAAGATATGTCTCTGTGAACTGCTTCTGCTCATCCTTGGAAAGAGGACATGTAGAAGAGGAGATTCTTACATAAGAAATCTTGTCGCCAAGCTTGAAGTTGTAGTATGTTGCATCGCTGCCCTGACCTGTGATTTCAACACCCTTAAGAGTTACAAGTAAAGCCTGCTTCTCAACGAGTGTAGCATCCTTTAAGGAAGCTGCATTTGTGAAAATTGTTGTATAGTCAACTGCTTCAGGAAGCTTTGTTGTCTTATCTGTAATCTCGATAACACCAGACTTAACTTCGTGTGTACCGGAGTAGAGATCCTTGATACCGGAACATGTGATTGTATAACCAGGCTTAATATCAAGATCAGCAACAGGGTCAAGGCTGGTCTGGTAAGCGTAGTAACCGCCATCCTTATCCTGGAAGTATACGCAGTTGCTGCTGGCGCCCTTAGTCTTGGAGATGATACCTGTAACGATACCTGTTACTACTACATTGGAATCCTTTTCAGCTGCAACATAATCAGCCCATGAGAACTGCTTGAATGCAGCCAGCTTGTGGGTCAGCTCATAAGTATCCTTAGAACCGTCAGGAGCAGTAATTGTAGCCTTGAGGACATATGTGGCAGCCTCAGAAGCCTTCTCGTTGATGTCTACTGTATATTTGCCATCTTTTGCAACGAGCTTAACATCGTCCTTGTTGCCGGATGTAACTTCAACAGTCCATTCAACCTTGTAATCGTCACCTGCAATCTTTACATTGCCTACTACTTCGTAGTCATTGGCCTTTGTAACGCCGTCTGTCTTCTTGTAGAGTGACTTAACGTATTCCTTAGCTTTTGCTACATCGTAAGAGCCATTGGAACCATTACCCTTGCCACATGCTGCAAGCATGGAAACAAGCATAACGAAGACAAGAAGTAAAGAAATCTTTTTCTTCATGTTTTTTTCTCTCCTTTTATTATTGAATTGTTATATTGCTAGGGGATAACACTTTAATCTGATAGCTACCGTTGTAATAGTCAACGATACCCAAAACATTAATTGTTTTTCCCTCATAGGCGTCAGCAGTAATTATATTACCATTGGCGTCGTAAAGCACAACAGTACGTACAGACACTTCCTTGCCGTTAGAATCGGTACAGGTAAGTGTCATAGCTCCGCTGGAGGAGCTTTCCTCACCGGTAGTACGAATTTTGTCTACGGTGAGATTGTCCATGGAGATAGTAGAGCCTTCAATATATTTGGCTACTGCCATATTGATTTTACCACCGTTTTCATCGGTAATCTCCACAGTACCATTTGTAAAGGTATCTGCATCCAGCTTCAGGTAGGCAGCCTGGTAACCCTCACCGAGCTTCATAATATTGCCCGGATCATTGGGCTTCATTTCTCTGTAGGTAACACCGGAAATCTGATATGTACCGTTATTTTCAAAGAAAGAAAGAGTACCTACGATTCTTACACGGTTGCCTACAGAAAGAATCTCCAGACCGGAGCCTGTGAGACCATATCCATAGTATACCATAATACCGTTGTAGAGACCTGTTTCCGGGTCATATTCCTCTATATAGGCTGAGTTGTTGTAATTGGATGTAACCACGCCCTCAAAAGCAACTTTTTGACCGGTATAATCAGAGATATGGAGACGAAGCTCCTGAAGAGTCATCTCGATGGCGTCACCATAAAAGAAATCAGGATCTTTTTGGCCGGAATATACATTGAGCTTACAATTGCGAGCCATAGTGATGGCATTCATACAGAAGCTGCCGTAGCGGTTGTTGCTGGAATTGGAAGCGATAGCCAGGCCATTCTGCAGTAGCTCCAGATTAAGGTTTCTGTATTCGTCTGAATCAGCCGTCTTATACCATATCCACACAAGATATCTGCCGCCGGTGGAATCCACATTGAGATTCTCGTCATCGGATTCAATGATAATGGAAGTAGCCTTTTTAAGGGTTTCCTTTGTAAAATTGGAGGCTTTCTTTCCGTACTCCTCTACTTTACCTGTAGATTCAGGGGTATTAATCGCAAGAAATCTTGCTTTAAGGACTCCGTCTGCCACCAGACTGCCGGGGACATTAAAGTGAACCGTGTCACCATCGATGTAATTCTTTACGGTGACTTCCTGCTTAAGGGTAGTAGAATTCATATCCAGCTTCAGGTCAGCGGCGTAGTCGTAAAATTCTGTGGGAGCATCAGGAGTATTGTTTTTGTCCTTGCCTTTACCACAGGCTATGCCTGAGCAAAGGAGGCTCAGGCACAGGCCGGAAATAGCTATTTTTTTGAATAATTTTTTAGAAATAATCATATAAAGATGCCTTTAATTATTCTTCGTACTCACAAGCTTCGATTACTTTCTTGAACTGACTCTTAATGAAGGAATCAAGATCGTCCTTGTGATCCTTAGCGTCTGTCATACATGCAGCCAGCATCTGACCTACCTTTGTTCTGGCAGTAGAAGAGCCGTTGAATGCAGGAGAGGTGTAGTAAGCATCCTTCTGATCAAGACAAACCTTTGCAGAAAGAGCGGAAATGTAATCACCGCCGTCAGCCTTGGAGAGGAATGCCTTGTAGGCATCATTCTCACCTACAGACTTAAGTACAGGAACATAACCGGATACTGTAGAGAACTCTGCCTGGAAATCAACGTTTGTTGTAAGGAACTTAACGAAGAGCCAGGAAGCTACTACTTCCTGAGGATTCTTCTTCTGGAAAATACAGATGGAAGGACCCTGAGAGATAACCTTAGGCTTGTTTGCATCAACCTGAGGAATTGTAGCAATGCCTACTTCGAATGGATATGTGCCGTCAGCACCCTTGGCAGGACGCTGGTGTGTAGCACCTGCAGAAGAACCGATAGACATATAGCTTCTGGTACCGGACTCTGCTACGAACAGACCGGAAGTATAGGTGCCGTAAAGCATCTGAGTGGTAACAAGACCCTGTGTATACCAAGTAGCGTATCTCTTTACGAACTCGATGTTCTTATCATCGTCGAAGATATAGTGCTTGTCACCTGTAGCACTTGTATATGGTGTGCCCAGCTGCTCTGTCATTGTGATGAACCAGTTGGCCTCAGAGTCATAGCCGAGAGGAATGGAGGTCGGATCGATTTCCTTTATTTTCTTACAAAGAGTCTCCATCTCGTCCCAGGTCTTAGGAACGGAAAGACCGTTAGCCTCAAAGAAGGTCTTGTTGTAGTAAAGAACCTCTGTAGACTTGGAGAAAGGAAGAGTGTACATATGTCCATCACCGAAAGCAGAGCCTTCTGCATAATAACCGTCGATGAAGTCATTCTTCTGAGCGTCTGTAAGACCAAGTATTTCCTTAGAACCATCAGCACGCTTTACCTCAATCTTGGAAGCAATAAGATTGTCCAACTGTACTGCTGCATTAGCAATGTTGTACTGAGCAACATGGTCAGGGTAGCAGTAAGCGATGTTAGGCTCGTTGCTCTCGGGAATCTCGATCGCGATAGTATCTCTTACATCGTCGTAACTGCCAACCGCGCTTGCGTCAACGGTGATGTTGGGATAGAGCTTGTTGAACTCTTTGATATAAACATTGAGTACATCAGCAAGATTGGATCCCATTGTGTGATAGAACTTGATAGTAACTGCAGACCCGTCATATCCCTCTGCAGGTACATCGAAGGCTGCGGAACGCTTCTTGGAACCACATCCTCCGAAAAGCATTGATGCAACAAGTACTATTGCAACGACGCTTCTGAAAAGATTTTTTTTCATGATAATCTCCTTCTTTTGCCGGTAGATGAAAATTTATAGTAGCCTATAGACCGGCAATATATTTTAAGCATTTCTGCTTAAAAACATGTTAATAAGGCATTAGCCCTTGATACCGCTTCTGCTTACACCCTTCATGATGTACTTACGTAAGAATACGAATACAAGGAAAAGAGGGAAGGAAACAATGGCAACGGCGGCCATCTGTACAGGGTAATCAACGTCACCGGAAGTAGAAGTGAAGGCGTTACGAAGACCGTTGGTAACCAGTCTGTGGTCCTTATCGTTCGCTACCAGTCTGGGCCAGATATAGGAGTTCCAGGATCCCATCATCTTAAGGATGGTAATGGAAATCAGAGTGGGCAGAGACAGCGGTATCATGACCTTGCACAAATACTTTATGTCGGAAGTACCATCTACCTTGGCAGCCAGATACAGCTCGTTAGGAATCTGCATGAAATTCTGTCTGAGAAGATAGATGTAGAACACGCTTACAAGGAAAGGTACGATGAGTACAGTATAAGTATTCATCCAACCAAATCTGGAAACGGTAGTGTAATTGGTAATAGTGAAAAGCTCACCGGGAATCATCATGGTAGCCATGAGAGCGCCGAAGAGAGCGTCTTTTCCCTTGAACTCCAGTCTTGCAAAGGCAAAAGCAGAGAGGATAGTAATAACAAGGGAAAGAATAGTGGAAACAACACCTACAAAAAGAGTGTTAAGGAAAAGCTTACCCAGGCTGGCAGTAGTGAATGCATCATAGTAGTTGGAGAACTGCATAGCCTGTGGGAAAAATGTTGGTTTGGAACGTCTGTACTCTTCCAGATCCTTGAGAGAGGATGCCAGCATCCAGTAGAAGGGGAAAAGTACGATAAGTGCCATAACGATAAGGAAAAGGTAAACAAGAATCTTACCTACGATATATCCCACCTTTTGACGGGATGTGGTAACAGACAGATCCTGTTCAGCCATAATTTTAGTATTTTCAGCCATTTCGCACCTCCTAGTAATGAACTCTCTTCTTACTTACCTGAAGGTTAATCATGGTAACTATGAAGATGATGACAAAGAGGATAAGGGCTGCTGCACTGGCACGTCCCTGGTTGTTGTGGGATAGAGAATCGTATACGTATCCTACCATGGTGTTCAGACGACCGGTCTCGTTTGCAGGTCCCATCTGCTCACCGAAGATACCGACGATACTGGTGTACTCCTTAAAACCGCCGATGAAGCCTGTGATGATAACATAGGCGAGCATAGGGGAAAGGAGAGGCACGGTGATGCGCCAAAGGATACGACTCTTACCGGTACCATCAATCTTGGCAGCATCATAATACTGCTTGTTGATGGACTGAAGACCACCCATCAGGATAAGAATCTTGAAAGGCAGCGCATTCCACACGATATAAATAACCATAACTGTCATATTAGCCAGGTATGAAGAACCGGCATTAATCCAGTTGATGTAGGGAATACCGAAAAAGCCAAGAATATTGTTTACAATACCTGCAGTAATGATCAGCTCGTTATCTGTACCCAGGAAACTTCCTACGATATTGAACATAGCAGCAAATACCATACCGATAGCAATGGAGTTTGTTACATAAGGCAGGAAGAAAATTGTCTGTAATGCTTTCTGCAGAGGCTTAATGGAATTAAGAGCTACTGCGATAAACAGTGCCAAAAGAGTGGAGATCGGCACTGTAAGTACACAGAAGAGTACCGTATTTTTAAGACACTGTTTGAACTCGCTGAAGGCCATAACTTTTGTAAAGTTCTTGATGCCAAAATGGAAAGAGGCACCGCTTGCAGCCTGCAGAGATTTATAGTCTTCGAGGAAAGCCATACGTACGGTGTTGAAAATAGGCCATACCGTAAATATTAACAGCAGCACGATAGCTGGAGCCAGATATAACCAGGCCTTCCACTGTTGTTTACTATCAACCATTTATTTTACCTCGCATCTGATTCTCTTCTCGGTCTCCTTGTTGAAAAGGAATACCTTGTTGGGCTTAAGTGAGTAGTGAACCTGCTTTGTACCCTCTGCAGGACGCAGATCCGCATCAATAATGGAACGGATGGTAGGATTAAGTGATGCGGCATTGGTAGAAACAATGCTGGAATCACGACCCATAACATCGACATTGAATATATCGCAGGTCAGAGGTCCGTTGTCGCTTAAGATAAAGCCCTCAGGTCTGATACCTACATATACGGGCTGGTCTTCTACACCTGTAACATCCATAACAGTCTCATTACCGATCTTAAGTTTGCCGGCCTCTACAGCTCCTTCAAAAACGTTGATAGGAGGTGTACCCAGGAATTTGGCAACAAAGAGATTCTCGGGATCATCATATACATCCTGAGGAGCACCGATTTGCTGAATGACACCCAGCTTCATAACTACGATCATATCAGAAATGGACATAGCCTCTTCCTGGTCATGGGTAACGAAGATGGTAGTGATATTGGTCTCACGCTGGATACGACGAATCTCTTCTCTGGTCTGAAGACGCAGACGAGCGTCCAGATTGGAGAGTGGCTCGTCCAGAAGGAGGATACGTGGCATTTTAACTAATGCACGGGCGATGGCAACACGCTGCTGCTGACCGCCGGAAAGCTCTGATGGCTTACGATCTAAGAGCTCATCAATCTGCACAAGCTTAGCTGCATTGACAGTACGCTCCATCATCTCTTCCTTTGTTAATTTGTCTGCACCCTTAAGATTCTGTAATGGGAACATAATGTTCTGCTTTACTGTCATGTGAGGGTAAAGAGCATAGTTCTGGAATACCAGACCAACACCTCTGTTTTCAGGTGAAAGATCGGTAACATCATTTTCTCCGAAGAAAATTCTACCGGAAGAAACCTTCTGTAAACCACTAATCATGTAAAGAGTGGTACTCTTTCCGCAACCGGAAGGACCAAGTAAGCCGATAAGTTTACCGTCCGGGATAGTGAAGTCGAAATTGTTTACTGCAACAACTTCCTCTGATGACTTCTTGTTACGGCTGGGGAAAATCTTTGTAACGTTTTGTAATACAACCTTCATATTTTTCCTCTTTCTTATATTAAATTAATATAGGATACTGATTAATACTGTGAGCGGGCAGCCTTTTCGGCGGCATACTCCTCTTTGTACCGGATGAGATCCTCATGGCTGTCAAAAATCATCTGACTGGGAAGATCTACTACTACTGTAACTGCAAAAACGTCGTGAATGCAGGAATTGGTACGGGTGGCTATCATAAGGCCGCAGTTAAATGCAAGAATTGCAAATATTACAATAACACCTGTAAAACCGATGGTGTTGAAAAATATCATTATAATAAGGAGAACAGGGATCATGGTCTCGATAGTAAATTTGCCCAGGAATGTACGGACTACCAGCTGCAAGGGTGTGAGTCTTACACCGTCTGTGCGAATGACACCCAGCGAGAAAACTTTTTTTCCGACGGTCTGACCATTCTTTAAAAACAATGGGACCATGAACTCCAGGACTGCGAAAGCGAATAGGATGGAGAGAGAGGTATTAACCAGCGTCAGATTAATTACCATATTATATGTGTATAAAACATCCTTATCTTCGGCAAAAGCTTTGTAGGCTTCGTCGTATCTGGCACGATCTGTCTCAGAAAGAGCTTCGTACTGCTCTCTTGTATAACTAAAATTTGTATCGTACTTTTCCTGGTAATTCTTTATGTACTTATTATAATCAGCTTCATATCTGTCATAGCGATCGATGGAAGATATAATCCACATAAATCCTGTGACCATAATTACTAATAAAATTGTGTCCAGTAGCCATGCGGATATTCTTTTCCACATGCTGGCGCGCTGAAGATCGTAAACCAAGCAGGACCTCCTTTGTGATTTTTATCAGCTGATGGCACTTATTAAGCAGTACTTCTAAAAGCTAAAAGGCGCACTAATAAGCGTGCTGATGCACCATATCAGTGTACCATAAACACGGTTTATTTTCAAGATAAAAGGAAAAAAACGACTTATAAGCAGCAGAAGTGAAGGGGGAAAAACGTTTTAAAGTAAATGTTTACTAGGGATAACAGGGGGGATGGGATTTTTTTACCGCTCGTATAAAGCATATGAAACATATGGCTGTACAAAACGCACAAAAACAAAAAAAAAAATGTTAAGTAAATATATAAAATATCCAAATAAGCACTTGACATATCAGTAAAAATAGGTTATTTTTGTTTAGTAAACTTTACTAAAGTTTGTTTACTAAACTTTGGTAAAGAAGTTGCTCATTAATAATTGACTTAATGTCAAAGAAGGAGAATTTTATGAGAAAAATGAGAAAAATCGTAGCGGCTGTTCTCACAGGTGTTATGGTACTCAGCATGGCTGCATGTGGTAAGACTGATAACAAGCCTACACCTTCAGCTACACCATCCCAGGGCGCTGAGACTACTCCTGAGACTACAAAGCCTGCAGACGATCCAAAGAAGGAAACAACTCTTGTTTGGGGAACACACTGGGTAAACGGACTTGATCCACATGTTGTTGACGAGATTACAGGCGAGCCTGTAATGGCAGCTGAGCAGAGAACAGCTCGTCTTGCAGCAGAGAAGGCTGTATTAGAGCAGCTGGGCGTTAAGTTCGAGTATGTACAGATGGCTACAGAGAAGGATGTTCTTACATCCGAGATGGCTGGCAGACCTATCTGTGATATCGCTACAGTATGGGGTGGATGTGAGTCTACACTTCTTAAGCAGAACGTTGTACAGAATCTTGATGCATATGAGCATCTTTTCCGTGAGAATGAAGAGATGGGCTGGATGCTTTATGACAAGCTTTACGGACATTACTACATGATGGGCGATGTTTGCCGTTTCATGCAGAGATGGCCACTTGTATACAACATCGATATGATTAAAGAGGCTGGCGTTGAGAATCCTAACGTTCTTTTCGAAAAGGGCGAGTGGACATGGTCCAAGTTCAAGGAGCTCCTTACACAGCTTAAGGCTGCTTACGCTGACAACGATACAATTGATGTTTACAACACAGACTTCAGAATGGCTACACTTTCTGCAGCTTACTCCAACGGCGCATACATTTACGGTGCTGCAGGCGTAGGTGCTGCTGACCAGAAGATGGTTGACGCAGTTGATTTCATGCAGGGTCTTATCAATGATGGCCTTCTTACATTCCAGATCGCTAGCTGGAACGAGCTTCAGCCTGACTGGTTAAACAACTGTAACAGATTTAACGGTTCTACAACAGTATTCACAGACTGTGCAGACTGGGTTCTTGGACAGGGCAATCAGAACGGCGATGCTGTTGGTATCGTTCCTTGGCCTAGACCTGACAGACTTGCTATTGATTCCCCTGAGTACAGACAGTGTATGACAGTATCTGACTCTCTCTGCATCCTTAAGGGCGTATCTGAAGAGAAGACAGAGCTTGCTATCAAGGCTCTTATGCTTTACACAAAGACATACTACTGCACACTTGGTGGTGTTGATACATATGCTCAGTATCAGGATAAGCAGGGTGAGTCTGTAGCAGCTGACTACAAGCTTGATATTACAAATGCAACAGAGGTTGACAAGGACGGTACTACACTCGGTGACCTTATCCTTTCTGCTTACAACTACATCACAAAGGCAGTTGCTGTAGGTTCTGACGTATCTGACCTTATGGGTCTTAGAGTTACATGGGATGATGCAGTAGGTACAGCATTCACCCAGAAGACATCTTACAAGACATACATTGATGAGAACATTGGTAAGTTCAACCAGGTTCTTAAAGAGATGGAAGACATCAACAACAAGGGCGGCTTCAATGATACAGTTAAGCCTGTAGTTGAGTTCATCAAGGAGCCAATCGTTGTTCCTGTTGGTACAAAGCTTACAGATGCTATCTGGGCTGACTTCATTAAGTGTACAGACGTTGGTGATGGTGATATCGCAGTTTCTGAGATGAAGCCTGAGTTCAATGAAGGTTTCACAGAGGATATCTTCAAGACAGCAGGTTACTATAACAGAGCATTCAAGGCTAGATTCTACGATAAGGCCGGCAACTTCGACCACAAGACAGTTTCTGTATATGTATACAATCCTGATAACAAGGTAGCTCCTACATACACACTTGTAGAGAATCCTGCAGCTATCAAGAAGGATACAGAAGTTGAGAAGATCGCTTGGGCAGGCGCTTTCATTGCAACAGCAGAAGATGCTGACGGACTTGATGTTTCTGCTAATGTTAAGGCTGATCTTTCTACAATCGACACCACAACAGCTGGCGAATACAATGTTAAGCTTACTATTGCTGACTTTGCCGGCAATACAACAGAAGTAACAGTTAAGGTTACTGTTGTAGCTGAGTAATTGATATTTGGTTATTCTCATCGGCGGGGGCTTGCCCCCACCGATGAAATTTTTGAAAAATACTATTTACAGTTAATTGAGAGGACTCATCATGAAAAACAAAAAGAAACTTATAGCATTAATAGTAGCAGCTGTTCTGATAGTAGCAGCTATTGTTGTTGTAAAAATAATAAATAATGATGATACTGCTCTCGGAACAGACAGACTTGATGGATCGGTATACGAAGAAAGTTATGCTGAATACCTTAAGAAATATGGATATAATGGCATAATGGCAAGTGATTCCATTAAAGTGGATCTTTCCAAATATGTTGCAAAAAATAATATGTCTGCCGCATATGCAGATAATATGCTTTCTACTGGAGACGAAGGACAGGTTACCTTCACTTTTACAGTAAAAGAAGAAGGCTTTTATAATCTTATGGTTACATACCTTCCTATTGAAGGTACCACATCAGATATTCAAAGAAGAATCTTAATTGATGGAGAGCAGCCGTATGATGCGCTTTCACAGATTCTATTCAAAAGACTTTATCAGGATGATGATATTCTGGTAAAAAATGACAACGAAATCAGACCTTCTGCTCAGGAGATTTTCAGACTGAGCACGGTATATATAGAAGACTACAACAGAAGAAACGGCGAGCCGCTTATTTTCTTTCTCTCAAAAGGACAGCATACCGTTACTTTTGAGTCAGCAAAGGAAAAGATGGCGCTGGCAAGCGTTACATTTGCTACACAGGAAAAAGCAGCAGCATATAAAGATGTAATAGATAGCCTTAAGGGTGTATATAATACATATTCCGGAGCTGTTTTAAAGGGTGAGGCAGAAAGAAAGGATGGCATTACTACAGCTATTCTCAAGTCCTCCTCATCTATCAATATTAATAAAAACTATTCAGATGCGGATCTTTCACCATATCATCCATATCACATTGTTTACAATACTATTGGTGGAGATTCCTACAAGATTTCAGGTAATTACATTATCTGGGAATTAGAAGTGCCTGAGACAGGCCTTTACGAGATTACTTTCAAGGGCCGCCAGTCACAAAACAGAGGTGTTACTTCCTACAGAAGAATATATATTAACGATGTTATTCCTTATGAGGAGCTTAACGCTTATCCTTTTGAGTACAGAGCTGACATGGTCAATTATACTCTTTCTGATAAAGAAGGACAGCACATGCTCTTCCTTCTTAACAAAGGCAAGAATGAGCTGAAGATGGAAGTAGTACTTGGTGAATTCGGCTCTGTAGTAACAGAAGTAGAAGAGGCTCTTTTCAATCTGAATCAGCTCTATTTAAAGACAACACAGATTACAGGTACTGTTCCTTCTACTTACATTGACTACGAGATCAGAAAGAAAGTACCGGGCTTTGTAGAGACAATGATTCGCGAGAGCGAGAGGCTTACAGCCTGCTGTAACGAGCTTATCAATATTACAGGTGAGAAGGGTGAGAATACTTCCCTTCTTTCCAAAATGGCTTTAGAGGCTATAGAGCTTTCCAAAGATCCTGAGGATGTAGTTGATGAGCTGTCACAGTGGAAGAATAATATTTCAGCTCTGGCCACATGGATGGTACAGATTAATGAAATGCCATTGGAGATTGACAGCATTTACCTGGCAGGAAGCAATGCTAAGCTTCCAAAGCCTACAGCCAACTGGTTTAAGAATTTTGGCTATGGTATTTACAGATTCTTCGCTTCCTTCTTTGTAAAGACTAATGAAGTTTCATCAGACAGTACAGCATCCAAGGGAGATGACACACTGGTTGTCTGGATGGTTTCAGCAGGTAAGGAGCAGGCTCAGATCCTTCAGAATATGATAGATGAGAGCTTCACACCCAATCATGATATTAATGTAAAGCTTCAGCTGATTCCTGCAGACGTTATCCTTCGTGCCGCCCTTACAGGTAACGGACCTGACGTGGTAGTAGGACTTTCACAGGCTACACTGGCAGACTTCGCTATGAGAAATGCTTTGGTAGATTTAGGTAAGTACCCTGACTTTAAGACAGAAGCAGACAGATTCTATGAAAGTGCTATTACAGGTGCCAAGTATCTTGATGGTATTTACGGTTTACCTGAGCAGCAGAATTTCATGATGATGTTCTACAGAAATGACATTTTAACTGAGATAGAAGCAGACGTACCAAAGACATGGGACGAGATAAGAGATCTGATTCCAATCTTACAGAAAAATAATTACGATTTCTATATGCCAACTACTCCTCTTTACGCTCCTATGGTATATCAGTATGGTGGCGATTATTATAAGGGTAGCGGCAAGGATTACGGTATAGCTTCAGGTCTTTCTGATACAGTAGCTTTGGAGGCGTTTAAAGAGCTGACAGACTTCTTTACCTGCTATAAGCTTTTGGTATCAGCAGACTTCAACAACCGTTTCCGTACAGGTGAAATGCCTATTGGTATCACCAATTACACTACATACTGTACATTCGAAGTATTTGCACCTGAGATTAAGGGCCTTTGGTCCTTTGCACCTTTCCCCGGCACTCTTAAAGAAGATGGCACTATCGACAATACATTTGTTACAGATACAGTTCAGTCAGTCATTATGAGTGCATCAGACAAGCAGGATAAGGCATGGACCTTCCTTAAATGGTGGACAGGCTCTGAAGCACAGCTTACATATGCTACCACAGTTGAGGCTGTTATGGGTACAGCTGCCAGATACGCAGCTGCAGATAAGAAAGTACTTGCTTCACTTCCCTGGAGTGCTACGGAGTACAAAGCACTTTCATCACAGCTTGAGCATACAGTAGGTATTCCTGCAGTTCCAGGCAGCTATATGACAGGACGTATGCTGGGATATGCATTTGATAATGTAGTAGCTAATTCTTCCAATCCTCGTGAGACTCTTTACTTAAATGTAAAGGCTATCAATAAGGAGCTTCTTAAGAAACGAGCAGAATTTGGTATAGACTAAAGAATAAACACATTTTCAGAGGACTTTTATGAGAAAGAAACCCGAGGCAAAAATAATAAATGGTGTAAAGGTTCCGCCTAAGGATTCCTTTGCCATGGTATGGAAAAAGAATTACCAGAAATATTTGATGATTCTTCCCTTTGCATTACTTTTCATAGTATTTTCCCTACTTCCGGTACTTATAGCCATTGTGCTGAGCTTTACCTCATTCAATATGGCTGAGGCACCTAAGTGGATAGGCTTTGAGAACTACATAGGACTTATAGTAGATGATAGCGTATTTCTTACCGCTGTAAAAAATACCTTCGTTTTGGCCATAGTAACAGGACCTATCAGCTACCTGCTTTGTTTCATACTGGCATGGCTGATTAATGAGCTTCCTCCTGTTCCCAGAGCATTCCTTACTTTGATATTCTATGCACCATCTATTTCCGGTAATGCTTATCTGGTATGGAAGACACTTTTCTCATCAGATACTTATGGATGGGCTAATGCATGGCTTATGAAACTTGGTATAACGCATGATGCCATACTCTGGTTCCAGAATGCCAGCTACGTACTGCCACTGCTTATCATAGTGCAGCTTTGGTTATCACTGGGTGTATCATTCCTGTCCTTTATAGCCGGCCTTCAGACAGTTGACAAGTCTCTGTATGAGGCAGCAGCAGTAGAAGGTGTTAAGAACAGATGGCAGGAGCTTTGGTATATTACACTTCCTTCCATGAAGCCACAGCTTATGTTCGGTGCTGTAATGCAGATTACTACATCACTTTCAATTTCTGATGTATCTATCCAGATGGCCGGATTCCCATCAGTAAACTACAGTGGTCACACAATTCTTACACACCTTTATGACTACTCATCCATCAGATATGAGATGGGGTATGCATGTACCATTGCCGTAATACTTTTCCTGATTATGATGCTCTGCAATGTGCTTGTGCAGAAGCTTTTGAGAAAGATTGGATAAACTTATGTCAAAGTCAAAAAAGCCAAAAGAATTACGAGGTTTTAAGCACTATCTGAAATCACGTAAAATAAAGAGAAGAAACAGAAGTCTGGGAACCGATATAGCACTGGGCGTTATGCTTGCCCTGTTTGCACTTTTCTCAGCTTTCCCTCTTGTATATATCATAACAACAGCATTTAAGCCCATGAGTGAGCTTTTCATATTCCCTCCCAGGCTCTATGTTACCAATCCTACCATGAACAATTTTAAGGATCTGGGTAATATTTTTGAGAGCTTCGAGATTCCTTTTTCCAGATATGCCTTCAACACCCTTTTCATTACAGGTCTTGGTACATTTGGAACAGTTCTTTTAGGGTCTATGGCAGCCTTTCCTCTTGCAAAGTACAAATTCCCGGGCTCCAATGCCATGAGTCAGATCATAGTATATTCCCTGATGTTCTCAGCATCGGTTACAGCAGTTCCACAGTACTTCATTATGGACCGTTTCAACCTTATTGACAGCTATTGGGCAGTTATTTTACCGGCTATCAGTGGTACTCTTGGTCTTTACCTTATGAAGAACTTTATGGTACAGATACCGGATGAAATGATAGAAGCAGCCAAGATCGATGGCGCCAACGAGTTCGCCTGCTACTGGAAAGTCGTAATGCCGCTTTGTAAGCCTGCATGGATTACACTGGTTATTCTTTCCTTCCAGGCTCTCTGGGGCAATTCCGGCGGTTCCTTTATTTACTCAGAGGAGTTAAAGCCTTTGTCATATGTACTTTCACAGGTGACAGGTTCAGGTATTGCCAGATCCGGTGTAGCAGCAGCTATTAATCTTCTTATGTTTATGGTGCCGGTTACAGTATTTATTATTTCACAGAGTAACGTTATCGAGACCATGGCTACTTCAGGTATGAAGGGCTAATAGTGATTAAGAAAAGACTTGAAAGGGGTAACACCTTGAAACTTTCACATTTAAAAAGAATAACAGGTGCTGTCTTTGCAGGACTGGCAGTGCTCACAATGCCTGCCCTGGATGTTCTGGCTGCAGATGGCTCTAAATATGAATACGAAGGATATGTTTATGACTCCTGGGGAGCTTCACAGGAGACACCATCAGCATTTGCCCTGTCTACAATGATTGATTCCGGCAATATCCCGGGCGGTACATTGGAAGGCGTTGATGATGTATGTACCACTAATGACGGCAGAATTATAGTAGCCGATAAAATAGGTGGAAAAGTATATGTATTCAATATAGATGGTGAGTGCCTTCAGACTATCGGTATTATCAGAAGCAGTGCGGATCGTATCGCTCTTAATGAAGATGGCAGCCAGATGAAGCTGGCCAGCCCTTCAGGCACATTCTATCATGAGAAGAAGGATGAGCTTTATATCTGCGATATGGTGAATAAAAAGGTTTATGTTCTTGATGGTAAGACATATTATCTTAAGCGGGCTATCGGCCAGCCGGAGAACATGTCAGGTTCCACAGAATATGTACCTAATAAAATTTGTGTAGATGATGCTGACAGAATATATATTGTTGTTACCAGCAGTAATGAAGGTATTTTAGAGCTCAATGCAGATGGTACTTTTTCCAGATACTTTGGTACTAATGAGCCTTCTATCAATCTGGTTACCTACTTCTGGAAAAATTTAGCTTCAGATACTCAGCAGGAACTGATTGGTAAAAACTATGCTCCATCCTTTACCAATGTATGTAAAGATTCCGAAGGTTTTATCTATGCTGTTACAGCTGACTCTTCAGCTACAGCCAAGCTTTTCAGACTGAATTCCTCAGGTGAAAATGTTATCAGAGCCATGGGATTCCCTCTGATTGGTGATATTACCAGAGAGTTCGAAAGTAAGTTTATTGACTGTTCAGTAACTCCTTATGGCGTAACTGCTGTACTTGATGAGAATAGAGGACGTATTTTCCTTTATGATTATGATGGTCAGATCCTGAATATTTTTGGGGGCTATGGTTATTCCAAGGGTGAGTTCAGAAAGCCTACATCTCTTTGCTGGATGAACTACAATCTTATTGTTGCTGATACTGATCTTAAATGCGTATATATCCTGAAGCCAACACCATTTGGCGAGGCAGCATTAAGAGCTTCCGAAGAATATTATTATGGTAACTGGGAAGCAGCTACTGAGAAATTTATGGAATGCATCAAGTACAATGCCAATTACGAAGTTGCTTACATTGGTGTTGGTAAGAATTATCTGATGCAGGATGACTATGAAAATGCCATGTACTACTTTAAGCTGGGTAACGATAAAGAGCATTATTCAGCAGCTTACAATGGCTATAGAGGAGAGCAGATAAGAAAGTACTTCTGGGTGATAGCTGTTATTTTCACAGCGCTTATAGTTCTTCTTATTTGGTCTGAAGTACGTTATCACAAAAAGAAACCGGCAGGAGGAGATAGCAATGAGTAAAGTTAAATATTCATTTTACTGTATGTTACATCCTTTTGATGGCTTTTATGAAGCCCAGCACAGAGGAAAAGGGGCAGTATGGCTTTCAGTACTTTTTATGGCTCTTTATGGTGTGGCTTGTTGTATTGAGCAGCAGTACAGAGGCTTTGTGGTAAATGGTGCACATATAAAGCGTATTAATTCTCTTACCACATTCATCAGCTCCATTACAATATTTTTACTGTTTTGTGTAGCCAATTGGACTATTTCCACCCTTTTTGATGGTAAGGGAAAGTTAAAAGACATATTTATGGTGACCAGCTACTCATTGGTACCTGTAGTTATCGTAAAGCTTATAATAACATTTGTTTCCAATTTCATTATATTGGAAGAGGCAGCTATTATTAATGCCATTGTTTCCCTTAGCTGGGTATGGTTTGCCTTCCTGATGCTGGCCGGCTTATGTACTATACATGAGTATTCGGTAGCCAAAAATCTGGTAACACTGCTTTGTACATTAGCATCTGCAGCCATTATCATTTTCATAATGGTACTCTTTATTTCACTTATTGAGCAGTTTTTATCAGTATTCAGCACCTTCCTTAAGGAGCTGGCAAGACGTATATAATTAGGAGCTTGTATGAGAAAGAAAATCCTGACAATTTCACTTGTGACTATAGGAGCGATATTGCTTGTATGGCTCACTGTTTTCCTGATAAAGTTTTTGGGAATTAATAAAAACCGCTTTAAGGTAACTAATAATGACATTGTTGCCGGAGAAGAGCTTACGCTGGATGATAAAGTGGTAGTTATAGCTGAAAATGAATACAAGATCCTTTCATTTGAGCCTGCTACAATGAATGTTATTCTTGAAGACAAGAAGACAGGCATGAGATGGGAAGGTATCGCCAAGGATTCTAAAGAGGAAGCTGATTTATCTCTTCTTTCTATATCCTATGTAGGTTCAGATAATCATTTTGAAGACTGGTACAGCTATACCCAGGTGCTTGAGACTGAGAGTGCCAAGTATTATTCCATTCCAAATGGTATTAGAATCCAGATGAAGTTTAACGAAGGCGCATCTACAAGATTTTATGAGTATCTGCCTGTAAAAATGAGCCCTGAGCATTACGAATTTTTCCTGGAGGGTATTCAGAAAGCTATAGATGATGGTACTGTTACAGAAAGAGTAGGTAACAGATATAAGACTACTTTTAAGCTTATTTTCAAGAAAAATGCCATAGAAGATTTTTACAACTGTGTTTCTTATCCCGGTACTCCTGCAAAGTCAGCAGTTGAGCAGCTTATTACCATAGCTAATCTGGTAGGATACAACCAGGATATGCTGATGGAAGATGCAGCAGCATATGATTTTACTGTTACATTTAAAGAGCCCGCTGTTTTCAATATAGCATTAGACCTTTATCTGGATGGTAATGATCTGATAGCAGAGGTGCCTGTATCACAGATTGTAAATGAGAATGATTATTTCTCTCTTACAGATATTAATATTCTGCCCAATTTTGCAGCTGTAGCTGCTCCTCAGGTAAAAGAAGGTTATTTACTGGTACCTGATGGCTGCGGTGCATTGCTTAAAATGAATACCTTTAATGCAAAGGTGCCATCTTACTCCAGACCTCTTTATGACGGAGATTTCTATACTGATTATTATTATAAGCCTGAGTACGAGACAGAGCTTATGATGCCGGTATACGGCATGCTCTATGAAAAAGGAGAGCTTGATCCTTTCGGATTCATGGGTATTATCGAATCAGGTGATTATTACAGCGACATTAATGTTAAGCTGGCAATTGATGGTGCCGATGGCGGTGTAAATTTCTATAATAAAGTTTACGCAAAGTATCATATTTCACAGTATGAGTGGGTACCGGTATTTGGTGAGTATGCAGAGAATACTACTACATTCTTGTCCATTTCACCTATGAGTGATGAGAGCTTTAAGCTCAGAATCAAGACTTATACAGGCAGTGATGTAAATTATTTCAATTATGCTAAGGACTTTGGCGCATGGCTGGCTAATGGTAAGGATCAGAATACTTACTTAGAAGCAGCAAAGCTTTTCTTAGAGGTTCATGGTACACTTTCAACTACTGAAAAGTTTATCGGTATTCCATATCCAAGTAAGTACTCCATGACTACATACAAGGAGCTTAGCGATATTATCAAGGATTTAGAGGGCATAAATCTTAACGTTTCTTATCTGGGCGTTTTTGATGAAGGTGAAAACAATGCTCTTATGAATCATGGTACATTGGTAAAAAATAACGGATCTAAGGCAGACCTTGCAGAGTTAAAGGCACTGATCGAAAGCAGAAACGGCAATCTTTTCCTGGGTACCAATTTCACGGAAGTTTACAATACTAAGAAATACGGCTTCTGGACAGCATTTAATGCTAACAAGGATTACACAAAGGGTGCAGTTAAGGTATATGGATATTCCATTTCCCTGGGTAAATTTAAACAGGCAACCAATATGTACACTCAGCTTTCACCTTCATATCTTTATGATACGGTTAAGGATTTCATTAAGAAAAACCAGGCGAAAGATTATGATCTGCTTATTACAGATCTTACATCCAAATATTACGGAGAATATGGTAATAACTACTGTTCTCCGGCTGAAGCTCAGGTTATTGTTGATAAGTGTCTTGAAGCTTTGGCAGAAGGAAAGAAGCTGGCGCTTACCGCACCTTGGGCTGATAAGATCAGCAATGGTGCTGTAGCTGTAGATATTCCAAGAAACAGCGCAGAATATGCTACATTCTATGCTACAATTCCTTTTTATCAGCTGGCATTAAACGGTATTTGTGAGTACACAACTACTACAGCCAACAATACAAGCTATTCCCTTGATTATTACCTTATGCAGGCACTGGAAACAGGATCCGAGCTTAAGCTTATGCTTTCTTCCAAGAGCGTTGACAAGCTTCGTGATACAGAGTACTCATATTTGTACTCCATGCAGTACGACCTGTTAAAGGATGATATCAAGGCTGTTACAGAGAAATACAATGAAGCCATGAAGACTATTGGAAAAGCAAAGATAGTTAATCATAGACTGGTAGATGAAAACATATTTGAAACCACCTATGAGAATGGTACTAAGATTTATTCAAACTATAACGGAATCGATATGACAGTTGAAGGAAATACAATTCCTGCACTGGGCTATATCATTACTAAGTAATTGAAACAGAAACAGAGGACATACAATGGCCGGTAAAATGAAGTATAAAACCAAAAAGAATATCTGCGGATTCTTATATACCTTGCCTTGGATTTTAGGCTTTATAGTATTCTTCGCAGTGCCAATCATAAACACTGTTATCTACTCCTTCAATCAGGTAGATGTAGGTGAAAAGGGTGGTATGGTAATGACCTTCGTAGGTTTTCAGAATTATGTATCACTTTTCAAAGAGCAGGTGACCACTAGTTCTAAGACCTTTGCACAGCTTTTCACAGAAGAGAATAGAGACCTTCTGATAAATGCGCCGATTATTGTAATTTTCTCCTTATTCCTGGCTATACTGGCTAACAGAAAATTTAAAGCGCAGGGACTGGTAAGAGTTATTTTCTTCCTTCCTATCGTACTTGGTCTTGAGATTGTTACCAGCATGATTACTATCTCTACAGGTAGCGACCTGGTAGGTAACAGAGGTGGTGCAGGTGTATTTTCAGAGGGATTTGCAACATTCCTCCTGCTTAAGTACACTACCATCAAAGCGACAACCATAGCCACGATTACAGGATATGTTGATAATATTTTTGCCTTGGCTTCCCAGGCGGGCGTACAAACACTTATATATCTTGCAGGACTTCAGTCTATCAGCCCTGCACTGTACGAGGTAGCAAGGATAGAAGGAGCTACCAGCTATGAGACCTTCTGGAAGGTAACATTACCTCTTATTGGCAATATTTCAGTATTTGTTATTGTTTATACGATTATTGATATTTTCCTTAAGTCATCCATAGCAAATGAAGTATATGAGTTCGGTTTTAACAAGAGTGGACTTATAGGTGTCGGTGGTGCTTTGTCAGTACTGTATATGCTAAATGTATTGCTGGTACTGGGCCTTGTGCTCCTAATTTCTAAGAAGGCGGTGAAGTCAAATGGCTAAAAAGAAAAAACTTAACAGACCTCCAAAGCCTATAAAGCTTATACTTAAAAATGTTATTACCAATATCTTCTTTGGTATATTGATTGCAGGTCTTAGCTTTTCCATGATATATCCGATTTTAAAGCTTTTACCCAATGTTTTTGCTGAGCTTTCAGATCTGGGTAATCCTGAAGTTATCTGGATCCCTATGGAAAGATCTACAGTTGCCTTTAAGGCAGCCTGGAGACTTATGATGACTCAGGGTATTATGACCATGGTAAAGTCTCTGGCATATGCTGTTACAGTATGTCTGGTACAGATATTTGTTAGTGCCATGGTAGGATACGCGCTTGCACGTGTTAAGTTCCCCGGTGCCAATGTAATTTTTGTTCTGGTGCTTTTAGTGCTCTTAACACCTCGTCAGGCCCTGCTTCTGTCACAGTACGTACATTTCAGTAATTTTGACTTCTTTGACATTGTGAAGAATATAAGAGGAGACCATTTCAACCTTATCGGTCAGCCGGCTACATTGTACATTCTTGCAGCTTTTGGCTTTGGTGTAAATCAGTCACTGTTCATCTTTGTATTCAGACAGTTCTTCAAAAACACACCTAAGGAGCTGGAAGAGGCTGCACTTATCGATGGATGTGGATTTAACAGAACATATTTCTCCATTATGCTTCCCAATGCAAAGCCTGCTATTGCAACAGTAGCAGTACTTGGCTTTGTATGGAATTATGGTGATACTTACTTTACAAGATATTTTAATCCCAAGGGACCTTACCTGTCAGTAAAGCTTTATGATACATTCCAAAGTGCCAATACTTACTTTGTTCAGAATGCTGTTAAGAGCTGGTATGCGATTCCAAGAGTATCAGACTTCACCTTCGATGCTGTAAAGCAGGCAGGTGCCATCATCTACATGATACCTCTTCTTATTGTTTACTTTATTGCACAGCACTGGCTGGTAGAAAATATCGAAAATGCAGGTATTGTTGGCTAAGTCCACTTGCGCAGCAAGTGGACATGCCATACCTTATTCACTTGGAGATTTATATGAAAAAAAATATAACTAGAATTGCATCAGTTGCATTAGGTGCAGTCATGACAATGAGTATGCTGGGATGTGCATCTCAGAATACACCTGACCCTACACCTACACCAACAGAGGAGCCGTACGTGGAGTATTCAACAATTAAGATAAATGAAAGTGCAGAGCATCAGACCCTTAGCTTTTTTGGAGCATCAGGAGCTTGGTGGGCACAGTATGTAGGTGGCTGGGATACTAAGAATAATTATTCCGAGGTTACCCCAAGAGATGATATTGCCACACTTCTTTTTGACAAAGAAAAAGGAATAGGTCTTACCTGCTACAGATATAATATAGGAGCCGGCTCCAGAGGTACCGGTGGACAGTACAATGCTTGGCGTGATACAGAATGTTTTGAGACAGCGCCCGGTGTTTATGACTGGAGTAAAGATGCCAATGCAGTATGGTTTATGCGTAAGGCAGCTGAGCTGGGCGGAGATGAGATGAATATTATTATGTTCTGCAATTCACCTCTTCAGAGACTTACCAAGAATGGTCTTGCTCAGTCCGATAAGAATTCCAAGACCAATATTGATCCTAAAAATTATGAGGCTTGGAAAAAGTATGTATTTGATGTTGCTCTTCATTTTAAGAATGAGGGCATTCCCGTTGTAGAGATTTCTCCTATCAATGAGCCTCAGTGGGAGTGGCTGCCTGGCAACCAGGAAGGCATGCATCTTGATAACGAAAATATGGTAAAGATTCTGGAAAGCTTTGTTACTACTATTTCCGGACGTTCAGATCTTGATGGCATTCGTATTTCAGCACCTGAGAGCGGTGACTGGAACACAGATACCCGCTACATGATTGATGCTATCATGAAATCATCTGTTCTTAAGAAATATTTTACCACAATTGACTGTCACTCTTACTGGTCAGACGCTACTATGAAGCAGGGCTTTATAAAGTGGCTGAACGAGAGATTCCCTCAGCTCAAGGTTTCCATGAGTGAGTGGTGCGAGATGGTTAATGGTAGTGACTATACCATGGATTCAGCTTTCAATATGGCTGATGAGATCTTAGAAGACTTAAATATTATGGATGCCGAGTCCTGGCAGTACTGGGTAGCAGTATCTCCGGGCGGCTACAGAGATGGTCTTATTCATGTATCTGAAGCAAAGCAGGCTTACCGTGCCAACAAGAGACTTTGGGGCTATGGCAATTTTACCAAGTTCATAAGACCAGGCTATGTAAGAGTTGAAGCAGAGCTTACAGCAGCTGATCTTAAGAATGTTGGAAATGTAGCATTTAAGGGCACCAACGATAAGGGACAAAAGGAGCTTATTTTGGTACTTAAGAACGAAGAAGAGGCTAAGACCTTCAGACTGAATCTGGGTACCGACAATAAATACAATTCATACGAGATTTTCACAACAAATGAGGAAAAGGATCTTCAGTGCACAGCAAGTGGCGACTTCACCGAGAAAACTGCTTTTTCCATCGAAGGACAGTCTATTGTTACTATCAGACTGACTGAAAAATAAAATATCGGGATTTTATCCCAGTAATAGAGGGGGCGCATTATGGCAACAATTAGAGAAATAGCTGAAAAAGCCGGTGTATCAGTAACTACTGTATCACGAGTGCTAAATATGGATGACACATTAAGTGTATCAGATGAAACAAGAATAAATATCTTTAATGTTGCCGAGGCCTTGGACTATGTTCCCAGAAAAGCCAGAAAAGAGCACGTAGATAATAAGGCCCAGGAAGAAGTCAAGGATATTGCCATAGTCTACTGGTACAATTACGAGGAAGAAATAGAAGACCCTTACTATTTATCCCTGCGTCTGGCTATAGAAGAAAGATCTAAAGAATATGGCTATAGCTGTCATACGGTAAATGCCGGTAAGCTGTCAGATCTTACAGGAAATGAGGCATGTATTATCATGCTGGGACGTTTCCAAAAGGAATTCACAGATCAGCTCAAGGAAAGATGCGAGAAAATAATAATTGTTGATAACGATTTGAATCCATCAGAATTTGACCATGCTTCTTCCGATATCGAAGCAGCAGCTCGTGAAGTAATGGCTTACCTCTATGAGCTGGGACACAGAGATATTGTACATCTCGGCGGACGCGTATACGATCCCGAGACCAACTGGGAAAATTTCGAGGACGCAAGAGCTATTGCTTATGAAAACTTCATGAGAAAGAAGGAACTGTATGATGTAAAAAAGGTCTGGGATATAGGACCTTATTCCATCAGAGGAGCCTACAAATATGTTGCACAGAAGCTGGCAGCAGGAGAGATACCTACAGCGATTTTTGCATCTTCTGATAATCTTGCTATTGGTGCTTACCGTGCCATAGCAGAAGCAGGTCTTAGAATACCTGAAGATATCAGTGTGGTGTCATTTAATGACCAGCCTAATGCTAAGTATATGGCACCGCCTCTTTCTTCAGTTAAGATTCCTACAAAGTACATTGGATATGCTGCAGTTGACTTATTTAACGAGCAGGAACGTATGCCCCGTGACTTTAGTAAGACCAGCCTGATCCATTATATTTTCAAGAAGAGAAAGAGCTGTGGACCGGTCCGCACCATGAAGTAGTGCAAAAATTTGATATATAAATGAAGTAAACAATAAGGATTAAAGTTATGGAAAGATTTGAAATCGGAGAGGATTTTATCCTCAATGGTAAAAAAATCAAACTGATTTCCGGTGGTATGCATTACTTTAGAGTAGTGCCTGAATACTGGAGAGACAGATTGGAAAAAATCAAGGCACTTGGATGTAACTGTGTCGAGACATATGTAGCATGGAATGTGCATGAGCCTAAAAAGGGTCAGTTTAATTTTTCAGGAATGGCAGATCTGGGAAAATTCATAAAACTGGCTCAGGAGCTGGGACTTTATGTTATAGTACGTCCTTCACCATATATATGTGCTGAATGGGAGTTGGGTGGCCTTCCTGCCTGGCTTATAGCAGATTATAATATGCATTTAAGGTCCAATTACGAGCCTTATATGAAGCATGTCCGTGAATATTACCATGAGCTTTTCAAGATTCTTACTCCACTTCAGGTGACTCATGGTGGTCCTATCATTATGTTCCAGGTAGAGAATGAATATGGCGCATATGGTGAGGATACATCATACCTTGTGGCTATGAGAGATCTTATGATCGAGTGCGGAGTGGATGTTCCTTTTATCAGCTCTGATGGTCCTTGGGATGATTATCTTTCCTGTGGCGAGATACCTGGTGTGCTTCAGTCAGCCAATTTTGGATCCAAAGGCCATGAGCAGTTTGGTATTCTTCGTAAAAAGATAGGCAATAAGCCTCTCATGTGCATGGAGTTCTGGGTAGGCTGGTTTGATGCTTGGGGAGATGAGAAGCATCATATCGGAGATCCTTATGAGCATGCCAAGGATTTAGATGAGATTTTATCTGAAGGCAGTGTTAACATTTATCTGGTTATAGGTGGCACCAACTGGGGCTTTATGAACGGCAGTAACTATTACGATGTGCTTACTCCGGATGTTACTTCCTATGATTATGACGCTCTGCTTACAGAAGATGGTCAGGTTACTGAAAAGTATAAGATTTTCCAGGAAATCATCGGCAAATATACAGAGCTTCCTGAAGTGAAGCTTTCTACAGAGATAAAGAGAAAAGAGTACGGCAGTGTAGAGCTTAAAGAGTCCATGAAGCTTTTTGACGCATTGCCATATATCTCCGAGCCGGTTAAGGATCATTATCCTGTGACTATGGAGAAAATAGGCCAGTCTTACGGCTATATCCTTTACAGATCACAGCTTATAAGAGATCGTGAGATCAGCAAGATCCGTCTGCTGGAGGCCAACGACAGAGCAAAATTCTATCTGGATCAGAAAGAATTCCTGACTCTTTATGACAGAGAGCTTTTGTCTGAGCATCAGCTGTCTGAGAAGCTTACAGGCGACAGACTTGATATTCTTGTAGAAAATATGGGCCGTGTAAATTATGGTGCCATGATGGAGCGTCAGCAGAAGGGTATAAAGCAGGCAGTTCTTATTAATGCGCATCAGCACTATGATTGGGAGCACTTTGCACTTCCTATGGACAATCTTGACCGTATTCCATTTGATGGCAAGGCTGAGATATATGATCAGGCCGCTTTCTATAGATTTACCTTTAATGTAGATGAGAAGGCTGATACATTCTTGGATACTACAGGCTTTGGTAAAGGAACAGTGGTACTGAATGGCTTTATACTCGGTCGCTTCTGGGAGATTGGACCGCAGAGAAAATTATATATTCCAGGCCCACTTTTACGTGATGGCGAGAATGAGATTATCATTTTTGAGACAGAGGGTAAGGCTGTAAATACAGTTACTTTATCTGATACTCCGGGATTGGAATAATAAAGATTAAAGCTCGCTTTATGCGGGCTTTACTTTTTAAGATAATACAAACAGACAACAAGAGGACAAAGATGAAAAAGAATTTTATTAAGAAAATTACGGCGCTTACCTTTGCTGCAGCATTAACTGTTTCTTCAGTGCCAAGCGGTATACTTAAGGCTGATGAGGCTACAGAGTCCTGTATTGCCCCACATGAAGCTTCATATGGCTATTTTGTTAAGAACTTCAAAACGAATACATCTGAAAATAATACTGTGGAAAGCAATGCTGCCATAGCATTACTTTCAGGATATTTAGATCTTTGGCAGCCTGGAGATACCTGGTCTACAGGTAAAAAACTAAATGCAGATGTACTTGACAACAATATTGCTACTGCCTACAAGATCTCGGGAGCACGTACGGAAGAGCAGGCGGAAAGAGCATATGAAATAGAATTTCACGAGCAGAATTTCTCAGTTCTTTACGGACTTGGGGATCTGACTCAGAAGTTTTTCAAACAGGCAGGCATTGTGGAACAGTATGCATCAGCAGGTCCCAATACAGGTAAGCCTATTCATGTTACCTTGAGCCTTATGCAGCAGATGAGGGCAATCCCTGTTTCTACTACACCAGCCAAGAATTTTTATTCCTACCCCAGACCATACAGATGGAGTGCTAACGGTGTTATTAATCCCCGTTCCAGCCAATTTTATAAATCAAATATTGTGCCTAAAATAGTAGAGCAGAAGGAAATCGCCAAGCTGGATGCCCAGACAGATGGAGGCTTTCCATCAGGACATACTAATGCAGTATTTATCTGCGCACTTGGTCTGGCTTATGCAGTTCCTGAAAAATATGCAGATGTAGTACTTTATGCATCTGAGCTGGGTAAATACAGAATTATAGCAGGCATGCATTCACCTCTTGATGTAATGGGGGGACGAATGACCGGTACAGCTTTTTCAGCGTCCTTCCTTATGGGAGCAAGAGCATCTGTTAAGGAGAAGGCTTTAAAAGAAAATCAGACCTATCTTTTGGATGACTATCAGTATCTCCCGGCTACACAGGCAGATTATGAGACCTACAAAAAGAATCTGGAGACTTATCTTTACAATATGACTTATGAGTTCACTCAGATAGGAGACACTACGCAGCCTATGCGTGTGCCTTATGGAGCTGAAAGCTTATTGGAGTCCAGATATCCTTATATGTCAGCAGATGACATAAGATATGTGCTGTATACCACAGGCCTTCCTTCCGGATATCCCCTTCTTGATGACGAAGAGGGCTGGGGCAGACTCAATCTCTATGCTGCAGCTAACGGATATGCATCTTTTGTGAAGGATGTCACTGTAGAAATGAATGCCGAAAAAGGCGGACTTAACTCCTGTGACAGCTGGCTTAACGACATTGATGGTGCCGGCTCACTTACATTAAAGGGCAGCGGTATGCTGGCGCTGGCAGGTAATAATACCTATTCCGGTGGTACAGTAGTAGAGGCAGGACATCTGGTAGCAGCAGGAGAGAATGCCTTAGGCTCAGGTAAAGTAGTCGTTAATGCAGGCATTCTTTCAGAAAATGTAACAGGACAGGTGAATGTGTCTGAGCTTACTACAGGAAAAGATGCAACACTGGTACTTGGCCAGGCTTCTGATAAAGACGTATTTAAAGTAAATGGCAAGGCAGAGCTCAATGGAAAGGTGACTGTTGAGACTAACGGATATACTCCTGTGGCAGGACGTTACACTATTTTCACAGCAGATCAGCTGAATGCTTCACAGGCAGACTTTGTAGTCCAGGGACTGGAAGGCGCTACAGTGGCTATTGAAGGAAACAGCATCGTGCTTACAGTGGCTGAACAGGCAGCTCCTATCGAGACTCCTGTTCCTTCAGCTTCTCCGGAGCCTACAGATGTACCTGCATCTGCTCATCAGGGTAACAATAATGCTGTTGTTTTTGTAATTATTGCTGTTGTTGCAGTTGCAATTATAGTGGCAGTTGTGGTATTAATTGTACGTAAAAAGAAAGATAAATAATCTCTTTGGAGGTACAATATGGAATTGTTATTCATGAAGCCTGTCTTCAAGCAGATGATTTGGGGCGGCAACAGAATGAGGGAAGAGTATGGTTATGACATCCCTGGCGAAGATACCGGCGAATGCTGGGCTATATCTGCCCATGAAAATGGAGATGACACTATATCGGGTGGTACTTATGATGGTGTGAAGCTGTCTGAGCTTTATCGTGACCATCAGGAGCTTTTTGGAGATAATAAGGCCAAGTTTCCACTTTTAGTAAAGATTATCGATGCGGCAGCGGATCTTTCCATTCAGGTTCACCCTGATGATGAGTATGCTTATATCCACGAAAATGGAAGCCTTGGTAAGACAGAGTGCTGGTACATATTAGACTGCGACGAGGACGCCACCATCATAGTAGGTCATAATGCCAAAAGTCAAAAAGAGCTGGCTTCCATGATCCATGAGGGACGTTGGAATGAGCTTATCAGCCCACGCCCTATCAAAAAAGGTGACTTTTTCCAGATAGAGCCTGGCACTGTCCATGCCATCAGACGTGGCACCCTTATACTGGAGACACAGCAGAGCAGCGATATTACATATCGTCTCTATGACTACGGCAGACTTCAGAATGGTAAGCCTCGCCAGCTTCATATAGACCAGTCTATCGATGTCATCAAATGCCCCC
Source organism: Lachnospiraceae bacterium (assembly GCA_045616485.1). Classification (GTDB taxonomy): domain Bacteria; phylum Bacillota; class Clostridia; order Lachnospirales; family Lachnospiraceae; genus RGIG3528. The sequence goes on from JAZLGU010000016.1 coordinate 42,102, forward strand.
ATAAGGACCTTGTCTCCTCAGGCAGTACCTATACAGTAAATGACTTAAAAGCTGAAAAACTGGTGTCCTGCAGCTTCTACGAAGTAGAAAAGTGGGACCTTGAAGGCTCAGCATCTTTACCGGCAGAGGACAGCTACCGCCTCTTCTCTGTTATCGAAGGCAGCGGTACTTTTGCAGGTGTGCCTGTGAAGAAGGGCGACCACTTCATCATGCCCAAAGGCTTTGGCAGCTACACAATCCAAGGCCAACTCTCACTAATTACCTCTCAAGTGTGTCAGAGGGACGTTTCTCACTGACAATTTTTTGTCACGGGGACGTTTCTCGCTGTCAACTTTTTAGCTCCGCTTGCTCCCTGGGCTCGCCCCATGCCTCTCTTTAAAGCCAAGGCAGTGATTGGAGATATTTAAGTTGTTATTAAGTGATATAAAAAACCTGACCTCATTCTGCTCGAGGTTGACCACTCGCGGACGGTCACTAACTGCTATGCCCTGCGAGCTCCGGGCTGGAACCGGAACTCGCGACGGACATACCAGTAAGTGCCGTAGCCCGCTCGGGTCAAAGCTCGCAGGTCTGAGGTCAGGTTTTTATATCACTTTATTTACATTGTGACCAACACTGCCTTGGCTTTAAATAGACTCATGGGGATGTCGCCAGGAAGGTGCGCTCCGCAGGATGTGACAGTGAGAAACGTCCCCGTGACAAAAAGTTGACAGCGAGAAACGTCCCCGTGACAACACGTAGTGCAGGGATAACTTTTTAAAATCATTAGCACTCTTTTGTGGTGAGTGCTAATTTTTTGTTGACTTTTCTTTTTTGGGGTAGTAAAATATACCTTGCTGATGAAAAAGCAATATTTAGAAAAATAAATCTTTTTAAAGGAGATACAAATATGAGACAGGGTAATCTTTCAATTGATTCAGAGAATATTTTCCCTATAATCAAGCAGTGGCTTTACAGCGATCACGATATTTTTTACAGAGAGCTTATTTCCAATGGCTGTGATGCCATTACAAAGCTTAAAAAGCTGGATTCAGTAGGAGAGGTATCTCTTCCTGAGGGTACAGAGTTTAGAGTGGATGTTTTTGTAAATCAGGAAAATAAGACTATTACTATTACCGATAATGGTATCGGTATGACTGAGGAAGAAGTAGAAAAGTATATCAACCAGATTGCTTTTTCCGGTGCTAAAGATTTTATGGAGCAGTACAAGGACAAGGCTGGCTCTGAGCAGATTATTGGTCACTTCGGCCTTGGTTTCTATTCAGCTTTCATGGTAGCTGACAGGGTTACTATTGATACACTTTCTTATAAAGAAGGTGCCAAGGCTGTCAGCTGGGAGTCAGAGGGCGGTCAGACCTTCGAGATGAAGGAGGGGGACAAGCCTGAGCGCGGTACTACCATCGTTTTGTACCTGAATGAGGATTCATATGAGTTTGCCAATGCATACAGAGCAAAAGAGGTTATCGAAAAGTACTGTTCATTCATGCCGGTACCGATTTTCTTTAAGGATGAGAACGCCAAGCCTGCAGAAGTAAAAGAAGGTGAGACACCTGAGGCTCCAAAACCTATCAACGAGGTAAATCCTCTCTGGACCAAGCAGCCTTCATCTTGTACAGAAGAGGAGTACAAGAAGTTTTATAGAGATGCCTTTAATGATTTCAAGGAGCCTCTTTTCTGGATTCATTTGAATATGGACTATCCTTTCAACCTTAAGGGCATCCTGTATTTCCCTAAGATTAACACAGAGTACGATTCTATCGAGGGTAAGATTAAGCTTTATTCCAATCAAGTATTTGTGGCTGACAATATCAAGGAGGTTATTCCTGAATTCCTGATGTTACTTAAGGGATGTATTGATTGTCCTGACCTGCCACTTAACGTATCACGTTCTGCTTTGCAGAATGACGGCTTTGTCAAGAAGATTCAGGATTATATCACCAAGAAGGTGGCTGACAAGCTTATTGGTATGTACAAGGTAGAGCGCGAGTCCTATGAAAAATATTGGGATGATATCTCTCCATTTATCAAATTTGGTTGCTTAAAGGATGATAAGTTCAGAGATAAGATAAAGGATTTTGTAATCTTTAAGAATCTTTCTGATAAGTATCTGACTCTCCCTGAGTATATAAAGGCTGCCAAGGGCGAGGAGGCTAATGCTACAGATGAAAACGGTGCTACCGTCGAGGCTGAGGTAGTAGAAGATAGTAAGGACAGCGTAGAGGGTGAGGAAAAAGAGAAGAAAAAGGATACCGTTTACTATGTTACAGATCTGGTACAGCAGAGCCAGTATGTAAACATGTTTAAAGAAAACGGCAAGGATGCCCTTATCCTTACCCACAATATCGATCAGCCTTTTATTTCCCAGCTGGAATATCAGAATGATACAGTACGTTTTGTGCGTATCGACTCTGAAGTGGCTGATGACATGAAGGATGAAACGAGCGAGGATGAGCTGAAAGAACAGCAGAACAAGCTTACAGACATGTTCCGCAAGACTCTTTCCAAAGACAAGCTGGAAGTACAGGTACAGAAGATAAAGTCTGAGCGCATTGCTGCTATGATTACACTTTCTGAGGAAAGCCGTAGAATGCTGGATATGATGAAGATGTACTCTATGGGCGGCATGGATGCAGGCATGGATGATATGTTCGGCGGCAGTGAGACGCTGGTACTTAATGCCAATCATCCTCTGGTTCAGTACCTCTTCGAGCATTCCCGTACCAAGAATGCCACAGTTATCTGCGAGCAGCTCTACGATCTGGCCCTTCTTCAGCACAAGCCTCTTTCACCTGAGGCCATGACCAAGTTTGTAGAGAGATCCAATGAGATTATGATGCTCTTAACAAAATAATAAAATAAAAAGTTGCCACCGGAATATTTACCGGTGGCAACTTTTGAAATAGCCGAAAAAGGGACTCGAACCCTCGACCCACGCATTACGAATGCGTTGCTCTACCAACTGAGCCATTTCGGCATATGTAATTAATTTACTATTTTGTAAAGCATAATAGTAAATAATAAATCGAGGCGACAAGATTCGAACTTGCGACCTCTGCGTCCCGAACGCAGCGCTCTACCAAACTGAGCCACGCCTCGATAATAACAATAGAAGATAAAAAAGCGACCTCTGCGGTCTCGCATCACCGTGATTCATGCGTCGTAAACGACTTTGAATCACTATGCTCGGTCCGCGCTAAGCACTCCCCACCGGGGAGTAGCACCCCGAACGCAGCGCTCTACCAAATATTATCACTGTCGTAAACGACAGTGATAACTCCGAAGGAGTTTGAAACGCTCGCCCTTTCGCGAAGCGAAATCTTATGGCGAGCGACCACAAAGAGCCACGCCTCGATAAAAAGAAAAAATAACTACCGTTGCTTTTATGGCAACAGACACATTATGCCCTTTTTTTTACTAAATGTCAATGGTAAGATGTTGTAGATTTTTGGGGACAGGTAACTCTATGGGAAACGTCCCTTCTTGCCCCTTGCTGACAAAAGTGATACAATCATGCTGTTTCGGATTATTTGCTTACGATTAAGGAGATATATAAGGATGGAGAATAATAAAAGGGAGACTAACGGTGTGTTTGGAAACAGGTGGATTGCATTAATATGTTTCACTGCGGTTTTTCTGTCTGCGTGTACGGTCAGGACCAATAGTGTGCGAATTGGTTATGTGGAGAGCTCCACATCAACACATTGGAAGGCCAATTACACTTCTCTGGACGGGACTATGACCGGTACGCTTAAGGTTAAAAGCGGGATCCTGAAGGTAGATATTACTACTGAGTCAGGTAGTATATCCCTGGATATTACAGATGAAAATGGTAATAATGTTTATAAAGGGAAGAATCTCGGCACATGCTCTTTTACAGTAAAGACCAGCGGTAAGACAAAAATTACGGTAACCACAGAAAAGCATAAAGGGTCATTCAATTTCACTGAAGAGCAGAAAGGAAATACCTCAATGAGTGGTAACGGAAATGGGGCCGGATTTGAGTCTATATCCATGGATGAGGCAAAGACAATATTTGCGTCTTTCGGAGACTATATTATACTGGACGTGAGAAGAGCAGATGAATTTGCGGAGGGCCATATACCGGGGGCTATTAATATAGCCAATGAAAGTATAACGGACAGTGAGCCGGACGGACTTGATGATAAGAATCAGACTATATATGTCTACTGCCGCAGTGGTAATAGAAGTAAGCAGGCTGCGGGAAAGCTGGCTGCTATGGGCTATAAGCATATCATTGAATGCGGCGGTATCATTGACTGGAAGGGAATAATAGAGAAATAGGGTGAGGTAATATATGGAGAAAAAACTGGCAAAAATAAAGGTTTTGTTTGCAGATGTTGATAATACACTGCTTTGTCTTAAGATGTATGACGACGAAGGTAAAAGAATGGTAGGAGCCCTGAACTACGATGAGTGGCTCAAGTACAATATAGAGCACAACGCTTATATAAACTGTATAGCTCCCAAGGGCGTATTTGATTTGGTATATATGCTCCATGAGCAGAACGGTGCCAAGATATACGGGCTTACTGAATGCAGCAACAGCTTTGAGTACAATTCCAAATACAACAGGTTGCATGAGTGCTATCCCGGGGTTTTTGAGCACCATGGAGATCTTATTTCTACAGACACCAGACATAATAAGGTCAAAATTATGAAAATGATTGCTGCCCGTGACGGTTATAGTTACGATGAAATAATGTTTATCGATGACAGTTATATGGAAATAATGGAAGCCTTTGAGGCGGGAATGCTTTCCATGCATACCACTGAGGTAATGGAACGATTTATCAATAAATATAAAGATAAAGAATAGTTGTGAAGAATGCTGATTTTTGGGGGAGTAAAGTGAGCGAAAAACGCAGTAGAATGCTATTCTTGGTTATAGCGTTCATTTTGATCGTAATAGAATTTATTATAGGCATATTTGTTCATGACAAATTTATAAGGCCCTTTGGCGGCGACATAATTGTCGTAGTGATACTATACGCACTGGTACGCAGTGTGTTTTTAAAGAGCAATCATCCAATTTCGGTTTATGTTTTTATTTTTGCTACGGCATATGAATTTACGCAAAAAATCCCTTTGGTGGACCTTTTGGGGGTATCGGGAAGATTTATGCGAGCCCTTATGGGGACCTCTTTTTCCTGGATTGATATCCTTTGCTATCTGGCAGGGTGTATTCTATGCCTTGGGCATGATATATACCACTGCAGGGCGCATTTTCACAAGCATACTGCTTGAGCATTCAAGGGGCTGAGAATAAGTCTTATCAACAAAGAGATAATACAAAACGTTCCACAAGGTAAAGCACCAGGATAAAAAGCACGTTGAGAGCGGAGAATTTAAACATATACTTACCTACGGCCCTTACGTCATTATGATGCTTAAACTCGGTGAAAGTGATAAGGGAGGCCAGGCTGGCAATAAGCGTGCCGCAGCCGCCGATATTTACGGCAGGCAGAAGAGCAGCATAATTATCTGTGAAGTGAGACAAGAGTACGGCGGATGGGACGTTACTTATAAACTGGCAGGAAAGAATGCCGAAAAGCAAAGTGTTTTTAGGCAGGAGCCAGGAGAAAAAGTCGTTTACCGCAGGGATTCTGGAAAGATTTCCTGAAAAAACAAAGAAAGCGCAGAAGGTCAAAAGTAAAGGATAATTAACTTCCTTAATAGCCTTTCTGTCCAGGAAAAGCAGGGCGATTATTACGACAATGGTGCCTACGATGTGATTGACTACTCTGAAAACAATTAAAATGCTGAAAATAAATAGCAAAGTGTAGACAGCGGTTCTTTTCTTACGCAGATGGAAATCGCTGTCTTTTTTTAACTCCAGAGGTGTGTTTTTAACAAAAAGGCAGCAGATAACTATCATTATGGTAGCTACTGCAAAAGGAGGAAACATAATCCTCACAAATTCCCAGGTGGGAATCTCATAATAAGCATACAGATAGAGATTCTGGGGATTGCCAAAAGGGGTCAGCATTCCGCCCAGATTGGCAGCAATATTCTGCATAATAAAAGTATAGGCCATGGCCTTGTGATTGTCGGTCTTATCCATAACCATAAAGCCGAGAGGCAGGAAAGTAAGCAGAGCCATGTCATTGGCCAGTACCATGGAGCCTACAAAGGTAATGAAAACAAGGGCGATGGTAGCATTTCGCAGAGTGTGAAATCTTACTACCACGCCTCTGGCCAAAATGTCAAAGGTATGAATATGATTGTAGGCGGCCACTACTGCCAAAGTGCAGAAAAGTGTAGCTAATGTTTTTAAATTGAAGTAACCCAGGTATTCTTTATCGGGACGTACAAAAAAACAGGTGATTATCATAGCTATGATGGCTACAAAAAGCACAGGCTGGTTTTTTATAAATCTCTTTATGTATCCCGGACGGGGACGTGGAAAAGCCATTTTATTTCTTCTTTCCTTAATTTTTTCTGATAGACCAAAAGTATTATATGCTTGAAGAAGAAATATGCAAGGGGAAATTACAAATTTAAGAACTATATTAACTATTTTAATAAATATTTAGTTTCTTTAGCTTTGATTTTAAGTTAAGGACGTGTTAAAATTACTCCGCATTTGATACTGATTTTAAAAAGCATAGGAGCACATATTATGAAAAAACAGTTTTTAAACGATAATTGGCGACTGACAGTGCTGGGCTCTCAGGGCTATGATATCAAGGAAAAGGATATAGAGACCTGCGTTCCCACCAGTGTTTATTACACTCTGTTAAATAAGGGCCTTATGCCGGACCCATTCTACAGGGATAACGAACTGGACGCTTTTGATCTTATGAAGAATGACTTTGAGCTAAAGACGAGCTTTACACCTTCTAAAGACATTTTGAAGGCAGATAAGATTTGCCTGGAATTCAAGGGGATTGATACAGTAGCCCATGTATATTTAAATGGCCAGCTGCTTTTCGATGCCTGTAATATGCATAGGACCTGGGAGTATGATGTGACAGGTCTTGTAAAAGATGGAGAAAACGACCTGCTGGTGCATATTGATTCTCCCATAAACTACATAAAGGAAGAACAGGAGAAGTGTTATACCGGCGGCTCGGGCGATGCCACAGAGGGATTTCCGCACCTTAGAAAAGCCCACTGTATGTTCGGCTGGGACTGGGGCCCACGTCTTCCTGATGCAGGTATTTTCCGCGATGTTACCCTTATCGGAGTGGAAAAAGCCAGAATTACTGATGTTTACATTTCCCAGATTCACTCTGAGAAAAAGGTAGAGCTCTTAATCGATACGGAAGAAGAGCTGGTAGTGGGGGACATAAAGATAGATTCCTATGGCGATGCTATAAGTGAGCTGCAGACACAGGTGATCTGCACTGTTACCGACCCTTTTGGACAGGTGGTATACGAGGGACCGGCAGAGGATGAAATAGTTATTGACGCCCCCTGCCTCTGGTGGCCCAATGGCTATGGAAAACAGTATCTTTACACTGTGGAAGTGGCATTGACCGATATGGCGACTTCCGATACCCTGGATGTTATTACCAAACGCATCGGTCTTCGCACTATGTCCATGTCCCGTGAGCATGATGAATGGGGCAGGGAATTCTGCCATATAGTAAATGGTGTGAAGATATTTGCCATGGGAGCAGACTATATCCCTGAGGATAACATCCTGCCTCGCATTACCAGGGAACGCACGGAAAAACTGCTCAAAGATGCGGCCTGGGCCCACCACAATTCCATCAGAGTATGGGGCGGCGGCTATTATCCCGATGATTATTTTTATGATATATGTGATGAACTGGGGCTTATTGTATGGCAGGACTTTATGTTTGCCTGCGCGTCCTATGAGCTGGATGATGACTTTGAGGCCAATATTACCGAGGAAATCATAGATAATGTAAAACGTATCAGGCATCACGCATCTTTAGGACTCTGGTGCGGTAATAATGAGATGGAAACACAGACTCTGGATGGCTGCTGGAAGCCTTCCGTAAAGCAGAAAGCAGACTATTTAAAAATTTTTGACTATATTATTCCAAAGCTATTAAAGGAGCTGGATCCGGACAGATTTTACTGGCCTTCATCTCCATCCCGAGGTGGCAATTTTGACTATCCATGGGATGAAAATGATGGTGATGCTCATTACTGGGATGTATGGCATGGTAACAAGCCATTTACCGATTTCAGAAAGTATTATTACAGATACCTGTCAGAATTCGGATTCCAGTCATTCCCTGCATTACCTACCATTGAAAGCTTTACGGAGCCTGATGATAGAAATATTTTTTCCTATGTCATGGAAATGCATCAGAGAAATACTTCTGCCAATGGCAAAATAATGAATTATATGTCTGCGACATACAGATATCCTAATTCTTTTGAAAGTCTGATATATGCTTCTCAGCTTTTGCAGGCAGAAGCAATACGCTACGGTGTCGAGCACAACAGAAGACACAGGGGGCGCTGTATGGGTACGGTAGTATGGCAGCTGAACGATATCTGGCCGGTAGCTTCGTGGGCAGGCATCGACTCTTTCGGACGCAGAAAAGCTCTTCATTACGCTGAGAAGAAAATGTTTGCTCCGGTACTGGTTTCAGCTGAAGAAAATGGTGATATTAATCAGCGTCCCTATTGCATTTCAGAGGATAGAAAGGTAAAATATTCTTTTAGATTGAATGTGGCAAACGAGACTCAGCAGCAGGTGTCAGACACTCTTAAATGGCAGATCAGGGATACTGAAGGACAGATACTTTTTGAGGGACAAAAAGAGATTACGGTGGCACCTTTGTCTGTATGGTGGGATGAGGAAGTGGACTTATCCGGCAGGATAGACCCTACCAGACATTATCTTTCATATTCCTATGGTGAAGGCAGCGGTACAGTGCTATTTGCGGCACCAAAGCATTTCCATTTCACGGATCCCGGCCTTACAGCCACCATAAAGGGAGATGCCATCACCGTAAAAGCTGCCCGTTACGCCAGAAAAATCGAAATAATTACAGATGATCCGGATATAAAGCTTTCTGATAATTTCTTTGACCTGAATGCAGGTGAGGAAAAGACAGTCACTATAGAAGAAGGCAGGGCAACATCAGTAAGGACAAGGAGCGTATACTCAATAGGACGATGAAGAAATTTACCAGATTGCTTTTACTAGGGGCTGTGACGGCGGCTCTAATGCTGCCCGGCTGTGGCAAGTCCAAGGAAAAAGAAGAAAAATGGAACTACATGGAAGGTGTATACACCATCAATATCCGAGGTCAGGAAAAAGACCTTACCAGAGGACCGGACGGCATCTTTTATGGAGAAAATTACAAGCTGCGTGGTAAGGAAAGCGAGCGAAAGATAAGCGTTACCATTACTGACCCCGATGGGCAGACTGTAGCCCGTCAGACCTGTGGTATCAGGATCTATGGCGGAGCCTCCAGAGAAAGCTATTTGAAGTCTGTAAAGCTTTTTGCCAGAGAAGAATACGACGCTGAGAATAAAAGCTTTTCCTACGATTTCTTTGGTACAAAAAAGCAGGATGGCAGCGGTGAAACGATAGACTCCTATAAGCGACTGGTAGTAAGAAACTGCGGCAATGATTTTCAATTTGCCTGGATAAGAGATGAGCTGGTACAGCGTCTGGCTGCAAGAGCCGGATTTATGGACACAGAGGCAGTAGCTCCGGCGGCCATGTATATTAATGGTGAGTACAGAGGCTTATACTGGCTCCACGAGAGCTATTGTGACTCCTATTTCAAGGCGAAGTACGGGAAAAAGGACTATAAGGGCGATTTCATTATCTTAGAAGGCTCTGAGACCAAAAAGAAGGTAGATGAAGACGAAGGCTTAAGTCAGGATGCAGCCAATGAATACAATACTGCCTATGATTATCTTTCAGGGCTGGATATGACTGATGATACCAATTACAAGAGCCTTTGTGACTTTATGGATGTTGAAAACTATCTTCAGTACTACGCTATAAATGTTCTGGTAAACAATCGTGACTGGCCATGGAACAATTATAAATGCTACAGATACTACGCGAACAAAAGTGAGCAGTACGAGGAAAGCGGCGTTTATGATGGCAGGTGGAGATTCCTGTTACATGATACTGATTACAGTATGGGACTTTATGACCAGAGAGAGACTCAGGCTTCTTATAACAACCTGAAAAGTTTAATGAATTCCGGTAATATCCACGGCGATTTTTCCAATTATTCACCTCTTTTTACCGCTCTTATGAAGAGAGATGAATGCAGAAAATATTTCATAGACTATGTAAGACAGCTTATTTCCGGGGCGTTTTCTCGGGAAAATATGCTGAAAATGCTGGATGTTATGAATACAGGCCGTGCTGAAGCCATGGAAAAACACATCAAGTATATTGAAAGCCTGAGAAGGCAGGGGAAGCCCGGCATGTGGGCCGGTGTTGAGCATCAGGAGGAGCAGCTTAATAAGATAAAAAAGTTTATCGAAGAAAGAGCTGATTATATGGAAAAATATCTTAAGAGTGAATTGGGAGCTGAATAATTTTACAAAAAAGGAGAGACACACATGAAGAAATTTTCAGAACTTGAGTACAAGAGACCAGACCTGGAGGCCTACGTAAAGGCCATGAACGAGGGCCTGGACAGAGCTGAGGCAGCTACCAGCTATGAGGAAGCAAGAAAAATATTTTTCGAAATGGAGGCTTTATCAGATCAGGTAAATGATATGTTTACCATCGCATCCATTAGAAACACCATGAATAAGGCAGATGAATTTTACGATGCTGAAATGCAGTTTGCAGATTCAGAGATGCCCAAGCTTATGCCTCTTTTCAAGAGAAAGAGTGAGGTAATGCTGGGCAGCAAATTCAGAGGGGATTTCGAGAAGGAATTTGGTGAAATGATTACCATGCAGGATATTAAAACCCTGCCACTTAAGAATGAAGCCCTTATCCCTCTTCAGATTAAGGAAAACGAGCTGACCACAGAGTACAGTAAGACTGCTGCTACATGCGTATGCGATTTCAGAGGTGAGCAGTGCAATTTCTACGGCCTGCTGAAGTATATGCAGTCTACTGACAGAGCTACCCGTAAGGAAGCTTTTGAGGCCTGGTCATCTCTTTATGAAAGCGTTTCAGAAAAGCTGGAAGACATTTATGATCAGCTGGTACATAATCGTGCAGAGCAGGCTAAGATACTTGGCTTCGACTTCTATGGTGATGTATGTTATCTGGAAAGCGGACATTTTGACTATACAAAAGAAGATGTGGCTGCATTCCGTAAGCAGGTAGTAGAAACTATCGTGCCTGCAGCTGCAGAGCTTTTTGAGGAGCAGAGAAAGAGACTGGGACTGGATGAGCTGTACTTCTACGATGAAGCCCTTGTTTTTGCAGATGGTAATGCCAATCCTATAGGTACCAAAGATGAGCTGGTAGCCAAGGCACAGAAGATGTATTCAGAGCTGTCCCCTGAGACCAAGGAGTTCTTTGACTTTATGGTGAAGTATGACCTCTTTGATCTGGAGACCAGACCTAATAAGCATCTGGGTGGATATATGACTATTCTGAATGGTGAAAAAGCACCTTTCATTTTCAGTAATTTCAATGGTACTTCAGCAGACGTTGACGTACTTACTCATGAGGCAGGACATGCTTTCCAGGGATATACCGGCAGCAGATGCATTCCTGTATCCTCCCTGTCCATGTCTACATCAGATATTGACGAGATTCACTCCATGACCATGGAGATGCTTACATACCCATGGATGGATCTTTTCTTTGGTGATAAGGTAGATAAGTACAGATATCTGCACCTTTCCGATACCATCAAGGTTATTCCTTATCTTTGCGCAGTAGATGAGTATCAGCACAGAGTATATGAGAAGCCGGAAATGACTTCCATGGAGCGCCGTGCAGTATGGAAGCATATCGAGGAGGTTTACCTGCCTTGGAGAAAGTATGACGGCAATGCATTTATGGAGACAGGAGCTTTCTGGATGCAGAAGCAGCATATTTTCCTCTATCCTTTCTACTATGTAGACTACGCACTGGCACAGGTGTCCGCATATCAGCTCTTCAACAGATATACCGAGGACAAGAGCGCAGGCTGGGATGCATATCTTACTCTTTGTAAGAACGGCGGCACCATGAGCTATCTTAAGCTTCTTGAGGCTTCCGGCATCAAGAGTCCTTTTGCAGAGGGCACAGTTAAAGAAGCTCTGGAGGGTATTTTAAAGACCCTTGATACTTTCCGCAGCAAGCTGTAAAGAATCACGAAATAATAAGCATTTTTGGACAAGACTTCATTTTATGGTTGTATTTTTATAAAAAGTATTTATAATATCATTTTGTATATTATGTGGAGATTACACGGGGAGTATAGTGAGGCGTTTTCTTATGAAAGCCTATCAGTCTCCGGCAGAAAGGCAAAAAGGTAGAGTATGATTGATATTAAGTTTTTACGTGAAAATCCTGAAGTAGTAAAGCAGAACATCAGAAATAAGTTCCAGGATTCCAAGCTTCCTCTGGTAGATGAGGTTATCGAGCTGGACAAGCAGAACAGAGCAGCCAAGCAGGAGGCTGACAATCTGCGTGCTGAGAAGAATAAGATATCCAAGTCTATTGGAGCACTTATGGCTCAGGGCAAAAAGGAAGAGGCTGAAGAGGCAAAGAAGCTGGTAGCTAAGGACTCCGCACGTCTTGCAGAGCTGGAGGCTCAGGCACCTGAACTGGAAGAGAAGATTAAGAAGATCATGATGACTATTCCGAACATCATTGATCCTACTGTTCCTATTGGTAAGGATGATTCTGAAAATGTAGAGATACAAAAGTATGGTGAGCCGGTTGTTCCGGAGTTTGAGATCCCATATCATACAGAGATTATGGAGTCCTTCTGTGGTATTGACCTTGACTCTGCACGTCGTGTAGCCGGTAATGGTTTCTACTATCTTATGGGAGATATTGCAAGAGTTCATTCTGCAGTTATTTCCTATGCCCGTGATTTTATGATCGGCCGTGGATTTACATACTGCGTACCACCTTTCATGATCAGAGCAGATGTTGTTACAGGCGTTATGTCCTTCGCTGAGATGGAGGCTATGATGTATAAGATTGAGGGCGAGGATCTTTACCTTATTGGTACTTCCGAGCACTCTATGATTGGTAAATTTATTGATCAGATTATCCCTGAGGAGACACTGCCTCAGACTCTTACATCCTACTCACCTTGTTTCCGTAAGGAAAAGGGTGCTCATGGTATTGAGGAGCGTGGTGTTTACCGTATTCACCAGTTTGAGAAGCAGGAGATGGTAGTAGTCTGCAAGCCCGAGGAGTCCAAGATGTGGTACGACAAGCTTTGGCAGAATACTGTTGACCTTTTCAGAAGCCTTGATATTCCTGTTCGTACTCTTGAGTGCTGTTCAGGTGACCTGGCTGATCTTAAGGTTAAGTCCTGCGATGTAGAGGCTTGGTCTCCACGTCAGAAGAAGTACTTTGAGGTAGGTTCCTGTTCCAATCTGGGTGATGCTCAGGCCAGACGTCTGCGCATGAGAGTAGCAGGAGAGAATGGTGAAAAGTATCTTCCTCATACACTGAACAATACTGTAGTAGCACCTCCACGTATGCTCATTGCCTTCCTGGAGAATAATCTGCAGGCAGATGGTACAGTAAATATTCCTGTAGCCCTTCGTCCATATATGGGTGGTCAGGAAAAGCTTGTTCCAAAGAAAAACAAATAAGTTTTATGAGAAAAGACTAATTTAGAAAAAGTTTATTGAATCTAATCCCCTAAAGGAGTATCCTAAAAATACCTTTAGGGGATATTCTTTTTGTGAGAAAGGAGGCAGACCATGAGAATTAATCCAAATATGAATTATTCCGGACTATTTAATTCTTTTCCGAAATCAAATAACGGCACCCAGGGACTGGCTTCTTTAGCATCAGAGTACAAAAATATCAGCCGAGGCTCTTACAGGACACTGGCTAATGCTTACGTTAAGAAAATGAAGGCAGAAGCTGGCGAGAGCACCAAAAAGCCTGAGAATACAGATAAGAAAGAAAATGAAAACGTTAAGACGGAGACCACAAAGCTGGATCCGAAGAAGATGACTTCCAAGGAAAGACTTCAGGCTGCCAAGGATGCAGCTGATAAGGCTTACAAGGAAAAATTTAAGCAGACATATGGTAATGATGGCGGTCTTTCAGGCAAGTCAGGCTATAGTTCTTTATTTAATTTTGAAGCATAGAGTTTTGAAAAATAAAACACGGAGTCGTTTAATTCTAATAAACGGCTCCGTGTTATTTTTTACTTATCTTTATTAGTTTCCTCAGAATCAAGTACTTTTGGTATGAATTGTTCAGTAAACTGTTCAATACGTTTGTTCTTTTTATCTCTGGAAGCTGCATGTATGGCACCTACAGTGGAGAAGACCACGGCGCCCACAAAATTAACGATTAGGTCTTTCATGGTATCAATAATGCCTATATCCAGGTAGCCACCCAGACCTAAGGGGGTCTGGGTACCATCTTTTTGAACAAGAATTACATCAGTTATATCACTGATTTTCACAATATTATTCATCCCTTTCGGGTCGAGGCTTACGGAGGCGATGGTACCTACTACAAAATCCTTCTGCATATCCAGATGGAAGAAATAATCCATGGAAAATTCGAAAAATTCCCAAAGAACACCGACTGTCATGGAAAAGCAAAAGGCTGTAACTGCCAGGTAGAAAGGTGACATCTTCATGGAAAAGTGTTTATTTCTGTTGAAAAAGTCTACCAGGCAAAAGCCGATGGCTGCGCAGTTAAAGCCGTTTAGGGTATGAAGCATTGTATCCCAGCCCGGGATAAGGGTGTAAAAGGCTCGTATTTCTCCCAGGATTTCAGCTGCAAATATAAATAACAGTATGATTATTTCAAAGGTGCCGGGAAGCTCTATGCGGAATGTATCTTCCACGAAAGCCGGCAGCATGAATAAAATCATTGTTAGAACACAAAGCATGGCATTACTGAAATTACCTTCAAATAAGGAAACAATGAAGGACACTATTACGAAGAAGCGGAGTATGATGTAAACAGTGCCCACCTTTTTCTTCCTGCGTATTTCATGATTCAGACGCCTTATAAGCTGCGAAAGCTTACCGCCTTTTGGTGCTTTGGCCTCAATGGTATCCTCCAGATTATTTACTTTTTCCAGGATTTCATCAGGTTTTTTCATACTTACCTCCAAATAACAAAATTTTTGATCAATGCAAGTATCACAAGATGAGCAGGGTAGAAAATATAGAAGAAGTATTTGAGCTTAAAGGATCCTCTTTCGCCATTGTACATGGCAATGGGGAGGAAGGCCAGCAGGGCAAATACCTCTAAAAATCTGTTGAGGGAAAAGCTGTTTTGCAGGCAGTCTAATATGCAGTAAGTGACTATTATCACAGCCTCTGATATGATTAGCTGCTTTCTGTTGTATCTGAAGAGGTACATGAAAAGAGCCATGGCAATGCCGAGAGCTGAGTAGTCGCACCTTAGAATAGTAGCAGCTATAAGGACGATTATGATGATGGCGGCCTTTATAAGAGTATTAAGCCACTGCTGTACAATGCGCCCATCCGTCAGCTCCAAGCCTATATACATAAGGACTGACAGGGTAAGGGTAAAAAATACGTTCTGATATCCCAGCTCGAAGAAACAGCCGTTTACAGCCAGGTCGAAAGGGACTTCGGACACCAGGGCAAATATAAAAAGACGAAATGCATACTTGAAAGGATCTCTGGTATGGAGAAAGCCTTCTACCAGTAAAAATAAGAAAATGGGGAAGGCGATACGGCCAAATATGCGAAAACACAAATCCAAGGTGGTGAAGGTGTGATAATCGTTCATGGTATAATCGGTATTGGTACCTGAAAAAACCGCGTTATTTATAAGAGGTAAAAGGCCCTTTTCCAGCAACACTGCACCGATATGGTCTGTCAGCATGGCAAAAATAGCAAGTATTTTCAAAGCGTTTCCGGTAAGCAGCTGATATTTTTTAACATTTGAATTCATTAGAGACCTCGTATTGTTTCATTGATAAATCACATTTTAGACTAAAACATAACATAAGTAAATACTATAATGAACTGGAACCCCCCAATCTTTATCATAACTTTATGATTCCTTTATATCTTGTTATCTTGTATTTCGCTTAAGTAAATGGTACACTTATTCCTGGGTTAATATTGATATTACGAGGGAATGCTGTGAGTCTGGAAAAAAAGTATATGGGATATACCTTCGATTCCGAGGAGGCCTTATCCGAAGCAAAAAAAGAGGCGGAAGCAGTTGCTTACCTGCGAAACAAAACTGATTTTGACAATGCAGGTCAGATTTTGTCTCTTTACAACAGAATGATAGACAGAAAAATGGTAAATACCCCTATAGGTCTTGACTTCTTAAAGGAGCTTAGAGCTGCCATATTAAAGTCACAGATTACTACAGAGGATAAGCTTAAGGCTTTGCCGGAGATAAATCGGCCCAGGAAAAAGCCGGCTCGTAAAAAAGAGCAGCCCAAAGCTGATCGGGAGCTGGTGAAAAAACTGCAGAAGCAGAATGCAGGGCTTAAGGTAGCACTTATAGGTATGATTGTTATTATCATTGGAATGTTTATTATCGTTCTTACCGGTAAGAGTTCACCGCTAAAGGCAGCATACGAAGAAGAAATACTTGATAAATACTCATTTTGGGAAGCAGAGTTGACCCGCAGAGAAAAACGTCTTGATGACATACTCTACGAGCTCGAAGAAAAGGGTATCACAATAGAAAAAGAAAGTGAGCCTAAAAATGGAACAGATTAAAGTACTTGTTGTTGACGATGAAAGCAGAATGAGAAAGCTGGTGCATGACTTCCTGGCCAAAAAGGGTTTTTCGGTACTGGAAGCCGAGGACGGCGAAAAGGCAGTAGATATATTTTTTGACGAGAAAAATAAAGACATCTCCCTGATTATTCTTGATGTTATGATGCCTAAAATGGATGGCTGGGCAGTCGTTAGAGAAATAAGACAGTACTCTCAGGTGCCCATCATCATGCTGACGGCCAAATCAGAAGAAAGAGACGAGCTCCTTGGCTTTGAGCTGGGAGTGGATGAGTATATCTCAAAGCCTTTTTCTCCAAAGATTCTGGTGGCCAGAGTAGAGGCTATACTTCGCCGTGTAAATATGACCATGGAAGAAACAGTGGAAGAAGGCGGCATACAGCTTGACAGAGCTGCCCATTCCGTCAAGATTGATGGTAATCCTATTGATCTTTCAGTTAAGGAGTTTGAGCTTCTGGATTATTTTGTTACCAATAAAGGCATAGCTCTTTCCCGAGAGAAGATTTTAAATAATGTTTGGGATTACGACTATTTTGGAGATGCCCGTACCATAGATACCCATGTTAAAAAGCTCCGCAGCAAAATGGGAGAAAAGGGTGACTATATTAAGACTATATGGGGCATGGGATATAAATTTGAGGTATAAAGCAGGCATAAAGATATGAGAATATCCTGGAAATATAAGATAACAATATTTATTCTGCTTGGATTGTCGGTTGCAATTTTTCTTACCTGGATATTAAATTACTTTTTCCTGGAAGACTATTACATCTCCATGAAACTGCGTTCTTTGCAGAATACCTACAGGCAGGTGGACACTATTTTGGCAGATTATGCTGAAGTAGGAAGTGATACGCAAAAGACTGCCTCTTTTCTGGATTCGGATGATTCCAGCGCACTGGAGGCCTTATCCAATAAGACAGGTATCAATATTTATATTTTTTGGAGGGGAGTATACAATTACTCTACTGCCAATGACTACAGCCGGGAAGTGCTTATAAGGGAGCGTATAAGGGAGAAAATTTTCCCGGGATCTCAGGATTTCCGCACCCAGGAGATACTTCTGGAAAATGATGATTATACCATTACCATGATTTATGAGCCCAGGACTGAAAGCAATTATATCGAGCTCATGAAGGATGATATAACCAAAGATAATAATGGTAAGCCAACTGTGATTCTATTAAGAGCCAGTGTTGAAAATATACGTGAAAGCGCCAGAATTGCCAATACCTTCCTGCTTTACGCAGGTCTTCTGGTACTCTTTATAACGGCGGTGGTAATGCTTTTATGTACCAGCAGTGTTATAAGACCTCTGGTGCAGCTTTCATCAATTGCCAAAAACATGGCAGATCTTGACTTTAACGCCAGATATGAAGGCGAGGCTTACGATGAGATAGGTGAGCTGGGACAGAGCATCAATCATCTGTCCGAAAAGCTGGAAGAGACCATCTCGGACCTTAAGAGTGCCAACAATCAGCTGCAGACTGACATCATGGAAAAAATTCAAATCGATGAGATGAGAAAAGAATTCCTGTCAAATGTCACTCATGAGCTGAAGACTCCCATAGCTCTTATTTCAGGCTATGCAGAGGGGCTTAAGGAATGCATTAACGATGATGTGGAAAGCAGAGAGTACTACTGCGATGTCATTATCGATGAAGCATCAAAGATGAATAACATGGTTAAAAAGCTGCTTACCCTGAATCAGATAGAGCAGGGCGGGCAAATGATAGAAATGGAGCGCTTTGACCTGTCTCAGGTGATCCTTGCTTCCATTTCCAAAGTAAATGTCCTTATTGAAAAAAATGGGATAGAAATCAATACTGATCTGCCGGAGCATGCAGATGTATGGGCAGATGAGTACATGATAGAAGAAGTATTTACCAATTATCTTACCAATGCAATTAATCACTGTGCTAATGAGAAGATAATCAGCATAAAAGCCATTGAAAATGGTGACAGTATAAGAATCAGCGTTTTCAATACAGGTAGTCCTATTCCGGAAGAAGATATAGACAAAATCTGGATAAAGTTCTACAAGGTTGATAAAGCCCGCACCCGTGAATACGGAGGCTCGGGCATTGGCCTTTCCATAGTAAAGGCCATTATGGAAGCTCACAATAAGCCTTATGGTGTGAACAATCACGCCAATGGAGTAGAATTCTGGTTTGAACTTGATTCTAAAGTGTGAGAAAGAAAAGCCGATAAATACATATAAGGACTGCCAGGTATAGTCCTTAGTATTTAAATAAAATTGGAGAAAAAACGTGCGCAAGAAAATTTCATTGATTTTAATATGTGTCGCGTGTTTGACATTTGGCGGATGCTTTATAGAACAGGCTCCGTTAAATGACAAGGAGATGGGGATTGTAGCACAGTATGCTGCGGACATTCTGCTTAAACACAATAAGAACTACAGCGATTTCCTGCTGACACTGGAACAGCTGACACCTACACCTACAAGACAGGTGATTGAAACAACAAAGGCGCCCACATCTACGCCAAAGCCCACAGCGGTACCTTCAAATGGCCCGAACCCTTCAGATGGGCCGGTGGCAACACCGATGCCTACCGATACGCCGGTACCTACAGAGATACCTGATAATACAAAAGATACCTTTAAGCAGATGGCTAAGGTCATAGGAGCAGATGGCTTTGATGTTGATTTTCTGGGAGCGGATAAGCCTGTTAAAGAAGGCAGCTTCAGCGTGGGAGGAGAGAGTGTTATCCTTCCGGCCAGGACAGATGGAAAGCTTTATCACGTTGTCAGATTCAGTATTACCAATAACACTGACAGCACTAAAAACTTAAGCTGTTTTGACCAGGAAAAGCAGGAGCCCAGTATAACCTGTGTTCTGAGTGTCAATGGAAAGAAGGAAATGTATCCCAGCGACACGCTTTGCCTAAATGATTTACGTTTTATAGGGGTGGGGAATAAGCCGGAGGTATTAGCGGCCGGACAAAGTTATGAAAGTGTCTTGATTTTTGCCATAGACAAAGACACGGAAGTAGAAAAAGTAGCGCTTACACTGACTAATAAAGAAAAAGAGTCAGTTGTGATAAAAATTAAATGAGTAATCAAAATCAAAAGCGATAAACGGAGGAAGTATTAATGGACACCAATATCTTACTTGAAAGCGGCACTAACGAACTTGAAATTCTTGAGTTTACTGTAGGCGAGAATCGCTATGGTATCAATGTAGCAAAGATTCGTGAAATTCTTCAGTACACACCGGCAGTTCCTGTTCCAAATGCAGATCCTGCCATTGAAGGTATCTTCATGCCAAGAGATGAGGTTATTACCAGCATTAACCTGGCAAAAGTATTGAATCTGCCGGATTCAGACAATCAGAAGACAGATCTTTATATCGTTACATACTTCAATAATACCAATGCAGCTTTCCATGTGCATTCCGTTGTAGGTATTAACCGCGTATCCTGGGAGCAGGTGCTTAAGCCGGATTCTACTTTGAATGGTCAGGGCAAGGGCGTTGCTACAGGTATCGTAAAGCTTGATGACAGACTTATTGTTCTTCTTGACTTTGAGAAAATTATCGCTGAGATTTCTCCTGAAACAACACTTCAGGTAACAGACGTAGATGCTTTAGGCATGCGTGCAAGAAATGATAAGCCTATTCTTATTGCAGAAGATTCCGCACTTCTTTCACAGCTCCTTCAGGACTGCTTAAAGAAGGCAGGCTACACCAATCTCATAGTAAATATGGATGGTCAGGAAGCTTGGGATAAGCTGGAAGAGATGGTGGAAAAGGGTAATGTTTCCGACCAGGTTAAGCTGGTTATTACAGATATCGAGATGCCACGTATGGATGGTCATCGCCTTACCAAGCTTATTAAGAGCAATGATAAGACAAAGATGATTCCTGTTATCATCTTCTCATCCATGATCTCTACAGACATGATCGCAAAGGGTACTTCCCTGGGTGCAGATGCACAGATCACAAAGCCTGAGATTAACAAGCTTGTAGGCGAGATCGATAAACTTATTCTTAAATAGTACAGACTAAGAATAATGGGGTTTGAAAAAATATTCGGAGAAAAAACGGATGCCGACAGATGAATCATATCTTGACAATCTGCTGAAGGGGCTAACATCCGATACCGGCGATAAAGAAGACGACAGGCTGTCTGCTTATAGAAGACGCCGTAATGGCGAAATAAGAGACAGCTATGAGCGTCAGGAAATTCCCGGATTCCTTAATGACTATGTGGAGGACGACAAGAAGCTTAAGTTTCATGTGGTACCGGATCAGGAAGACATTAATGGGGATTTTGATTTCCAGGATGATGATATCGCTGAGCATGATTATTTCGATGATGATGATCGGGATAATGAAGACTTTGGTCAGGATGCAGATGACACAATAGAAAATTACGATATCTTTGAGGATGACATCGATGATAGCCTCATAGATAAAATGATCGCAAGTGAGCTTTCTGAAGATGATGACTTTAGAGAGCCATTTGGCGTGTCTGCAACAGCAGCACCGGATGAGTTTTTTGAGGAAGAAGACGGTGCTCAAGATGCAGATGATACAGTAGAAATGGCTGATTATACGGAGCCTGATACGCTAGTGGAAGCTGAAAGCTCTATGGAAAGTGATACGCTAGTGGAATCTGAAAGCATTACGGAGCCTGATACGCTAGTGGAAGCTGAAAGCTCTATGGAAAGTGATACGCTAGTGGAATCTGAAAGCATTATGGAGCCTGATACGCTAGTGGAATCTGAAAGCATTATGGAGCCTGATACGCTAGTGGAAGCCGAAAGCTTTATGGAGCCTGATACGCTAGTGGAAGCTGAAAGCATTATGGAGCCTGATACGCTAGTGGAAGCCGAAAGCACTATGGAGGCTGATGCTCCTGTAGAGATGGAAAGCTTTATGGATACAGACACTCCTGCAGAGAACGAGGAAGCTGCTGAAGCAGTGGATGAGTGGGTAGTGGACAATTCCGTAGAGGAGATTCCGCCGGAGGATGACAATTCCAATGTGGAAATTATTTCTGACGGAGGAGTATCTGATGATGAGCTGGCAGATATTTTTTCAGGTGGTGCTGAAGAGTCCGGCCCTCAGTCATTAAATGATATAGAGGGACTGGAAGGCTTATCTTCTGAGGATATTTCCAGCCTTGACGGACTTTTCTCTGAGCTGGAAGATGATACCGGAGAGAGTGAAAAGAAGAAGGAAGTTAAGAAGGAAAAAGTACCATTCCTTTTAAAAATCTTTGGCAATGTGCCTATACCTGAAGATAAAATAAAGCCTGAGCCTACAGAAGAAGAGCTGGCAGCCAAAAAGGCAGAGGCAGCAGAAAAGAAAAAGGCTGCAAAGGAAGAAAAGAAAAAGGCGGCAGACGAAAAGAAGAAGGCTGCTGCTGATGCAAAAGCTGCAAAAGCAAGGCAGTCTGCTGAAGAAAAGGCTGAAGCTAAGGCTAAAAAACGTGAGCAGATGGAAAAAATGCTGCTGGAGGATGTGGGTAATACCCAAAAGCTGAATCTGGCAGGTATTATAGTGATTTTTGCCATGTTTGCCGCTATAGCAGCTCTTATTATCAGCAGTATCAATACAGCTTCTTACAATGCATCCATAAAAGAGGCTGAGAAATATTTCAATGCTGCGCTGGAAGAAAAGAATCCTGAGCTTTATACAGAGGCATATCAGCAGCTGTTAGGCCTAAAGATAAAGGATAAAGACAAGATCCTTGAGGATAAAGTCTATACAGTAAATTTTGTAAATGAAGATATTACTTCCTTTAACAATCATTATGCACTGGGAGATAAAGTAAGAGCGCTTCGTGACCTGCTTGATGGTGTGATGACATATAATTTTTACATAGATCATGCATATGAGCTTGAAATTGAAGACCATTTGTTGTATCTTCGTTCTATACTTATTGGCTTACTTGAAAGCGAGTATGAAATAAGCGAAGACGAAGCGGTAAAAGTTATTCACGATTACGACGACATGGAAAAGAAATTGGGAGAGCGAGCTGCCAAGGTATATATCACCACATATATCTATGACAAAGTAAAGCTTCTTTCCAATAATTCAAAGGCACGTTAGTTGGTAATATTGTTGATGAGATTAAGGGCTAAAGCTTCGGCTTTGGCCCATTTTACTTATATAAATGACAGCGAGAGGAGTGGCAGCATGATTTCTATTATTGATTATGGCGCCGGCAATATTAAAAGCGTTGAAAAAGCATTCAGATTTATAGGAGAGGACGTGATCCTGTCTTCAGATCCTAAAGAAATTTTTAAGGCAGACCATATAGTTTTGCCGGGAGTAGGCGCAGCTTCTGAGGCTATGAAGAAGCTTATGGCAGCAGGTATGGATAAGGTCGTGGCAAAAGCAGTGGAAGAGGAAGTGCCTTTATTAGGCATATGCCTGGGACTTCAGATGCTGTTTAATTATTCTGAAGAGGCAGGGGGAGTAGACTGTCTGGGAATATTAAAAGGAAAAGTGACCCAATTCCCTAAAGATCAGGGGATGAAGGTGCCCCATATAGGCTGGAATTCTATTGAAATCGATAAAAAGTCCAGATTGTTTAAGGGACTTGGTCCGGAAGAATATGTATATTTTGTCCATAGCTATTTTCTGACAGCTGAAGAAGATGTGGTAGTGGCAAAATGTCATTATATTAATGACTTTGATGCGGCGATAGAGAAAAAGAACCTGTTTGCGACTCAGTTCCATCCCGAAAAAAGCGGAGAAGTGGGACTGGAGATATTAAAGAATTTTGCAAGAATATAAGAGGACTGAATATGTATACTACCAGAATTATTCCATGCCTGGATATTAAAGACGGCAGAGTGGTAAAGGGCATAAATTTTGTTAATATAAGAGACGCAGGAGACCCTGTTGAGACGGCAGCAGCCTATGATAAGGCCGGGGCAGACGAGCTGGTTTTTCTGGATATTACTGCATCATCTGATGCGAGAGAGATAAAGGCGGATCTGGTAAGAAAGATAAGCGAAGCGATTTTTATTCCCTTTACGGTAGGCGGGGGGATCCGTTCCATAGATGATTTCAGAGCGATACTAAGAGCAGGAGCAGACAAGGTAGCAGTGAATTCTGCTGCTATTATGAATCCTTCGCTTATCTCAGAGGCTGCAGAGATTTTTGGCAGTCAGTGTGTGGTGGTGGCTATCGATGCCAAGAAAAATGAAAATGGCAGCTGGAACATATACAAAAACGGTGGCCGTGTGGACATGGGGATAGACGCTGTAGAGTGGGCTAAAAAAGCTTACGAGCTGGGAGCCGGCGAGCTTTTGGTGACTTCCATGGACTGCGATGGTACAAAGAACGGCTTCGATTTGGAGCTTACCCGAAAGATATCTGAAGTTGTATCCATTCCGGTTATTGCATCCGGAGGTGCCGGCACTATGGAGCATTTTAAGGATGTGCTGACAAAGGGGAAAGCTGATGCGGCACTGGCTGCTTCTCTTTTTCACTATAAGGAAATGGAAATAAGGGATCTTAAAGAATATCTGAGAAAAGAAGGTATATCCGTAAGATTATAATATTTGGGGGGAGTATGAGCGCGATTAATAACGATTGGGATAAATACTTACAGGAAGAGTACAAAAAGCCTTACTATAAAGAGCTTTATACATTTGTAAAAAAGGAATACGAGACACAGGTGGTATATCCTCCATCGGATGATATTTTTAATGCTTTTCATTATGCTGCTTTTTCTGATGTAAAGGTAGTAATGGTGGGGCAGGACCCTTATCATGAGCCCGGTCAGGCCCATGGACTTTGTTTTTCGGTAAAGCCGCCTACAGACGTACCTCCATCACTAAAAAATATCTACAAAGAGCTTCACGACGATGTGGGCTTTGAGATACCTGCTCATGGTGATCTGACTGCCTGGGCTCGGCAGGGAGTACTTATGTTAAATACCGTGCTGACAGTCCGGGCGCATCAGGCCAACTCTCATGCCGGTCATGGCTGGGAGCAGTTTACGGATGCAGCTTTATCTGCCCTGAATAAAAAAGAAAGCCCGGTAGTGTTCCTGCTTTGGGGATCACCGGCTCAGAAGAAAGCCAGTCTTATTACCAATCCTAATCATCTAATTTTAACGGCTCCTCACCCCAGCCCATTATCCTCATACAGAGGTTTTTTCGGCTGTAAACATTTTTCTAAAACAAATGAATTTCTGATACAGACAGGACAGCAGCCTATTGACTGGAGGCTGTAGATAATATTTGAGACAGGAAGTGAAAACCTGTCTCCTTTTTTATTACGTTGAATTTTTGCCGAAAAGTAGTATAATGAACTATGTATGTGATGAAAGCTATTTACAGATAGCAATACAAAGTAAAGGGATAAATTATGACACAGGTTTTACCATTGCACTACTTAGGTATTGATATTGGATCCACTACAGTTAAAGTGGCCATTACAAATGAGCAGGGGGAGCTCTTATACTCAGATTATAAAAGACACTACGCTGATATTCAGGGGACTTTGGCCGGGATACTTAATGAGGCCTTGCCGGTAGTAGGTGGGTGCCGTATCATGCCTGCTATTACAGGCTCAGGCGGACTGGCCCTTGCTACTCATCTGAATGTTTCATTTGTTCAGGAAGTAGTAGCAGTAGCTGATGCTCTGCAGGAGTTTGCGCCCAGGACAGATGTAGCTATAGAGCTTGGCGGTGAAGATGCCAAGATTATTTACTTTACAGGTGGTATTGAGCAGCGTATGAATGGTATCTGTGCCGGTGGTACAGGTTCTTTTATCGACCAGATGGCCAGCCTTTTAAAAACCGACGCTGCCGGTCTGAATGAATATGCCAAGGATTATAAGGCTCTATATCCTATAGCAGCCAGATGTGGTGTTTTTGCCAAAACAGATATACAGCCGCTTATTAATGAAGGCGCCTCCAAGGAAGATTTGGCAGCCTCCATTTTCCAGGCTGTGGTTAATCAGACTATTTCAGGTCTTGCCTGCGGTAAACCCATTCGCGGACGTGTTGCTTTTCTTGGCGGACCCCTTCACTTTTTAACAGAACTTAAAGTTGCATTTATCAGAACCCTTCATCTTGATGCGGATCATGTTGTTGAAACAGACCGTTGCCATCTTTTTGCTGCAATG
>JAZLGU010000017.1:0-15445 GCA_045616485.1 Lachnospiraceae bacterium
TCTCGGTAAAATAGGTTATACTTTGTTCCATAAAAAGAGTTCCCTTTCTGCATAGATTATGGTTTTTGTCGACTTTAAATCTACACGTTTAGGAACTCTTTTTCAATTCTCAATATTTACGAATAAAATTTTACGCTAGCACCTCGACATTAGGAGATTTGTAAAGTGAAGTATTATCCGCGGCCGAAAAAGAACGGCATCCTATTGCCAAGACTGAACACAGAGCTAAAAATATTGTTATAACATTATTTTTCAACTTCATAAAACTTCTCCTTTCGAGCTTCTACTAATTCTTTAATAAGCAGCCATTCTCATCTTCTATTTTATCAATTAAATCATGGCCGTCTGTAGTGCGTTTAAAAGCTATATTTATAGAACATTTTAATTGATTTGAGGTCGTCTCAAGGCCCGAGGGCCATAGCTGCTTTTGGGTACCGGTCCCCGCTTACAGCAGATGTGCTCTAAGCTCCTCGCCGGAAAGGGCGGAAAGATAAGCGGGAGCGATGTCGAAGACAGTCTTGCAACCTGCCTGTCCTTCCTTGTTGAGGCGAGCTACCGCACGTGCGTAGGCGGCAATAACAGAGCCTGTAAATTCAGGATTGGAGTCCAGAGTGAGCTTGTACTCGATTACATGCTTGTGTTCGTTATCGAAGCCTGTAACGCCTGTACGGATAACATTACCGCCATGAGGAAGACCTGCATGATCACGAGCCATTTCCTCGGCTGTAATGAAATGAACTGTGGTATCGTAGTCTGAGAAGTAATTTGGCATGGTCTTGATTTCCTGCTCGATACGGGCAAGATCTGCACCCTCTTCAGCCACAACGAAGCATTCACGTGTATGTTTGTCACGGGTAGTAAGAGAAGGATTGCTACCGGAACGAACGGCATCCATAGCCTCCTGGACAGGGATGGTGTACTGACGGCAATCAAGAACACCTGCAATGCGACGAACCGCATCGGAATGACCCTGGCTGACGCCCTTACCCCAGAAAGTGTAATCAACGCCATCAGGAAGCACACAATTAGCATAAAGTCTATTGAGAGAGAACATACCCGGATCCCATCCGCATGAGATGACCGCTACCTTGCCACCCTGCTTTGCAGCTGCATCAACATTGGCAAAATGCTCAGGTACGCGAGCATGAGTATCAAAGCTGTCTACTACATTGTAAAGGGCAGCATACTTAGGGGTCTGCAGAGGCAGGTCTGTAGCTGATCCTCCGCAAAGGATAAGAACGTCAATAAGCTCAGTCATGTCCTGAAGGGCTTCTTCTGTATATACTTTGCATCCGGGAGTCTTTACTGTAATGCTTTCCGGATCTCTTCTGGTGAAAACTGCCACCAGCTCCATATCAGGATTTTTTGCAACTGCGGCTTCTACACCTTTTCCCAGGTTGCCGTAGCCGAAAATACCAATTCTTGTCATAGTTGTCTCCGTTTCTGTATAAAATATAAATCATCATAAATATACCACTTTTAAATGGTAGTGAAAACACCCATTTAGGTATTCTTTTACAAAACAAAAATACAATAAAAAATGCTGTATGCCAGAAAAGGGTGGCGATATCGCTTTTGTTTTTACAGGAAGTAACGGAAAAACTGTACAAAATGCCAGCTTTCTGTGATATAGTAGAAATAGAAAAAGAGCAATGCTTCGACTACAGGAGTTTAAATGGCAGAAGAATATTTCCCTGACGGGAGTAAAATAGAAGACTGGTTTTATGAAACAAAAGAGCCCCTGCTACAGAATTACGGTCACAGCTTTTGTATAACCGATTATGGTGTAAAAGCAGATGGTAAAGTCTACACTCGTGAGATACAGGCTCTTATAGAAAAAGCCTGTGAAACGGGCGGCGTTATTGTGGTGCCGCCGGGCGAGTACATTACAGGAGCACTTTTTTTCAAAAAAGGTGTACATCTGTATCTGGATAAGGGGGCTGTGCTAAAGGGCTCTGATTATATTTCTGATTATGAGATTATGCAGACCCGAATAGAGGGCGAATGCTGTATTTATGTGTCGGCACTGATAAATGCAGACAACTGCGATGGCTTTACCATTTTTGGAAAAGGCACACTGGATGGCAATGGAGAGCGGGCCTGGAGGGCTTTCTGGATGAGAAGAAAGTGGAATCCTGACTGCAGTAACAAGGACGAGCAAAGAGCAAGGCTTATCTTTGTATCTAACTCGAAAAACGTTACGATAAGCGGTGTTACTTTGCAGAATTCCCAGTTTTGGACCAGCCATTTTTATAAATGCAGATATGTAAAAGTGCTTAATTGCCGTTTTCTATCACCTGCAGAGCCGGTGAAAGCACCCAGTACAGATGCTATAGATATAGATGTCTGCAGTGACGTGCTGATTAAGGGCTGTTATATGGCTGTAAACGATGATAGTACAGTGCTTAAGGGCGGTAAAGGGCCGGGAGCAAAGGACAGTCCCTGCAATGGCGAAAATGCACGGGTTTTGATAGAAGACTGCAAATATGGATACTGCCATGGTATACTGACCTGTGGTTCTGAGTCTGTTCATAATAAAAATATCCTTATGCGAAGAGTAGAGGTAGAGAAGGCTCGTAATTTCCTTTGGCTCAAAATGAGACCGGATACAGAACAAATGTACGAACACATAGAGATAAAGGATGCTGTAATAGGCTATGTAAACAGCATTCTTTGCATTCATCCCTGGAGGCAGTTTGCAAAAGACGCTGACATAATTAAGTCTGAAGCACAGCATATAAAGCTAAGCAATATAAAGGCAAAGTCAGCGGTGTTAATGGATGTGGAAGAAAACGACAGGGAGTACAGCCTGAAGGATTTTAGCTTTGAGGATATAGAAATAGAAGAAGATCTGAGAGAGTCTGCTTTTGTAAGTATGGCGGATCCGGATTAGAGACAGAGGAAAGGTCGGATAAACATGAGTGAAAAAACATGTTCTCTTGTTTTTACAGGAGATATAGGCTTTGATAAATATATGGATAAAAAATGGGAGGACCCTGACCTTTTGGCTCCGGAAGTGCTGGAATTTCTCCATTCAGGTGACCATGTGGTAGCAAATGTGGAAGGGCCTTTACTGGATGGAGCTGCCAATACTGCTACTGAGGGAGTGCAGCAGTTGCTCCATACTATGGATCCTGCAGCAGTTTCGGTTCTAAAAAAAATGCAGGCAGATGTATGGAATATCTGTAATAATCACATTATGGACGCAGGTCCTGAGGGGATGAAAGCTACTCTTTGTGAGGCGGAAAAAGCAGGAGTACAAACACTGGGGGCTGGCATGAATCTTTCTGAAGCAGCCAGACCACTGATTTTTTCTGAGGCGGGAGGCATAGGGCTTCTGGGTGTGGGTTATCAGAGAGGCTGTAAGCCGGCTGGGGACGAAAAGGCCGGTTGCCTGAACTGGGCAGATTTTGCCACTATTCAAAAGGGCATAGATGAGATAAAAAAGACCTGCAGATGGTGCATTATTGTATCTCATGGAGGCGAAGAATTTACAGCGTTACCCACACCTTATACAAGGGACAGATATCACAGGTATCTGGAAATGGGGGCCGATATAGTGGTATGCCATCACCCTCATGTGCCCATGAATTATGAGATGGTGGGAGAAAAAGCTATTTTCTACTCATTAGGCAATTTTATTTTTGACACACCTTATCAGAGAGCGCAGTTCAATACGGAATATGGTATTTTGCTCAAGCTTTCCTTTACTACAGAGGCTTTCTCTTTTGAGCCGTTCGGATTAAGGATAGACAGGGACTGCGAGCGGGTAGTAGGCTGGGAGCTTCCTAGAATTTTTACGGATGTTCAGCCGGACCAGTATGAGCTGTTGGAGCCCCTGGCTGCTAAAATGTTTGTGGCTGCCACCAAGCGCCAGCAGATATATCTGAATCCCGCTGAATTCAAAGAAGCCACTGAGGAAAAATGGGCAGAACACTTCGCCAATCCCAGGAGAAGCGGCAGAGTAGAAGGCGAAGCTTTGGACTTCTTTATTGTGCTGCCTCTGGCTGAGAAAGAAAAAGAAAAGGCCTGGGAGAAAAGCGTGCTGACAGAGGTAAAGGACTATATTCTGGAGCAGATGTAAATTTATTTAAAAAATAAAGTATTGACAATACGCTTTATCGGAATTATAATGTATATGCGAGTATAATGATAGTGAATATAAATCGAAGGGGAGCTTCAGGACGCTTAGTTCTGAGGCTCCTTTTGTTGTGCAAAGGAGAGCATATGTACAGTTACGAAGAGTTTAAAGAGAAGTTCAAAGAAAAGCTTTTGGAGATGGCCTCAGATGAGGAAAAAAAGCAGGTCAGATTTGGCAGCATCACAAAGATCAGCGGTGAAGCAGACACGGTAGGCCTTTGTGGCGATTTGGGAGGCTATCAGGGTGGCCCCTGCATATATCTGAAGGAAGTCTATGAGCGTTATATGATGGGCAGTACCCTGGATAATGAAGCTGCAGTAGTGTGGAATACCTTTAAAAAGGCCGGAGAATTGGGCTTTACGATCCCTACACTGGACTGGGAGTATGTTAAGGACAAAGTTGCATTTCAGCTGATTAATCTGGAGAAGAATGCTGATTTCCTAAAAGGTGTACCCTACAGAGCATATCTTGACCTGGCAGTTATTTACAGGGTTATTTTGGATATCGGTCCCAGCGGTATCACTTCATGTGTTGTTACAAAAGGGCTTATGGAGCATATGGGAGTATCAGAGGAAGAGCTATATGAAGCGGCATACAGGATGACACCGGTACTGCTGGCACCCCGGGTATATACCATGTACGAGATGCTATGTGAAATGAAAAAAAGAGGAAAAGACGAAAAAGGGCCGGAGGTGGATGAAATGCTGGCAGCAGCCCTGGACAGCCATATGTGGGTGGCTTCCAATAATATTAAGCAGTTCGGAGCTTATATTCTGCTATATCCATGCTACTTCGAGAGTCTGTCCGAGGAAAATAAGGACTACTACATCATTCCCAGCTCTGTGCACGAGCTAATTATACTGCCTACAGACATAGGGGAGGGGGTAAGCGACCTGGAAGAAATGATAAGGTATGTAAATGAGAATGAGCTTTCTGCAGAGGAGTGTTTATCAGATACATTATACAGATATGATTCTGTTCAAAAAACCATAATCAAAGCTGCGGACAAATAAAGAAGCAAAATTACTAAAAAAGCATGTTAAATATTTGACAAACAAACCCAAATGTTTTATAATTTTTTTGTAAAGAATTTTTGGAAATTCTAAAAATTTTAACAACAAATGTATTGGGAGGTTTTTACAATGTTTGATTATTCAGGAAAAGTTGTAGCAGTTTCAGGCGCTTCTTCAGGTCTTGGCAAGCAGATGGCAGAGGGCTTTGCTCAGTGTGGAGCCAATCTTGTACTTCTTGCAAGAAGAGTTGACAGACTTGAGGCCAGCGCAAAAGAGTGGGCTGAGAAGTATGGCGTAGAGGTTCTTCCTATTGCCTGTGACGTTACAAGCAACGATTCTATTACAGCAGCAGTTGCAGCTGTTAAGGAAAAGTTCGGTCACTGCGAAGTTATCGTTAACTGTGCAGGCGGTGAGAAGGGTACTGGTACTCCTCTTATGGATTTCGTAAGATCTGACTGGGATTTCACCATGAATCTTGACCTTACTTCCATCTTCACCATGACACAGGCATTTGGTAATCTTATGAAGGATGCAATGGCTGCAGGCAAGCAGACATATGGTCGTGTTATCAATATCGCTTCTATCTATGGTCTTGTTGGTAATACAGCACTTCCTACCATCGCTTACCACACATCCAAGGGCGCTGTTGTTAACTTCACCAGAGGCGCAGCTGCTGAGTGGGGTACCACAGGCATTACTGTAAATGCTATCTGCCCAGGCTACTTCTATACAGAGCTTACTACAGAGACTCTTGACTCTGAGTATTTCCAGGCATTCGCTAATCAGTCTGTTCCTATGAAGAGATATGGTCAGCCTGGCGAGCTCAATTCAGCTGCTATTTTCCTTGGCGCTGAGGAGTCCAGCTATGTTACAGGTCAGATTATCGCAGTTGATGGTGGTTATACCTGCGTATAATTGGTATATTGAATATGAGCGACCTTCAAGAGGGCGCATTGAGCAGATGGCATTTGCCATCTGCTTTTTTTGTGGTCTCACATGAAAAAAGATGCTTTTTTTCTGACACTATGATAAAATTGTGGGCGTTAATAAAAAGTAATATAAAGGAGTTGCTATGAAAGATTTAAAGTATTTATACTATTTCGAAGAATTACTTCGTAATGCGTATAATGATACTGTGCGGGAGGCGAAAGCAGAGGGGAGAATCTGTGTAGCTTCAATGTGTGAAAACACGCCGGAGCCTTTATTCAACCTGGGGAGCTGCTTTTCTGTAAGATTGACCGCACCAAACACATCTGCCACAGAGGTGGCTACCTACTACATGACCAACATGATGTGTGAGACAGCCAGAGCTCTTTTGGAACGTGCGATTGAGGGCGGTTTCAATTTTGCTGACTGTCTTATTGCACCTGATGGCTGCACCATGATTAACAGAGCGGCTGAAAATATCGAGCTGTTAAAGGCTATGGATGAAGGCAAGCCGAATTTTTTCCATGAGCATATGGAGATACCTCTTAAGGCCGATGAAAACGGTGTGAAATTGTTAAAGATTCAGTGTGAGAACCACATATTAACACCTCTTCACCAGCATTTTGGAGTGGACTGCAGCGACGCAGCTATTAGGAAAGCAGTAGACGAACATAACGAAATATGCAGAATAATAAACGCCATAGGTGAGTACAGAAAAGAAGAACTGCCCCGTATTACAGGCTATGAGTATGCGGTGCTTACTCTGGCTACATATGTATGTCCGAAGGATAAGATAAAGGATAAGCTCCAAGAGACACTGGAAGAAATTAAGGATAGAAAGCCGGATGAGAAAAAGCATCGTGCCAGGGTAGTGCTGGTGGGCTCTGAAATGGATGATCCTGATTTTGTAAAAATGGTGGAAGAAGCCGGAGCTTATGTATGTGCTGACAGATACTGCTTTGGATCCCGTCCGGGCAGAGTGGAGATAGAGCTGAACGACACAGAAGATGCGCTTACCCAGGTATGTAGACATTACACATATCAAAGCCAGTGTCCACGTGTTATGAACATGGATAAGGTGTATGGCCGTAAGGCTTATGTGGCTGATCTGGCCAAAGAGTTCAATGCAGATGGCATTATTTATACCCAGGTGAAATTCTGTGATCCATGGGGCTATGAAAAGGTTATGGGACAGGCTATGCTGAAGGAGGATTACGGCTACCCTGTTATGACTTTGGACCGTCCGTACAACAGCAAATCATCTGCAGGTCAGACCCGTACAAGAGTGCAGGCCTTTGTGGAAAGCATAGAAGTAAAGAAAATGTCTGCCAGGGAGGGAAAATAATGGAAGTTATGAAAAATCCCGAGAAAAGGGCAGGTGCCAAGACTCTCGGTGGTATGTATGGTCATGGCAAAGTACGCAGACATCGTGAATGGCGCGGTTTTGCAGACACCATGTATGATTTTGCAATGTGGCTCAGAAACTGGGGCACTCTGATAAAGATATCCATGGGCAAGGGCTTTTTTAAAGGCTTGTTCAGATACAGATGGATGGGGAACTATCTGGCTACCCCAAATATGATAGATAAGTATACTACAGGCCAGAGAAAAGATACCTTACGCATTACTCATACCGCTATAGGCTATGTGGTAAAGGAAATGGGTACAGTTATTAATGATAGCCTTCGAGCTGACAGACGCTGCGGAAATGATGTGAAGATGTCTGAAAAATCAGTGCTTCACGATGAAAATGGTATGACTTCTTTCCTGATGGGCTTTCCTGATCTGCACGGTATTGGGCGTGAGATACCGACCCTTTTCGGAGCCAATCTTATCAACCAGAGCTGTGCAGAACACTATATAGACGTGGCACAGACCTATGGCGTTCCGGGAGATGTATGTCCTATGCCTGAGACGGAGCTGGGTATATCTATTGAGGACGATTTCCCTGTACTGGGTAAATGCGCAGTGCAGATAAATACCACCTGTGACGGTTCACTTATGGGCAATGGCTTCATAGCAAAGAGACTGGAGCGCGAATATGGTATCCCTACTTTCCAGCTGTTGGCGCCTATCCGCTTTAAGGCTGACGATGTACAGGAGTATGCTGCTGAAGATGTGAAGGCAGCCATTAAGTTTATTGAGGAGCAGACAGGAGCCAAGTGGGACTGGAAAGCTTACTTTGAGTGTGCCAAGCGTGTAAATATTACTACCAGAAATCGTATTGAATGGCTGAATATCAATGCTACTCCATATCCTCAGTTTGTAGGAGCCACCTTCTGCCTTTACAATGATACCAATTTCATGGGTAATTCCGGACGTAGCGCAGAATTTCCAAAGATAGATGAGAAAATCATGGGATTGGTGAAAAAGGCCTATGAAAAGAAAAATATGATGGCACCTGAGTACCGTCACAGATGCGTTGTCTGGGGAGTGCAGTCCCATTACTTTTTTGACATGCTTTACTGGATGATGAACTGCTGGGGAGTAGTGCCTCTTACGGATATGCTTTCCATGGTTATTAAAGATGAGATAGCAGAAGAGGACACACCGGAAAACAGAGAGCAGGCATACAGGGATATAGCTTATCTTACAGAAAATATGATCATGAGAAATCATACTCACGGTGGATATACAGCTCTTCTGGACGAGTTGTGGCAGACCTGCGAAGAAATGAATGCAGATATGGTAATGCTATGGGAGCATATGTCATGCAAAGCTCTTTCAGGCATGCACGGCCTTTTTGAAGAGCAGGCAAGAGAACGGGGCATCCACCTGGTATGGGTCAGCCATGACCTCTGCGACCCTCGTATAGCATCACGTCAGTATATTCGTGATCAGTTTAACAGATATATGCGCACCGTTATGAGAGAAGAGCCTGTGGATCCCACATTGGAAGTTATTGATGATGACCATGCATGGTAAGGAGGGAATATGATTTTACTTAAGATATTGCTTATTGTAGCCATAGTGGCAGCTGCTTTGTTTGTTTTGCTTTTTACTATCTATTTTTTCAATCTGGATATGAAGCTTATGACATATGTAGTTTACCCATTGCTGGAAAAACACTATAATAAAATAAAGAGAAAACAGTATCTGTAGGACTTGAATAATAGTTGACTTAAGAAAGGGACAGAATATGACAGATGATTTTATGAGCATGGAAGATTTTGAAAGGGCGATATCTGCAGGATGTAAAAAAATGCAGCCTGGCGATATCGTAACCGGTACAGTAATCGGAGTCAGTGACTCTGAGGTTACAGTAGACTTAAACGCATACGCAGAAGGCATTATTAAAATTGATGAGCTGAGCAATGACCCGCGTTTTTCCATAAAGGGCGACATCCATGTAGGTGATGAGATCCGGGCTGTGGTGCTGCGGGAGGACAGAAAAGGAAATATTTTATTGTCCAGCAGACAGGCAGATGATATCCTTTCATGGGACAAATTGAAGGTAATGATGGAAGAAAAGACAGTGGCTACAGTAAAGGTAAGCGAAGCAACCAATGCAGGTGTTGTGACTTATCTGGAGGGTATCAGAGCTTTTATTCCCGCTTCCAAGCTGGCTTTACAGTTTGTCGAGGATACTAAGGAATACGTGGGAAAGAGCCTGGATGTCATTGTAATTAATGTGGATGAGGAAAATAAAAAGCTGGTTTTATCTGCCAAGGATATTCTGAAGCAGCAGGAAATAGAGGCCCACAATTCCAGAGTAGCCATGCTGCCTGTTGGTAGTGTGGTAGAAGGCACCGTAGACAGGATAGAGACTTATGGAGCTTTTGTTTCCATAGGAAAGGATCTGCAGGGGCTGGTACACGTGTCACAAATATGTGATAAGCGCATCAAATCCCCTAAGGAAGTGCTGGAGCTGGGGCAGAAGGTCAGCGTTAAAATCATTGACGTTAAGGACGGAAAAATATCTTTATCCATAAAAGCAGTAGATGAAAAAGAAGAAGTAGCAGAAGAAATCCAGGAGACTCCCGCTGCTACCTATACTTTTGGCGATGATGAGCCGGCCACAATGGCGGGACTTTTCGCCGGTATTAAGCTGAAAAAATAAGAAATTCAGTAGTGTTTATTTTTTAAAAATTACCTTTACGGCTTCCTGCAATCGCTGGTGGTGAATCAAAGTGGCATCTATTTTTAATGATACCAGAGCCAGCTGCATTATAGGACCTGCCAGGAAGGCACAAATAAGAGTACCAACGCCTACCGGACGACCTCCCAGTAAGTAGCCTATCAGTGTGACTGAAGATAAAAGGGCAATACTTACAACACCTATTGGGATATGCGGCAGGCGTTTTTTTAGTCCTACCAGCAGGGTGTCTCTGGGGCCGCACCCTAAAGAAGCGAACATGTATGTGGCCTGAGTATAACCGATGATAAAAAGACCCAGGATACACATTAATGCGCCAAGCACAGGATGAGCAGGCGCGGGCACAATGTCCAGGTAGTTAAAGAGGTCCACTGTTTTTCCTACTACTACTGCATCGATAAACATGGCGATGCCAATAGGCTCACGCATAAGTATGTCTATGAAGAGAATGATGAAAGAAACTATAATAGAGGCTGTGCCGTATTTAATACCAAAGGTATGAGAAAGGCCCAGATTGAAAATGTCCCAGGGACTGGCACCAATATTGGCATGAATGGTCAGATATACTCCGAAGCCGTTAACGAAAAGTGAAAGGGCTGCTATCACCATATTGATCAGTATTTTCTTTATAGAGTCATTTTTCTGTAGTTGTGCAAGCATATATACTGCTCCTCTGAAAATAATAGTCCGAACGATTAGAACCAATACAATATATATTGCTTTTGTCATAAAGACAAGTGTTTTTTTGCAAATTAAAACCCCGCCCCATTACAGGGCGGGGAAGAAGGTATGAGAACTAAGAGAATTACTTAGTAACAAACTTAAACTCAACTGTGATATTTTTGATACCTACCAGGTCAGTAGGATTGATCAGCTGAGGAGTAGCGTTGGCAGCGGAGCCCATAATAGTTCTGGCATCATCAGGGGCTGTCTTTACCCAAGCATTGTAGAGATTTACTCGGGTACACTTACCATCGTCAGAGGAAGTATAGCAGAGGCCGTTCAGTTTAAGTGGCTTTCCATCTATTGTAATCTGGGTAATATGCATAACAGCGTTAGGGTAGAGAAGCTCGCCATCTGCCAGAGCCAGAGCCGCGAAGGTAAGACCATCATTTCCGCCTGCAAAATCGAGGCTGACGCTGTAAGTACCTGCGCCTGTAATTTCAACATTGTGAGCTGTAATGCCCTGAGTATTGTCAGCAGGGTTAAAGACATCACCTACGCTGTAGGTACCTGCGCCACCGTTCCACATAATCCAGCAGATAGGAGTGCCGGGCTCGTAAGTCTCAACGCCTTCCCACATTTCCGGAGCATTGGTCAGGGCATCTTCCATGCACTTCTTTACCTGAGCCAGGTAAGCGGATTCACCCATAGCCTTTTCTTCCTGATATCCGCGTCTGGTAAATACTGTGCCGTCAAATGGCTCGCGGAAGGTGCAGGCGCTTCTGTTGAATAATCCATTGGTATCCCAAAGTACAGGACAGAAGTTGTATATATCGCAATTGTCAAGGAAATGGCAGGTATATTCTGCAGTGTTTTCCTTGAGATTTGGCTGATTGCCCTCGTAAAATGGAAGAGCACCAAACTCGCCTATAATAACACCATAGCCTGCATTAGTAAATTTAGTCATCTGTTTCAGAGTATCGTTCATATACTGATACTCTTTTTTGATGCCCCATCTGGACTGTACTTCAGCACCGCAGTAATTCCATGGGTCATAGTAATGAACAGAAATAAGAAGCTTGTTCTTAGCTGTATCCTGAGGCATCTTGAAACGATTGTCACAGGTATCTGCTATATTTGTGTTGAAGCCTGCAATAAGGAGGAAACGATCAGTGTTGTTGCCGCCGGTTTTACGAATTATATCAACAAATTTCTGATTGATGGCATTGGTTGTTTCGTAAAGCTGATTGTCGCTAAGATACCCTGAATCAGGACACTTTGTGTTGTCGTTAAGGCTTCTGCCCAGCTCCTCGTTGGCAGACTCGAAGATCAGCATATCGGAGTAATCTTTGAAACGTGTAGCCACCTGGGTCCAAAGCTCGGTATAGATAGTCCAGGCTTTTTCTACAGTTTCAGGAGTCTTGGAACCAAACATACCCCACCATGCGCCGTCCCAATGGTCATTGACGATAACCATCATTTCTGCATCAATAGCATATTTAACAATCTCTTCCACACGGTCTAAAAGCTTGGAATTGATAGTGTAATTGCCGTTTTCATAGTCCATCATGTTGGTCCATGCTACAGGAATACGGATGGTATCAAAGCCGGAATCCTTCATGCCCTTAATCATGGCAGCTGTTGTAACAGGCTGGCCCCAGTAGGTCTCGTAGGTGGTAACGGAAGCATTGGTACCTACGGCATTTTTAGCGTAGGCCTCCATGGTGTTACCCAGGTTGATGCCATTACCCATTATTTTGGTAAGCTCGATAGCAGTCATATTTGTAAAATCAATATTGCTGAAAGTAACGGAATTCTTGTGATTTCCTTGAGCACCCTGGGTAGGTACAGGTGTAGGATCTGCCTGCTTACCCCAGTCCAGATCTGACAAAGTGAATGTAATGGAAATCTTTGTAGGAGGAGTGGCAGTCTTAAAGGAAGCCGAATGATTGGCAGTATCTGTATCTACCTCTTCCACCTGAGAGCCATCCCAGCCGTTAATAGGGTCATTGGTATCAAAGATGCCGGAGCTCTTGAAGGCATTTTTAGCCTCTTTCTGAGTGACTGTAAGGTCGGTACTGTCTACTGTGATTTTGTCATATTTAATCTTTGCGCCCTTAAGAGGAGACTGTGCATTTGCTGCTACTCCGGCGTCAAGAATATAAATGGCAGTGAGATTTTTAAGGGAAGTAACTCCTGCAGACTTAGCTGCTTCAGAAAGGTCTGTAGCACAGTCAAAGGTAAGGGTATACTGTCCTGCCTCTGTAACAAAAATTGACTTGGAGGCTACTTCATTGGAATAATAAGAAGTATCTGCGTCATTATAATATACATTAATGGCCAGTTCGATAAAGTTGGCTGTGTCAGTGGGCTTCACAGAAGGATCTCTTTGTGTGTCCGGAGTAGTCACAGGAGTGGTGTCGGCGCCATTGGTAGGAGCCGGAGAAGCAGTAGGCTTGCTGTCTGCTTTTTGACCGCATCCTGCGAGAAGACCTGATAAACAAAGGACTCCTGTAAGCACCAGGGCTGTTAGTCTCTTTTTCATAATTATTCTCCTCGTAAAAAGTATGACTTGTTGTACTTACATTTTAAAAGGAAAGAGACTAAAAAAATACCACTATAATCCAATATAATTACAGTTCTTTTTTGGACAAAAAAAAGAGCCTAAGCTCTTTTTTTAGCAGATATCAGTTTTTTGATACCAATAACACTCATATGAATGGCGACTGCCAGAAGTACCTGAATGACCAGCTGTATATAGTAGGCAGGTACTTTTCCGTAAGGAATATTCCACTTGTATTTTCTGTTGAAAAATTCTAACCAGAGATAAAAAGGGAAATTTAATGCACATAGCTCATAGGATACTTTTCCCAGCCAGCTGATACCGGGATTGCCGATAATCATGTCAATCACAGGGAAACGTGTGACCAGCATCAGTATTGGAGCATAAAGCAGAACCAGTGCCAGAAGGACTTTGTTGTGCACTTCTCCGGAATAAACATAGGGATTTAGCAGGGAATATATTAAGGTAAGGGCGAACAAGGCTGCGATGGATATGCACGCTACCTGTCTTTTACTCATTTTATCGCAAAAATAGGCTGCCAAAACGCCCATGAAGAAGGCAATATAGCCACGGCACATATCACCATTAAGCAGCACTTTTGTACTACCGGCATTCATAAGCCCGATGCCGAGAACAATAGGTAATGCCATGAAGAAAAGGCCGCCATGACGCTTGTTTATACGAGCCAGGAAGTAGAACAGCAGGGTACAGAAGAAGTAGACGCTTACATACCATAAGGGGCCGTTAAGGGAGTGATAATTGTTGACCCAGCTCTGAACCAGGAAAAGATTTTCCAGAAGATTGGCCGGAGACGGAACAATGTTGCACCAGTATTCATTAAAGGTCTTTACATAAGTAGCTGCGCCAATATACATGATAATGGTGGAAACAGCAGCTATGGGAAGCAGGCGGGCAGCGCGTTTTTTGAAATATTCGCCAAAAGATATCTGGTCGGAATTGATACGCTCATAGTAAGCAAAAAGCTGAAAGCCGCTTATCATTAAAAGCAGTTCCATAAGGGAATGACTTTTTGAGAAAGCCAGCTGGGTGATTTTGTTAGTAAATTCTACCCACTTTGTATTGGTGCCATCTGCGTAGTATCCGGCAGGAGTAAACTGCCAGTAGTGTCCAATAGTGACAGTGATAAGCACTGCAAGTCCTTTTAACGTATCATAGGCTTTTACATATTTTTTCTTTTCCATAAAAATCCCCTTTATAATATTGCTATTTCAAATTATAAAGGAAGAATTTGTGTATTTCAATAGCAGAAAAAAGTGAAATGTTTCATTTTTGGTAATATTATTGCGATTAATCAGACAATACAGTATAATTTGTAGCTAAGTAACAAATGTATTGGGAGGACATTATGGGAATACTTGACACTCTATTTAATCAGGCTTCAAAGGAGCTGACAAAGCAGGCAAAAAAGGGAATTAATATGGCTACAAAGAAGGTGGAGAAGGGGATAGAAAAAGCTATCACTACAAAAAATGAGACCTTCACCTTTACAAAATTACCCGAGACAGTAGAGGAGATGAAGGCCTTAAAGGAAGCGGAGCTAAAAACTCCTTACCAGGCTGCTGCTCTGGGAATGGTGGCTTTATGTGCATTTGAGCACAATCCTGATGCGACCTTCGAGATGATGGAATTTTTAAATGGTCCTGACGATGTGAGTACATATGACAAGAAGTTTATCACAGAACGTCTGAGCAGTAAAAAATATCTGCCCAGATCTTTTTTCGAAGGAGCAACACCTAAAAACGGATATACACCAAAGACACCATATAAGATTACCGTATCATCCAATCAGTATTCGTTCAATGAAGAAAACTACGCATCCTTGCAGGTAATGAGTGGTGGTGCGGATAATCCAAGAATCGTCAAGCTTCGCAAAAAGCCTTCCACAGGAGAGTGGTTTGTACATAGTATGCAGGTATATACCGACATACGCATTCCTGAGTCTGAAAATCCATGGGCATAAATTGTCATAGGGACGTATCTCCGTGACAAAAAAGTGAAAAAGGGGGAGTTTGTCTGGGGAG
>JAZLGU010000018.1:0-38306 GCA_045616485.1 Lachnospiraceae bacterium
CCAAGAGTTTGCCTACAGCTTCCTTCAGATTCCACCTCGCGATGGACACCCTTGCTGTTCAGCTATACACTTCCTCGTTGCCTAGGCGTGTTCGGGACTTTCACCCGTTAGAGCGCGCCCATGGCGCGCATACCAAAAAAACAAGCCTGCCCCTGGCAGACTTGTTGCAAAATTACAGTATTATAAAATAATTGCCACGACCTGCAATAGTAACCGAGCTTCCCTCAGGGAACTGGGCTGCATTGGAAGGATCGCCCACCTTAATCATAATAACCTTCTGTTCGCCATTAATATTGGCCATAACCTTTACCTTGGCCAAAGTCACTATATGACGATTTTTATCTGTGCCGCGTGTTTCCTGATATATACAGTGATCCAGCACTGTGGCATTATACCTGGGAGCATTATCTACAATATCCCGATGATGACTGCGACCTTTAATCAGCTTCACCAGCATGACTACGCCAAATACAAACATTCCCAGAGGTAGCACCCCCACAGGACCACCCACTGAAAAAAACAGGCCGCTCATCATTAATACCGCAAAACACCAAAAGGCCACAAAGCAAATCCCTAATATGCTGCCGTCTTTTGTGCCAACGCCCTCCATAGCGTCAGACTCAATGTCCACGCTGTTACGATCAATGGACACAGTATCCTCTTCTGTAAATGTACGCTCAAATACTACTCTGGTGCCACAGTAGGTACAAAACTTGTCATTTTCTCCTATAACACCACCGCAATTAGGACAGTTGGTATGATACTTTTCTGTAGTTGTATATTTCATTGAATTTCTGATCCCCCCCACTCGACTACTGTAAAGCCCTGTCTTGCAGGTGCTGACAACTCCTGTGCTTTAAGCTCTGTTTCCTCATCAGCTGCCTTCCATACCATAAATACACGAATAAGTGTATCCGGTGCAGGACTTATATCCAAAGAAGCATTATCTGTATACTGCTCTCCGGCAAAAGAAATAAGATTGTAGGCATTTTTTTGCATCTGTGGCAGCCAGTATACGATAAACTCATTTGCCTCTCTGCGGTTTAGTCCAAGCTGCTCCAAAGCTTCCTCCAGGAAGCCTTCAGTATCCTCGCCTTTCACACAAAAGCCCTCTTTTATGTCATATGCGACGTTGCTTTCACCCTCCCAGAAAAGATAATTGTACTCTTTACCATTTTCATCAGTAATAGTGCCATCCGGGCGGGCAGTCACCTGCCAGCCGTCATTATACAAAGGATATGTATATGTCAAGTCACCATCAAAATTAAGATTTACACTAATCTCCATTTCTGTCTCAGGATAGAGATAAATGACCGGCTTTTTGGCAGCAGGAGTCACACTCCTAACCGCTAAAGTCACTACAATGTACAACCCTGGAATTGTTAACAAGGCAGCTATCACACAGACAATAATAATCAAAATTTTTTTCTTCATATGGCCCCTCTTTTATTCTCATTTTTTTGTAATCACG
The DNA here is from genome assembly GCA_045616485.1 of Lachnospiraceae bacterium. GTDB lineage: Bacteria > Bacillota > Clostridia > Lachnospirales > Lachnospiraceae > RGIG3528. The sequence continues at coordinate 1,472 of JAZLGU010000018.1, forward strand.
CCTATTTATAATCGTAGCTATTATAACACAGAGTATAAATAACAGCAAGAAAAAGCACCGGCACCGCTGTGAACGAAATGTAAACGAACCATTCGAAAAAATACCCGAAAATACGGGAAAGCAAAGGCTATATGCGAAGATAGTCCGAAAAAACAAAAGCAGCTGAAACCCTAGATTTAACTAGATTTCAACCACTTTTTTGATGTGAGACACCCGGGACTCGAACCCGGGACAACTTGATTAAAAGTCAAGTGCTCTACCGCCTGAGCTAGTATCCCATAATATAAATTAAACTGGGCTAGGTGGATTCGGACCACCGAATGCAGCAGTCAAAGTGCTGTGCCTTACCGCTTGGCGATAGCCCAATAATCGAAAACTAACACTTACCCAAAAATAAAAGGGTGGGTACTGGGACTCGAACCCAGGGCCTCCAGAGCCACAATCTGGCGCGCTAGCCAACTGCGCCATACCCACCACGTATCACCGAAGTGATAAATGTGCCAGAAGGGATTCGAACCCCCGACCCACGGCTTAGAAGGCCGTTGCTCTATCCAACTGAGCTACTGACACATATGTCTCTAGCATATCTAGAAACAGAGCGGGTGATGGGAATCGAACCCACGTATCCAGCTTGGAAGGCTGGTGTTCTACCATTGAACTACACCCGCATAATTTAATATTTTAGTCGGGGTGACAGGATTCGAACCTGCGACCTCCTGATCCCAAATCAGGCACTCTAGCCAAACTGAGCCACACCCCGGACTACGCCTGCGTCTTATATATCTCTTCAGATACAATCGAAACGCAAGCGGTATTGTACCTCAAAAAAGCATTATTGTCAACAACCTTTTTTGATTTTTTTATTTTTATTATTTTTATTTTTCTCCACCAATTCCATAAATTCTCATTATGGTTTCATCATCAAATGAACTTAAAAAATAGAATTTGTTGTCAATTTCATATACAATAACCTTGCTTCCATATGGACTTTTCTTATCTGTAGTAAGTACATAGTAGCTATTGCTGTCTTTCATCTTTGTCAGTATATCAGAGACATAACTATTTCCATCCTTTGTGTTCTTAGCCTCAACAAGTATCGTTTCATCGAATTGAACATCAGGTGCTTTTTTCTCGTTTATCTGCTCATAAGCGATGTTTCCCAAATAAATCATATCGCCATCAATAGAAATCTCCATGGGTGCCGCCCATGACAGATTGCTAGCCTGAATAACTGTATCTGCGCTAACCTTTTTTCCGGCATCGATATTGCTTCCCATAGTCGTCTGCATATCTTTGACTAGTGTATTTGTTTTTTTCTGAGAGCAACCTGCGCATACCGTAACCAACACCAAAAATGCTATAAATGAAACTCTTTTGCCAAACATAGTAATAACCCTCCTTACATTGTGAGATAAATTACCTTTTCATCATTAATAATAAACATCATTTTACAAGTCTGTCAATTCTAAAGCAAGTGCAAAAGCGTCAAAAAATTTTTTTAATTTTTTGACGCTTTTGCACTTGCTTATTATTTCTTTTCGTTTTATGATTTGCAACGTTTATCGATAATCATTCTCTACACCAACAGTCGAGCTCCCTGTCAAGGGATTACCATCCTATCATTTCACTGGGAGATGATGATGAAATTCCAATCCATTCACTTGAATAGTTCAGTATTTCACTTTACTCGTTGATTTAGTTTGTATGGTACTAATTTCTGAACAAGCTCTTCATTTTTCAAGATGATGTCATCTGCTATGTCAATGCCTTGTTCCTTTTTTAATCTATAAATAGTACTTTTGTTTCTAAAAGCTTGATATAGCAGACCTCGTCTCTTTTTTTGAAGTTCCATCTTAATTAATTGAGTATTGTACCAATCTGCCCCCTCGTAATTTTTATTAGCCAATTCAATAAATACCGCCGCCATCAAATACAGTTCCAGTAATCTAACATCCTTTGCTTTACTTTCTGCAAGCTCACAGGCACAAACTCTTTTTACAAAATCCATTACCGATTTGTCCCCTTTTCCCTTTCCAACCATAGCAATATTATAGATGCAGCTCAATTCTGACCTTGTCATGTAGTATTCATCAGTCAACTCATAATACGGTATCGTGTATGATAATGCATCATACAGCATTTTATTGCATTCCACTGAGGATATATCTCCTTTTCTGTATTTTATCATAGCTTCAGTCATTGTGATAAACTGCCTATCCTCATCAGTTAAGCTGACTATCATGTCTTTTAATTTATCAATTTCTTTTATCGTTTCGATATCTTTTCCAGCATTTGAATATCGCACTATATTTTCTTCAGTCTTTTTAATCTCAATATCAAACACCGATACATTTGTTTTTTGATACTCACCGCTCAAGCCCACGCGTTCAAGAAGCAACCTCATTTTTTGACTTTTGGGGTCACATTGCAGTTTCTCAATCCGGTTCAATGTATCGAGTGAGCAAATATTTCTGCACATCTCCTCTTTCGGTATTTTTTTCATTTTTCTACGTTTCCTAATAATATCTCCTACACACTTAACGCCTTCCTCATTATATAAATAATCCCAATTTAATGAGCTTACATCTTGATTGTACATCTCCCCCAGTTCAGACAATATCGTTTTTTCGCAATACTCTCCCCTCTTCACATCTGCCAACGCGACCCAAATGGAATCATTACTGCTATTCTTGAAGCCAATAACACAATCCCAAACACTCTTTTTGACTTCGTTTAATTCCAATTCATAAATGAGCCTTCCCTTAGTTGACAACAGCGTCTCTGACTCGCTTATCATCTTTAGTGCCTCCGAAAGCCACTTTGCGTCGGATTTAAAGTCTATTAAAAATTCACCAATATATATACACACCAATTTAGGATAAAATAGAACAAGATTTCGTTCATCATATTTTCTTTCTTTCACCATACAAAGCATATATTCTAATTGCTTTTGTCTCTTTTCTCTGTTCATACAGGCAGAGTACTCAATAACAAGATTAATTTCTCTAGGTGCCAATCTACCCGTCGTCACCATACCGTTCTTATCCAAAACTACCGTCTTTTTCAAAGCTTCTCCAGCTATTTCTGCAGCTGAACTATCTTTCATTAATGTGGCCAATAACGCCTTTATTTCAAGACAAAATTGCTCTTCAAGTATTCTATCATCCGTAATACTCAAATAATAGTCATCCAAATATACCTTTGCATTTTCATAATCCCCCGATTCTATGTACGAAAGAATATCTCGACGTTTTTCCCATCTGGAAAACTCAGATGCCCTCACATAGTTTTCATACCCTTCTGACGTTGTGCCTATCCTTTCCAATAATCTATTTCTAAGAAGCATGGATGACACACGTTCGCCACTCTCAATTTTTGTAATAAGCGAAAAATCACAAATTCCTTCCGCCAGTTCTTCAATCGTAACATTATGATTTTTTCTGATTTTCTCAAGATATCTACCAAAATTTGTTCTCTCAACCCTCGTATTCATTTTTCCCCCATTTCAAAAACGAAGTCCCTATCCAAGTGGGGCTTCGTTTGCCTGCTTTATTTATCTTTGATAGTAATTTTGCCGGATAAATACCTTTTTCCGGAAAGACTAACTTCGTAAGAGCATTCCTGTTCATTATTGGTGGCTTCGGCATTCATAACTATACCCAGCTGATCTAAAGCAAGAGAAAACGTTCCATTAAAATAAACGCCCTTTTTCATATCTATAAACTGAAGGTCAGAAAATGTTATATCACCTGTTTTTCCTTTGTAAGTAAGGCTTGCAACACCTGTAATGCCTACTGCTCTTCCATTAAAAATACCTGTTTTTTTCTGTTCACCGTGTCCCGTAAAGTCAAAACGAGTCTGCCCTTCGCTATTTACTATGCCGAGCTTAAATCCCTGTACATCCCCTTGAACAGTGTGACCTACGCTTACCGTAAACTCCGGATCTATATCTATAACACTCTTTATCAGCCAGGAAGCATCTTTTGTCAGCTTCTCTTCAAGTGCCTTATCATCCACTTCAAAAGTGAGCTCCGCGTAATTCAGCTTTTTATCGCTTCCCACGTATATAGTACCTGAGATATTTTTTATAGCGTTAAGCAAGCTGTCAGCCCCCATGATCTGGCCTTTAACCGACTCAATATAGTCGGAAAAATCACCATTCTGCATAGCTGAATAGGCCTTTTTCCACTTTTTGTCGGTTGCTATATCATCAAGTACCGCATTCAATGCTTTACAAATATCATCATTACTGTAATCGAAGCTATAGCTGCTTTCCAGCTGAATAACCTTATCAAGGTTTACTATAGCGTCACGATTATATTCATATCCATCTTTCTGCAGCTCTTTTATGAACATTTCTTCGTAGCGGGAAAGAAGCTTTTTCACAGTCTTTTCCTTGAGAGCAGAAGACTTACCAAGAGCTGAGAAATCCATTCCGGCAAGTATAGTCTCCTTACTGTAAACAACTTTCTTGTCTGAATCCCTAAGTATCGTGAAAACGCCATCTTCATTCTTTGCACTATAGCCTTCTTTAACAGATACCTGTCCCAGACCAATCATGCCTATAAGACTACCGATAATAGAGCTATTGTCTATACTAAGCTCTTTTTCAGTGCTTATAAAGGTCTCTGAATTTAAATGACCGTCATTTTCTCTGGCATTGCTGCCGCAATAGTTAAGATATTCCAGGACTTCTTCATTTATCTTATCAAATACCCCCATATGGGCTTTGATAAATATCTTATCAGGATTATCACTATTTCCAAAGAGATTGACCCCGTTCTTCATTAGAACGAGGCCAACTGCTATGATTATTAAGATTAATCCGCTGAAGAAAGAAAAAGCACCTGCTTTCTTTTTTTCTTCTTTATTTGTTTCTTTCATATTTATCCTTATTTAGTTCTCTTTGTATGAGCCATCAGTCTTCAGGAACTTGGTCTGAAGCAGATACCACAGGAAACCGGTGATACATACAGATGAGAAAGCGCCTATTATGATACCTGCCATGAGAGGTAATGCAAACTCTCTGATAGAATCTACGCCAAAAATTACCAGTGACAGTACCATAAAGAAGGTAGTAAGGGAGGTATTAATACTTCTTGAGAGAGTCTGTGTAATAGACTTATTTACTACATCAAGTACTGTGTCCTTCTTAAGCTTCTCTGCCATATTTTCACGGATACGGTCAAAGATAACGATAGTCGCGTTGATGGAATAACCTACGATGGTCAGCATACAAGCGATGAAATTGTTACCTACTGAGATACGTGCAACCGCATATACAGTCAGTACTACCAGTACGTCATGAACAAGGGCAAGTACTGCAGATGCAGCGAAGTTGAAATTCTTAAATCTAATCCAGATATAGATAAGCATGCAGATAGTAGCTACTATAACAGCCAGTATTGCATCTCTGCGCATCTCCCCGGATACACGGGCAGAGATACTTTCAGCCGTAATAACCTTTTCGTCGATGCCGTACTTTTCTACAAGAGCCTTAGTAACAGCATTTCTCTGATCCTGATTCAGCTCCATGGTACGGATAATGTAGCTGTTCTCACCTGCCACCTTAGCGATCTCACAGGTCTTATTGATGTTCTTGGATACCAGAGCCTCCAGCTCAGTATTCTGTGAATCACTGTAAGAGTCAGGAATTGTAACAGTGATAGTAGTACCGCCTGAGAAATCCAGACCAAAATTCAGTGCTTTGTGACCGGTAGCACCGTTCACTATCATAGCGACAATACCCGCAACAATAAGCACTATGGAAACAATAGCAAATTTAGGACCATGCTTTATGAAGTCGAAAGACTTTCTCTCTTTCTGAACGCCATAGAACTTAACATCGTCAAAGCCTATCATATAAAGGCCGTTCAGGATAAAACGTGTGACGAAAAGTGCTGTCAGCATGGAAAGAATAATACCAATAGCCAGTGTGGTAGCAAATCCCTTTACGCTACCTGAGCCTACAAAGTAAAGAACGGCAGCTGCAATAAGTGTGGTAACATTACCGTCGATAATAGCGGAAAGAGCCTTATCAAAACCATTCTTAAATGCTGAGCGTACTGTAAGTCCCTTTGCCAGCTCTTCTCTGATACGCTGGAAGATAATAACGTTGGCATCTACGGCCATACCGATGGAGAGGATGATACCTGCAATACCCTGAAGAGTAAGAGTTACCTCAAAAAGGCTAAGCATAAATACATCCAGACCCACATAAATTGTAAGTGCCAAAGATGCTGCAAGACCGCTGATTCTATAGTAAACGATCATGAAAACAACCAGAAGAATAAAGCCGATAAGACCTGCCCAAAGAGATGTGGAAAGGGCTTCGGAACCCAGCTGAGCACCTACTACCTTACTGTTAATCTCCTGAAGCTCTATAGGAAGCGCACCGATACGAATGATAGATGCCAGCTCCTTGGCCTCTTCCAGAGACTTCTGGCCTGTGATAACTGCCTCACCGTTTGTAATGGAATTCTGCACTGTAGGAGCAGAAACTACCTTACCATCATAAACAATGGCAATCTGCTTACCTATGGAAGCTGCTGTAGCTGCTGCAAACTTCTTTGAGCCTGCCTCATTAAAGTTGAGCTTTACGATAATTTCTTTTGCGGATGTCTGAGACTGGGATGTATATCCTTCTTCAGCGCCGGAGATATCAGCGCCTTCACATACGATCTGGTTTTTCTCCTTCAGCTCGTCAATAGTCTTGGCCAGCTCATATTCCTTTGTGTCGGAATTGTACTTAATATTGTCTCCGCCATAGATAAAGTACAATGCACCCGGCTTACCAAGGGATGCCAGTACTTCATCAGCATTTTTGGCACCGGGAATCTCGATGGTAATGCGATTGGTACCCTCAACATAAACAGCTGACTCTGTAGAATACACTTCTGCACGAAGCTGCATCTTCTTCTGCAGGTCATTCATCTCATCCTTGGTAGGATTGGTCTTAACTGTCTGATAAGTGATGCTGACACCACCGGCCAGATCAAGACCCTGCTTGATGTTGAATGCGGACAATAACTTCTTGGAACCAAAGCCTACAAATGATGAAAAAGCGAGAAATGCAATCATCGCTACTGTGAGTAGAAGGCTTAAACTACCCTTTAACTTGGAACTCTTCATAACAAACTTCTCTTTCTATATCTTTATTTATGCTAAAGCAAATGCTTTAGTTTGCATAATTAATGCCTAAATTTTCCATCTTTTCCTTCTTGACCATAACGCCGCTTTTAAGCTCCTCTTTATAGGCCTCAATCTTTTCAAGAAGAGAGTCATCTGATACAGCCAGCATCTTGGCAGCCAGAATACCTGCATTGGCACCACCATCGATGGCTACGGTAGCTACAGGGATGCCTGATGGCATCTGTACGATAGAGTATAATGAATCCACTCCCGAAAGAGCAGCACTCTTAATCGGAATACCGATAACAGGAAGCGGGAATATGGCTGCGCACATCCCCGGAAGGTGAGCCGCACCGCCGGCACCGGCGATAATGACCTTAAATCCCTTTTCCTTTGCTGTCTTTGCATAATCAAAGAATACATCAGGCATACGATGAGCAGAGATAACAGTCATCTCATAATCAATGCCAAACTTTTCCAGCATCTCTGCCGCTTTTTTCATAATTGGGAAATCTGAATCAGATCCCATGACAATACCAACTTTTGCCATTTACTTTTCCTCCAGTGCATCATTAAGTGCTAAAGCTCCCTTTACCACAAAACGGCCATTTTCTATAATAGCCACCGTGCTGCCGTCAGCTCGTACCGAAACAATATGAGCTAAATCGTCATAAGGGATAGTGATATCTGTATGACAGTTGAAATATGCCTTGTCCGGCTCTGTGTGACGAAGAGCTGCACATTCATTTTCTCGTGCCACGATTTCCTTACCATCAGGATTATATACCTTGTGATCCTCTGCATGAGAATAACAAGTATCTCCTATTGCAAAATGCGGGCCTGTTTTTTCAGCAATAAGTATGGGAAGCTTGGACTGAACACCGTACTTTTCTGCCATCTTAAAGGCAGATGTGTTGGTACCGATAGCAAATTCTCCCATAGGAATGCTTTCATGATAATACAAAAGTGACTCAGCAATAAAGTCCTGATTTTCTTTCTCTGTCTTGAAATTCTCACAGGTAATGCGACTGGTCATGCCATCCTTAAACCATACCCGCAGATTTTTGTATTCATATCCTTTAAGAAAAACGCTCTTAACATGCAGCAGACCATTGGTGCCCTTAAGTACAGGCGACGTAAATACTTCTCCTACAGGGATATTTACATCCGCGGTACAATTTTCAAAAATAGACTCTTTCTTCGGATCCCTTAACGGCCAGAGTGCCACGGTAAGATCTGTCTCATTACCATTTTGTCCTTTAATGTGGGCTGCCACACCCTGATCCAGAACCTCTATTATAGACTGCTGTATCTTCTGGTAGTCTTCATTTGAAAGATTGTTAATTTTAATTGTCTCTTCAAAAATGGCCTGATAATCCCGGCCAATGGATGGCAGGGGGTAAGCTATTATACAAAAACTGCTTTCCTCTTCAGGCATGTATTTGTCAACAATCTGTGACACTTTGCCCACCATCTGTACCTGCAGAGTATTCTGACTCTTACTAAGCTTAAGGCTTTCTTTTTTATTGACCGGATTAAAGTCTCTTTCGCCAAACACCTCGACCAGGACAGGTCCGTTAAATGCAGCCAAAGTTTCTTTTTTCTCCTCGCATACGCTTTCAGCAGCTCTCACAAAACGATCAGCATATACCTTGTCATACCAAAAAGCCTGATCATTTCTGTGATCATATGAAAACTGCGGATTGACCGGGCTCACCATACATCCTCTAAGCCTGCCCACGCGATTTCTGAATAAGTCCTGATACATGGCAACTTTATTGCCTTTTCCTTCCAGAAGCTCTACCAGATGCTTTGCCATAAGCTCAAAGCCTATAGGATAATGAAGTTCTGTTATACCATCAGCTTTAAAATGAGCTGACATGGTGGTAAATCCACGAAGATAGCCTGAAAAAGCAGTCTCTGCCATGGCCTTTACAGTCTCCCAAGGTCTCGACTTAAGGTATCTGTATGACTCCAGATTATTGTCAGTAATATACTCACCGTATCTGTAAAGGTATTTTTCATCAGACATATCAGAATCCAAAATAGCTCTGATTCTGTGATTGGCATCGTACCTGTTGTCATATGAGCTCTTTACAAATATCTGAATATTGTCCAGACGGAAAGCCCTATAGTCGGTCTTAGCCTCATCAAAGGCAGCCTCCATCTGAGCATCTCTGTCACCAAAAGGCAGGATATGACTCTCATATATACAGTAAAGCTCAATAAAGAGCTCCATATACATGGTAAAAAGCTCTATATCACCTGAAAAAGCATAGACCTGAGCATCAAAAGCATCTGCTGCCATTATCGTCATAAGCTTACCGGTCCTGGTCCCCAGCATCCTGACAGCATATGAGGGATTGGCATAGCTCTCATCATAATGTTCAGGCAAAACTGATGAAAATACATCATTATACATTTTTTTAAGCTTATCCGTATCACAAGCATTAAATTTATCATCACTGGATATAACAGAATAAAGCTTAAGTACGCTGACATAATGTGTCGCTATTTCACAAAAGCCTCTGTAAAGCTGCTGACCTTCTTTTGCCTTTTGTTTACTTTCCTTCGCTATCTCCTTTATCCTGAAGCCGGCCAGCCTGAATCTGGCATTAACGATGTCCATCTATCTCACCACCAATCCATACAGATATAAATATATCATGTAGATAATCATAACAGAATTAAGGCATATGCCTGCAACAGGGAAAGCAAGTCTGGCTTCCTTATCCTTAAAACCATCTGCGGCATAAGCCACACCGGTCGCTGAGAAAAGGAGGGTCACTACACCCATAATCCCACATACAAAAGCATTGCCGCTTACATCTTTTGACGAAAGAACACTTGCGGCGATAAAAACCGCAAGTGCAAAAATTCCAATCACAAGAGAAATGATACCATCTGCCGAATGCTTCTTTTTACTGAAGTCCGGCCCATTGGTTTCTCTCCGCTCCTTCTTTTTCAAAGCCATAATTTATCACCTTATAATGCATGCATTCTGATACTGCTCATTATATCTTGTAAAAAACTGACTGGAATCATACTCTACAATACCCTTTAATGTATCGCAGACAATAACAGTACCTCTGGTCTTATTGTAGCCGATAAGCACCATACACTGCTCTCCCTCCATCCAGGTGTAGCTGTTGCCATCCACCTGCCATGTAGGTCCCATAGTAGATGGCTGCATATCTGTAGTCACCCAAATCATAACAGGGATATCCTGACGTACATACTCCAAAAGCTGCTCAGGAGTGCTCTTTGACACATCCTCTGCTACACGTCTGATACCTTTATTGGTCATGTAGGAATTGGCTGTATTTACTATAACAGGTGCATAGCATCCAAAGCTCTCATCAGAAGCAGGATCACCTATATAAACCGCATAGGGGCTGGCTGTACCTGCCTCTGCTTTTGGCAAAAAGCGGGATGCCAGTGTTATCTTGGAGATACGTGACTGTCCGTAATACTTAAGCACCGTAGCCAGAGAAGCTATCTCAGAGCCGGATGGTATATCAGGCTTTTGGAAAAGCGTCTGCATCTGAATGATATGCACATCCTCTCCCAATGCCGCAGTCTGGGCGGTATACTGGAATATATCCAAATGAGTCACGGCAAGATTGCCGGGTCTCATGGCAATCAGATCCTGTGAATCACAATAACCATAAGTACCATTAAAAGCTATTTTACTCCAGCCGTTTTCCAAGGTGGCTACTCTATGTACCGTATCTCGGAAATTGATATTACCCAGTACCACATACTCGGTACTCCATCCCGTACGCACTACCGTAGTCTCGGCATTTACATATACCCATTCATCCACTTTATGGAGAGCCGGCTCACCATTGGCAGGGGTAGGAGTCGCAATAATCTGCGGAGTAGGGGTGGGCAAAAAGGCAGGGTCTGTGGTAGGGGTGGGAGTCAGAACATGGATGGTAACACCATCGTCCTCACCCTCTTCGGCTCCGGCAACAATGCCGTCCAAAAAATTACCAACGACTTCTCCCAGCTGCTTTCCTATTAATCTGTCAAAATTAGCAGTAGCTGTATCGAATACCTCCAGACCACAGCCACACAACATGGTCATGGACAGAAAGCATATACATACTACCAATTCTCTTACTTGTTTCTTCATTTTCCTCCTACAGCTGGAGTGGAACCAGCTTATTTATAGGCTCATATTTTCTGTAAGCAACACCTGCGGCATCCAGCATTTTTTTCGCTGCCTTGTCCGTATCGGTATTTCTGTACTTGTCTGAAAAGTAAATAATCTCTGCGATACCTGCCTGAATAAGGGCCTTGGTACACTCATTACATGGGAAAAGAGTAGTATATACCTTGGAGTCTCTAAGATCGGTACCTGTATAATTTAAGATGGCATTAAGCTCAGCATGGCACACATATACATACTTTGTATCCAATGTGCTACCCTCTCTGTCCCAAGGGAACTCATCATCATCACAGCCCTTTGGCATGCCATTATATCCCACAGATAAAATTTTATTATCCTGGCTTACTATGCAGGCACCTACGCAGGTATTAGGGTCTTTTGAACGAAGCGCTGACAGTGATGCTATACCCATAAAATATTCATCCCACTTAAGATAATCGTTTCTTTTCATCGATGAGTCTCCTTGTAATAAACAAAGTTATACAGAGTAATATTATAATAATTTTTTAATAAAAAATCAAGTTTTTCATGCTATTTTCATGGCTCAAGGCAATTAAAAATGACAGTGGTAAATAATAACCACTGTCACCCTATAATTTACTACAGATGCGCATTTATATCGATTTCAGGAGCATCAGCTATGCCATCTCCGTCCAGATCCACAGCACCATGCATTCCCATCATTTCATTGCTGCTTACACGCTTTGCCAGTCTTTCCTTTTCCACCAACTCACTGATAAGGTCTTTGACTTCATTGGGCTTTTTAATATTTTTAAGGATAGCCTGAGGAAGCGTTTTATCAGAAGACTTGACTACTACAGTGCCCATGCCGAAGAGTCTCTGCCCAAAGCTTTTGGTAAGCTCCAGATCCACTACTCTGTAAAGCTTGATTTCCTCTTCCTTGATATTGAAAAAGCCTGTAACTATCAGAAGCTTTTCATTGGTCAGTCTGAAACGGTCAAAAGTCCAGGGAAGACCTATGGCCAGTCTTCTTCTGTCTTTCCATTCATATACAGTCTTTTTTCTTTTTTTGATTTTTACGATTAGCAGGATTATTGCTATAATCAACGCCACTACTAACAGCAGGCAGAAATAATAAAATATACGCTGCCACACTCTGCCGCTTTCCCCACTTAATACTGAAAAAAATTCCTTAATCGCCTCCATAACTGCTCTCCCTTATTGTTTTTTTCTACCTGACTCAATCAGCTCTTTTTCAAAAGCCTCAGGATTTTTTAAATAGTAATCCTGGTGGTAGTCCTCAGCCTCATAAAAGCTCTTAAACGGCTCTACAGCCACCTGAGGTTCCTTCCCGCTTTCTGCTTTTATTTCGGAAAGCGCCAGCTCTGCCGCCTCTTTTTCCGCCTCGTCATTGTAGTAAACAGCTGTAGTATAAGAAAAGCCTCTGTCTATAAACTGGCCTCCGGCATCATAAGGATCTATATTGGCTAAAAAGATATCCAGTAGCTTCCTATATGCCACCTTTTCATCATCATAAGTCACTGCAATAGTCTCTCTGTGCCCTGTGTGCTGATGCTTTACATCCTCATATACAGGATTTACTTCATCACCGCCTGAATAGCCACTGACTACCTTTGATGCTCCGTATATCTTGAAAACAGGGGTAATACACCAAAAGCATCCACCTGCAAAATAAGCTGTTTTTTCCATAAAAAATCTCCTTAATTATCATTTTACATCATTATAGACCTTTTTTCAAAAAAATGCTATAATGAAACCATATTTCACAAAAGAGGGCATCAATATGACCAGACTGAAAAAATCCATCGTTCTTTTTCTGCTTTTAACTCTTATATCCGGCGCCTTATCCTGCGGCAGTAAAAAAGAAGCAGTCTTTACAGGCTCTGAAGAGAATCTGCAGCATACCTTCTACATATGTTCTGATCTGCATCTTTTGGCCGACAGCTTTGTAAAAGAAAATACAAAAAAAGAACAGTACACCAATGATGGCCGTGTACAGGCTTCCGATTACCAGCTGGTGCAGGCCCTCGTAGATAAAGTAAACAGAGAAAGGCCGGAAGCTCTTATCCTGACCGGTGACCTTTCCTACAATGGGGAGCACGAGTCCCATAAGGAGCTAATCAAAATGCTGGATACCATTGATAAAAGTGTGAAAGTGCTGGTCATCCCGGGCAATCATGACACCTATATCCTAAATGGTCTGGCTGCCGACTGCTCCACCACCGACGAAAGTTTTAGAAAGTTATACGCAAAGTATGGCTATGAAGGTGCTTTATCCTATGACGAATACACACTAAGCTATGCCTATGAGCTGGCCCCTGATTTCCTGGCCCTTATGATAGACACCACCTTAAATCGCTACAACGAAGAAGAAAGCCGAAATGTAATAGGCGGTATCATTGCCCAGGACACACTGGACTGGATGGAAACACAGTTAATAGCCGCTAAGAGTAAAGGTCAGCGGGTAGTATGCTTTACCCATCATAACGTGGTAGATCATGATACAGGCTTCAAATCCGGATATACACTTATAGATAACCAGTATGTCATTGATTTACTGACCAAGTACAATGTACAGCTGAATTTTTCCGGTCATCTGCACATCCAGAATATTGCCAAGGCTACAGCCAATGGAAACACCCTGTACGACATTGCCTCTTCCTCCCTCCTTACCTACAGTAACACTGTGGGCAAGCTTAACATCTACTCTGACGGCTTTACTTACTTAAAAGATTCTGTGGAGCCCTATGAGGGATTTAAGGAAATGTCCAAGAATCACTTTATGGACGTCTATTATGACAAAAATATAGACCGCTTTAATGAAATATATAAGGACAGGGGTGAAGCACTTTTACGCTTTACCTGTCTATGCAACGTGCTCTACTTTGACGGTGATTATAACGCTGTTATAAATGAACACAAAAGCAATAAGGATCTGCTGAAGCTGATTAAAAAACAGGCTGAAGGCGGCAGCCTTTCCCACTATTTCCGCATCGACGATGTGGACCAGCGTACCCTTTCAGGATACTGGAAAAACGCCAAATAATAAGCTGATACTACTGCAGGGCAGAGCTCATCTGTCCTGCTTTTTTCATATAATGAATCATGCATATTATAAGAGGTACCACCATAATAATCCAGGACACCGGCTCTGAAAAAATGATGGCCCAGTAACCCCAAAGAGGAGTAAAAACAAAAGCCAGTATACATTTTACAGCCAGCTCAATAAAGCTGGACACCAGGGGGATAATATGACTGCCCAGTCCCTGAAGGCTGTTTCTTAAGACTGAGATGGTAGGTACCAGGAAATACAAAATGGTATTTATTTTCTGATATAACACAGCAGTCTCCACCACTTCAGGTATTTTAGTATCAGTTATAAGTACAACCAGCTTTCCTGCCACCGTATAGGTGATTACAAGCACAATAGCACACCACACATAGTTGATAATCAGTGCTTTTTTTATACCCTCCCGAACTCTGTCCAGACGACCGGCGCCATAATTTTGCCCGGTGAAGGTCGCCATGGCAGTACCTATAACACCAAAGGGCATCATAAATATACTGGAAAGCTTTCTGGCAGAAGTATGTGCCACTATAGTGGTATCTCCCAGAGAATTAATGGCAGTCTGCAGAGAAAAAGTACCAAATACCACAAGACTGGTCATAAGAGCCATGGAAAAACCGGAAGACAGCAGTTGCCCCAGGTAATGAGCCTTAAAAGTAAGCTCTTTGAATTTAAATCGAAGGATAGGATATCTTATATAGGTATATATACTGCAGGCTACCGCTGCCAGCATCTGTGAAATGATGGTAGCCGTGGCAGCGCCCTCCAGTCCCAGCCCCAGAAGGGCCACCATAATTATGTCAAAAACTACATTCAGCATGGTGGATGCAATAAGAAAAATCAGAGGTGTATATGCATCCCCGATAGCTCTTAAAGCGGCCACCAGAATATTATATATGGCAGAAAATATCAGCCCATACATGATAATTCTAATATAGCCTGAGGACTTGGGTAAATTGGCTGGAGAAATATTTAGAAATCTAAGAATACCATTAAGCCCCAAAATACAGCAAAGCACGGTAATGGCCACTATAATAAGCCCCAGCACCATGGACAGGGCGAAATTTTTCCTGACTTCCTTTTCCTCTTTCTTACCGAAATATCTGGCAATAATAACGCCAAAGCCATTGGCTGTACCGACTATAAAGGTGTTTAAAAGATCTGACAGAGGACTTACTCCTCCTATGGCCGCCAGCGCCTCATCTCCCAGATATGTACCCACAATCCTAATATCTGCCAGATTGTAAGCCAGATTGAAAAGACTTCCCAGAAAAATAGGGAAAGCAAAATTCAGTAATGCTTTTGTTGTATTTCCTTTAGTCAGGTCCTTCATTTATTTTATCCTGCCGCCACAAAGTATGTAAGACTGGTCTATGGGGAGCTTATCATCCTTTACCATAAACACTGCCGACTGTCCCGGAGTAATAGCCCTCACAGGTTCATCAAAGGTACACTTAAGAGTGCTGCTGTCCACCTTTTCCAAGGTACAGTCAGCTCCTTTATGAGCATATCTGATCCTGCCTAACGCTCTCACCGGCTCATTTATATCCGGTATAGCCATAAAATTCACATCATCAATATAACATACTTTTTCAAAAAGACTGTCTCCCTTACAGAGCACCACCTGATTGCTGTCAGCCTTTATGCCTTTTACAAACCACGAGCTCTCATCCGGAAGGTTCAGTCCCCTTCTTTGTCCTACTGTATAGTGGATAATGCCTTTATGGGTCCCCAGGATCTTGCCGCTTTCATCTACAAAATCCCCCGGCTCAAATTTGTATCCCAGCTCTCTTTCTATAAAGCCGGCATAGTCATGGTCAGGCACGAAGCATATATCCTGGCTGTCCCTTTTATTTGCTACCGGCAATCCGGCTTTTTCAGCTATCTCTCTGATTTGTGTTTTTTCATACTGTCCTACAGGCATTAATGTATGAGCCAGCTGATGCTGGGTAAGATTATAAAGAGCATAGCTCTGATCCTTTAGGGCAGTCACTGAATTCCGAATAGTGTAACGTCCATTGTCGATTTGTGTAATACGGGCATAGTGTCCTGTAGCCAGGTAATCTGCGCCTATTTCCAGGGATCTTTTTAAAAGGGCCTCCCATTTCACATGCCTGTTGCATACCACACAGGGATTCGGCGTCCTGCCGGCCTTATACTCACTTACAAAATAATCGATTACATCTCTCTTGAATTCCTGTCTGAAATTCATGACATAGTAAGGGATATCCAGTACTTCTGCCACTCTTCTCGCATCGTCTACTGCCGAAATACCACAGCAGCCTCCCTCAAGGGCCACGTCCCGGTCGTCATCCTGCCATATCTGCATGGTAACACCTATGACATCGTATCCTTCTTCTTTTAACAGATAGGCTGCCACGGAAGAATCCACTCCTCCTGACATTCCCACTACAACTTTCTTTTTCATATAAACCTCTAAAAGTTATTCTTTCGCAGCTTTTACTTTAAAATTCAGCTGAGCTACTATAATGGCTGCAAATACCAGTATACATCCAAATATCTCTTTTCCCGACAGTACCTGATGCAGAAAAAGCCAGCCTGCCAATGCCGAAAAAACAGACTCCATGCTCATAAGAAGAGAGGCAATGGTAGGATTAAAGTTATTCTGTCCAATAATCTGCAATGTGTATGCCACACCGCTGGACAGCACGGCCGCAAAAAGCAGCGAGCCCCATACAGACCAGCTCTCCATAAGAGGCAGCCATTCCCTGATGCCTGTGATGGAATGCTTAAAGTCCACGATAAATGTAGGTATAAGGGACAACACACCACATGTCAGAAACTGTATGCAGGCCAAACGCACATTGTCCACCTTTGGAGCATAATAGTCGATAACAAGAATCTGAATAGAAAAGCCTAGTGCACATAAAATAAGCAGTATATCCGGCAGTTTTATATTAAAATCCTTTACATCAATGGCACATAGGAGAAAAAGACCTGCCAACGCCAGAAGGACACCTATCCAGACGTTCCAGGGACACTTTTTCTTAAGGAAAATCCCAAGTATGGGTACCAGCAGTATATAAATCACCGTAAGAAATGCAGCTTTGCCGGTACTTGTTCCCATGTTTATACCCACCTGCTGCAGATTGCTGGCTACGAACAGAGCCGCTCCTGAAAAAATACCACCCCTCAGTAAAAGCAGCTTTTCAGCTCTGGTCTCAGGCTTTTTTCCTGTAAGCTTCAGGGCATCCAGTATTTTTATAACCGGTAGCAAAACAAGGGTTGCAATAAACTGTCTGATACAGTTAAAACTAAAAGCACCAATAACATCGCCGCCTGTGGTCTGGGCCACAAAAGCGGTGCCCCATATCACTGATGCCAGCAGTAAAGCAGCGGCATTAGTAAAATGAGATTTTTCTCTTATTTTATTTAGCATTTCGATTAGCCTTCCAATTCCTTAATACGTTCTTTGAGATTTCTTATCTCTTCTTTTAGAGTCACTATCTCTGCGATCAGCTCCTCTTCACGGCGCTGCGCTCTTTCTCTGGTCAGAAGCTTCCTGTCCACTATCTCGTCCACAGATGTTGTACCCTTTATTTCTTCAGCAAAGGCCTGCTTTATGACCTCTATTTTTTCTGTAGGCACCTCATTTTCTTCCAGTGCGGCCTTTATAATGACTTCTGACACTTCCATGTCATTTTTCTCTGTCTTGCTGCCCGTCACCATACCGGTCTCCGGGTCCTGAACATCAGTCTTTACCTCTATCATATCTCTCAAAGACTCTGTTACATTGTAGAGAATACGCCCCGGATTGGCATCTTCCTCCTCGGAAAATGCTTCTGTAATAATCTGGGCAAAGACCTCTTTTTTATCATCAGAAGTCTGTATCATATTACAGCCCAGCACCTGTGTCACAAAGTCTTCCTGCGTATTGTCGGTAGACTTGACATGATAGAGAGCCCCATGCAGATCAGTCTCCCTGTCGGTGAAGGCCGGAAAAACAAAGCCTATCTCCGGCTCTGTAATGACCCAGTCCTGGATCCTTGCCTTTATCATCTGCTCTGCATGAGAGTAGATAAGACCGGGCTTGGCAGGCTCCAGTGGGCAAATAGCGCATACCAGGTAATTGTAAGTGGAAGTAGATTCATCTACCTTGATATTGTCCGTAGTCTTATCCATAACATCATATACATCATGGAAAAGGAATATTACATACTCAGACTGTGTGTGATAGGACTCTATAACCTTCTGGTAAAAATCAGTCATTACCTTTTCGTCATTAAAGTCGCAGTCTCTGACATTTAACAGCTGATACTGGGCTCCGCCTTCATTCTCCGCTTCTAAAGGGAAAGAAAGCTCCAGCAGATTATTTCCCTGTTTTCCTCCCAGTACCTTGGCTGCAATCTCCAGATATTTTACCTGGTCCACCTCTTCCACATTACCGAAAAATGTCTGAAAGGTAGCCAAAATCTCTTTATTGGTGCTGACACAGCAGCCTGTTATCTTTCTGGGCATACACTTATCTTTTTTAAGTCTTCTTTTTATTTCGCCTATATCTGTTTTATTCATTTATACCTCTTTCATTAAAATAGCTATTTTTTCAGCTAACAGTATAACTCTTGAAACAAATATAAGCAATCCCACTGTTATTCGCTTATTATACTTAATAGCCTATCCTCTTCTCACATTCTTCTTTTGTCATTTCCTTATTGTTTACCTTGGCCATCAGCTCAATATCCTTGTCACGCAGTCTGTAGCCCACTACAAGAATCACTATTGCGATTACGGGCCCAATGGCGCTTACCCAGGTAAGGACATTGAAGCATCCCCAGGCAGCTGCCTTATCTACCATACCGGTTACAGGATCGGCATCATTGGAGCTAAAGCCGAATACTGCCAGAAGCAGCAAAGATATACTGCTCATAAGCGCAGCTGACAGCTTGGTAACAGCAGTCTGTATGGAAAAGGTGATACCCTCCTGTCTGACTCCTGTCTTGTACTGGCCATATTCTATACAGTCAGGTGTAAACATATATACCAGTACCGTATATCCCACCAGACCTATACCACGAAGTGCCATGGTAATATCCAGCACAATATCATTTTCATAGCCTGTAAAATACTGAAGTACAGAAGCTATAACAAATATTATAAGGCATATTATATAAAGCCAGAATTTATCTATCTTTTTACAAAGTGCAGGAAGAATGGCTGCAATAATAATAGCAGGGATAATAGACATGGCCAAAAGAATGGTCCCCTTGTCGGTATCCCCCAGGACGTACTGCGCAAAGGTAGGAATAACCGTCTGAACAGTATTGGTGGCTCCTACCAGGAAAAATGCAATGTAGAACACTATGAGATATTTATTGCTTCCCAGTGCCTTAAGCATTTCCTTAAATGTAGGCGCTGCATCAGAAACTGCTGAGCTACGCTCTTTTCCCGCAATAAGAATAGGCAGCATCACCAGCATGGATATGAGAGAAAGACCTATGGAAAGTATCTTCCAGCCCAGACTTGCATATAATCCTTCTATAGCCAAAGTAGCTACTACAATGCCTACTGTTCCCACCAGACGTCCCACTGACAAAATCGAATTTCTTTCAGAAACAGACTCCGTCATAACTGTAGACAGGGCGTATATAGGAGTATCACACATGGTATAAGCCACGCTCCACAAGCAGTATCCTACTATAACCCATACACACTTTGCTGTAACAGAAAGACTTTCCGGCATACAGAAAATAAATATTGTGGTGGCCGGGATCAACAGCCAGGATATTTTGAGCCAAGGTAAAAATTTTCCCCCTTTAAGATGGGCTTTATCTACGATGCGACCAAAGATGATATCATTTATAACATCCCATATTTGCGGCGCAAAGATAACAGAAGCTGCCAAAGTCTCATTAATTCCATGATTTAATAAAAAAAGAGAGACATAGCTTGCAATAATTATATATAGCAAGTTTTGTCCAAAAAAGTAGGAATAATAGCTAATTCTCTCAAATCTTGATGTCTGCATACTGCCAAACTCCTCTCAATACATTTTCACCCGTTTCCCAGACAGGCTCTGATTCGATTATAGCCAATTCATTTTTGATAGTAAAGGGCAAAAATATGACACGGGGACGTTTCTTTCTGTCACAAAAGTGACAGAAAGAAACGTCCCCGTGTCAAAAAATTTATTTACTGAATAGATTTAAGAACAATGTTCTCGAAAGTAGCTGTAGAGGAAGTTCCCTCTGCAGGTGTGCCGGAGAATCCAAATGTTACAGTGCCATTAGCATAAATAGTGGAATTGTAACCTGCATTTTCAATAACATAGTGATTGCCCTCGTGAGCAACAATTACTGCATTCCAAATGCTTGTAATCTCATCAGCATAGTCAAATTCAAGAGTCCAGCTCTCAATAGCGACGTCTGTAGTATTTGTAATATTAATATTTGCTACAAAACCGCCATCCCAGGCTGCCTTATTGTCGTTTACATCAGAAACTGTATAGGAAGCTGCATCTGTAACAACTTCTTCGCTAAGGAGAGTAACTTCACCAAGTACTACTTCTTCACTGGCTGTAACAACAATTGTAAAGGTCCTTGTCTCACCTGCTGCAATATTTTTATCCCATGAAGGACAGGAAACAGTATATCCTGCTTCCGTCTGTCCCAGAAGCTCAGCATTATAAACTGCTGTAATTTCACCGTTAACAGGTATATTAACCTTCCAATTCTTAATAACAGCTTCTGTATCATTCTTAACTGTTACCATAAGCTGTGTGGTGTTACCCCATGCTGCCACTACTGTAGACTCAGCAGGAAGTACAACCGGTGCAGGTGTAGGCACTACTACTTCTTCCTGAAGCTTGTAGAGATTCAGGATACCCATCTCCTTAGCCCCTGCATTATATGCGCGGAAGTCGGAAATATAAAGGCTTAAGATACGTGTATTAAGTGTTGACTGGAACTGGAAATCACCATCCTCTGCTCCAAGGAGATTATATGCAACTGCGGTATCAGAAAGAGTAAATGGCTTAGTGGAATCCTTATCCAGATTCAGGTACTTGCCTGTAGCAGCATTACGAAGAGTATATGTACCCTCTTCTGTTCTCGTAACAATCCATACAATACTTGCATCAGGATTTGCAATCACGCCGTCTGCTACGTCTACTGAAACGCCCAGAGGTCTGCTGGAGCTAAGCTTGTTGCCCATAGCGTAAGCAGTGTTTACAGCATTATTACTGATACCATAGAACACTACCATACCGCCTTCACCCAGCTCTTCTACGCTGGTAATCAGCTTATAGTCACCTTCAATAGAAGGAAGCTCTGTAGGTACAGGTGTAGATGTAGCTGTAGGTACAGGAGTAGATGTAGCTGTAGGTACAGGAGTAGATGAAGCTGTTGGCACTGGTGTAGATGTTGCTGTAGGTACAGGAGTGCTTGTAGCTGTAGGTACAGGAGTAGATGTTGCTGTTGGCACTGGTGTAGATGTAGGTACAGGTGTTGGCTGAACCTTCTCTACAAATTTGTAAAGCTCAACAGGTACTGCGCTGCTGGCTGCATATGATCTGAAGTCACTTGATGATTCGTAATATGTAATATAACGGTTGCTGGCTGTATCTGTGGTCTGGAACAGGAATCCGCCCTCATCTACAGTTACCTTAAATGCGTAAGCTGCTGTAGAACCCAGCTTAAAGCTACTGGTCTTGGTGCCGTTGATGTATAAATACTTACCACTTGCTTCGTTGTAAAGTGTATAAGTGCCGTTGGCCTGCTTGGCAACAGTCCATACAGCTGCAGCGTCAGGGCTGGCAATGGCATTATCCTGAATCTCAACTGCCACGCTGTCTACTTTGCCTGAAGTAAGTGTATTGCCCATAGCAACGGATCCGCCACCAACAAATACAACTTTACCGCCCTCACCCAGCTCATCAAGAGTGGTAATGAGATTGTAAGCGCCGTTTACAACCGGTGCTACAGTAGGTACTGCTGTAGGTACTGCTGTAGGTACTGATGTAGGTACTGATGTTGGTACTGATGTTGGTGCAACGGTAGGTACTACTGTAGGAGTAACGCCGCCCACCTTTTCGTAAGTGCTGCCTGCTACAAACTCAATAGTACCATTGTAATTTGTGATATCACCGGTAACCGCAATAACATCGCCTACTTTAAGCTCACTGCCACCGGCAAGTCTGTATGCCTGTACGGTCTTATCAGCCACCTTAAGGTTGACTGTGATATTATTGTAAGATGAATTGTAGGCTGTCTTGATGCTGGTAATCTCACCTGTAAGTGTTACAGCCTGTCCCAGGCTCTGTCCGCTCTTAAGAAGGAAAGCAGCCTCAAGGATGCCGGCCTCTGTGGTAAGATCAGCATGATAACCCTCGCCTGTAGCAACAAGCTTATAGTCATCAGACTTGCCCACACGAAGCTGAGCCTCAGCATCGCGCTTGGATGCAATTGCGTAAATATCTACTGTATCTGTCATAGCTATTCCGCTTGGATAAGAAGCAGGATAGTAAAGATTCATGGTAGAAGTAACACCATCCACTGTCTGAGAGATGGCTGTTGTATTATTAGCTCCATCAGGAAGGCCAAGAACAACATTTTTTACAAGTACATTCTTGTTAAGATAAAGATCAGGATTGGCAAGGAGCTCAGCTACTGTTACCTCCACAGCAGGTGCTACCGGAGCAGCATCCTTTGCAGCTGTAAGAAGCTTTGAAGCAAAGCCGGCACTTACCTGCTTCACGCCGTGATAAGTAGATAAGCTGCCCTTTACTGCTATTACATCACCATCAGCATATGTGAAAGCACTGTTGTTAAAATAAAGCTGGAGGGTATCGCCATTCTCATCTGTAATAATAGCGGAGGTAAGGGAATCATTGAGGCCAAAACGACCTGTTACCTGACCTACCACTGTTACGATATTGCCGTCTGCTACCTTATTGGCATCTGCCAGGGTAATAGCCTCTGTAACATCGATTTCCACAGGCTTGAGACCACTGTCAACGCCTGACAGGTCACCGGGTACATAAGTACCATGTGTAGCATTTCCTGAAGCAGGAGAAGCTATATCTGCAGGTACATCAAGTCCAAAAATAAGCCATGCATACTCAGGATAGTCGATAAACACGTTTCTGTTACCCTGTACTATCTCGATGATATCATTCTGCTCCATTTCCCATGTATCTACAGGGTCGTCATAGCACCATTTAAGCAGAGTTTCCAGATCATGGATTCTTCTGCTACCATCATTCTTATTCTTGCTATTATCAGTATCCAGAGCAGGAAGCTGTGCAGCAGGAACGTCCTGGTAAAGATTGGGCTGTCCCCAGCAGAGATATACATACAGGAAAATACGGGCTACGTCACCCTTAACATTTTCCAATGGCTCAAACTGGTTGTTCTGTAAATATCCTGCTACCTTGCCATTATATGTAACAACTTTAGTACCTGATGCTGTCTCATCAAATTCAGCCATAACGTAATTGCTTCTTGCTGAATTGACAGTATCATGTGCGGGTCTTAAATGATGAAGGTCTGCTCCACCATTTATCTCATAGAAGCTGGCTGCACTCTTGGGCCATACATGCTCACGATTTAATCCCTGATTGGCAACAGAGACATTATCCGTGTAGAAATATGTAGTACCTGCCACTCCATTCTGTGCATCTGAATATGCCCAGTATGAAGGAAGAGAGGAATAGGTAACCATATTCTCAAGAGAAGACTGCATATAGCCTGCCAGCGCAGTCTTAAGTTCATCGGCTGAAACTGAAACTGAACCATCTGTCAGCTTCATGTAGTCGAATGCAAAGTCATCATAATATGCCTTTGCTGCATCACTAAGCTCAACGGCTACGGTATCTCTCTGGCCCCTATTGTAATAAAGAGCGCTGGTGCTGCTGGTAGCAGCAGAGACCTCATAGTCACTACCTTGAAACGGTATAAGTGCAAGTACCATCACAAGGGTCATTAAGCTTGCAAGAAAATTTTTCATAAACTTCCTTTTCATTTTAATAACTCCTTACTGTGAATTAATGATACTTTCACTATACCACAGAGTCCTGAAAAAATAAATAATTTCTAAACATATTGTTAGCATTATATTAAATCAGTCTCACGGCCTTTTTAATTATTGCCAAAGCTTCTTCATATTCCATGTCCTCATAAGCTTCTTTTGCTTTAGTATATGCAGCCTCCACTTCCTCCGGCAGCAGAGCTGAATCCAGCTCTCTTATAGCTTCGTCCGTACTGCTCATATCGTAATCAGCCAGCGCTTTTGCCATTTTATCCAGTAATTCTCTTAATTTTTCCGAAGACAGCTTTTGCAGATCAGCCTGGGAGTCACTGTCTGCCATAGCCGATCTTTTTGCTTTTTCATACTGTTCAATAGTACTTCTTCCTGTTTCAATAGTAAAAACAAGTTCATCCATATAAGCTGCCAGAAAATGTCTTATAAATTCCTGATGATTTGAGATGGCCGCCATCTCCATTACCTCTGAATAGTCCCCCATTGATGACATGCCCAGCTGCCTGCTGACTCCTTTTATGCCATGCACCTTGTTTCTGAACATGTCCAGATCATTTTCCGCATAGCCCGGCAGTACCTGGCACAGCTCCTGCACTTCCTCCACATAAGTCCTTAAAGCCTTAATATACCCATCCGTCTGCATCTGATCGGTGTAGGTGCTGTAGCTGGACTTTGCAGTTGCTTCTACCTGCAGCCCCTTTGGCAAAAAGGCTTCAATATTTGTCTTCAGCTGGACTATATCTATTGGCTTATTCATAAATGTAGCCAGGCCATGAGTCTTGCTTTCTGCTTTCATACTTTCCGTTATATTAGCCGACAGCAGAATCATAGGCACATCTATGCCTGCTTTATGTATCTTATCTGCCGTCTCCAGTCCGGATAATACAGGCATCATCTGATCCAGGAAAATAAGATCGTATGTCGTTTCTGCCGCCATTTCTGCCGCTTCTGCCCCATTTTTTGCAATATCAAGCTTAAAGCCCCAAGGCTCCGTAAATGACTTAAATATCTCACAGTTCACATCCATATCGTCTGCCAGAAGTACTCTGGCAGCAGGGTAAACATAGGATGGTGTAACAGTATTTTTCCATACTATATCATCCTGTATATCATTTTCACCCCGTATCACGGTAGGACTTAATAGGTCAAGCTCACGATTTTTAAGCCGTACAATATCATCTTTATCAAGCTCCTGATAAAAAGTGACTGTAAAAGTGGTACCCACATTTTCCTTACTTTCCACTTTTACGTTGCCTCCCATCATGTCAGAAAGCTTTTTAACAATAGGGAGTCCCAGTCCCGTACCCTCTTTATTCTGTTCCTGAGCGAATGTGACGTAATCTCCGAAAATCTGTTCCTGCTGTACCTTGCTCATGCCTATACCGGTATCTTTAACAGTATAGGTGATGCGCACCCTTTTCTGCTCCTCTATACTCACATCAAAAAAGCAGGTAATTGCGCCTTTCTCGGTAAATTTTATGGCATTGGTCATTAGATTCTGGACGATCTGTCTTACTCTGATTTTATCGCCATAAAGGTACTCCGGAAAAGCATCCCTTATCTCTACTGAAAGGGACACTTCGCTATCTCTCAGATTTACAAAGCTCTGTCGGGCCTGTTCCTCTACCAGATGCAGGAAATTATATTTTTGCGGATACAGCTTAAGTTCACCGCTTTCCAGCTTGGAAAAATCCAAAATGGAATTAACGATATCCAGAAGATTTTTCCCGGCCTCATGAATGTGGTTGACCATAAGAAGGGATTTTGATGACATATCAGCTCTGGTAAGAGCCACTTCACTGCTACCGATAATGGCATGCAAAGGACTTCTGAGGTCATGGCTCATATTAGCAAGAAATTCACTCTTTTGCTGAGCCAGCTCTTTGGCCATATCCGTTTCCTTTTTCTCATCGGTGATATCCACGAAGGTAAGGATGTAGCCTCTTTTCTTCCCTTTGTATTTAGCCTCCTGCAGCTCCAGCCTGTAAAATCTGTCATATATCTGCCTGTAGGCCACTCCTCCCCCATCCAGGATCTGCTTTATCTGTTCCTGCAGGGCAAAGTGCTTGGGAGACAGTGAAATAGTTACTATTTCTCTAAAAAACACCTCTCGGGCCTTTTTGCTGGCATCCAGAAAGAAAAAATCATCATCAAAAAGGAAAGCCGGAATCTTCAGCGTGTGGAAGTGCTCCTCTCTCAGCAGACTGTCCACATCCTGCAGCCTGTCGGTCAGAAACAGGTATTCAATAACAATACAGCAGATATCTGACGCCAGCGGAATGCCTATGCTGGCTTCAAACACTCCCAGCTCTACTAGGATAAGAGCAAAGGCAGGAATGAAAAGGGCAAGATTTATGGTAATGTTATTTCTTCTGTCGCGTCTTGACGTATGCCATTTGTCCGGTGATTGGGTGATTACCAGTATGGCGATACCGAGTATGGACACTATAGAGAAAGCAGCCACAAAAATCATGTACTCTTTTCCCTTTTGAGCCATAAGGAATATAACTACATCCATAATAATCAGGAGGGTAATAATAAGCAGGTGGATAACATTACCTATCTTGATTTTCATGTAGTCAATAAAATAATATATAACTACGTCCAAAAACTGGATGAGTAACAGCTTGGCCAAAAGGTCGATAGTCTCATGCTGCCCTGTAATATCCTCTACGATCATGTAGAAATCATACAAGGCCATGAGCGCTATTACCAGGGGTAACAGTCTGTGTCTCCTGGTATGGAAGCCGCTGACTATAAGCGTTTCTTCCGTAATCAGCACTATTATCAGACAAATAGTCAAAAAGATAAGTTTCATACAATCCTCAATCAGTATTCAAGACAGCCTTCCAGTATTCTTTTAACTTCAGAAAGGATATAAATCGGCTGATAAGGCCTTATGATATATCCCTTAGCGCCCAGTCCTCTGCAGGTGAGAACTGTTTTTTTATCAGATAAAGCTGTTACAAAAAGCAACGGAATACGTCCCTTGTATTTTTTATCGATAATTCCCGCCACCTCAGTGCCGCTCATTTCAGGCATGTCGATGTCCAGTATGATAAGGTCCGGCTCATTATGCGACTCCAGAAATTTCAGGACCTGGTCTCCCGACTTAAAAGGTATTACATTATAAAAAGGCTCCAGTATGCCTCTAAGCATCTGCAGATTGGTTTTCATATCATCCACGATGACCACACGCCTGCGGATAGCTGCTTCCAGCATATCCTTTCTGTCCTCTTCATTTTTCTGAAGGCCTGAAGACTCTGGTGCAAAAATTGCTATATTCATATTATTTCGTCTGGCCAGATCGATGGATTCACCGGTACTAAGCACCCTGACTACCGGCCTTAAATTGTGTTCTCCTCCATTGGCTACTACCATGGCTGCCTCACCATTGGACAGCTTTACTTCAGTCCCCAGAGGGTAAAGTGGGATTATCTTTATAAATTCGTCGACAATAATCTTATCAAAAATAATGCCGCCGCCACCCATAAGGTATTCCACAGCTTCCCATGGAGAATAGCCTTTTTTGTAGGGACGGTTGGATACCAGCGCATCATACACATCTGCCACATGAAGGATTTTTGCAATAAAAGGGATCTCGTCAGCCATAAGTCCATTGGGATAACCGCTGCCATCTTCATTTTCATGATGAGCCCTTACAGCTGCTTTTACTTCTTCATTAACATCATCCCTGTCATCTATAATCTCGCCAGTGTAAGCCACATGACGCTTTACTTCTTCATACTCGGCACCGGTCAGACGCTCTGTTTTATTCATAATACTTTCCGGCACTTTCAGTTTTCCAAAGTCATGCAGTATAGCTGCATTTACCAGGTCCATAAGGTCCTTGGCACTAAGCTTCATGGATATTCCTATGGCACAGGAAAGAACAGCCACATTAACAGAATGAGCATAGGTGAAGTCATCAAAAGAACGCACATCTCTCATATTCAGAGATATGATTTTTTTGTCCAGCATTTCTTCAATTATGGACTTTGAAATATTATTAGCATCTTTTACACTAAGGGCTCTGATACATTCCTTAGCCATGATTCTGAGCTGCGGGCTGATATCGTCAGTCACCACCACATCCTCCGACACACTGTCCACTATGTAAATGCCCTGAAAGCCCATTTTTTTCAGATGGTCAATAAGCTGACCCGTCAGCACTGAATTTTTGGCTACCAGCATTCTGCCTGCCACATCAGCAATGTCCATGGCAGATATGTCATTTTCCTTAACTTGAGAAATGGAAATATATCTCATATTATCCTCCGGAATATAGATTTCCCCCAATCTTACAATAGCACAAACTGCTAAATATTCCCTAATCTCGCAATTATCCTTTTGTTAAATATAAAAAGACTGTAGTTACTGCTATATCCGTGAATATCTGACAGTAACTACAGCCTAAGCTATAAGAATTTCAATATTAATTTACTTTAATTCAAATTCCTTTTTGATTTCCTCAGCATCCTCTTTCTTTAAAAGTCCCTTCGCTGCTACTTCATCAATAGCATCAAGAATCTCCTGCTTCAGCTCTTCAGTAAGAGGTGTATTCTCATCATATTTTGTAAATTTCATAAGAGAATCAGAAAGTCCTACTATTGTGTCTTTGCCTACGGACTTAATGGTCTCAGCTGTAATAACATTTGTGTACTTTCCCTCTGTATACTTGCTAACATTACTATTAACCAGATTGGCAATGATGTCAGGACCATTGGACAGGCTAAGAGTAGAGGATACAAAAGACTTAAGCTTTTCAGGCTCTTTAAGCAGTGCGTCCACATCAATATTGGCAAGGGAATCACCTGTAACTGTCTGACCGCTTGATGATCCTGTACTGCTGTTCTCGTTACCGCCACCTGTCACGGAAGCAATTACCTTGCTGATCTCAACGATAGCCTCTACATCCTTGGTGAACTCCTCAATGCTGCTATAGTCAGAGGATTCAGTAGAAGCCTCTACTCCCAGCTCCTTATAAATAGTGTCTGTTACCACTTCTTTACAAGCATTTACAATATCCAGCTTATCTTCTTCTGCTAAAAAGCCTGCACTCTCCAGCTTGTTAGCAAATGATGTTACCTTGTCCAGCTCATCCAGCTTGAAGCCCTCATCTGAAGTAACAACGATAACCAGCTCTGTAACAGGCTCGATTACTTCAAGGATTTCTGAAAGAGCTTCATTAAGATTATATGACTCTGTCTTTACTTTTTCTGCGCCGATATCCTTGGGCTTTACTGTGGTAGAAGCATTAATAATGGCATTTGTAGCTGCCTCTACACCGGTATATCTCATAACAACAATAGCAGGTGAATTGGCTGTTGATTCAAAGAGGCTTCTGATAAGAGAAATTTTAATGCCGCCTATAGTAGCGTCGTCATCAGCAGCATATACAGGGATAGCATCTCCGTATGCAAGGGCCTGAAGCACTGCTGCCACCTTTTCATTTTTCTCTACAGCTGCCACTTTCTTGCTCTGATCACTGGACTTTTCCAGCATACTGAAAACAGTTTCTTTCATGCCGGAATTGTTGATAGTAGTAACAAGATTAAACATAGGCATTGTAATCAATGCACATGTAAAAAGACCTACCAGACCGCCGATCACCCCGCCCAGCACTCTGGAATATACAGGAAAAGCAGGCTTTGCTGCGTCTTCTGTTGCTGTCTGCTCAGCGCTCTCAGAATTCTTTGTGATCTTTTTAATGATGAGCTTTGTAATAAGATAAAGGAACAATCCTATCAGCTTAAACACCAGGAAAAGAGGTACGAATACCAGAGGTATCATTACTGAAAGACTAAGCCCGGCTATATGGGGTGCCACTGCCGCACCTATTGCCGCAAAGTCTGATGATGCGAAGAAGTTAGTCACAATGGCGGTCAGGCTGTCGCCCTCCAGGCCATTTGCAGCTGCAATTTTAAGTATAATTGTAACTGTAAGGCTTTTTGCTATAAGTGCAGCTATCAGTGTACCAAGGACAGTATAACCCACTCTGATACCGGAAAGCTTCACACCGCGCAATACTCCCACCAGCGCCTCAAGTGCTACTACCAGAAGCACAAATGTAAAAATAATCCATCCCATAGAATAGTTCCTTTCTGTTTATCCTTATTTCGGGTATTTTTCAAAGATAGTATCTATCATAATACAAGAAGCTCCAATAAGCAATTAATTTCCTATTAAAAATAACAGGCAGATGCGTATTCTGAGGACAATTTCCGATTGACTTTTTTAACGATATTTGATACTTATTATTTGTAATTTAATTACAAATAAAACACCCAGGAGGCGGGATTATGAGTTACAAAAAAATAGTAGTTGCCGGCGGCGGCGTGCTGGGCAGCCAGATCGCATTTCAGGCAGCTTATTGTGGTTTCGACGTGACTGTATGGCTGCGTTCAGAGTCATCCATAGGTCGCACACAGCCCAAGCTGGACAATCTTAAAGAGTCTTATCTTGCTGACATCGAAAAAATGGCACAGGATCCAAAGGAATGGTGCTCAGGTATCGCAGATTCCGACAATTTTGACAAGGCTTCTTGTATAGAAAAGGCTGAGGCTGCTCACAAAAACATTAAGCTGGAGCTGGATCTGGCTAAAGCCTGCGAGGATTGCGATCTGGTCATCGAGTCCATGGCAGAAAACGTTAAGGACAAAATAGCTTTCTATGAGAAGCTGGCACCTGTACTGCCTGAAAAGACAGTTATTGTTACCAATTCATCCACCTTACTTCCTTCCCAGTTTGCAAAATATACAGGCAGACCTGAAAAGTATCTTTCCCTGCACTTTGCCAATACTATCTGGAAAAACAATACCGCTGAAGTCATGGCTCAGGACCTGACCGACCGCAGGTATTTCCAGGAGGTAATGGAATTTGGTAATCAGATTCGTATGATTGCTTTACCTGTAAATAAAGAGAAAAACGGCTACCTGCTCAATTCCATGCTGGTGCCTCTCCTTCTGAGCGGTCTGGACCTTTACGTATCCGGAGTCTCAGATCCTGCCAGCATCGACATAGCCTGGACCCGTGGTACCGGTGCTCCAAAGGGACCTTTCCAGATCTTCGATACAGTAGGTCTTACTACAGCCTACAACATCGTGCTTCAGTATCAGAAGGTACCTGGTCTGCTGAGCCCTATCCTTAAGAAAATGATGATGCCGTATAACTTCAAAAAAATGGAGGAAGTACTGAAACAGTACATCGACGCCGGCAAGCTGGGTAAGTCTGCAGGCGAAGGCTTCTACAAGTATAATTAATTGTAAATTGAATAAATATAGGGGCGTCTGTGTGACATTTTTCGAAAAACCTGTCACACAGACGCCCCTTTATCAACTTTTAATTTAGTCCGCCAAGCTTATCAAAATCAGCCAGCAGCTCTTTTACTATCTCCCACAGTCTGTCACAGTCGCCTTCTCTGTTGCCTTCCATATTTAGAGGCATCTGAGGATCGTGCAGGGACATACGGAGCAGTACCCAGCCCTGGACTTCCTCGCTGTCAAAAGTGATGCGTACACCCTCATAGGAATTTGGTGCTACATTATAGCCTTTTTCCAAAGCCTTTTTTTCGTATGCTTCCAGCACCTGCTTACCATATGCTTTAAAATTATCATCGTTTATCTTGAATCGGTATTCTCTCTCTTCGAAGCCTTTTTCCAAGCCATCTATAAATGAAGACAGCGCCTTTCCCTCTTTTGCTGCCAGCGCAAGCGCTATTAACAGCTTCACAGCCATATAAGCTCCATCATCAAGGAAATAGTTTTCTGACAATGCGCCATGTCCCGAGGTCTCAATAGCTAAAGGCGAGAGAATACCTGCTTTGTTCAGTCTTATAGACTCGTTGATAACATTCTTGTAGCCTCTCATATAGCGATGCTGCTTCATCCCCAGGCTCTCTATAAATCTGGTCAGTCTGTCACTGGTAACCGAATCGGTAACTATGGTGCCACCGGGATAATCCTTGGCCAAAACAGCCGTCATCATAGCTATAATGGCATCACGGTTAACCTCTTCACCATCCGGCAATACAGCACTCATTCTATCAACATCAGTGTCAAAAATAATGCCAAGATCTGCCTTATTGGCCAGCACGGCCTTTTTTATGGACTCCATGGCCGCTTTATTTTCAGGATTGGGGATATGATTGGGGAAGGTGCCGTCAGGCTCCAAAAACTGGCTGCCACTGGTATCTGCTCCCAGCGGGATTAACACCTTTTCCACAAAAAATCCGCCTGCGCCATTACCTGTATCTACTACAATATGAAGGCCTTTTAAAGGCTTTTCGTAGTCAGCCGCCATAATGCCTTTTTTTATCTTCTCCGCCAGAAAATCACTGTAAACACTGATGGTATCCTTTTTTTCGACGCCGGATAAATCAGCCTCCAGCACACTGCAGTCTGCAGCATATTGCAGGACTTTAGTAATATCATCATGCTCCAGGCCACCATCTGCATCGAAAAATTTATATCCATTTCTGTTAAATGGAAGGTGACTGGCTGTTATCATAACAGAACCGTCAAATTTAAACTGGTCAAATACAGTATTCATGAACATGGAAGGAGTGGACGCTAGTCCGCAGTTATACACGGTAACACCCAAAGCTACCATACCTTCAGCCACTGCTTTAAATAAACTTTCTGCAGTAATTCTGGAGTCATATCCTACGCCTATTCTAAGGTCATGCGTGCTTACACCTTTTTTAGCTGCCAGCCAGTGCGCAAAGCCCTGTCCTATCTTATTTCCTGCATTAGGAGTAAGATTGACCGTCTCACCTGCAACTCCCTCACAAGCAATACCTCGAATATCGCTGCCATTTTGCAATTTCATAATGTCACTCATAGTCATCACCCTTCGTGGCCCTTTATTTTGGGCATTTTTCTGTCCTCATACCACAGGGGGTATTATAATGAAAACGGTGAATTTTTACAAGTCGGAAGAATTGATTTATTATCTCTTTATCTTCTGAATATTGCTTTTTTGCTTTTCTTTACATACGATTGTGACGGGTGGCCAGGATAATTTGTACGATGATTGCGATAAACAGTAGGGCGACATACACGATAGTTATGCCGAGGCTGCCGTGATCGGGATCCACAAAAAATATAGTCTCGAACAGAGTGTAAATACCTGACAGGAGCTGCATGAGGGGGATCATCATGGCCATATCGCTGTAAACTGTGATAGCGTTCTCGGGCTTCACTGTAAACGGCATGTTCCAATGCCTTACTGAAACCAGATGTACTACAAGACTTAGTAATATAAATGTGGGAAGCATAATAAGAGGTAGCACCAGCATGGTGTAAGGTGAACCGTAACCGTCTATTTCACCTTGGAAATTATAGTGTGTGGGGATCTCGCCTTCTATGGTGGCGGCCTTTATAAGTGCGAATATGATTGATGCCAGTAAAAACAAATAGCCTGCTATTTCTACAATTACGTGACTGATTTTAATATATGGCTTATTCATAAAAACCTCATTTTATGTCCAGTTCAGGCGGGACATCTATTTCCTGTCCTACGTATTTTCCGTCCTTTTTTCTCTGTCTGACACATTCAGAAAGCAGATACTCTATCTGTCCGTTTACCGATCTGAAATCGTCCTCTGCCCATGCGGCTATGTCTGAATATAACTTTTCAGACAGTCTTAAAGGAATCTGTTTTTTTTCTGCCATTAGTACAGACTTCCTGAATTTACGATAGGCTGAGCGTCGTGGTTACCGCACAATACCACGAGAAGATTCGATACCATCGCAGCCTTTCTCTCTTCATCCAGATTCACAATATTCTTATCATTAAGTCTGTCGAGAGCCATTTCTACCATTCCCACAGCACCATCCACAATCATCTTTCTGGCGTCAATTATAGCGGATGCCTGCTGACGCTGGAGCATAACTGAAGCAATCTCAGGAGCGTAAGCCAGATAAGTGATTCTGGCATCGATGATTTCAAGACCTGCATCCTCTACCTTGGACTGGATTTCCTCTTTGATTCGCTTTGCTACCACCTCGGCAGAACCACGTAAACTACCTTCATCGGCCTGACCGTCGCCTGTAGTATCGACGTCTTTTGCCATGTCATAGGGGTAAATCCTAACGATGTTTCTAAGGGCCGAATCGCACTGCAGAGAAAGGTATTCCTTGTAGTTATCTACGTTGAAAACAGCCTTCGCTGTATCTGTCACCTTCCAGATAACTGCGATACCGATTTCGATAGGATTGCCCAGACAGTCGTTGATTTTCTGACGTCCATTGTTTAAGGTCATAGCCTTTAGAGAAATTCTTTTGCTGTAAGCATCCAGCTGGACCTGAACACCGTCAGGATTAGTCTTTACAGTGCTGGTGCCTCTGCTGTCGCCGCTCTGTGCAAGCTTGGTGCCGGCAGCGGGATTAATAGCTGTACAGAATGGATTTACGAAGTAAAAGCCGGCATCTCTGAGGGTTCCCTTATACGTACCAAAAAGTGTAAGCACCAGGGCCTCCTGGGGCTTGATTACCTTGAGACCAAGCAAAGGAATCCATCCTAAGCCATCTATCACTGCGCCCAGTACAATAAGTGCTCCTCCAAATCCTTCATCAAGGAAGATGCCACCGGCGATAATAGAAGCGATTCCTGCGCATAAAACGAGGATATTGATAAGTAATACCGCCATGCCATTCTTTTTGGTTGTATATATCTTTTCTTTCATAATCTTGCCCTCCTTATAAAAGCAATGTATTATTTACGATATCGTTATGATATCATATTCATTTCAAATAGTCAATGCGTCATATTTGCATTGAGAATGAGAGCGTGGAAACAGCAGGTTGCTTTTCGAATGCCTGATTTACTGTTATAATGTCCTTATCACTGCTGCAATCCCCGGTTCCTCCGCTTTATCAAAAATAATCCATGCACATACTATCCATAAAACAGTAGAAAAAGTAACAACCGCCCAATAGAACGCAGGAAAACCAATTACGTTATTGGTCTGCTTTATCAGCATAACATGTATTTCGCCATTTTTAACCATGTACGGAATAATTCCGCAGGACTTTTGACGTTTCCTAATCCCCCCCTTTTAATCGCAGAACAATCTTGTTCTATTTCTTGTGCATTCTACTATACTTTATAGGCTTTATCAGGTTTCTCCAAAAGAAAAATCGGTAATCCTCCTAATTTGATTACCGATTTATTATTTCTGTTTTTTAATTCCTTTTTATTTTCTGTATTTTGATTGACCGGAAAACATGTATCTGAGCCGAGATGCCATATCATCGTCGTCTTCTATTCCTTCCTCAGGAATAGTTATAATAATGGGATCGCTCTCCTGATTGCTATCCTCCACCAACGCTGTCTTTGTCTCGTTTTCATATATTTGAGCCTCAAAAACTTCGTCTTCTGTATCTCCTGCAGTCATTCTGATTTCTTCATTTAAGGCAAGCATTTTGCTATCCAAAAATGATACCAAGTCTGCACATTCTTTAAGTTCTCTTCTAATATGCTCCGGTGCATTTCCTTCAAACTTATAATACATTTTGTGTTCAAGACTTGCCCAGAAATCCATAGCAATGGTTCTTATCTGTATTTCCACCTTTACATCTACTGCTCTGCTGGAAAGATATACCGGTACCGATACAATCATATGGTAACTCTTATAGCCGTTAGGCTTGGGATTTTGAATATAATCCTTGATTTTAATAACTGTAACATCTGATTGTTTTGCTATAAGTTCTGCAATTCTATAAATGTCAGATGTAAAAGAACAAATGATTCTTATCCCGGCAATGTCATTGAGACAATTTACAATGTTCTCCATACTAACGTCTATACCATTGTGTTTTAACTTTTTAGTAATACTCTCCGGACTTTTTATACGCGAAGTAACATGCTCAATAGGATTGTACTTGTGTTCCATCTTAAACTCATTGTTTAAGATTTCTATCTTAGTATTTACCTGTTTTAAGGCTGATTCATAAATAAGTTGTATTCTGCTCCACTCTCTTGCAGTGTCCTGAAGTTGAGTAAAAATCACTTCCGGTAACATTTTTCCCTGTATTTCTGCATTTTCTGATATTATTTCTTCAATTTCCAAATTCAAATAACCTCCAATAATCAGTGAATATTTGATTTGATGTTTTAATTATACAAATACCTTTTGACAACTATAAGAAAAAAATGTTACCACTTTATGTCCATACTACCGATTTAAGATTTTCTTTATAAAAACTCCCCAAAACCGTTACAGTTTTGGGGAGCATTTATTCAATTCATGTAAGTTTCCTTTAAGAATCCTGTAAGCTTTTCAAATGCTTCTGCAGCCACAGAATCAACTCTTTCAGCAGCAACAAAACAATGTGGTTGTGTAATACCATTTTCCGCATACGGATCAACTAAAATACACTTTGCTCCAACATCCGCCAATTGTCTTGCCATTGAATTCATATCATTGCGATACTCACTTCCAAGTAAAAATGCAGCCGGATAATTCTTTGTCATATATGGTA
>JAZLGU010000019.1:0-39529 GCA_045616485.1 Lachnospiraceae bacterium
CTCATAACAATCCTCCAATCGATAGCCTGCTAGCAGATGCGTAGTAAATGAAACGCACTATGCAAACTCCAGGCTGTATTGAAGACTATTTTGACACTGATGAATGGCCCTGTCACTACGGTGGTTTATTCATCGCTTACGAATAATCGCAAACAACTATTTAAATGGAGGCACGAGCAATCCTGAAGCTAATCCAAATCTTTGTAATGACCCTATGAGAATGACATCTGCTACATTGGGGACAAGAGGCTATAACGAGGATGGTAGCGATGATTCGAATAGCTATTTTCATTATGCTGTAGAGAATATTCCGAAAAGCGCAACGACTTCGCAAGTTAAGAATGGATTGAAAGATATTTTGTCGGATAGAAATGATGAAATAAGTGGAACTATCAATTATACAGTAAGTTCGAAAACGGGCGGTTGGTTTTTTGGGGGGCTATCAGTTGATTCAAGCGGTATAATATCAGAGTTGGATTCAGGACGCCCCGTAATTTTGTTAATGCAAGAAAGCTTGGGTGGTTCAGACCACTATGTAGTGGCTTATGGTTATAATAACTATACATATCCAAATTCTTCTGATACGTATTTAGGTTATATAACGCATTTTGGTTGGGGATCAGGTTATTTGAATATATGGGCTAACTCGGCGTGGTGTTATAGTTATATAACATTAAATATTGAACATACTCATAATTACTATACGGTTGGCACAATTTCAGGTACGAATAGAACAGAATATAAGTGTAGTA
Source organism: Lachnospiraceae bacterium (assembly GCA_045616485.1). GTDB lineage: Bacteria > Bacillota > Clostridia > Lachnospirales > Lachnospiraceae > RGIG3528. Next base: position 753 of record JAZLGU010000019.1, read on the forward strand.
CGTGTGAACATAGAACTGATGCGGCTATAAATATGACTTCGAGCGAACGATATGTTGAAAGAGTTGCTACATTACCCAATAGTAACGAATATACTTATCAAGACTATTATGTAACTTTTGAAACTGCAGGAAATAAACTTTTTCAAACATTCGGATCAGGTGATGCTAAATTATATCTATATGATAGTGAGTATAATCAATTAGCTTATAATGATGATTCTGGATATGGTTATAATTCATTGATCAGTTATACAGTTAATGCAAATACCCCTTATATTTTAAGAACACAATTCTATAACAGTGCAACGACAGGAACGATAAAAATTGGAGTAACAGCAGCCGATACTACATATACTACATACGAAAATATTCAAAAATCTGGTACATATTCAGCTTTATCCCATCTTTCGTTAAACGAAACAAAAGTGTTAACATATACTTCAACTACAAATGGAACTTATACATTTGATTTAGATAGTACTTTTGATAATTATTTATATGTCATTGACCCTCGTAGTTCAAATTCTTTAGTATATGATGTGGATTATAATGATGATGGTGGAGAGGGATTAAATGCTCGATTAACAAAAAGCTTAGAAGCTAATGTTACATATTATATAATTTGTTCTAAATATAATCCAAGTATATCTTTTAGTAGTTCAGATAGTTCTGTAATTGCGTTGACTGTTTGCGAGAACAATCAATCGATAACAGTACCAAACTATTTGCAAATTTCTTTAGAAAAAAGAAGTGACTTTATTGTTTATGATTGGGATGTTAAAATAAGCAACCCTAATTCATTTGCCGTACAAGTATCTTACAATTCAAAGATGTGTTTTGAATCAGACGCAAAAAATTACACTAATTTAAATGACCTAGTTACTATTACTATTCCTGCCAATAGCTCGGTTACAGTTACAATCAACGGAAACGGTACAGCAGGATGGATAACAACTTGTATAGATTATAGGTATGAATCATCAAATTATCGAAGAGTTACATGTGCTAACGGGTTGAGTGGAAATCTTACTATGAATACTCCTGTAAATAGGAGAATTAGTTATAGATAAGATTTATAAGTGAGGGTAGTAATCGTTAGGGGGATATAAGCTAAGTGGGGCATCGTCAAGCACGACGGTGCCTTCTTTTTTTACAAGTCAATGAAAAATAATAGATTTACTGGACTTATGACCTCGAATCTGCTATAATGCGATTTACCGAATTAACGTGACAAAATATTGGCGGTACGAGGAATAAGACATGAAAGAATTGAAGAATCTTTTAGGATATAGAGACAGCATAAAAGTGGTAGATGCTACGCTGCGTGACGGCGGTCTGGTTAATGACTTTTATTTTGCCGATGAATTTGTAAAGCAGCTGTACAAAACTAATATTGAGGCCGGCGTGGATTATATGGAAATGGGCTACCGAGCTTCCAAAAAAGTTTTTGACGAGACTAAATTTGGCAAGTGGAAGTTTAGCTCAGATGAGCATATCCGTGAAATAGTAGGTGATAATAAGACCAATCTTAAGCTAGCCGTTATGGCGGATATAGGGCGACATGATAAAAATGACTTTGACCAGAAGGTAAACAGCCCTGTAGACCTGGTAAGAGTGGCCTCTTATATCCATCAGATGCCTGAAGCTATCGATATGATTGAGGATGCAGCTGCAAAGGGCTATGAGACTACATGTAACATCATGGCCATTTCATCAGCTCAGGAAACCGATGTTAAGGTGGCACTTGATATGCTGGGCAGGACTCCGGTTGATGTTATCTACATTGTTGACAGCTTTGGTTCTATTTTACCGGAGCAGATGGCTAGAATTGCCGACGTTTACAATGAATTTGCTGTTAAGTACGGTAAGAAGCTGGGAGTACATGCTCACAACAATCAGCAGCTTGCCTTTGCCAATACCATCGAAGCGTGTGGAGATGGTGTCGATTGGCTGGATGCCACATATATGGGAATGGGACGAGGAGCTGGCAACTGTGCCATGGAGCTTTTACTGGGATTTCTTAAAAATCCTAAGTATAACACGTATCCGGTGTTCGGCTTCCTTGAAAATAATATGGTTAAGCTCAGAGAAAGCGGCATAGTATGGGGGTACGATATTCAGTATCTTATGACCGGTTTGCTTAATCAGCATCCCAGATCTGCTATTCAGTTTACAAAGGAAAGGAGAAAGGATTACGCAGAGTTTTACAATGAATTAATACTATAAAAAGGGGGGTACATAATTTGAAGAGAAGAAATCTTTTATTATTGTTTATTGTATTCACACTGATTTTTGTTCAGCCGATGGTAGTGCAGGCTGCTGTGGCCATCACTTCGGTAGAGCTTAAGTTCAAAAATCCCGGTGACGAGACTGTATACGTAACAGTAGTCGCTACGGAAGGGGAAAACTGGACAGAGCGCTATGCCGCTCCTATTCCGGAAGAGGTTAAAAAGGCTTTTCAGGATTACCTTGGCCTTACAGCTCTTCCTGATGTTGAGGAAATCAGTTCCAAGAAGGCGGATGTTACTTTCCATCATATACCTGACAAGTATAAAGTCGTTTTATACATTCCGGGTGAAAATAAGCTGCTGGAAAGTCCGGTTTATACAAGAGCCAAATTTGAAGAAAGCTACACAGTTAATATTAATAAACAGGATGGCAAGCTGGAATTAAAGAGAAAGGCTTGGGCTTTAGACTGGATAGCAAAGGGAGCTTTACGTCTTATAGTAGTAATTGTAATAGCTGTGGCCATTGCCTTTCCTTTTAAGATCAGAGGCAAAAAATCCATAGCTGTCCTGGCAGGGACCAATCTGCTTACCCAGCTGATTGTAATTGGAATAATGCTTAGGCATATTTATCTTCAGGGTAATAGCAATCAGATAATTTATATATACTATGTCATTACAGAGGTTATGATCATTGTACAGGCCATTATTTACGCCTTTACTCTTAGAAAAACCAACGACTTTGATTTTCCTGTAAGTGTTCCAAAAGCGGTGGTATATGCAATTGTTGCAAATGTCGCATTTCTTTTGGTTGAGTGGATACCCTATTTTGTAATGTTAATTTGTCAACGAGAAACGTCCCCCTGACACCCCTGACATCCGCGACCCCTGTGTCATTTTTTAAAGGCTGATGATGACATTTATTTTGGAATGGGGTATAATTAATACAATTATTATGTACGAAAAGAGATAATCATGGCAAAGTATTCTGACGAAAAATTAGGCACTGAAAATATAACACTACTGCTGTTTAAAATGGGCATGCCTGCTGTGGCAGCCCAGATCATAAACCTTTTATATAATATAGTTGACCGTATGTATATAGGTCATATTAAGGATGTGGGAGATATAGCCCTGACAGGCGTAGGTTTGTCCATACCTGTAGTTATTCTGCTGGCTGCCTTTGCTTCCTTTGTGGGTGGGGGAGGAGCCCCGCTGGCTTCCATAGCCCTGGGACAGGGAAACAGGGAAAAGGCTGAGAAAATAGTGGCCAATTCAGTTACACTGCTGGCTGTTTTTTCACTGCTGTTATTTGCTGTTTTTTATGCTGTCAAAAAGCCTTTGCTATATGCTACAGGGGCCAGTGATAATACTTTCCCATATGCAGACGCATATCTTAGTATTTATCTTCTTGGCACACCCTTTGTCCTGATTACAGTAGGACTTAACAGCTATATATCCGCTCAGGGCAAATCAGGTATAGCTATGCTGACTACCTTGATAGGCGCTGTTATCAACATAGCTCTTGATCCCGTTTTCATATTTGCTTTCAATATGGGAGTCAAAGGAGCTGCCCTGGCTACAGTCATTTCTCAAGCATGCAGCAGTATCTGGATTATAGGCTTTCTTATGGGGAAAAAAGCGTCATTGGGGCTTACGCCTGCCTTTCTAAAGCCGGACAAGGAGATTATTAAAGGCATAGCGAGCCTGGGGATAGCACCCTTTGTAATGACAGCCACGGAAAGCTTTATTTCCATCGTTATGAATACCGGTCTTAGAAATTATGGCGGCGATATGTATGTGGGAGCCTTGACTGTGGCCCAAAGCTCCATGCAGTTTATTACTGTGCCTGTTAATGGCTTCGGACAGGGAGTCACCCCGGTTATCAGCTATAATTACGGCGCCGGTAATACCGAGAGGGTAAAACAGGCTTTTAAGCAGATATTTATAATCCTCTACAGTTACACTGCAGCCTTTGCTCTGGTAGAAATCTTTTTCCCAAATGTTTTTGCCCTGATGTTTTCGGAAAAAACAGAGCTGATTCAGCTGTCTGCCAAGGTAATCCCAATATTTATAGCAGGCATGCTGGTGTTTGGTATACAGAGAGCCTGCCAGACCACTTTTCTGGCTTTGGGACAGGCCAAGACCTCTCTCTTTATTGCCCTTCTTAGAAAAGTATTTCTGCTAATACCATTTGCCCTTATTTTCCCACGCTTCTGGGGAGTAATGGGGATATATTACGCAGAGCCTGTGGCGGATACCATAGCTGCCCTTACCTGCGGCACTATTTTCCTGATAAGATTTCCGAAGATACTTAAAAAGCAAATAAATACAAAAAAAGTGTAACAGGTATCTTGACACGTATTCTTACCAATGAAGTGCACGCCCACAACACATTTGAGGCTCCTGATACAGTAAAGATTGAGCCTTATACAGCAGTGCTCTCAGACAATAAGCTTTCAGTAAAATTGCCTGCATGCTCCGTAGTGGAAGTAGTATTAAGATAATAGCGCAGATAGTGAAAATATGGCTGTGGCGCAGACATGTGGCACGGCCATTTTTAATGCAATCAGTTTTAATACATTGTTTATTATTATATTAGTGAAATTTTTTCTGATTTTTTGTATCATATAGATATATATGCCCTGTTTTCTACTCATGTTTCCTCGAAAAAGGAGGAAGGGCAGGGTCCGTTGGTGGACTTATTTGGAGATGGCCTATCATGAATATTTCTGACATTACAAAAAAAATAATAGATAACTTGGCCGAGGAAAGCAATTGGAATGATAAACTGATTAAGCATTCTGATTATAACGAGGTGGAAGAAGTACTGTGTCAAAGATCTGAGGCACTAAGAAGAATGTACGCTGAAAATATTAAGCTTTATGATGAGCTGAGAGGCTACATAAACAGCACTTATGACAGAGCTATGGCAGACGAGCTTTTCGAGGCCGCCAGAGCCTTTATTATTAGCGGATCCCAGGACCGTGAGATTATTTGTGCGCTGTCTGAGCCACTAATTGACTACTACAAATCTGTAGGGGATGTGGAGAGAGCCATTACTGTATCAGTGTTTAGAAGTGGCAACTATTATGAATACTTTGTAAGACAGAATCCTCATGCAAAAAAAATAGAAGAAGTTAAGGATTCGCTTAGATGGGTTATTTCAAACAAAGATAAATACTCTACGTTTAAAGACTACAGAGCCCAGATTAATCTGTTAAATGCCTACCATCAGCTTATATTAATCGAGATGACTGAAGCCAGAGAAAACAAGCAGGAGCAGACTCCTGCCCTTGATCTGGTATATGAAGTACTGGGCTTTTGGGCGGATCCTGCGATTCAGGAGGCCAGCTTAAGTCGTGACCACGCAGAGCGTTTGATACGCAGTATTAAAACCGGTATTCTTATGGAAATGGAAATAGAAAATGATATGAAGGGGGCTGATCAGAAAAGATATCTGAAGCTCCTGGAGGATTATTATCGTGAAAACCGGAGCAGCGAACAATGGCACGTACAGGAGATTTTAAAGCACATTGACTTAAGAATAAAGTACGCAAAGAAGGAGACCAATGAGGCCTATCTCTATGACAGCTACAGACAGATGTTGTTTGATCTGCCGCAGACAGATTGGGAAAGTGAGTCCGGAAGAGCTGATCATGTTATTATGCTGTTTGTTTTTTTCTATCTGTACCTGTTAAAGAATATGAAAAAGCTGGATATGCCCTATGAAAAGAGGGGAGAAGACATAATGGCTATTTTGAACGTCCTTTACAGGATTGCCAAAGAAAGGCCATATCAGTATCAGACCACATACATTAATGACATCTACAGACACCTGTTCCTGGCTACGGTGCCACATATTTCATCCCTTGAAACATTTGAATATCTGATGGAAAAGCTGATGCTGACCAGACAGCCCTTTACCTATCTTCATGCGGATATGGTAGCAAAGATTGCAGAAAAAATAGCCTGCGTTATGCTGGAAAAGCAGCCACAGCTGTTTTTAAGCCTTCCGGAATTTAAAAATATGACAGGAGAGGGTGTTAAAGAACATTCATCCCAGCTTTTTGAGATGATTAAGAGAAGCGCCTATATGCATGATCTGGGCAAGTGCGATGTGGCTACCCTGATTATGAGACAGGCCAGGAAAATCACCGAGGAAGAATTTGAATGCATAAAAAGACATTCAATGGGAGGGGCCGTTTACCTGGAGGAGCTGTCTGATGACGGAAAGAAAGCTCCTATGTATATGGTCTGCCATGATGTTATGCTGGGACACCATAAGAGCTATAATGGCAAGGCGGGCTATCCGGAAAGCTATGATAATACAAAGTCAAAATATAAGATAATTGTGGATCTTATCACTATCGCAGACTCCATGGATGCAGCTACAGATGTCCAGGGGAGAAATTATGCTGCGAAAAAGAACCTGTTACAGCTTATTGAGGAGCTGAGAAGGGGAGCAGGCAGCCGCTACAATCCGGACATTGTAGAGATAATAGCCGGTGACGAGAAGCTTTTGGCAGAGCTTCGGGAGATGACGGAAGATAAGAGAACCCACTATGTATACGAGGTCTACAAAAATTTGAATGGAAAGGATGAGACATGGACAGCGTAAAAATCAACATTAATGAGGGTTGGAGATTTCATTACGGAGAATGTGAGGAGGCTTTTTACAAGGGGTATGATGACAGCAATTTTAAAAGAGTGTCACTGCCTCACGACTGGTCAGTAGAGCAGCCTTTTGAAAGGACCCACTCCAGTGGTACAGGCTATCTGGCAGGTGGTACCGGATGGTACAGACTTCACTTTAATCTGCCTGAGGAGTACAGGGGCCGTCATATTATGCTTTGCTTTGACGGCATATACAAAAACAGCCATATCTGGGTGAACAGCTACAATCTGGGCAAGCACCCCTATGGCTACACACCGGTATATGCAGATATTACAAAATTTGCCTTTTTTGGAGATACTGAAAATGTAGTGGCTGTAAAGGTATCTCATGAAGATATCGCCGATTCCAGATGGTTCACAGGCAGCGGTATTACGAGAAAAGCCACTATCCTTGTGGAGGATATGGTACACCCTGTAATGGATGGCTGTTTTTTGACCACGGACAGTCTGGAAGGTGACAAGGCTGTTTTTACCATTCATGAAGAAATGGAAAATGGCGCAGCCACGGAAAAAGAAGTAGGAGTCTGCCTGGAGCTTTTAGACTGTGACGGACGTATGGTATGGCAGACAGAAGAAAAGCTTGTACTGGCAGCAAATGAGAAAAAGACCCTTCTGGTAAAAGGGGGAATGGACTCTGTAAAGCCCTGGAGCGTGGACAGTCCATATCTTTACGAGCTTAGGAGCAGTCTGGTATCGGAGGGAGAAAAGGCCCTACAGTACAAAGAAAAGACCGGTTTCAGGACAATAGCTTTTGATGCAGATCAGGGCTTTTTCCTGAACGGACAGAATATGAAGCTTAAGGGAGTGTGTCTGCACCATGACGCAGGAGCCCTGGGAGCTGCAGTAACAAAAGAAGTATGGCAGCGCAGGCTGGAAATCCTGAAAAATTGCGGTACCAATGCCATCAGATGCAGTCATAATCCTCATATGCCGGAGCTCTACGAGCTCTGCGATGAAATGGGTTTTTTGATGATGGACGAAGCCTTTGACGAGTGGGAATGCCCTAAAAACAAGTGGTCTACAGGTCACAACGTTTATCCGCCCAAGCATCAGGGCTATGCAGAGGACTTCCCGGAATGGCATGAAAAGGACCTTAAAGCCATGGTGAGAAGAGACAGAAAGTATACTTCTGTCATTATGTGGAGCATAGGCAATGAAATAGATTATCCGAATGATCCTTACTGTCACCCTTCTTTTGAGACCATGACAGGTAATAATGATGCCAATAAGCCAAAAGCTGAGCGAATGTATGATCCCAACAAGCCCAATGCCGAAAGAATGGTGGAATTGGCGCATGAGCTGGCAGCTATAGTAAAAACAGAGGATACCAGTAGGCCGGTCACCATGGCGCTGGCTTTTCCGGAGCTTTCTGCCAAGCTGGGGATTTTTAACGCTCTGGATATGGCGGGCTATAATTACAAAGAGCATTTATATGAACAGGATCATAAGGATTACCCGGCAGTAGCTCTTCTTGGTAGTGAGAATGGCCAGGACTACAGTCAGTGGAAGGTGGTAGAAGATAATCCTTATATCAGCGGTCAGTTTTTGTGGACCGGCTTTGACTATCTGGGTGAAGCCCATGGCTGGCCTATACACGGATCAGGAGCAGGTATAATGGATCTGGCAGGATTTGCCAAGCACAGATTTTTTGCCAGAAAGTCTTACTGGTGCTCTGAGCCTATGGTGAAGCTGGCCACCAGATACTTTAATGACAGAGACGTGAATGTGGAGTGGATACCTATGTATCCTTCCTGGAATTACAAGGACGGAGAAACAGTGCTGGTCAGAGTTTTCTCCAATATGCCTGAAGTAGCGCTTGTGCTTAACGGGCAGGAAGTGGCCAGGGAAAAAGGCTATAATGCCGGCGGCTGCTACCAGTTTGAGCTGCCTTTTGCAGAAGGAGAGCTTAAGGCCCTTGCCTATGATACAGATGGAAATGAAAAGGCCACAGACAGGATAGAAACAGCAGGCAGTCTGTCTGACTTAAGCTTAAAGCTTTGGCAGGAGCCAAAAGACGCACAGAACGGCTATATCTACCAGCTGGAGATGGAGACTAAAGATGCTTTGGGCAGACCGGTGCTGCATGAAGACTTTGAAGTCACTGCCACGGTAATGGGGGACGGCCTCCTTTTGGGCATGGAAAACGGCAATCTTGCCGACAATACTCCCTATTTTGAAAATAAAAGAAAAACTGCCCATGGCAAGCTCATAGCCTTTGTAAAAAGAATGGGCAAGGGCACTATAAAATTCCGATGCACAATAGGGACGCTGGAAAAAGAATTGATTTTTTAGATATACTTAAGCGAAAAATCCTAAATAGAACCGATTGCACATGCTATAATTACACAGGTATTATTTTATAGAAAAGAGGACCAGTTTATGGCGTATGATTTTTCAAATGTTAACCCTGAAGTAATGAAAGTAATCGATCTTTTGCCTACCATCTACGAGATGCTGGATGATACTGCCAGAGTCACCATTATGGACACAAAAGGCACTATCCTGGGCTATAGAGGGCCGGCGACCGAGGAGGTTTTAAGAGAAACGGGAGACCATCTGGATGATCCCAGCGGTGCTTATGACGAAGTTATCCGCACCGGCAGGAGAAAATACAATTATTTGCCTAAAGATGTTATGGGTGTTGCCTTTGAGGGCTATCTGGTGCCTATTAAGGAGAATGGCAGAGTAGAAGGCGTTATTATTTATACGCATCCTGCCAGCGAAAAAGAGGAAATCGTTGAGACTGCCGACAGATTTGCAGATACTATAGGCAAGGTAAATGTGGCAGTAATGGAAGTTGAAAAAAGAATAACAGAGCTGGGCGGCACACTTGGCAATATGACTGCTCAGGCTGACAGTGTACGTCAGGACATACAGCATGCCAATGGTATAGTAAAGTCTATCAGCAATAATGCAGCCCGTTCCAATATCCTGGCTCTTAATGCTTCCATCGAGGCTGCCAGAAGTGGTGAGATGGGCAGAGGCTTTGCTGTAGTAGCAAAGGAAATGGGCAATCTGGCTCAGAATTCCAGTGCCTCATCCAATGAGATATCTGCTTCCCTGGAGCATATACAGAATGATATTAATACGATATCCGGAGACATAGAGAGCTCTGATGCCATCTCCAAAGACAATCTGGAATGCATACAGTCCATTATGGTTGAGCTTAAAAATGCTGTTGAGCTGGCAGAGAAGCTTAAAAATCTTTGGAAGAGATAAGATTTGCAACGGGTAAGTTGACAAAACAGTAAAAGGTTTGTAAAATCAGTTTTATAAAAAAAGATACCCTTTAAAGGGTATATAAAGGAGCAAAATATGAACTTTATAGTTGAGACATCAGCACGTCACGTGCATGTAACACAGGCAGATCTGGAGACACTTTTCGGTGCAGGCTATCAGCTTACCAAGAAGAAAGACCTTTCACAGCCCGGTCAGTATGCTTGTGAAGAAAGAGTAACAGTAGTAGGACCTAAGAAAGAGCTGGCTAACGTTTCCATTCTCGGACCATGCCGTAAAGATACACAGGTAGAGCTTTCCCTTACAGATGCACGTTCCATCGGCATCGCAGCTCCTGTACGCGAGTCAGGTGACATCGCTGGTTCAGGTGCCTGCAAGCTGGTAGGACCTTGCGGTGAAGTAGAGCTTACACAGGGCGTTATCGCTGCTAAGCGTCATATCCATGCTACACCTGCAGATGCAGAGAAGCTGGGTGTTAAGAATGGCGAGATTGTAAATGTTAAGATTGACACAGACGGCAGAAGCCTTGTATTTGGTGATGTTGTAGTACGTGTTAGCGAGAGCTATGCACTGGCTATGCATATCGACACAGATGAGTCCAATGCAGCCGGCTGTGGCAGAGAAGTATTTGGCGAGATCGTTAAATAGTTTTTTAGATGCAGACTTAAGACAAAGAGGGTATGTGGCCTTTAAGGTCCCACCCTCTTTTTTGTTTTTATTGAAACTAAGTGAAAGGAAAATTTAGAAAAGGATTATACTCAACTTACAGAATCTTTAGGCTGTCATAGTATAATTGTAGTACTTTGCATATGAAAAGGAGAAATTATGAAGCGAAGTCTATTAAGACAAATTGCTCTTGTTCTGGCTTTGAGCCTTTTTTTAACAGCATGTGGTAAAAACACGGCAGGAACAAACAACAAACCTGATGACAACAACGGATCAGGTAACGGTAATGATGTCGTGACGCTTACTGTATGGGCAGAAGAGTCCAATTTTGCAATGCTTGAAAAGATGCTTACAGCTTTTAAGGCAAAATACAGTGATACCAAGTTTGATATAAAGCTGGTGCAGCAGTCAGAAGGTGACACTAAGAACGCCCTGCTGGGAGACATCCATGCTGCAGCAGATGTGTTTACTTTCCCTGATGATCAGCTGAGTGGCATGGTAGCGGCGGGAGCTCTGGACCCGGTAGTCGAAACAGATACCATAAAATCAGAGAATACAAAGGAATCCGTGGATGCAGCTACCATTAAGAATACTTTATATGCTTATCCTATGACTGCAGATAATGGATACTTTATGTATTACAATAAAAAGTATTTCACGGAAAATGATGTGAAAACTTTGGATGGCATGATTGCAGTCGCTGAAAAAGCAGAGAAGAAAATCACCTTTGACGCAGGTTCCGGATGGTACATGTATTCCTGGTTTGGAAATACAGGACTCAAGGTAGGAGTAAACAGCGATGGAGTGACCAACTATTGTGACTGGAATTCCAAGGACGGTGATATTAAAGGCGTAGACATAGTTAATGCTATAATCAAGGCCTTCAGCAGTCCGGCCTTTGTTGCGGAGGGCTTTATTGATGGTGTGAAAAATGGCAGTGTTATAGCAGGTGTGAGTGGTGTCTGGGATGCAGTTGAGGTGGCTGCAGCCTGGGGCAGTGATTATGGTGCCTGCAAGCTGCCTACATATACAGTAGCCGGAAAGCAGGTCCAGATGTCATCTTTTACAGGATATAAGATGATGGGCGTAAACTATTACAGTAAAAACAAGGAATGGGCCCACAAGCTGGCAGCATGGCTTACTAACGAGGAAAATCAGACTACAAGATTTGCTGAAAGAAATCAGGGACCGTCCAATATAAAAGCAGCAAAGTCTGAGCTGATTCTTAAGGATGTGGCTATTCAGGCTGTAATTGCCCAGTCTGAGTTTGGTACGCTGCAGAGAATTGGTGGAAAATACTGGAATCCGTTCAGTTCTTTTGCAAATGTGGTTGTTAATGGTAATCCGGAGAATCGTGACCTGCAGGAAGTTATAGACAGCCTTGTGGCCGGAATTACTGCATCTGTGGCAAACTAAGGGAGGGCTGACTATGAAAAAAATATCTATTCGTGCAGCAATATTAATCCCTGTAATATGGCTGGGGGTGCTGGCTACTTTATCCAATATTGTATCAATGATAAATATTAGGCGCGTTAACAGTAATGCGCTGGTGGTTACTGAAAAATACATGGTGGCCATAAATGAACTTCAGGAGGTAAGATACGAGACTCAGGAGATTCATAAGGCTGCTTTATCCCATATCGTCGCAGTGGATCTGGACACTATGCTGGCCATGATTGACACCATTCGTGCCGAGCAGAAGCAGCTGGAGGAAAAGCTGGTAACCGTAAAGCAGTATGTGTCTGCGGATCTTATGAAAGAATATGATAATCTGGTGGCAGAATATGGCTCCTTTATTTATTCTGTTGAGGATCTGCTGGCGTACTCTGCAGCAGGCGACAATGATGCTGCGTTTGCATGTGCCAACAATAGAGTAAAGGTGTACGGCGTTGCAATGCAGACAGCCATTGACCTTATTATTGCAGACGCCGAAAAAGGTGCAGCAGCAGCTGAGCTCCAGTTTAAGAGTACATACGTAGCAGCAAACATAATGGTGCTGGTTACTATTATTTTGATAGTGGGTGCCGGCGTTTTGGCTATTGTTATCGTTTCGAGAAAGGTGATTCGTCCTCTTCATGCTACAGAAAAGCAGCTGTCAATCATTATTGATGATATAGACCGCAGAGAAGGTGATCTGACCAAGAGAATTGATGTGATAAACAATGACGAAATAGGACATCTGGCTTCGGGCATTAATGTATTTATTGGGAAGCTGCAGGATATTTTCGGCATGCTGAAAAATAATACGGCGGAAATGGATCAGGTGGTAGAAGAGGTGCTGGGCAATGTTATGCATGCATCAGACAGCTTAGCTACTCTTTCTGCCATGACAGAAGAGCTGACTGCTACCATGGATACCATGTCCAACGGTGCCACAGCTGTAGGAGAAAATACAGACTCTGTACTGATTCAGGTAAATGAGATCGCTGAAAAGACCATAGAAATAGACGGACTTACAAAGCAGCTTAAAGCTGATGCCGACATATTTGTTAACGATGCAAGAAGCAATATGGAAGAATCGGGCAAGAAGGTCAATGAGATGCTGCAGGTACTTGATCAGGCGATTAAGGAAAGCGCCAGTGTTGATCAGGTTAACAGCCTGACGCAAAACATTCTTAGTATTGCCAATCAGACCAATCTGCTCTCACTGAATGCTTCAATAGAGGCCGCAAGAGCAGGAGAAGCTGGCAGAGGATTTGCGGTAGTTGCATCTGAAATCAGTAATCTGTCCAAGGCTACCTCAGATACAGCCAGCCATATTCGTGAGATTAATGAGATTGTTACTTCAGCGGTTAAAAATCTGTCTACACACTCCCAGGAGCTGGTCAGATATCTATCCGAGAGCATTATGCCTGAATTTGAGAAAATGGTGGCCTCCGGAGCGGAAAATCGTGATAATGCAGACAGAATCGAAGGCATTATGACGGAATTTGCCCGAAAGACAGATTCTCTTAAAACAGAGATGAATCAGATAGCTGACTCCATGAGCTCTATCGTGGGCTCCATTGGAGAATGTGAGAAGGGCGTTGAAAATGCGGCAAACAGCACAGAGGCCCTGGTACTTGAGATGAGCAACGTAAGCGATAAGATGGATGCTAATAAGTCCATAGCGGATGCTTTGAACCGGGAGACTGAAATTTTTACAAAACTGTAAATCAAAAAGTCTTTTGGAGCTAAAGGAGCTGTTACCGGCTCCTTTAGCTCCTTTTTTTCAAGCGGTAGTCTGTAGGACTGCATTTATAATGATTGTAGAAAGTTTTTGAAAAGTAAGAGCTGCTGCAAAATCCCAGAGATGAAGCGATCTCTGATACAGAAGAGGCAGAGTGAATAAGTAAAACAGTGGCTCTTCTCATTTTTTCCGTCTGTATATACTCATTTAAGGAAATATTGTAGTTTTTCCGGAATATGTCAAAAATCAGGCTTCTGTCGATACCACAGTACTCTGCGATATCAGCGGCCGTTATTTTTTCCCTTATATGCTCATCTATGTAACGCTCGCATTTAATACAAAGGCCTGTGCGGAAAGGCAGATCTTTCTTTTTGTTTACCATACTGCAAAGGTCGAAAGTGGCTCTTTCCACGGATTTAAGATTGATGGAAAGAGAGCCTCTCTGGGAGATCTGGGATATGGCAGAGTGGAAAATGGTGACTACATCTTCCTTGGGGGCATCGCCTTGTATGGCGGCCTGTCTGGCAGAAGACAGAAGAGGTATCATGAAATGGTGTTCAGAATACAGGTATTCGTTGAAATCTTCTTTAATCGACACGGAGAATTTGGACCATAGTTCATATAAGGAGTCCTCGCGGCCGTTTTTCACAGCGTCATATACCTGAGCCTCAAATAAGAGCAGCTCTTCGTACTCGGATTCAATGACCTGGGAGGATTCGTAGACAGTCTTGGCCTTGCGGGTAAGATTGTTGGAGTCCAGGATTACCTGAGGGGATACCTCCTTGTAATGCAACATCAGTATCAGCAGGGACAGGGCGTCGGTTAAGTAGGATTCGTCTACCAGCGGCAGCCTTAAGGACAATTCCTGTATCCTGTCCAGCTCCTTTTGAGTCAGCTGGCTTATGGAAGGATTCTGTACTTCCGGTGGTGAAAAAGGCATGGAAAAACAGGGTCCTACGAAGAGATAGTCGTTGGTGGGCAGGGGGATAATGGCTATGAAAGAGTTGTAAGGTGTATTTACCAGAAAAGGGATAGAGCTGTCCAGATTTTTGGCGTGGAACTGCATAAGCTCTCTTTGCATAAGCCCGGCAGGCAGGATGTAGGGACCCATATCTTCAGGGAAGCAGTAAAGCGTATGGGCGTTTTCATCCATTACGGACAAGGGTATTCTGTAATAGCTGAAAAAGCGCTTTAATAAGTTATAATAAATTTCGGAAAATTTCATAATGATTGCTCCGATAGTTGTATTTTTTGCTCCGATAATTATAACATATTTTTTGACCTGATGCTATAATTAATACATATGGTTAATTATTATTTTATATGCAATAAATAATACTATGCTTTGAGAAAGGAAGTATACTAAATGGAAGGCAGAAAAGACGAAAAATATCTGATGACACCCTACTCACTGGATCCGGACCGCAACAGAGTAGACCCACGTGCCGGCGTTATCCCGCCAACAGTGGATATGAACGCACCATTCAGAGAGCCTGTGGCAAGACTGGCTAAGGCTATTACTGACAGAGCCGCTGTCAAGCTTGGTAAGGAAAAAATCACAAAAGAGAGTCCTGAATACTGGGGTATTTGTAACATGGTTACAGATGAGCAGTGCGAGATTGCGCTTAAGATGGAAAAGCGTAAGCCTAAGACTTTTGAGGAAATCCAGGCACTTTGTCCTGAGTATACAGCAGAGGCACTTCAGAAGCATCTTGATGAGATGAGCCTTAACGGCATCATCGAGTGGAACTACGAAAATGAAAAGCATGTCAAGCAGTATGTGCTTCCTATGTATGTTCCCGGTTCTGCTGAGTTCACCAATATGAGCAATAAGTCTTTTACGGAGCATCCTGAGGTAGGACCTTTCTTCGAAAGAATGACACGTATTCCTCTTGAGGGACTTACACATATGGTACCCCTTGGTGGCGCCGGTGTAGGTATGCATGTTATTCCGGTTGAGCATGCTATAGAAATGACCAATCAGTCCTCCAGTCTTGAGCATATTTCTTACTGGCTTGAAAAGTATGAGGGCAAGTACGCAGCTTCCCCGTGCTCATGCCGTAGATCACGTACAACTTTCGATGAGGGTTGTGCCGATGACCCTGAAGGCTGGTGTATCGCAGTGGGTGATATGGCTGATTATGTTGTTGAGACTAATAAGGGTGGTCGATATATCACCAAAGAAGAGGCTCTTGCCATCTTCAAGCAGGCTGAGGACAATGGATTTGTTCATCAGATTACCAATATCGATGGCCAGGACAAGATTTTCGCTATTTGTAACTGTAACGTAAATGTTTGTTATGCTCTTCGTACTTCCCAGCTTTTCAATACACCCAATATGTCCAGATCTGCTTATGTGGCTCATGTGGACAAGAAGAACTGTGTTGCCTGCGGCCGCTGCGTAGAGGTATGTCCTGCAGGTGCAGCTACTCTTGGTCAGAAGCTGTGCAAGAAGGATGGCAGCGAGGTAGTATATCCTAAGATGCCACTGCCAAGTGAGCAGAAGTGGTCCAGAGAGATGTGGACAGAGGACTACAGAGATATCAACCGTATCAATACTCATAAGACCGGTACAGCTCCTTGTAAAACAGCATGTCCTGCTCATATCCCTGTACAGGGCTACTTAAAGATGGCTTCTCAGGGCAGATATGAAGAGGCACTGGCACTTATTAAGAAGTACAATCCTCTGCCAGCTGTCTGCGGTCATGTTTGTAACAGACGTTGTGAGGACGCTTGTACACGTGCTACCATAGACCAGGCTCTGGCTATCGACGAAGTAAAGAAGTTTATTGCCATGCAGGATCTTAAGAGCGGCAGCCCATATGTAGCTCCAAAGGTAGTACCTAAGGTTCTGGGCGATTTTGACGAAAAGATTGCTATTATCGGTGCAGGCCCTGCAGGTATTTCCTGTGCATATTATCTGGCTGAAAAGGGCTACAAGCCTGTTGTATTTGATAAGAATAAGAAGCCGGGCGGTATGGTTACTTACGGTATTCCTTCCTTCGTTATGGAAAAGGATATCATCGAAGCTGAGGTTGATGTTCTGCGCAAGATGGGCGTAGATATCCGTCTGGGCGTAGAAGTAGGTAAGGATATTACCTTAAGTCAGCTGCGTCAGCAGGGCTTCAAGGCGTTTTATATCGCTATCGGCTGCCAGGGCGGTCGTGGCATCAATGTTCCTGGCGAAGACGCTATCGGCGTAATGAAGGGTGTTGATCTTTTACATACAGTTATCGATGACGAGTCCTATCGTTTATCCGGCGATACAGTAGTTATCGGTGGTGGTAATGTTGCTATAGACGTTTCCCGTACTGCAGTTCGTTGCGGCTCATCTCATGTTTCCCAGGTATCACTGGAGACTCGTGACATTATGCCTGCTCTGCCTGAAGAAATCGAGCTGGCTGAGTCAGAGGGCATCGAGATTACAGGCGGCTGGGGACCAAAGGAGATCCTTACAGAGGATGGTCATGTAGTAGGTATTGTATTTAAGAGATGTACTCAGGTTAAGAATGCAGAAGGTCGTTTTGATCCTAAGTATGATGAAAACGATACAATGACTATTGCCTGCTCCAATGTTATCCTTTCAGTAGGTCAGTGCACTGAATGGGGCAAGCTCTTAGAGGGCGAGAATGTTGAGTTCAGAGGTCCTGCTCCTGTTGCAGACAAGATCACTTTCCAGACATCCGTTCCTGATATCTTCGTTGGTGGTGATATGTTCTATGGCCCTAGATTTGCCATTGATGCTATTGCCTGCGGTAAAGAGGGTGCTATTTCCATCCATAGATATGTACAGCCTCATTCTTCACTTACTATTGGTCGTGATCCAAATTACTTCATCGAGCTGGATAAGGACGATATTCTGGTGGAGAATTACGACAACACAGGTCGTCAGACAGCTAAGTACAAGGCTACAGATGGACAGCTTTCCTTCCGTGACACCAAGCTTACCTTCACAGAAGAGCAGGTCAAGGCTGAGACAGCCAGATGTCTGGGCTGCGGTGCTTCCATCATCGACCCTAACAAGTGCGTAGGCTGTGGCTTATGTACCACCAGATGTGAATTTGACGCTATTAAGCTCACCAGAGACAACCCTGACGCTTCCAACATGCGAAAGGCAGAGGACAAGCTTAAGTACATCCTTCCTAACGGCCTCAAGCAGGCAATTAAGAGACCTTTTGTGAAAAAGACTCCAAAAGAAACCGCATGGCTGGAATAATGTCAGGGGGACGTTTCTCACTGTCAACTTTTTAGCTCCGCTTGCTCCCTGGGCTCGCTGTGTCGGCCCGTGCGCGTAAGATATATGCTTGCGTGATTTGATAATTAATAATATATGCCACGCTGCAAAGCACTCCTCTCTACCAGTAGTTGACCACTCGTGGACAGGCCCTAACAGTCGTGCCCTGCGAGTTCCGGGCTGGAACCAGAACTCGCGACGGTCACGTCTGCAAGAGCCTGTAACCACTCGGGTCAAATATGGTAGAGTTGAGTACTTTGTCAGCGTGGCTTTTTTATTGTTTTCCAGCAGCATATATCTCACGTCCCCAGCCCGACACAGATACCGCCAGGAAGGTGCGCTCCGCAGGATGTGACAGTGAGAAACGTCCCGTGACAAAAAGTTGACAGCGAGAAACGTCCCCGTGACAACACCAGGCGGCTAAAAGCAGGCCAAAATGCAGATTTAGCCGCCACTTGCTAACATATACGGCCGATGTCAGGGGGCTAAGAGTGAGCCAAAGTGAAAATTTAGCCCCCACTTGCCAGGGTATATGTGTAGTTTCCAGTTTCCAGCGCCCAGGTGGCTAAGATGTTAACGGGACAGTTTATATGATTGTCAGAATATCAACATGTTTTCGCTAGTAACGCCTTGCATTTCATATTTTTCTATTGACAAAAGCGGATAGATTGCATACAATTAAAAAGCAATCAACCGGACTGAAGATGGGACGTGAATTAGTATGAAAAAGATATGGAAAAGAATATTGGCCATTGTTTTGGCTTTAGCAATAGTTATTGTAGGAATAAATATATGGAGTAACCATAAAGGTAAGTCCAAGTCAGACCTTAAATTTGTATTTGTGCATGGTTTATCGGGGTGGGGGCACTACGACACTATAAATAATTTTATGCCATACTGGGGGCTGACAGGAGGAAGCATAACAAAGTATCTGGGCAGGCAGGGATATGATTGTTATGAGCCTTCAGTGGCACCGGCGGGCAGTGCATGGGATAGGGCCTGCGAGCTTTATGCTGAGCTTACCGGCAGTCGGGTGGATTATGGTAAGGAACATAGCGAGCGATGCAATCATGAGCGTTATGGTGAAGACTATTCGAAAAAGCCCTTGATGAAGGACTTTGAAAATTCTAAAATAGTGCTTATAGGTCATTCCTTTGGTGGCGCTACCATTCGTCTTTTTTCAGAGATTTTGGTAAATGGCGCAGAAGCAGAGCAGCAGGTAAGTGATGACGATGATATTTCCCCATTTTTTAAGGGCGGTGATACAGAGCGGATATTTGCTATTATTACCCTGGCTGCCCCCAGTAATGGCACCACGGCCTACGATATGTATGAAGATGACAGCTTTGATGTGGACTCTTTCTCTATCCCTAAAAAGTACATTAGGGCCGGTAATACCATGTCAAAGGGGACTAAAGCGGAAAAGGACGGCAGAATAGAAGAAGATTATGCAGCTTTTGATATGCACATAGATAATGCTGCAGAGCTTAATAAAAAAATCACCACCTTTGAAAACGTGTATTATTTTGCGTATCCCTGTTCCACGACTGTGTCAAGTGACGATGGCGAAAAAGTGCCGGATGCGAAGATTACAGAAAGCCTTTTTATGAAAAGTGCCATTCTTATGAGCAAGTATACGGGAGTCACCAAGGGCGGGATAACTATTGATGAAAGCTGGCAGTCCAATGACGGTCTGGTTAATGAAGTGTCAGCTATGGCACCCAGCTTTGCTCCTTCCAAAATCTTTACGGAAGAGGAGCAACTACAGCCTGGCTACTATTATGTTATGCCTACCCGCGTGGGAGACCATATGTATTTTCAGGGCGGTCTGACTAAAAAAGTTAAAATCAAGCCATTCTATTTGGAATTGGTTCAGATGATAAACAATCTTTACGAATAAAAGGAGGCAACTATGGCAAACGTATTAGAAACAATCAGAACAAGAAGCTCCATCAGGGCTTACAGCAGCGAAAAGCTTACTGAGGAGCAGGTGAAGACTCTTCTTGAAGCAGGTCTTCTTGCACCTACAGCAGCCAATACCCAGGAATTACATTTTACAGCAGTTGCTAATGACAGCGACCTGATAAAAGAGCTTCAGCAGGATCTTAATCCCGGGGCAAAGGTGCCATTCCATTACGACTCATCCCATCTGTTTGTTATAAGTGGCGCAGATGCTTTCCCATGGACCGGGGTAGATGCAGGTATTGCTGTAGAAAACATGCACCTGGCAGCAAAGGATATGGGGCTGGGAAGCGTTATTATCGGAGTTATTTCCGGAGTGCTTACAGGAGAGAGAAAAGCTTATTACAACGAAAAACTGGGGATTCCGGCAGGCTACAGCTATCAGGTAGCACTGGCAGTGGGCGTACCTGCTACCAGCAAGGAGCCACACGCTTACAATTTCGAAAAAGATGTAACCATTTTATAATTTGCAACAAAGCCTGTAGTTATGAGTTGTCAGCGTCCTGTCTGGCAACTATTTTTTGATACTTTGTTCATTGTATGTTTATTGATTCAGACGGAGAAGTAAATTATCATACAATCGTAGAACTATATGCGTAAGTGTCCGCAAAAGGAGAAGGAATCTCCTTTCTCCATTTTTCACTGCGTTCAAAAGGAGAAAACAAGGACGCTAAGCCATTATAGTTCACGCTATCGCGTGAAGGCTTAGCTTTTCAAACTCCTTCGGAGTTCTCCATTTTTCACTTCGTTCAAAAGGAGATTATATGAAAAGACGTTTTGGTGTTAGTCTCACAATTTACTTCGTTATTGTTGTACTTGTGTCTATTTTGATATCAGTACTGATGATGAGGTCAAATACTGAAAAGATCATGATGGAAAATGCCAATCTGTCCAGTGAGCAGACTTTGTCTGTTGCAATGGATGAATTTGGCAAATACCTGAGAATCCTGAACTTGCCTGTAGACCTGATGACAAGAAGAAACGAATTTAAGAAGCTGGATCAGAATTACTCGGAAAGTGCTATAAATAATATCGAAGATAATCTTTTATCAGCGCTAAAGGTAATCCCTTATTCAGAAAGAACATACTATTCTACTGCCAGCGGATATTATATACAGGCCAAGATGTCCGTGTCAGAAGATGGCAAAAAAACAGGCGAATATATATCTGAAGAAGGCGTCAATAAGACATATGAAGACTGGTATGCGAATTCCATAGGCGTGCCGGCCAGAAATGATGTTTTTGGATATGTGACCAAGCCTTTTACCAATGACGAAGGTGTCAAAGTATTTACGCTTTCCCAGGCTATCAAAACCTCAGGCGAATACGTAGGCGTAGTCTGTATGGAAGTTAATGAAAATGCCCTTATTGATTTTGTTAACACCATCGAGCTTATGAATACGGGTTTTACCATTCTTGTAGATGAGAAGGGCAATACTCTGGTCAGAAATGATAAGGCTAAGGAAATATCCGGTAATGTAGCTGCATTTTTCGACTTTGAAGGTCTTCGTAAAAAGGCAGAAGCATCAGCAGATACAGCGGAGGACGGCACTGTGATCGGCTATGCCAAGGCCTCCACAAAGGCAAAGGTTTTTGGAAAAAATTACTATATATCTTTGATAAAGGACCCCATTACTGAATGGTATTTAATTGGATTTTTAAGTGATGAAGAGACTTCTGCAGCTCTGGCCAAGGTGGTAAGAAGATCCAACCTGGCTATTTTCCTGGCTCTTGCCATTTCAGTCATGGCAGCAGTTCTTATATCTCATCAGATATCCAAGGAGCTGAGAAAAGTTAATGATACATCTGCGACTCTGGCAGCCGGTGATCTGACCAAGAGACTGGAAGCGAAGAGAAAAGATGAATTCGGAGAAATGGAGAGAAACTTCAATCGAATGAGTGAGGACTTAAGTGTGCTTATTCGAGAAGTCAGTGATAAATCTGATGTTATTACCAAAGTGGCAAATGATGTTACCCTGGTAGTAGATGAAACAAAGCATATTTCCAGTCAGGTTACAATGGCCATTAATTCAGTTACAGAAGGTGCCATTGAACAGTCTTCTGCTACCCAGGATGCTACCGGTAAAGTAGAGGATTTGGCAGAAAGCCTGGAAAGATCTACGGAAAAAATCAATTCAGTAGGCCGCCATTCCAAAGAAACAAAGGAGCTTAGCCGAAAAGGTAATGAAATCCTTGGTAATCTTAATGAAAGCTCGGAAAAAGCTAAGAAGAATGCCGAGATTTCAGTAGTGACCATGGTGGATATGCTGAAGGCACTGGATAAGATTGACTACATTTCCGATGCTATTGCAGATATCACATCCCAGACCAACCTTCTTTCCCTTAATGCTTCCATTGAGGCTGCAAGAGCAGGAGAAGCAGGACGTGGCTTTGCCGTAGTTGCTGATGAAATAAGAAAGCTGGCTGATGAGTCCAATAAGTCTACAGAAGAGATTAAGGCTATTCTGGCAGAAGTTCATAACAGCTCAGACATGGTAGATAAGGCACTTAAGGAAACCGAAGGTATCCAAAATGAGCAGCAAAAGACTATCATGGATACCCAGGCTGTTTTTGCCGAAATCCTTAAAAACATTGAAGATCTGGAGGCCCAAATCAAGGAAGTAGAAGAATTGAATCAGGGTATGAATGCAGTACGTGCCAATGTAGTTGATACTATGGGTACCATTTCTGCCGTATCACAGAATTCTGCAGCTACTACGGAAGAGGTTAATTCTTCAGTAGAACAGCTGGATTATACTATGAACAAGGTTGCAGAGCATGCGGAAGGACTGAACAAAATCGTTCAGGAGCTGCACGAAGCTATCAACAGATTCAAATTCTAAAGGTGTCATAGCCTTTTTACCTGCAAATTAACAGGCTTCAAATGCTACACTAATAAAAATAAATCACTCCCTCCATCAGTATGTGACCCGGGTGGTCATAGGCTTATGGCAGGGAGTTTTTTCATGGCTTTTTTATGGCCCGTCTTCATAAAAAAATACAGGGAGAGAATGTCAGTTTTCGTGACAACTTATTAGTGATTTGGTATAATGGTATCGGTAATAATTAAGTCATGAAACGGGGGTTTACATGAGACGAGAAGGACGATGGATACTGATGGTGGCGCTGGTGGGGAGCATAGCCCTGCAGACACTGTTTTCAAAGGAATTTGTAGCAGAGGCAAGAGACGGAAAGCCCACTCACGGTAGCAGTAGCAGCTGGATAACTGAAGAACAGCTGACAGAAAATGTGGAAGAAGGATATCAGATTAATAAGGTGACCCAGGGGGATGCAAAGGACGGCCTGTATAATGCTTATTTTTTGAAAGATGATATCCAGACAATCTCTATTGAAATTGATGAAAACAACCTGAACTATCTGTTCCAAAATGCAGATGCAAAGCCGGTAGTTATGGCAAATAAAGTGACCATAGGTGATACTACCATGGCATACGTAGGGCTAAAGACTAAGGGCAGCTACACTTTAGAGCACTCCTATTCGGATAATCCTAACAGCGACAGATTTTCCCTTACCCTTAATTTCGGCAAATACATAAAGAAAAAGAATTACGGGGAAAATCAGAACTTTTACGGTGTGGAGAAAATAAGTCTCAACAATTTTTTCTTCGATAAGTCCATGATGAAGGAATACTGTGCTCTGATGCTGATGAAAGAAATGGGCCTGCCTACCCCTCAGTTTGGTCTGGCTAAGCTCTATATAAATGGCCGGTATTACGGCGTTTACAGCATGATAGAAGCCCTGGACAGCCCTATCCTCCAACAATATTTTGGCTGCTCTGAAAAGGAAGTGGGCAAGTACCTGTGTAAGCCCGAAGGCACAAATTTTATCTACTATAATCTGAACAGAGACTGGTCTCCTATGTGGGAAAAGGACGAAGATACTCTGAAAAAAGTGGAAAAAACGCTGCCGACTCTGAAGGATTGGGTGAAAAAGCTGAATCAGCTGAGTGACGGACAGGATTTTGACGGAAATAACTTGGATGTAAATAGTGAAAAATACCTCGAGCTGCTGTCCCAGGTGATAGATACAGATGAATTTTTACGATACTTTGCCGCTCACAGTTTTCTATGCCAGCTGGACAATATGTTTGTGGGCCAGAAAAATTTCGGCCTTTATGTAGGGGATGATGGCAAAGCCCTTTTAATACCCTGGGACTACGATCTGAGCTTTGGTACCTATTCCCCGGTGACAGCTGATGCTACAGCCAATTACGATATAGACCTTATGTTTATGCAGGGTGGCGGCGGCAGTGTAGCTGACTTTGAAAAAGAGGAGTTTTACAAAGAATTCCCCCTTTTCAATGTGATTTATCAAAATGAAAGCCTGATGGACAAGTACCACAAATATATGCTGGACTGCTCCAAAATCATGGCTCTGGGAGGCACCACATCTTTCGGGGCAGTATGTCAGCCCAATGAAGCCTATAACAGAATAGAAACGCTAACAAAGTCTCTGACTGCTGCAGCCACTGAAAAGACTACAGCAAGAGCAAGGTATATGAACGGCATTTCACAGCCCAGAGACCTGAAGGGAGGCCTTCAAAATCTGGAAAAAATAATAGCCATGAGATCCCTGGGAGTCTTTTTCCAGGTGGAGGAAATGCCGGGACATGTATCCGGTAAAGGCTGCAATCTGGCACAGGTAGGTAACGGACAGGACAACTGGAGTCTTAAAAATTTCGGCACACTGGCGGCCATAGACCCGGCGACAGGCATTTTTATCAGAGCTAAATATCAGGGAGACTCACCGCTACTTACCGTACATGAGCTGGCGGCAACGGACCCTGAATACATAAAGGTCTCAGAGCAGATAAAACGTAATGATAATGCATATTTCAAGATGTACACACTGAAGGACTCTGCAGATGTAAAGCGACAGGAGGCCTACCTCTTATCCATCCCCCTGGGAAGTGAGTGGGAAAAACAGGGTGTCAGCGTCTACAGCTACTATGATGGCCAGCTGACCAGGCTGCGGGGCGACTGGACCGATGGCATTTTTACCACAGGTATGGAAAAAGCAGGCACTATAGTCATAACAGAAGGAAAAAGTGTTTCTCACAATGCATTTCCTACATTCCTTGTTATTGGAATTGGAAGTGCTGCTCTCGTGATAGCGCTGTCAGCTTTTATTTTCATAAAGGCAGCCGGGAAAAGAGGCAAGAAAAGAGGTTAATGTGAAGAATTACTGCATAATTCCAAATCCGTATTATATCGAGGCAAAAGCCGGAGAGTTCAGATTCAGCTATGACACAAAAATAGTCCTATTCTGTGACGCGTCGGAAAACGACTATTATTATGCTAAGCTTTTAAATGAAAGCATCAGGGAAAAGCTGGGCTTTTCCCTGGCGATAATAAAGGGGAGGCCCGAAGGGCAAAATGAGATATATCTTAAAAAGGGCTGTGGACAGGAAAAAATGGCAGCCGACTGGTCCAATGAACGTGATTTTAAAATAAGGGAAGCCTCCTATAAGCTCAGTATAAAGGAGGAGCAGGTAGTAATATCTGCAGACTATGACAGTGGCATGCTCTACGGCATACAGACTCTGCGTCAGCTTATCTCGCAGCTATGTATGATACTCCCCTGTATGGAGATAGAGGACAGGCCCGCCATAGCCAATCGCGGCTTTTATCATGATGCTACCAGAGGGCGTGTACAGAAAACTGAGCAGTATAAAAGACTGGCAGACAAGTGCGCATACTATAAGATAAATCAATTACAGCTTTATGTGGAGCACAGCTATTTCTTCCGGGACTTTTCTGAGGTATGGCGGGACGATACCCCACTTACGGCAGAGGACATCCTGGAGATAGATATATACTGTAAGAGACTGGGCATTGAGCTGATACCTTCCCTGGCTTCCTTCGGACACCTGGACAAGGTACTAAAGACAAAAAGCTATACAAATCTCTGTGAGCTCCCGGATTCAGATAAGGAGCGCTTTTCCTTTAGAGGCAGAATGGAGCATCATACCATCAATATGACGGATCCTGCAGCCTGGGATTTTATAAAGAAAATGCTGGACGAATTCATTCCTCTTTTCTCATCCAAGCAGTTTAATCTCTGTGGCGACGAGACTTTTGATCTGGGAAAGGGCAAGAGCAGGGCTTTGGCAGATGAAATAGGTACTCACAGAATATACGTGGATTTTGTAAAGAAGATATGTGAATATCTTTGTCAAAAAGGCCTGCGTGCTATGTTCTGGGGAGATATAATAGTGGGCTCTCCCCAGCTTATTACAGAGCTTCCGCCGGAGACAGTATGCCTGACCTGGGGCTACAGTGAAAATGAAAGCGAGGCCAGCGCAAAAAAGATGGACAGTGTAGGGGCGACCCAGTATCTTTGTCCGGGAGTCCATGGCTGGCGACACCTTATAAATAAGACCTCTTCAGCCTATGCCAATATTTCCAAAATGTGCAGTTACGGAAAAAAATATCAGGCCCTGGGTATATTAAACACTGACTGGGGGGACTATGGACATGTTTCAGACCCCGCCTTTTCCATCCCCGGCCTTATATACGGCGCAGAAGGCTCCTGGGGACAGCAGATGCCTTCGGAAGATGAAGAAAACAGGAGAATATCTCTGGTAGAGTATGGAGACCCTGCAGGGGAAACGGCAGCTATTCTAAGCGGTCTGGGAGACTGCGAGGCAGCCGGCTGGGGCAATATAGTAGATATCTATGAATTCTCCAGAGAAAAGGATAAGAACAGCCTAAAGGACTATCGGGAGTTCTATGGAAATATGTGGCTGTCACCGGTGAAAGAAAAAAACGAAAAGCTAAGCTGCCTTACAAAAGAACTGTCAGAAGCAGCCGGCAGGCTATACCTTAAGGATAAGGGTATTATCTATTCCTATCTCCTGCACGCAAGAGGCCAGGCCCTCCTTAATACAGCTGCAGCCACTGTCTGCGACCACTATTTTGCAGGCAGCCTGCTGGAAAAAGAGCCGGACAGGGAAGAAAGATGGGCCCTGGCAGCGGATATGGAAAAATGGTTCCATGACTTCAAAAACAATTTTAGAATAAGCAGCAGAGAATCAGAGATATACAGGGTGCAGGAAGTACTGTTCTGGTATATTGACACGCTAAGAGAAATGTAATGAAGGAAGAAGGATAGAATATGGATTTCACTATTAAAAACAACAGACTTATATTTGAAAAAGACGGGGAAATAGGAGAAGTAAGCGCCTGCTATGAAGGCTGTATCCGCTTTCGGGCTACAGCCAACACTGAACTTGTAGAGCAGGACTGGACATTACTGCCCAAAGAATGCCCTGCGGAAGTATTCGTAAAGGATGGCCAGGGCTATCTTAAGACAGGAGACCTGACTTTTAAGATGGAGGGAAACGGTCGCATAGCCTTTTTCAAAGGGGATAAGATGATCCTGCAGGAGCAGCCGGAGATGACCTTTTACTCAGGCTACAGAAACTACAGAAGCGTAGGCAGTGGTCTGTGGAAAATGAGAGAAAGCTTTGAGCCTACTGAGGGTGAGGAGTTCTACGGACTGGGTCATGAGAGGATGAATGTTTTCAGTAAAAAAGGCTGTACCATCGACCTGCGTCACGTAAATACCAAGTCCAGCATCCCCTACGTTTACTCATCCCTGGGCTACGGTTTTTTGTGGAACATGCCATCTACAGGTACGGTAGAGCTGTCCAACAACCGCATGCGCTGGAATAGTGACTGTGGAAAACAAATGGACTTTGTAGTAATATCCGGTGGTCCCGGGGAAGCTACGGAAAAGCTGACAGAGCTTACCGGACATGCACCCCATATGCCTCTCTGGGCTATGGGCTTCTGGCAGAGTCGCCTAAGATATGAGACCCAGGAAGATGTCCTTAGAGTAGCCAGGAGGTATAAAGAGCTGGGAGTACCTCTTTCAGTTATTATAATTGATTACTTCCACTGGACAGAGCAGGGTGACTACAAGTTTGATCCCAAGTACTGGCCGGATCCCAAGGCTATGGCCGAGGAGCTGCATGACATGGGGATAAAGCTTATGGTATCCATGTGGCCTACCATTAACGAAAAAAGTGAAAATTACTGGCATATGTTAAGCCACAATATGCTGATAAAAACTGCATCCGGCAGCAATCGTGTCTTTGATTTTTACGGCCCTCAGGCAGAGATTGATCCTACCAATCCCAGGACCCGGGAATTTGTCTGGAAAAAGCTTAAGGAAAATTATATCGACAATGGTGTGGATCTCCTCTGGTTTGACGAGGCAGAGCCGGAGATTCATCCCGAGCATTTTGACAATCTGATAATGCATGCAGGCAGAGGAGATGAAGCAGCTCTTATTTACCCTTACTACTACGCCCAGCTGGTATATGACGGTATGAAGGATATGGGGAGAGATGATATCGTTACTCTGTCCCGATGCGGTTATCTGGGAGCTCAGAAGTTCGGCGCTCTTATCTGGTCCGGTGACATTCACTCTACCTTTGAGAGCCTGACAGAGCAGATAAAATCAGGCCTAAATATGGCTATGTGCGGTCTCCCCTGGTGGAATACGGATATAGGCGGCTTTTTCGGTGCGGATATTCACACTGACTACTTTAGAGAGCTTATTGTCAGATGGTTCCAGTATGGAGTATTTTCTCCGGTTATGCGACTTCATGGCAGCCGCGTGGGAGGCAGCCGCACTCAGGGTATTATAGAGCCATCCGGAGATGAAAATGAGATATGGAGTTTTGGAGAGGAGAATCAGAAGATTCTTACTGACCTTATTAATCTGAGATACAGGCTGGTGCCCTACATAAAAGAGCAGATGGATAGAGCGGCAGAAAAGGGGACACCTGTAATGAGACCTCTTTTCTACGATTTTCCTGAGGATAATACCTGCTATAAAGTAGGGGATGAATATATGTTTGGCCCTGACATCCTCTTTGCACCTATAACCAAGCAGGGAGCAGTAGAGAGACAGGTATACCTGCCCGCTGGTAAATGGGTACTGACTAGGGACAGACAGGTATACGAGGGCGGCCTGGAATACAGTATCCATGCAGAAATCAGTGAATTTATTGCCTTTGTAAGAGAAGGTGCAGAGGTAATAGAAGTTTTTTAGACTAACATAATGGAGGACACAAAATGAAAGCGTTATTTATCGGCGGTACAGGTACTATCAGCATGGCTATCACAAAGAGTCTGGCAGCAGATCCTGACTGGGAGGTATATCTCCTTAACAGAGGCAGCAGGACTTCGGAACTTCCTGACAATGTGAAAGTAATAAAGGCTGATGCCAACAATGAGGCAGAGGTGAGAGAGGCTGTAAAGGATATGACTTTTGATGTGGTGAATCAGTTTATAGCCTTTGTGCCTGAGCAGATTGAAAGAGATATAAGACTTTTTACAGGTAAGACCAGGCAGTATATATTTATAAGCTCTGCGTCAGCCTATAACAAGCCCTGCTGCGACTACAGAATCACGGAAGGCACTACTCTGGCCAATAAGTACTGGGGATACTCCCGCAACAAAATTGCCTGCGAGGATGTGCTTATGAGAGCCTATCGTGAAAACGGCTTCCCTGCTACCATCGTACGTCCCAGCCATACCTATGACAATAGAAATGTGCCTCTGGGAGTACATGGCAATAATGGCAGCTTTCAGGTAATTAAAAGAATGATGGAGGGTAAGCCTGTTATTGTCCACGGAGACGGCACTTCCCTTTGGCACATGACCTATAACGAAGATTTTGCCAAGGGATACATAGGCCTTATGGCCAATAAGCACGCCATCGGCGAGGCTTTTCAGATCACCGGTGATGAGACTCTTACCTGGAATCAGATATATCAGACTATAGCAGACTATCTGGGTGTGGAGTACAAGCCATACTATGTAGCTTCCTCCTTCCTGGCAGCGGTCAGCCATTACGACTTTGAGGGTGGCCTTATAGGTGATAAGTCCAATTCCGTTGTATTTGACAATACCAAGCTTAAAAGGGCAGTGCCGGGCTTTGCACCCAGCATACGTTTTGAGCAGGGTATAAAAAAGGTGCTGGATAACGTGCTGGCTCATCCCGAGCTCCAGAGAGAAGATCCGGAATTCGATGCCTGGTGTGACAGGGTAATAGAAGCTCTGGAAAATGCAAAAAAGAACATCTGATAAAATCAGTGACAAAGAGGTAGCATATGGAACTTAGTAAACAGGTAATGGACATCAGAACCAACTGGG
The DNA here is from genome assembly GCA_045616485.1 of Lachnospiraceae bacterium. Classification (GTDB taxonomy): domain Bacteria; phylum Bacillota; class Clostridia; order Lachnospirales; family Lachnospiraceae; genus RGIG3528. The sequence goes on from JAZLGU010000019.1 coordinate 31,113, forward strand.
CTATAGGCGATGCAAAAAGAGACGAAGGCCTTACTACACCTAGTGATATCAGACGTTTTGATAATATCTCCTATGGTCCCTACGGTATAGAAAATCTGCTGGACATATATGTAGAGAAAAAAGTGAGCGGCTTACAGCCTACCATAGTCAATATCCATGGTGGCGGCTGGGTATACGGCAGCAAGGATATATACCAGTTTTACTGTATGAGTCTGGCAGAGAGAGGCTTCACGGTAGTAAATATCAACTACCGTCTGGCTCCGGAGACCAGATTCCCGGGAGCTGTAGAGGATATTAACCGTGCTCTGGCCTTTATAGAAGAGAAGGGCCGGGATTACTTTATAGACAAAGACAGGCTTATCCTTATAGGTGACTCAGCCGGAGGTCAGCTGGTAAGCCACTATGCCACAGTTTTTACCAGTCCTGAATTTGCCGGCCTTTTTGACTTTGAATTGCCAAAAGTCACCATAAAAGCAGTGGGGCTTCACTGTGGAGAATATGATGGTAAAAAGAGAATAGAGGAAAAAAATCCGCTTTTTGCCGGAGAGTATCTGGGACTTGAAGGAAAAGAGGCTTCACCGGAGCTGATAGAAAAGGTAGATGCCATTAAATACATGACCAAGGATTTTCCTCCTGCCTTTATAATGAGCGCTGAAAATGATTTCCTGTTGTCCGGAGTAGAGCCGCTTAAAAAACACCTGGAGAGTCTGGGGGTGCCTTGTGAGGCCAGGATATACGGCAGCAAGGAACAAAAGGAAGTGGCCCATGTTTTTGAAGTAAATATAAGACTTCCTGAGGCTACAAAATGTAACGATGATGCCTGCAGATTCTATAAAAGATTTGTGTAACATAAAAGGGTAATATATACTATGAACATACAGATTTTCGGCACAAAAAAGTGCAATGATACAAAGAAAGCGGAGCGCTTCTTCAAAGAAAGGGGCATAAAATACCAGTTCATTGACATGAAGGAAAAGGGCATGAGCAAGGGAGAATTTACATCTGTAGCTCAGGCCAACGGCGGCATGGATAATATGATCGACTGGGAGGGTAAGGACAAGGATACTCTGGCACTTATTAAGTATATGTCAGAGGATGACAGAATGGAAAAAGTCCTGGAGCATCCCGCACTAATTAAAACTCCTGTTGTGAGAAACGGGAAAAAGTCTACTCTGGGCTACCAGCCGGATATCTGGAAGGGCTGGGACTAAGCCTTTTATGCAAAACACTGACTGATAAGGAGACTGAGAATAGGACATGAGAGTAGGTATTATCGGAGCGGGCAATATAGCCTGCAGCCTGGCTACAGCTGTAAACGGACTGGAGGGCTTTGAGCTTTATGGAATAGCCTCCAGAGACATAAAAAAGGCCGGAGATTTTGCCGGCAGGTATAATGTTACAAAGGCTTTCGGCAGCTATGAAGAGATGCTTTGTGATGATATGGTGGACCTGGTATATATAGCTACCCCCCACAGCCACCATTATGAGCATGCTAAAATGTGTATAGAGCATGGTAAGCCCGTACTGGTGGAAAAGGCATTTACAGCCAATGCCCTTCAGGCAAAAGAGCTTGTAGCACTGGCAGAAGAAAAAAATGTATTTATTACTGAGGCTATCTGGACCAGATACATGCCCAGCAGAAAGCTAATAATGGAAGCTATCGAAAGTGGTATTATAGGCGAAGTAAAGATGGTGACAGCCCAGCTTTCCTACCCTATTACCCAGGTGGAGAGAATGAATTCCAAAGCTCTGGCAGGGGGCTCTTTACTGGACTTAGGAGTATATCCTATCAATTTTGCCATGATGGTCCTGGGAAATGACATAGCAGATATAAGCGGTACCTGCACCTATACGGAAAGTGGTGTGGACTGCCAGGAGACCATAGCCATTACCTATAAAAACGGCAATATGGCAGTTCTGGGGGCATCCATGTGTGTAGAGAGCCACAGATATGGTCATATACTGGGGACAAAGGGCTATATTGACTGTGTAAATATCAACAATATCGAAGAAATCAGAGTATATGGTGAAGGCCACCGCCTGATCAAGAATATAGAAGTGCCGAAGCAGATAAACGGCTACGAGTACCAGCTGATTGCCTGCCGTGAGGCCATAGAGGCCGGCAGAACAGAGTGCCCGGATATGCCGCACAGCGAGTCCATCAAGGTAATGGAGCTTATGGACAAGCTGAGAAATGACTGGGGAGTCAAATTTGATTTTGAGTAGTTAAATAAGAGGTAAATAAGTATGGAAATGACACTTAGATGGTATGGTTCAAAATACGATACAGTGACCCTTAAACAGATTAGACAGATTCCCGGGGTGCATGGTGTTATTACCACCCTTTACGATAAGCAGCCCGGAGAAGTGTGGAAAAGAGAGGAAATCAGAGCACTTAAAGATGAAGTGGAGGCAGCGGGGCTTAAAATCGCAGGCATTGAAAGTGTTAATGTGTCTGATGCCATAAAGACCGGCTCTTCTGACCGGGATAAGGATATAGAAGCCTATATCGATACTTTGGAAAATCTGGGAAAAGAAGATATCCATCTGGTATGCTACAATTTTATGCCGGTATTTGACTGGACCAGGACAGAGCTTGCCAGAAAAAGAGAGGATGGCTCTACCGTGCTGGCCTACACCCAGGAGGCAGTAGATGCCCTGGATCCCGAGAAGATGTTTAGTTCCATAGCAGGGGATATGAATGGTACTGTAATGCCGGGCTGGGAGCCTGATAGAATGGCTAAAGTCAAGGAGCTCTTTGCGCTTTATCAGGATATGGATGATGAAAAGCTTTTTGACAATCTGAAGTATTTTCTGCAGCGTATCATGCCGGTATGCAATAAATATGATATTAAAATGGCAATTCATCCGGATGACCCTGCCTGGAGCGTTTTTGGCCTGCCCCGTATCATCATCAATAAGGATAATATCCTGAGAATGATGAAGATGGTAGACGACCCTCATAATGGAGTCACCTTCTGCTCCGGCTCTTACGGCACCAATCTTCAAAATGATCTGCCTGATATGATAAGGAGTCTTAAAGGCAGAGTACATTTTGCCCATGTTAGGAATCTTAAATTCCATTCTCCTACCAATTTTGAGGAGGCGGCTCACCTTTCTGCAGACGGTAGTTTTGACATGTATGAAATAATGAAGGCGCTCTACGATATAGGCTTTGACGGGCCTATTCGTCCGGACCATGGCCGCATGATATGGGATGAGGTGGCTATGCCGGGGTACGGCCTTTATGACAGAGCCCTGGGAGCCACATATCTTAATGGTCTTTGGGAAGCTATCGAAAAGAACAATAAATTCAAATAAATTCAAATAACTCATAAAAAATAATGACTAACGGAATATATTATGCTATAATAGGTTGGTCATCCGGGGCATTAGCGCAGTTGGGAGCGCGCCACACTGGCAGTGTGGAGGTCACGGGTTCGAGTCCCGTATGCTCCATTACAAAATATTAAAAAAGTATAAAAAAAGTTGTTGAATTTTCAACTAGTATGTGGTAGACTTGCTATTGTTGAATTTTCAACAACTTTTATTTTGGCATTTTAGAGGTTAAAGTTATGATTGACAGATTTGAGCACTTTATTACCAATATCACGGAGATTGACCTGTACTGGCATCGCATAGCAGCTGCAGCCATGTCAGAGTACAGCCTAAAGGGAAATTATGCCATTTATTTTACCAGGCTTAGTAATTGCAAGGAGGGCTGTACAGCTGCAGAGCTGACACAGACTACCGGTAAGGATAAGGCTGATGTGTCCCGTGATATAAACCTTTTGATAAAGAAAGGTCTGGTAAAGAGGACTACTGTTTCCGGCAATGCTTATCGGGCAAAATTAAGCCTTACTGCAGAGGGTGAAGATTTGGCCAGAAAGGTTAAGGGAAAGGTGGCTCAGGCTGTGTCTGTTGTGGGCTTTACTGCAGAGGATGAAGAGCGGGAGACCTTTTATAAAATGCTGGATGAAGTAACAGAGAAGCTTAGACAATTAAGTGAATCTGATTTTAAATAAGACCATTCAGAAGGAGATATAATGGCTATTAGACTTGTAATTGATTCCGGTTCAGACATACTTCCGGCAGAAGCGGCTAGCATGAACATTACTCACATCCCCATGTCTGTATACTTTGGAGACCAGGAGTACAAGGATGCAGTCACTCTTTCCCATAGGGAGTTTTACGAAAAGCTTACTGAAAGCAGTCAGCTGCCCACGACTTCCCAGATTACACCTGCTTCTTACGAGGACGTATTTGCAGAGCTTACTGCTAATGGAGATACAGTGCTGGTAATTACCATATCATCTGCCCTGTCAGGCACCTATCAAAGCGCCTGCATCGCAGCAGACAGCTTTCCGGGGCTTGTCTATGTGGTAGACAGTCTGAATGTTTGCGTAGGCACCAGGATACTGGCAGAAAGGGCTCTGGAGCTTATTGATAAGGGCTACGATATAGACACTATTACAGCTATGCTTAATATGGAAAAGAAGCAGATCAGAGTGATGGCTGTGCTGGACACTCTGGAATATCTGAAAAAAGGTGGGCGTATATCCGCAGCAGTAGCCCTGGCAGGCAATCTTCTCTCCATAAAGCCTGTAGTAGCCGTAGAAGAAGGAGCTGTCGTAATGGCGGGCAAGGCCAGGGGCTCCAAAAACAGTTGTAATCTTCTTAGGACCATGATCGAAAAAGGTAAGGGAATCGATTTTACGCGTCCATATAATGTGGCCTACAGTGGCCTTTCTGATACAGGGGTTTTGGCCTATCTGGAGGATCATGCTGATTTGTGGAGGACTCACGTTAAGGAGATAATACCTACTACAGTGGGCTGCACTATCGGTACTCATGTGGGTCCGGGCGCTATAGCAGTAGGATTTTTTGAAAAAGAATAAACAATCTATTAGGAATTTATAACCTGTGGCAAAAAGATTGCTTTTACATTGCTTAGTTGATAAAATAGACCCATCTGTAAAATGAGGTGAATGCCATGAGCAGAATAGCGGTTTTATTTCCGGATATCAATTATAGTGTAGAAGAGCCCCTGTTTTATTACTCAAAAAAAGTGCTGGAAAAAAGAGGCTTTACGGTTCTTACCTTTCATTATGATATGAGTGGGGAAAAGGAATACACAGAGCTTTTTAAAAGCAATCCCAATGCCACATCTCAGGAATTTAAAGAGGAAATATTTGAAGTGGTAGCATCTGCTCAAAAAGCAGGAGCAAGTCAGTTCAAAGGGACTAAATGGTCATCATATGAAAAAGTGGTTTTTGTAAGCAAAGGTGTAGGCTCGGTAGTAGCTTCACTTTTTGCAGGCAGAAATCAGATAAATCCGGTGCACATTATGTACGCACCGTTAGAGCCATCTTTCCAGTTTATAAGTAAAGAGGAAGGAATAGTCTTCTGCGGCATGGATGACGATTTTATTAACTATGATCGCATAAAGCTGCTGAGTCGCCAGTCCAATATGGCGGTATACCGCTTTGATAAGTGCAATCATTCCCTGGAGACCGGTAGGATTATGGATGATATACGTAATCTTGCCCAGATACTAAGGACCGTTGATGCATTTATGGGACAGGCGGATAAGACTGTTTATGATTTTGCCGTCACCAATCTGGATGGGGAGAAAGAGAAGCTTTCAAAGTACCAGGACAAGGTATTACTTATTGTCAATACAGCTACAGGCTGCGGTTTTACACCTCAGTATTCAAAGCTTGAGGAGATATATGAGCTTTTCCATAAGCAGGGCTTTGATATAATAGACTTCCCCTGCAATCAGTTTTCCAATCAGGCTCCAGGGACCAGCCAGGAGATACATACCTTCTGTACCTCCAGATACAATACGAAGTTCCCACGATATGCAAAAATTGATGTGAACGGAGAGCATGAGGAGGAGCTTTATACCTATCTTAAGTCCAAAAGGGGCTTCAAGGGCTTTGACACCAGCAGCCTGGACGGGCAATTCCTTGATAAAAAGGTCAGATCTGAATTTCCCGACTATGAGACCAGTAGTGATATAAAATGGAATTTTACCAAGTTTCTGGTGGATAAAAATGGCCATGTAATAGAAAGATATGAGCCCACCACTGACATGAATATTATTGTTGAAGATATAAAAAGACTTTTATGATTATAACAGGACACAAAAAATTAACAATTATTTATGCGAAAATAAATTGCAAACAATTAAATTGTATGCTATATTATCAGCAATAAATAGTTCATTTGAAAAAAGGACTATCATTATGCAGTCATGGACAAAATAGGAGGACGGCAACATGAGTGAATTTGACTTACAGGAATACATGTCAAACGGTGTAGCTAATGTAGTAAAGAATGCATTGAAGGCTACCATTAAGAACCCCAGGGAAGCATTATTTATGGCTGAGTTTGCAGCAGCTACCAAAAAAGCTTCAGACAAGAGAAAGAAGGCAGAGAAAGAAGGAGAGCATATCCCGGCTTTTCTTATTTCCAGTATCACATCCAGCTGTAACCTTCATTGTGCAGGCTGCTATTCCAGAGAAAATCATGCCTGTTCAGATGAAAAGCCTGTAGATCAGCTTACCGCAGCTGAATGGAATAAAATCTTTGATGAAGCAGATCAGCTGGGCATCAGCTTCATTCTTTTGGCAGGTGGTGAACCACTGCTTAGAAAGGATGTTATTGAGCAGGCTGCTCACCATAAGAACATCCTTTTCCCCATCTTTACTAATGGTTTCTTTGTAGGCGACCAGTACATCGACATCTTTGATAAGCACAGAAATCTGGTACCTATCATTAGTATTGAAGGTGATGAAAATACAACAGATGCCCGTCGCGGTCAGGGTGTTTACAAGAAGGTTATGAACTCCATGTCTACCATTAAGGAGCGCGATCTGATATTTGGTGTATCTGTTACAGTTACTACTGAAAACATGGAGGAAGTATACTCCAGAGAGTTTATTGACGGACTTCTTAAGCTGGGATGCAAGGCTATAGTTTATGTTGAATTTGTACCGGTTACAGAGGAAGCTACTCATCTGGCTCCTGATGATGCAGCCAGAGAGATTATGAAGGAAAAGCTTATGAATCTTCGTAAAGATGTGGAAGAAATGGTATTTATTTCTTTCCCTGGCGATGAGAAGAGCTCAGGCGGCTGTGTGGCTGCAGGCAGAGGCTTTTTCCATATTAATTCCCATGGCGGCGCTGAGCCATGTCCTTTCTCACCATATTCAGATATTAATGTAAGAGATACATCCCTTAGAGAGGCATTAAAGTCAAAGCTTTTCAGAGCTTTACAGGATGAAGGTGTTCTTAAGGAAGATCATGCAGGCGGCTGTATTCTTTTCCAGAAAAAGCAGCAGGTTGAAAGATTACTGGCAGAAAATTAACAGGAGGAAAAAATAATGAATATTGCTATCAGATATTACACAAGATCAGGAAATACAGAAAAATTAGCTAAGGCGATTCAGGAAATAATAGGGGTAGAGGCAAAGAAAATCAATGAGCCTCTTACTGAAAAGACAGATACCCTGTTACTGGGCTGCTCTTACTACGCTTTCGATATGGACCCTGAAGTAAAGGAATTTATTCGAAACAATAAAAATAATATTGGTCAGATCGTGCTTTTCGGCACATCTGCCATGATTAAGTCCATGAAAAAGCCTTTGCAGAAGGTGCTTAAGGAAGCAAATGCTAATATCATTATTGCAGAAAATGAATTCCATTGCCCCGGCTCTTTCGGACCTATGCATAAGAACAGACCTAATGCTGCAGATATAGAAGATGTAAAGCGTTTTGCCAAGAAATTTGTAAAATAATAAAGATTAATTCTCTGATTCTTTCCTTGCTAGGATATATATATTTCGGTATAATAATAAGAAAATGCTGCATTGTGTGGCATTTGGGAGAAAGCAGGAGGTAAATTATGAGAGTAGTTGGTAACATTTTATGGTTTCTTTTCGGAGGCCTTTTCAGCGGCCTTTCCTGGGTGCTGGCAGGAGCTCTTTGGTGCATTACTATTGTAGGTATTCCATATGGATTACAGTGCTTTAAGTTTGCATCGGTATCATTTTTCCCATTTGGAAAAGATATAGTTTATGGTGGTGGTACCATGAGCATAATAGCCAATATTATCTGGCTGATTATTTCAGGTATACCTATGGCCATCAGTAATTTCGTCATAGGAGCTCTTTGGTGCATTACCATCGTGGGTATTCCATTCGGAAAGCAGTTTTTCAAGCTGGGCAAGCTTTCCTTGATGCCATTTGGTGCCAAGATTGTTACAAAATAGGCGTCATTAAAATGTTTTAAAATTAACAATGTGACACTGTTACGTGGTTACGTTAAAAGAGCCGCGTTCCTGAAAGTTTCGTTTCAGCAAGGCGGGCTTTTCTTTTTTGTTTTTCAATTTATTTTGTTGGGGGCAGAAA
>JAZLGU010000020.1:0-54453 GCA_045616485.1 Lachnospiraceae bacterium
TCTCGGTAAAATAGGTTATACTTTGTTCCATAAAAAGAGTTCCCTTTCTGCATAGATTATGGTTTTTGTCGACTTTAAATCTACACGTTTAGGAACTCTTTTTCAATTCTCAATATTTACGAATAAAATTTTACGCTAGCAAAGTTAACAACTTTTTCTTGAAAATCCCACCAAGTTCGTGTAAAATCACTTTAACCATTTAAAGCGATAAATATCATGCTAAAGAAGTAAGCAGAAAGGATGATAATAATATGAATATCGTATGTCTTGATATGGAAGGGGTACTGGTACCCGAAATTTGGATCGCATTCGCGGAGGCCTCAGGCATTCCCGAGCTAAAACGCACCACCAGAGATGAGCCGGATTATGATAAGCTTATGCGTTGGCGTATCGGCATCCTCAGGGAGCATGGACTGGGACTTAAAGAGATCCAGGAAACTATCAGAAAGATTGATCCAATGCCCGGCGCAAAAAAATTCCTGGATGAGCTGAGAAGCATCACCCAGGTTATTATACTGTCTGATACATTTTCACAATTTGCAGGCCCCCTCATGGAAAAGCTGGGCATGCCTACCATATTCTGCAACGAGCTTATAGTAGATGAGAAAAATGAGATTATCGGCTTCCATATGCGTTGTCCCCAGAGCAAGCTCACCACCGTAAAAGCCCTGCAGTCCTGCGGCTTCGACACTATTGCAGCCGGTGACAGCCACAACGATTTAGGTATGATCCGCGCATCAAAAGCAGGCTTCCTTTTTAAGAGTACTCAAAAGATAAAGGCTGATAATCCGGATCTTCAGGCCTTTGAAGAATATGATGAGCTTTTAGCGGCCATTAAAAAAGCCCTGTAATGCTTCAGCAGTTTTTTTAATCTGCTCCTCACCGGACATGGTGGCTGCTCCATCACCCTTCTGATGGCCATAGTCACCGAACTGCCCATGATTACCACCTTCCAGCAGGATTTCCTTACTTCCTGCCGGGAGGTTATTTTTATACTTTTCATAGCTGTCTTTCTTAAGCACCTGATCACAGCTGCCATACACAGATACGACTTTCATGCTGTCAGGAAGCTTCACTGTAGAGTAGGCTGCGCAAAGCAACACTCCCGCCACTTTTTCGCTATGTTTCCCTGCATATGATGCCGCCATGGCCCCACCCAGGGAATGCCCTCCTACATACCAGTGGTCATAAGAAAAATCCGTATTACTTACTATTACATCTGCTTTATTCATTCCAAACACAGCCAGATGATAGGGCATTTCCACCAAAAAACAGTCAATCCCGCCTTTTGCTATTTCCCTCATCAGCGGAACATAGGCCTCGTAGTCCACCAGACCTCCCGGATAAAACACCAAGGCGTCATCAGTGCCGGGACCATCGAAGAAAAGGACTCCATTCACATTTTTCTCAATAATACCATTTTCCGCCTCCGGAAAATATTTATGAAGAGCATGATAGTGGGTAGATGCGTAGAAAATAATGACAGCTGCCAGCATAAACGACAGCTGGGCTATAAGATTTACCGTCTGTTCACACCAGTTGGCTTTCTTATTAGCGGGATCCATCCTGGCTCCCAGCACCATCATGACTGCCATAAGGGCTATGCCAAGAATGACAAAAATAAAGACAGGGAAGGAAAACAGATTTTTTACAATAAGACTGAATGGTAAAGTTTTTAGTCCCAACAGCAACGAAATGATACAAAGGAGAAAGCCCAGGGACATGGAATATTTCATCTGAGCCGCTACCCAGTGTATATTTTTCTTATTTATGGCCTTTATAAACTTCCAAACAGCCTTGCCAAATCCCCCTAAAGCACAGATAATCTGGCCTATAATGAAAAGAGGCTGCTTCACGGCTAAGGACAGACATACTGCTGCCACAGAGAAAAAGATACAGGGTATGGTATCCATAACAGCCATACCTACTGTAGCCTCCAGGCCTTCATACTTTGATTTCTTATTTACTTCTTTCATTTTTCATTCCTCGCATTTTATATAAATAAACCCATAAAGAGCACCATTACAGGTATGGTAACTACAGACAGTGCTGTCCCCAAAAGCACCATATTTGCTGCAGTTTTTTGTCCCTCACCTATCATTTCCGCAAAGTTCAGTACAACGGAAGCCACAGGCGTCGAGCACACAATAAACATAGTCTGCTTTACGTACAGATCCAGCGGCAAGGCAAGTATTATAAACAAAGCTACTGCCGGCATTGCCATCTGCTTGATAAAAATAGATACGTATACCAAAGGATCCGTAAATACTTCCTTTAACATCATGGTGGCCAGTCGCATACCCATTATCAGCATGCAAAGAGGCGTGGTCATTTTTCCCAATACTGTCACCAGATTGAGCAGCTGGCCGGGCAGGGTATAATGCAGGAAAAACATGGGCAGTGCCACCACCAGAGCCAGTATGGCAGGATTCAGAAAAATCTTTTTTACTGATATATACTTCTTATCTCTTGCTATAATAGCTGAGCCTGCTGACCAGCCAATAACGTTCATAGCCGCCATAAATACGGATGCCAATACCAGGGCTCTGGGCTCATCGGGAAGTACGGCTTCCAAAAGAGGGATGCCCAGAAAGCCACAGTTACCGAATACATTGGCTATGGCTGCTATTCGATATCTGGCATCATCAGCTTTTTTCCTGACTGCCAGGTAGGAAAGCACCATTATAAGCCCCATAAATATCATGCCAAACATGAAGAAAAACAGGATGTCCTTCCAAAAGTCCTGAGTATAGCGGCTATTTTGAAAAGAATAAAGGGTAAGACATGGCTGGCACAGATACATAAGCACTGTGGCGAAGGCTGCTATTGCTTCTTTTTTTATCAGTTTTAGTTTTACAAACAAATATCCGGGTACTGCATATAAAAGCATGGTACCTACGGCAATTAATGTTACGGTGAATTGCATTATAAAGCCTCTATTCTAAGTTTTCTTCAACTACTCTATCACAGTTCAGAAAAAAATGCACCCCCGACCTGTGTCGAAGGTGCATATTTTTTAATTACTTAATAATTTTTACTTTCTTATTTCTTCTTGAAAAGAAGCTTTATATCTGTAAGCTTAAGGCCTTTTTTCTTGAATACCAGGAAGTAAACTGCAACACATGCAAGTGCCAGAACTGCTACCACAACGATAACAACAATAACAGCTGTTGGAACGCCGCCCTTTGGTGAGTCTTTACCCCCATCGCCGGAAACAGGCTCATCTGTTGGAGCAGGTGTAGGCTCTGCTGTAGGAGCAAGAGTAGGCTCAGGTGTAGTAGTTGGCTCAGGTGTAGGTGTTACTACAGGCTCTGCATTAATAGCAGCATCCAGTGTAGGAGCCAGGTCAGTAGTAGCTGTACCACTCTTTTCATTGATGGTAGCACCTACCTTTGCAGCTGCATACTCTGTCAGCTGGCCCAGGCCGTTCATATTGATGGTGCCATCAGCATTTCTTGAAGGAAGAATAGTCTTGCTGTCAAGGGATACGAACCACTCTTCTCTTACCTTAGCACCGGCGTAATTCTTGGAATCACCGCCTGCTGTAGTATAGAAGAAGGAGGAATCGTTAATTACATTCTTCTCATTCTGTGTACCCTTAAGCTTAATCTGATCCTCAAGCTGGGAACCGTTATTTCTATAGGATACATTGTTCTGAGAAATAAACGCTGTATCAGCTACTGAGCCGCCTGTATAGAATGCGTAGTTGTAGCTGCCGTTGTTGAAGGAAGTACAGTTGTATACTTCGATATCAGGACAGGAGTTACAGTCAACACCCTTTGCCTTATTATCAAATGCAACTGAATTCTTGATTACGTGGTGACCTGAAAGGTTGGAACCACCCATCTTGAAGCCGTTACCATTACCTGCTACTGTACCGTCTAAAAGGTAACCGTTTGCATATGCTACACAGTTCTGGATGGTAACTGCACCGATAGAGCCTGTCTCCATCTTAGCATAGAAATCCCAACCATCATCTGCGTTATGGTGTGCGATACATCCGTCAAAAATATTGCCGGGACCTGTGGTCAGCTTACATGCAAATCCATCTGCATCCTCATAACCGGAGTCTGCGTTATTGTAGGAAGTACAGTTGAGGACTGTATTGTAGGATGGCCAGAGACCTGAATCAGGTAAATCGTTTGTATTGTATCTGGAAATCTGAATACCTGTATTACCGTTATTGTATGCATTAACATTCTGGATAACACAGTGGCTGCCTGAAAGCTGTAAGCCCTTCTGTCCATCTACGGAATTTGTTATATCAAATCCGGAAAGGATCCAGTAATTACCACCGAAGGTAACGCCCTTTGCTTTTTTCTGGAAGTTGATAACAGGACGTGCATCGGAACGTGTCAAAGGATCAGGAAGCTCTGCCATTACAATAATAGGAGCTTCAGCAGTACCATCATTACCGCGCTCTACTCTAAGCTCTGTAGACTCGCTGATCATGTACTCACCGTTGGCAAGAACAATGATCTGACCTGCTACTGCATATCTGAAAGCAGAAAGGATGTCTGCAGGATTTTCCTTTGTACCTGCTCCTGAGCTACCAAGAGCAATACCATTCTTTACATAGATAACCTTCTGAGCGAAAGTTCTCTTGATGGTAACGAAGCTTCCATTAACTGCATTGTAGTTGGTAGGTACTGTATACTCATCAAACTTAAAGTCTGCATCAGGTGTAAAGTAATACTCAAAGTGGTTGTAGCCATCTGCTACGGAGTAAGGAACTTCTGTATAAACGTCTGCCTTTACCTTCTTTTCAGGGAAGATAACATTGCCCTTATCATCTACTACCTTAAGGGTACCGTCAGCATTTGGCATAAGAAGTGCTACGCAGTTCTCATTACCTGTGTACTGTGGCTGGCTGACAGCTACTGTTACATTCTTGTACTCTATCTCACGTACATTTGCAGGAGCATCTGTAGCAGGATTGGAGGTAGTAAGCTTCATATCGCTGATAGTGATATCTGCATTTCTTGCAGCAAAGAAGCCTACATATACATGATCCTTATCAATCTGAGTCAGGCTGTTTCTCTCTGTATCCCAGAAAAGCTCTGTATGAGTCTCGCCGGTCTCAACATTTGTATAAGAAACATAGTAGCCGGTATTGTTCTGCTCGATAGTGAAAATGAAATCAGTGTAAAGCTTTTTCTGAGTACCTTCTACATTATCGTTGGTGTAATTACCAATGATATTGAAAGGTCCCTTGTAATCCTTCATGGAGTCCTCAAGGGTTCTCATAACTGAAGAATATTTGCCGGCTACATCCTTAACCAGAGAGCCATCAGCGATATTCTCTGCTGTAGCGCCCAGTCTGGCAAGAGCACCGATACCAAGCTTCATGGAAGTCTTTGTACCGTCTGTACCATTAAGGATACCTGTCTCCTCGTCCAGAGCCTTGTAGAAGTACTCTACCTTGGAAACAATAGCCATGTAGGAGTTGTTCCAAACATCTGTAGTATCGCCGTTAACGCCGATAGTATCTGCAGCCATAAGACCGAAGCCTTCCTGACCGTTGGAGTATGTCCAGTTATTTACATGAACCTTAGCTGTAAGCTTGAAGTTCTCTGTTTTGGTATCGATTGCTGTATAGTAGAAAGCAAGACCATCTACTGTTGCAGGCTGAATCTTACCCTTGCCGCCTGTGGACTGAAGGTGTACCTGGCCATCCAGATAGCTGCCCTCATACTTATTGGTAGACAGGGATGTAGAAGGACCGTATGCGGTAAAGCCCCATACTCTCTGTGCATCTGCTGTTACCTTTGTGCTTACAGGAACGCCCATAGGACCTTCCTCAGTGCCGCGCACTGCAGCTACAGCGAAATCATAACGCTCACCAACGGTAAGAGCAGAAATCATAGCTGAAAGCTCGGAAGTGTAAACATTTGACTTTTTATATTCTGTCTCGGAAGAAAGCTTGTAGTATACCTGATAAGCTGTAGCTTCCTTAACTGCATCCCATTCAAGTGCCACAAGGCCCTTGCCCTTGGATGTAGCGCTCTTCATATTGGCAGCTGCAAGAGGAAGTACGTACTCTGCTGTAAGATTTGTCTTTACTGTAACATCCTTTTCACCCTCACGGGAAGCTGTTATATCAAAGGAGTATGTACCTGAAGCTGCAGGAGTAAAGCTTACTGTACCTGATGCAGACTCAGTAAATGATGCCTTTGTATCAAGAAGCTTTCCTGTTGCGTCATACATATTTACGGTTACTTTATCAGCACCGTCAAAACCAACTACCATGTTGAATGCAACTACTACCTTACCATCAACAGCCTGAGCTGCTGTGATAACAGGAGCAGTTACCTCGCCCCAGTCCTTGGCTACCTTAACAGGGCCATTGGCAGGAACCTTTTCTACTGCTACTGCCTCATAGAGTCTGAAGCCACGCTTAAAATCATCAGCAGGGGATACAATCTTGTATGTGCCTGCAGGCAGATTTTTGTAAGTAATTGTTGTAGCTGCTGTAGCCTCAACCACAACTGTTTCAACGCCGTCCTCAGTAGCTACAAGCTTATCTGTGTCTGTTTTAAGAGCTACAGAAGACTTATTGGAAGAACCTGTAGAAGAAGCCTTAATTGTGAGGCTGCCCTCTCCTGACAAAGTGAACTGTAAGCTGCTGCTTTCTGCCTTACCGATCTCGATGCAGTAAACTGCGCCGTCATTGTTTATGCGGTAAGTAGATCCTGTACCAATATTCTTAAAGAAGCTCTCTGCGAAGGAGATGCCATCTGCCATAGCTTCCTTATCCTTTGAAGCTGAAAGAAGAGCGGGATCAAACTTATGCTCTACATCTACCAGCTCTACATCCCCTGTTGCAGCCTCCTCTGTTACCTTTGCAGACATAATACGGAAGCCACGGTTCATATCCTTGTTAAGAGGGGAAACCAGTGTATATGTACCTGCAGGAAGGCTCTTGTAAGTAACTGTAGTACTGTCAGTACCCTCTACTACATTAATGCCCTCAAGGTTTTCAACTGCATTACCCTGACTGTCAAGGAGCACAAAACCGGATTTATTTGTCTTACCTGTAGAGCACAGTGAGAACTCTGCATCTGCTACAGCTGTTGTTGTGAACTGAAGCTTACCTGAGCCTGCCTTTGCCAGCTCAATAGACTTGAAACTGGTAAGATTGGAGCTGCCAGGTGTACGGAAATAGTTTTGACCATCTCCCATAACGGAGCCATCTTCATTTTTAAGCTCCTCACCGATAAGCTTAAAGAAGCCTGCTGCAAAAGTAGTGCCTTCTTTTACAAGAACTTTATCGCTTGTAACGTTGTAGCCTTCAATGCTTACATCGGTGGCTATAACAACGCTGTGAAGCTCTGGACCTGCCAGAGCACCTGTCTCCTCCATGTCTTCAGGTACTACCTTGATACCGTAGAAGCAGAAGTTTCTGTAGTAGGAATCATCTGTAGTTCCTGCCGGTACTTGAGGAGCTGTAACTGTATAGCTACCTGCTGCTACTGACTTAAATGTAAGTGTTGTAGCTTCTTTTTTGCTAACTACTATATCTGTCTTATCTGCATCACTCTTAATAGCCTTGCCATCCTTGTCCACTATGGAAACATGAGATGAAACGCCCTCACCTGTGGAAGATACTACCAGTGTGATGTCACTTGCCTTATCTACTGTGAAGGTAAGCTTACCTTCGCCTGCTCTGGCAATCTCAATATAGGATACTGTACCGTCTGCAGCCAGCTTATATCTGGCTTTACCCTCCAGCTTGAAGGCATCCTCAAATACTGTGCCGCTGGCTACAAGATCGCCGTCCTTAATATCGGAAGGTGAAAGATGTGCAGCGTAGAACACTTTTTTGCCGGAAGCTGTAGCTGCAGAAGCCTGATGGATAGTGCCCATGGGAATCATGGACACTACCAAAAGGATAGCAGTTACAATTGCTGTAATTCTTTTCTTAAGTTTATTCATTGCTTTTCTCCGTTTTGTAAGCATGTATCATGCTTTTCTCGGTTAGTTGAATGCCTTCCAGTCACCCAGGAATGCACTGATTGCCTTTTCCTCTGTAGAAATATCTGTACCATCCTTAAGCTTAGCCTCGGTAAGCACCTTGGACCAGCCTACTCTGTACTTCAGATTGTCATAGAAAGCTTCTTCTTTTGTACCAAATTCATAGATATTTTCAGACTCGCCGCCAAGTGTAGCCAGCCATCCTGTAGGATGGATAAGTGAATCCTGACCATAGTAGTCATCTGAAGCATCTACTGAAGTATTGTAGAAAACAACCTCAGCTGTTACACCCTGCCATGGACGACCAAAGTAGCCCGGCTTGGATGCATGTGCGCTGGCTGTATCAACACCCGGTGTAGTGGATGTTACGTGGCACTCATACATGAGGTAACCACGGCCGCTGCTCTGCTGTGCAGCTGTAATATAAGCTACGTCGGAAGATGCATCACTGGTATTCATTACCAGGTCACATCTGTTAAATACTGCTGTCATGCCACCAAAGATGTAGTCGCATGCGCCCATAATCTGACATCTGTCAAAAGCAGCTGTAACGCCTGTACCACCGTAAAGAGTATCCTGACGACCTACGAAACGGCAGTTAGTGAATTTGATTTCTTTGTAATTATTGCCAATAGCGAGAGCTGCTGCTCTTTCTACATAGCTCTTATTCTGTACGGATGTATCACCGTAAGTAGTAGGACGAACGCCCTTATTGCCTGTACCAGCTACTACGATATCCTGTGATTCCTTAAGGGAGATGTACTGGTTGGCAGAATTTTCGAAGATGATACCATCAGCCTCGAAACCATTTGCAAAAACTACTACTGTTGCATTCCAGTAGGAACCGTTGGTAGTACCTGAGCCAGGATTCTTGAAGGAATACTCGCCGTTAGCCTTGTTGATCTCAAGGAGCTCAGCATCATACTTACAATCTGTGCCCATGGAGTAGTAGTAATAGCCGTGGATATAGTAAGAAGTTATTCTTACTGCATTCTTGTCTATGTCTACGCCCTTATTTGTAAGATTGGTAGATGCTCTGTTACCGGCCGCATTCTTAAGTGTAATATTTGGAATATCGATAACAAGCATTTCCTCGTAGTTGCCCGGATCAATAACAATAGATACTCTCTGTTCAGGAGTTCTATCCATAGCTGCTACATACTTAAGTGCTTCATTGATAGTAGCAAAATCCTTATCAGCACCTACTGTTACTTCTGATCTGTAGCTGATGATATCTGCTACCTCAATACCTGTTATGTAAGTCTGGGAAGATAAGCTGCCGGCAATACCGGTAATTGTTACAAAGCCGTCTTCCTTAGCTGTTATGGATACTTTATCAATCTGTGATGTGCTGCCTGACTTTTCATCAACCAGAACATCGTAATCATCAATTATGAAACCTGCCTGGTAGCAGTAGCTTATAGTTACCAGCTGTCCCTTCTTAACAGGAATCTTTACTTCAGCTTCTGCTGCATTAATAAGGAGGTAGGTCTTGTTTTCAACAACTTTACCTGTAAGTACAAGGCCTGCATAGTAAGTACCTTCACCGATAGTCTCGATACCTGCGCCGCCGAACTCCTTATTGAGCTTGCCGGGATTCCAGGATGTAAGCTTTTCAAAACCAATCTGAATGCTGCTCTCAGCACCATTTACAATAGCATTGGAAGTCTTCTTCTGTGCTACTTCGTTACCAACACTTGTAACCTTTACGGAATATGTACCATCACGAAGAAGGATGTTATCTGTAGACTTAAATGTGTATACATAGCCATCTTCATTTAAATTGGTAAATGTGATAACGGCATTTGCCCATGTAGCCGCGCTGATGCCGCTGGTAGAAATCTTTACTTTGTAAGTCTTCTTGGCTGCAAATGGAATATTCTGGATAGCGTCTGCATCAACCTTAACAGTCTTGCTGCCGCTTATCTCAAAGTCGTTCACGCCTTCAGCCACGATAGTGTACTCAACGTTTTTCTCAACGTCAGCAGTGAAGGATCCATCTGCATTAACTGTAATCTCAGGTACATACAGCTTATCTGTATTAACAAACTTAAGTGTAAGCTTGCTGATCTTGTCGCCAAGGCCCTGAACCTTACCTGTTACCTTAACTGTTACGACCTTCTCTACCTTTAAAGTCTCAGCCTTGGACTCTGTTGCCTTGTAGCTTGCACTGTCAGATGCAACAACGAAACCGTTAGCACCTATGATAGATACTGTGTATGTGTAATCCTTACGAAGGACTACTGAATACTTATGATCAGCAGGCTTAACTACTGTCTCAGCGCCTGAAAGATCATTTTTATAAACGATAGTATAGTCGCCTGTAGGAAGAACTGCGCCCTCTACTGTACCCTCAACGGTAACAGCATCAAAGTGCTCTCTTTCCATTCTGGCTACTACAAGCTTTTCATTGGTAGAGTAAAGTCTGTAAATACCATACTCAGATGCGTAGAAAGTCATCTCTGTAGCAGCGTTACCCTTGGTGGTATATGACTGGATGCTGCCGTTAGGAGCTTCACATACTACTGTGGAGTCATTACCATTGGAGCTTGCCATAATGGTAAGCTTATCGCCAGGATAAAGAACAATGCCAAGGAATACTGCAGCATTAGAACTTGAGTTACTGTATACATAACCCTTGTAGCTGGTTACTACTGTACCATCTGCATCCTTTATATCCAGTGACTTATCGTCATATCTGGTAAGAAGTACGTTCTTGGAACGTAATCTGTTATTTGTATTACCACCTGCAGAGAAAAGAATATCTGCCAGGCTGAAGTTAGGAAGAGCAGTACTGGAGGTGCCGCCCTTAACTCCGGGATAAAATCCGTTGATGATGTCTGCATTCAGCAGGTTGTTGTACTTATTCTCATCAAGTGCCTCTGCACCGAAGTCAAATACATCAATCTTGCCATTGCCTGTATTCTGGTTCTTGTCCTTAAGCTGATTGTTTACAATCAGTCCAAGTACGCCTGCCAGACCGTTTTCTGTTGTGATATCTGTTACCTTAAATGTAAGTGTTGTTTCCTTACCTGTGTACTTGAATACACATGAAAGACCGGAAATACCGGAGGAAACTGTAGCATTGCTGCTGCTCAGGCACTCAATTTTGCCAAGAGGGTGCTCAGCAGAAGCTGTCCACTTACCTTCAACCTTTGTAGAATCTGCAGGAAGAAGGATGGAAATGTAGGAATCTCCCGGAACCTTAATGGAAATTGTATCATTTAAGCCCAGGCGGATACCTGTTGTTTTTGCATCAAAGTATGCCTTGCCACCACTGGTGATGGTCAGAAGACCGTCTGCTGTAGTAAAAGAACCATTCAGTCTAAAGTCCTTATCATACTTAAATCCATCGATTTTTGTCATAAAATCGTAGAAATTAGTGCCACCAAACTGGGAACCGTTTGTAGGATCTGTATCTATCTGTGGTGTAACCTTAATCACAGGAATATATACAGTAGCTGTAATCTCAAGAATAAGAGTAGTAGCGCCACCCTCATAATTGAATACCATCTTGCTGCCGTCCTGGTCAAAACAGTTAACCTTACCGGTCTTTGTCTCGGAATACTTACCGTCAACAGACTTGAGAGTAAAATCAGTCATGTTGTTGTATCTGCAGTCGCCAATCTCAATCATGGTATTGCCTGCAACTGCGATTTCAATAGTATTACCTTTGCCAAACTGCTCACCGTGCTGAGCGCCATTGTAAGCCCAAGAGTTCTGGGTGCCCTTTTTGAAGGTAATGCAGCCAAATGAGAATTCAGAAGCAGCTGCATTGATGCCATCAATAAGAGTCTTATCTTTTGTAAAATCAGCCACTACTGTTTCAGGAACAGTAGGAGCCTGTGGTGTTACAATAATAATAGGAACATATACCGAAGTAGTAAACTCAAGAATCAGTGTAGTAGCCGGACCTTCATAGCTGAACGCCAGCTCACTCTTGTCGTAATGATAACAGCCTGTCTTTGCGCTCTTTGTCTCGGAATACTTTCCGTCTGCAGACTTAAGAGTAAGGCTATCCATCTTGCTGTATTGGCAATCGCCAATCTCAATCATGGTATTGCCTGTAACAGCTATCTCAATGGTGTTGCCAGCCTTGAATTCTGTACCATGCTGTGCCCCATTGTATCCCCAGGCATTGCTATTACCCATCTTGAAGGTAAAGATACCATATGTGAAACTGTTGGCACCACCCTTGATAAGCTCAACAAGAGCTGCATCATTCATGAAGTCAGCTACTGTTGTCTTCTCAGCTTCAGGCTCCTTTGTAGGAGCAGGTGTTGCGGATGGAACAGGTGTTGATGTAGGTGCTGGTGTTGATGTAGGAGCCGGTGTTGATGTAGGAGCCGGTGTTGTGCTACCGGTAGCAGGAACAAACTCAAATGCATAGAAATTAACTGCATTCTTAGTATATGTAATTTCAATGTCACCTGCTTTTTCAACGTTTACCACCTGATATGCGAAAACATCTTCATTATTATCATTAACTGAATGGTCCTCATCTGTTACTGCATAATTGAAGATTACGGTGCCATCCTGAGTAAGAATAACATCACGAGCCTCTGAAGATTTACCGCTTCTTACTGCAATATACAAAGTACCTGCTGAAGGAACAGTTAAAGTCATACCATTTTTGCTACTACTCTTACCATTAGTTTTGAGACGGGTAGTATATACGGTAAAATCATTTGAAATACCAAAGCGTGCCGTATTGGAGTCAGTTGTAATCTTACCATCAAGATTATTTAACTTAAGCGTAAGTCCATCTTTATTGTACTCTGTTTTTAAATCAGAAAAAGAAAGTACAATCTTCTCTCCATCACCTGAAGACTCAAAAGTAGGAATCTCAGTAGGTGTTGGAACAACTGAAGGAGTAGGCTCTTCTGAAGGAGCAGGCTCCCCTGCAGCCTTGGAAAGTGTTACGACTACCTTCTGAAAACGAGTGTTTCTTTCAGTCTCGATGCCGGCAACACTGTACTCACCTGCCACAAGGTCTTTATATGTAGCATTAACATATGCTGTACCTGTTACAGATGTAAGTCCTTCTTCATTTGCAAGCTGATTGTTCTTTTCGTCCAACAGAGCAAATCTGGAAGTGTTTGAACCACCTGTAGATGCTACAGAAACCACTGCTGTAGCTGTGTATCCTTCAGGTACGGCAAATTTAATCGTACCTACGCCGCCTTTAGTAGGCTCTACAGCGTATGGAACCCCCTTGGAATTTGATCTGATTATGCCCTCATTAAGAGCAAAGAAGCGACCCTCTACAAGATCAGTATATTCTGTCTTGTCTTCGCAGTTTTCAAGCTTTGTCGCATCAAATGTGTACGTAAGCTCTTGTTCTTCTGCCTTGGCTACAAGATTTGTAGGCAGTAAACCTAAAATCATTGAAGTAATGGCAAGGAAAGAAAGAACCCGTTTTGTGAGTTTACTCATAAAATCCTCCACCTTCCAATCTTCTTCTACATTGTTACAAAGATAACAATTCTAAAAAAAGAATGAATTATTTATTAACAAATCAATGATAACACGGAAGAGCATTTTTGTAAACACTTACACTATACATGTTGCACTAATGTTACATTGTTATTCTTGTTAAACTTATGCATGTTTTTCTTGCGCTAGCATGAATAACAATGTTCTATCCATTTTCACCTACTTATATATAGAAAACCTCACAAAATTAGCCGATATTTAGACTTATTTATCCATCACTTTCACTAGTTTTGCCGCTTCCCCTCCCCCATCAGAACAGTATTCTTTTGCGTAAACGCTTTCAAAAATCAGCTGTTTAACCGTCTTTCCCATCTCTTTTCCAGTCACCGGACATATTCCCTAGCAAGTGGCGGCTAAATCTACACTTTGCCCCTTTTTTAGCCCCCTGGCACCGGGAAGTTGTCACAGGGACGTTTCTCAGTGTCAACTTTTTGTCACGGGGACGTTTCTCGCTGTCACACCACCCACGGAGCGCACCTTCCTAGCGGCATCCCCATGAGTCTGTTTAAAACCAAGGCAGTGTTATTCACAACGTAAATAAAGTGATATAAAAAAACTGACCTCAGCCCTGCGAGCTTTGACCTGAGCAGGCTACGGCACTTACTGGTATGTACGTCGTGAGTTCCGGTTCCAGCCCGGAACTCGCAGGACATAGCAGTTAGTGGCCGTCCGCGAACGGTCAACCTCGAGCAGAATGAGGTCAGGTTTTTTATATCACTTAATAATAACTTAAATAGCTAAAAACACATGCCCTGGCTTTAAAGAGAGGAATGGGGCGAGCCAGGGAGCAAGCGGAGCTAAAAAGATGACAGCGAGAAACGTCCCCGTGACAAAAAGTTGACACTGAGAAACGCCCGTGACAATTAATAGTACAGGACGGTGATGTCTCTGCGGTTAGCACGAACCCATTTCTCGGCATAGGAGCCTTTCTTTACATACATTGCTTTGAAGTTGAAGCAAAGATCGAAGGTGTCGCCGCTAATCTCTTCTACGCTGTCAGGTATGGTGATGGTGGTGAGATTACCACAGTCGAAAAATGCACTGCCCATAATGGAAGCTACACCATCGCTTACTACTACGTCCTTAAGGCTGTAGCAGCTGGCAAAAACTGTGTAGTCGATAATGCCTATGGAACCGGGCACCTTGATACCCTCAAGCTTGTGGCAGCCCTCAAAAGCACCGCTGCCGATACTTAATATATTATCAGAAAGAACCAGCTCTGATAAATTGTCGCAATAAGCAAATGCCCATGTGCCAATGCTGGTAAGGCTTGCAGGCAGCTGAAGCTCTGTGAGCCCACTGCAGAATGCAAAAGCCTCGTCTCCGATTGCTACCAGGCCCTCGGGCAAAACTACTTTCTCAAGGCCTGTGCACTGATAAAAGGCACCGTCCTCAATCTTTAACAAATACTTGGGAAGCACAACACTTTTAATAGCAGATGTGCATGCTGTTCCCTCAGCATCAGAAAATACAGAAGTCACTTTAATTCCATTAATGCTGTCGGCAATAACTATGTCGCCAAAAGCATCCTTAAGATTGGCAGAGTATGTTTTACTGTCTTCATCGTATACATACTTTATGCCCTGGGCTTTATCCATGACTTCACTCTTATGAGTAAAGCCCGGAGCTCCTGATTCTGTTGTCTCAATAACAGGTGGCAGCTCGACCGGCGGAACATAAACAATATCATCTGTATCAATACCTGCACTGCTACCTGCTTCGATACTAATGTCATTACTGATATTGTTACTTGGTTTATGCTTGCTTCCGCTTAAGGTCAGGCCTTCCAGAACTGTTATTGCAACTACTAATATAGCTACAATAATTCTATTCATTTCTTTTCTCCATTTTCGGGCCAACTAAACTGGTCAGTATGACGAAAACCAAAATCACGTCTTCGTCCT
Source organism: Lachnospiraceae bacterium (assembly GCA_045616485.1). Lineage (GTDB taxonomy): Bacteria > Bacillota > Clostridia > Lachnospirales > Lachnospiraceae > RGIG3528. The sequence continues at coordinate 15,375 of JAZLGU010000020.1, forward strand.
TTTCACATAAAACCACGTTACTATATCAGCATCTGGCATTTTTGTCAAGCTTTTTTCTTTACAGGACTTAAGTCCCTTAATTAAAAATCTTATCTTCTATGGGCAGATTTTCTTGAAAAAATCAATACAAGTACAGCTGCCACAATCAGGCTGGAACCACCATAAGCCACCGCTTTCGCCATAGCCATAAGTCCTCTCATAATGCCGGCTACATCTTCTGATAAGTCTTCAAATCCATAAAAATTATAAGATTTTGCAAGACTCCTGCAGACCTCTCTTACCACACCATTATCCATGATATTTTTAAGGCCTACGCTGTCCACTGCTTCACAGTAGCCCACGCTACCCGGAAGAGCAGTAAGACGCATGTAGCAGTCCACAGCCTTATCACGATCACTCTTACTCATCTCATATATCTGGAGAGCTCCCATGGCACTGGTAGAATAGCTTAAATAATAGAAAGGACTGGTAAAAGTATGACTAATATCTACCCAGCTATAGGCCGCTTCATCGCTTCTGCCATAGGACTTAAGCAAAGTCGCATAAATACGGGTCAGATTGTCCACAGTCAGATCCTCATCCGGCAGCTCAAATACTACGGCCTGGAATTCGTCCTGCAAAGATCCGCTTATAACATTATCCAGCATACGGTACAGGGCAAAAAGCCTGGCCATCTCTGCCAGCTCCTGTCCATAGCACTCCTCTGCCCATTCCAGGAAAAAGAGCTCCATGCCCTGAGAATGTATCTCTGCTACATCCACAGAGCTTTCATGGTACATGGCATAGCATTTTTCATGGAACATCTGGTTAAAATGACCAAATTCATGAAAAACATCTGTATAGTCATAGAAATTACCATATAAAGCATTATAAATAAATGGAGTATTGAAAGCATACAGATTGGTGGTGTAACCTGCATCAAACATTTTTTCATTTCCATCTATATAATAAACATGATTCTTTTTAAAATATTCGAAGGATTTCTTAAGCTCGGGATGAATATCTGCCAAATGCTTGTCCATAACAGCCAGCACCTCATCCAACCCCTTACATTCCTTATCCCAAAATGCCTGGTAAGTATCCACATCCTCCAGGATACGGGATACTACAGATGAGTAAAGATCCACGACGCTTCTCTTTACCTGTGAATGATATACATCGGCATCGCCTGCAGTATAATCCCTGCCATAAATCGCTTCGTAAGCATAATCCCTGTAAGTCTTGTAACCGGAGTACTGTGCTATCTCCTTACGCACCTTTACCAACTCAATATACACTTCAGCCAGATGCTGATAGCGCTCATTTTCCGGTATACTATCCATCTGAGAATAGCTCTCATATTCCGTTTCCAGCGCCTCTTCTCTGGCAGCCATATCCTTTTCTTCCTGGGTCATGCCCACGTAATCCTCAAAATCAATGGCGCCTTCCCCGATATCACCTTCCACCAGAAAACGATAATCGCTTTTTACCATCATGCTGATAGCCAGAGTAGCCTTATCGCCCAGCTCTATCATCTCTGCTGATATCTTTTCCAAACGATCAGATTGCTCATCGTTGTAGACATCCTTGTAAAACTCCAGCTGTGTCAGTCCACTGGCTGTAACCATAATATCCACCTGTTTCAGCATCTCTCTGTAACAGCTTTCCACCTTGGAATTGCTGCTGCCCAGCCTCACAGCCTCCACAAGAGCATCTATGGATCTGTCTACGGTGTCATAGTTGTAATTAACGGATGCCTGCATCTCATCAAAGGAGATATCCTTATGATCAGCATCACTGTCGCTGTAATACCCTGCATAAACCGGTGTTATGTTTAATATAAGTACAATGGCAGCCAACATAACCGCTGCCATTGCTTTACTTTTCTTAAAAAACTTCACTTTGCCCCCCTAATAGCCACAAATTCATTGTTTACATAATAGTCATATCTACTACTTCCATGTACTTAGGGCCTGTATATCTGCTCTTTGTAACAGTTTCCTTGGAAAGTCGCAGTGTTGACTTTGTTTTGTTGATGTCACCGGAGATGGAAAAACCTGTAACAGGAATCTCTTTTTCTCCATCGAAGTAAAAGCCCAGTCTGACTTCTCCTCCAAAGTAGCCTGAATTGGGCTCTACCTGCAGACCTGAGAATTTAACGCATCTGATATATGGCTCCTTTGCCATGTCCTTAAAGGACTTGCTGCCGGGCTGACACTTAATTACAGGCAGAGCGCCTGTAGGCTCCTTTTCGCCCAGATAGAATCCGAAACGATTGGAGCCATGGCGGGCTACAGCCACACCATCCTTTATAATCTCCACTTCCTTAAGGATAATACCGTCGCCGTCAAAGCTTCTGGAAGCAGAAGCCCCCTTAGCGTAAGGCACCATGGATAAAGTCAGCAGATCTCCCGTAACATTGTCTCCCTGAGCCTTTTCGCCTATATCAAATCTGTTCATTTTCTGGTAAATACTTGCATAGCCCAGCTGATCCGTAAAATAGCCCATTACCTGGCCTACTTCAGCATCCTGAAGGATTACCTTTACATTTTTATCAGGTACTTCTACGGCATTAAATCTGGCACGGGCCACCTGCAGCTCTGAGTCCACCTCTGCCTTAATATCTGCAGCGTCCACAGACTCAAATTTCATCATGTGGTATACTTCAACCTCTTCCTCACCATCTTCCCAGGAAGGAATAAGCTCTACATTGCCTGAATAGCTCTTGGAGGATACATCTATACCTCTGGAATTAATAATACGCTCTGTAGTCTCCTTAAGGAAAAACTCTGTAGCAGCCAGATAGCCACCTTCATAGCAGTCTGCTGCAAACACTGCGTCTACCACTTCCTGCAGCACCTCGGAAAAATCCTTGTCCCTCATATTAGATTCGGACTCCTTAACTTCTCCCTCTCTGGGAGCCGGCAGCTCATAAAACTTGTTAAGTGCAAAGCTGGCAGCAAATACATTTTCAGCAATCTTTTTATCCAGCTCTGCATCATCCATGTAGTCATATGCATTAAAGCTGGCAGTGCCACGCTTATCATTCTTATCTACATAAATAACAATAGTAACATACTTTTCCTCTGCGACTCTGTTAGTCTCCAGATTCTTCATAACATAATAAGCCTCTACGGACTTAGTCTCTCCTGCCACTATTTTCCAGGCAGAAACATCTTTATTTCTTTTTAATGCATTTATATACTTATCCATCATCCCAGTTTACATCTCGCTTTCAAACAAGGTCCGCCATCACTTACGGGTACCCATTCTTTGTAGCCCTTGCCACAGTAGCCGGAGCCAATTACTTTCCACTCATCACTTACCATAGAAATAGACTGAAGCAGATCCGGCACATAGCCGCTCATAACTACAGGTGCTACTATTTTTCCGGTAAATTTACCGTCTTTTATCTCACGGCCATACTGAGCCACGCACTGAATATTCCAGTTTTTAGGATCTTCCATGCCGTTGTCTGTTTCAAAGAGCATATAGCCATGCTTTACGGATGCTATCATATCTGAGAGCTTGTCTGTACCTGCTGAGAAAAAGGTATTGGTCATACGGGTATAAGCCTTATGGGAAGTAGCCTCACGACGTCCGTTGCCTGTAGGCTCTGTGCCCAGCTGCATAGCAGATACGGCATCAGATATACCTGTCTGAAGGAAACCGTTCTTAATAATAAGTGTGTCATGAGCCAGCACGCCGTCATCATCAAAGAAATAGCCTACGCAGGACTGGGTAGCAGCAGCACCATCGTGCATGTTTACCAGGTCAGACGCTACACGCTTACCCAGATATTTTCTGGATCTTGCTCTATGCTTAACAAACATATCCATCTCTACGCCATGGCCAAAAGCCTCATGGGCAATAAGTCCTGTAATGGAGTGATCTGTAATAATATCATAGGTCCCCGGCTCGATAAGCTCTGCTGACAAAAGCTCTACTGCCAGCTCGCCTGTAGCCTTTATCTTGCTTTCCATAATGGCAAAGCAGTTCTCCCTGCTGTTTTCTGCTGCTATGGAGCGGGCATCCTGCATCTTTTCACCGTCTCTGGCTGTAGCAATGGCTGACAGTGATACCCAGCCATACTCCTGTGTCAGGTCACGATTGGGAGAAATAAAAAGTGAGCTTACTGTATACTCATTATATACTGCTCCCGAGAAAATGATCTTATCTGATACATCTTTAATGCCATCACGGATATGAGTCAGCTTCTCAATAACCTGCTGAGCTGTATACTCAGGACCTACTATAGGTCTTGCAAAATCCTTTACCAGCGGCTCATCAGGCATAATACCCATCTCGGCATGGCTTTCCAGCATTTTTTCAGGAAGCTTTATCTCTTCTCTTATGCTGTGCTCGATTCTATCCAGACTTTCTTCAGTAATATCTGCAAAAGAGTATTCTGAATAATTGTAGCCGTTAAACAGCTTTACCACATAACCGTACTCCTGATTACCGGCCTCATCAACAGATGTAGAAGATGTAGTTACTCTGACACTCATACCTGTGATATGCTTGCCCAGTATGCTGACATACTTATAATCTGCTGACAGTCTGTTTATCAGTCTTTTGCACAGATCATGCTTTTCCTTTAATACTTTGGAATACATAATATACCTCTCATAATCATTACTTTTCTATATCATAGCTATTTTATCATTAAAGCGCAAGCACTAGCTGCCTCACGCTTTTTGATCCTACCGATACTCTTTGGCTCTATAAAAACCATTATTCCTTTAGTTTATTCATATATATCTTAAGTAAGAACAGACATACGATGAAGGCCAGGATAAAGGAGAAGGGCTGAGCCACCTGTACTCCCCAGAGTCCATAGAAATGGGCCATAACAAGCAGCATGGGAATAAAAATAACTCCCGAACGAAGGCTGCTGCCGATAGTAGCTAAAAGCTTGGCTCCCATACTCTGGAAACCCATCTCCACCATCATGGTAAGTGGCAGGAAAAGCTGACAAATACACATTACCCTGAGAGCGTAGCTGCCTATTTCTATGACCTTGGCATCCTTACGCATAAGTCCTATAAAATAGTCGGCCTTTATAAAAAGCGGCACTGAGAACACCATAAGAGCAATCTCCGCTCCTATAAGCGCTGCCCAAAAAGCCTGGCGGACCCTATCCTTCTTGCCGGCTCCCAGATTGAAGGCACTGACAGGCTGAAATCCCTGACCTATACCTATAGCTACAGCCATAGGGAAAAAGCTGATACGGGAAACATTGCCCATGGCTGCGATAGCTTCATCGCTGTATACACCGCCACAAAGTCCTGCCTGGTGATTGAGCATCATGGTAGCTACGGAATTCAGTCCCTGTCTTAAAAGACTGGGAAAACCGGTAGCGGCTATCTGCCAATAAGTATTAAAATCTCTGGCCAGATACTTTAGAGAGATTCTTGTCTGAGTCTTTTTTCTAAAAAACATGGATACAAGAATACTAAAGCTTATAAACTGGGAAATAGCCGTGGAAAGCCCCGCTCCCAATATACCCATTTTGAATACCATTATAAAAAGGGCATCGCCGCCAATATTCAGCACTGCTCCCGTCATCATACCCACGGTACCCAGCTTGGCCTTGCCCTCATATCTCAAAAGATTGTTCAAGGTAAGGGATGAAGTAAAAAAGGGTGCTGCTATTGCTATAAAGGTTACATATGTTTTGGCAGGAGCCGCTATAGTGTCAGTGCTTCCCAGCATATGAAGCAAGGGCCCCATAAATATAAAGGAGAAAATGGCAATGGTAAGCCCCAGGAAAAAGGAGAAAAAGAAACCTGTACTGGTATACTTCTTTGCCTCTTCCACCTCCTGTTTGCCTAAAAGCCTGCTCATAATGGAGCCGGCGCCCTGACCACACATAAATGCCACCGCCTGCAGGATGGCCATATAGCCCAGCACTACAGAGGTGGCGCCACTTTCAGCGTTGCCCAAAGTACCTACAAAAGCCGCATCGGCAATATTGTAGATATTGGTAATCATCATACTTATAATAGTAGGTATTGACAGAGTTAAGACCAGCTTTGGCACCGGTACTGTGGTCATTTTTATAAATTGTTCATTGGATTTACTAGTCATAATAGCCGTGTTTCTTGTTTATTTCGTCTGCATAATCAAGTATTTCAGAAAATTCATCCCGATGATAAAGATTCATAAAGGATAAAAACAGCTTCATCTCGTATACGTGGCTGTTCTTTATCATAAGCTGCATAGCCTCTTCAGGGCTGTAGCCTTTTCTGTAGGGTCGGTCTGAAATAAGAGCTGCGAATTCATCGCATACCTTTAATATCCTGGCATTTACCGGGATTTTGTCATCGGAAAGATTGTCAGGATAACCGCTGCCGTCGAAGCTTTCATGATGATGAAGCACTGCCTCCACCACATCCTGGTCAAAGCCGCAGTACTTAAGCATCTCTGCACTATAGCTGGCATGCAGTCTCATCTGCCTGGTCTCAGTGATCTGCAAAGCGCCCTTGTCTCGTCCGTAAATGTTTTTGGACAGCTTAAGCTTTCCAATATCATGGACCAAAGCCGCTTCTCTCAGTATAAGCCTTTGTGTCTCCGTAAGCGTAAGCTCCTCTGACATAAGATCGGTAATCATGGCCACCAGCTCACCGTGGTCACAGCAGTCATAATAGTCAGCCTCAAAGACATCAGGCATATTCATCTGTTTAATAACTGTATCAATTGCTTCCTGTGCTGTATTATGCATATTCGAAAAGTGTTCTCTTTCTTTCAATCATTTCATCTATGCGCTCAATGTAGTCCTTAACAGACTTTACATTTTCACATCTTTCAATTTTTCTTACTACCAGCTCGCCGTCCTCAGCTTCATTTAAAAATCCGCAGCCAAAGGCTTCGTCATTTCTTACAAGCTTTGAGGAAGCTCCGGCACCGCAGGCCGCTATGGTATGGCACTCCTCCATAATAAGCACATTATAGAGGCCTTCCTTACCCGGACGGGCGTAGCCCACATTTTCCAGATTGTCTGACATATTTTTCTGGCGGTAGAGATAATAAGGCTCGTAGCCCTCTTCTTCCATATACTTAGCAGCTGCCTGAGTCATAAGGGCAGTCTCCGAAGCCATGGAGTCACGGTACTGATCCATATCCCTGTTCAGTCTGGCCGCTCTCTTAACAGCCAGCGTATGAACGGTAATAGAGTCAGGAGAAAGGGCCTTAAGCTGCTTTAATGTGTCCTCAAAGTCCTGAAGGGTCTCTCCGTTCAGCCCTGCTATCAGGTCCATATTAATATTGGTAAAACCGCATTTTCTGGCCAGCTTAAAGGACTCTACTACATCCTCCACACTATGTCTTCTGCCTACCAGATCCAGTGTTTTCTGCTGCATGGACTGGGGATTGACGCTGATTCTGTCAATACCCTGCGCCCTGAGGGCCATGAGCTTGTCTTCAGTGATACTGTCGGGACGCCCTGCCTCCACAGTCCACTCCCTAAGATATCTTAAATCAAAGCATTCCTTTATGCAGCATATTACCCTGGTCAGCTGATCTGCAGACAGGGTGGTAGGTGTACCGCCACCAAAATATATGCTTATAAGCTTTTTACCCTTAAAAAGCTTTTCTGTCTCTCTGATTTCCTTTAAAAGTGCCTCTACATAAGGCTCTACCATTTTCTCATACTGCTTTAATGGATATGAGGAAAAGGAGCAGTACAGGCAGATGCTGGGACAAAAAGGAACTCCCACGTACAGACTGTAGGTGTCATCAAAATCAATGTCGGAAAGCAGTTTTCCTTCGTTTTCCGTTACCTTTACTGCCAGCCTGCCTTTTTCTGCAGATGCCAGATACTCTTCGCTAAAATACCTGACTATGTCTTCTGTGCTATAGCCCACTCTGGCCATTTCCATAGCCTGCTTGGTGGGACGTACTCCCGTAAGGGTCCCCCAGGGGAGGCCCACACCGGTAAGCTCCGACAGTGCCCGGTATAGAGCCCTGTGCAGATGATTACGGTACATCCTCCTGTCAGGCTTGCCGGGATTACGGTATATACGGGGATTATCCTCTGAAAAATCGTCTGTCAGAGACTTCTCTCCCACCTTTGGCATGGAGACCAAAATATTAATTTGCTCTTCTTTAAGATCAAAGAAAATCCTTGCCAGCACTTCCTCTTCATGTTCTCCCTCTTCACTCACCTGGGTGGCAAATGGAAAAAAAGCCTTAATTAAAGGTCCTACGTCCTGAGCATAATCCTGACCTGTCATTTTTACTACTACTATCATTAAATATTGCCTCCGGCCCACATAAAAGGGCTAGATAAATTCGTCTGTCCTCATTACCATTTCATGCGCTATGGTAGTCTCGCGGCCATGTCCCGGACTCACATATGTCACCTCCGGCAGGGCGAAAAGCTTGTCCCTTATGGAGCTTTGAAGGGCGTAAGGGTCCCCGGTCACCAGGTCATATCGCCCTACAGTATGGCAGAAAAGAGTGTCTCCGGAAAAAAGTCTGTCCATGCTCTTTACATAAAAGCAGGCTCCTCCTATGGTATGACCGGGAGTGGTAATGGCTGTAATGCTGCCATCCAGTACAGGCAGGACATCACCATCTTTAAACAAACAGTCACAGCTCAGGGAAACCGGCTCTTCGCCTACAGTCGCCGACTCGTTCATAAAAGGATCTTTGCAAAGCCGGTCCTCATCTTCTGACACATAGGCCTTGATACCATATTTTTCCCTAAAGTAGTCCACTGCCCCTATATGGTCAAAATGACCATGAGTCAAAAGGACAGCCTGGGGTGTCAGCTCATATTTTGCCAGATATTTATCAATCCGCGGGCCATCTGCGCCGGGATCAATAATAACAGCCTCATTTTTATCATTATAAAGGAGATAGCAATTTTCGCTAAGCTTTCCTACAGTAACTCTTAAATAATCCATTAGCCCATTGTTCTTTCTACGTCTATGACACCTTCTATCTGGCGGAGCTTGCCTACCAGTGTAGCCAGCATCTCCTTACCTGTAACCTCAAAGCCGATGGTAACAGTCGCTGTACCATTTTTGGAGGATCTGGAATTAATAGATGACATGTTGACGTTATTTTCAGTCATGACACGGGAAATATCCAGAATCATGCCACTTCTGTCTCTGCTGTAAATATTAATCTCAGTAAAGTATCTCTCTGACTTGCCATTGTCGCCGGACCACTCTGCAGTGATAAAACGACGTCTCTCATCTTCAGAAGCATTAATTACGTTGACACAGTCGGTACGATGGATGCTGATACCACGTCCTCTGGTAACAAATCCCAGTATCTCGTCGCCGGGCACAGGTGAACAGCACTTGGAAAAATGCACAGCTACGTCATCTACGCCCTGTACCACGATACCTGACTTGGCCTTCTGAGGCATCTGAGGCTTGGTTTCCTTGCTCTCCTGCACGGCAGCCATTACCTGCTCATCAGTCAGCTCACGCTTTTTCTTTTTCTCCAGCTCTTCTACCAGACGGTTGATGATCTGGCCTTCCTTGAGACCGCCATGGCCTATGGCAGCCAGCATGGCATCCCAATCCCGGAAGCCGTACTTTTTAAGAGTAGCTTCCACAAATTCAGGCTTGGTCAGCTCTGACAGCTGCAGGCCCTTGGTCTTGCAGTACTGCTGCATCAGTTCCTTGCCTCTCAAGACATTGTCTTCCTTATCCTCTGTCTTGAACCACTGATTTATCTTATTGCGGGCCTGGGCAGACTTGACTATATGCAGCCAGTCGCGGCTGGGGCCCTTTGTATTCTGGGAGGTAATGATCTCGATACGGTCACCGTTCTGGATCTCATAGTCGATATTAACCAGCTTGCCGTTAACGCGGGCGCCCACCATCTTGTTACCTACAGCAGAGTGTATAGCGTAGGCAAAGTCCACGGGATTGGAGCCCTGAGGCAGATTCTTTACTTCGCCGGTAGGGGTAAAACAGTAAACATTGTCGGAAAAAAGATCCAGGTCGCTCTTGACATTGGTCAGGAATTCTTTATTGTCCTGCATGTCCTTCTGCCACTCCAGTATCTGGCGCAGCCAGGCCATCTTTTCTTCTTCCTTGGCATCAGAATGAACACCGTTCTGATTATCCTTGTATTTCCAGTGGGCAGCGATACCATATTCAGCTACCCTGTGCATCTCCATGGTACGAATCTGGATCTCAAAGGGAGTACCATTGGGGCCGATCAGAGTCGTATGCAGGGATCTGTAGTTGTTGGGCTTGGGCATGGCTATATAGTCTTTAAAACGCCCCGGAATAGGCTTGTACAGCTCATGAATAATACCAAGGGTGGCATAGCAGTCCTTTACTGAATCTACTATGATACGGATGGCAAAAAGGTCGTATATCTGATCCAGAGTCTTATTCTGGTTCTTCATCTTCTTGTAGATGCTGAAGTGGTGCTTGATACGACCATCGATCTGGGCATGGATATGGGCTTCCTCTATCTGCTCAGCCAGCTCATTGGTACGCTGATCGATAAAGGCCTCTCTTTCATCTTTTCTAAGGGCAATCTTCTCCTCCAGATCGTTGAAAACATCAGGCTCCAGTATCCTGAGAGAGATATCGTCCAACTCGATTTTTATACGGCTGATACCCAGACGCTGGGCAAGGGGAGCATAGATTTCCATAGTCTCCTTGGCCTTTTCCTGCTGCTTATGAGGCGGCTGATACTGGATAGTACGCATATTATGAAGGCGGTCAGCCAGCTTTATCATAATAACTCTGATATCCTTAGCCATGGCCAGAAACATTTTTCTTAAGTTTTCTGCCTGGGTCTCCACCTTGTCTGCATCATAATTCAGCTGAGTCAGCTTGGTAACACCATCTACCAGAAGAGCTATCTCTTCGCCGAATTCACCTTTTAATTCATCCAAAGTAATGGCAGTATCCTCTACCACATCATGGAGGATACCGGCTGCAATCGTCTCCTTATCCAGCTCCAGCTCAGCCAGAATGATGGCCACGCATATAGGGTGTATAATATAGGGCTCACCGCTTTTTCTTTTCTGATCTTTGTGCAAATTAAAAGCGAGCGCATAAGCACGTTCAATAAGACTCAGATCCGTACCCGGTCTGTACTCATTGATAATGGACTTAAGGCGCTCGAAAAGCGCCTGCGGATCAGTAAAATCCGCAGGGGTTGAGAGTGTTTTCTCATTTATGGGTTTTATAATGACATACTGATAAGTACGCCCTTCGTCAGATTCTTTCATATCTTTCTCCAACGGAAAATGTAAGTCACATATTATTTGCGGTCATTATTTGCCAGGATACTTTACTACAGAAGCTACAGAGTAGTCCTTAAGCTTGTCACGTCCCTTAAGGCCTTCCAGCTCCATAAGGAAAATGATCTTTACTACCTGGCCGCCCAGCTGCTCTACCAGCTTGCAGGCTGCTTCCACTGTACCACCTGTGGCAATAAGGTCATCTACAATAACTACCTTGTCACCGGGCTTCAGGGCATCCTTATGCATCTCTACTGTGGCAGAGCCATACTCTAAATCATAGGTCTGCTCAATAGTCTCGCAAGGAAGCTTACCCTTTTTACGCACCAGGATAAATGGCTTCTTCATATTGTAGGCAATAGGTGTACCAAAGATAAATCCTCTGGACTCCAGTCCTACCACTGCGTCAAAATCAACGCCCTGAAGTAAGCCCTGAAGCTCATTTACTGCCAGCTGAAGACCGTCAGCATCAGAGATAACTGATGTAACGTCTCTAAACATAATGCCCGGCTCCGGAAAGTCAGGTATGGTTCTTACGTAATCTGCTACTGTTTTCATATTATTGTCCTCCATAGGGTTATATCAATGAGTGTGCTCAATTAATAACTATTTTATAAACATCAGCACTATCGCTGAAATAACTGTCTGAGCAATGGCAAATCTGAATACTACCTGGGTATTGGACCACTCTTTATTTTTTCTGGCATGGTCATGAAGAGGGGTACGGGTATTTTTAAGGATGCTGATCTTAAGGAATCTCTTAAGAGAAAGCTTTAAAAGCCCCAGTCCGCCGTCTAAAATAAGCACCAGACCGAAAATAAGGAAAAGGAAAGGGTCCATACTCTTCAGCGCTATAATAGCTATCAGAGTACCCATAGCTCTGCTGCCTGCATCTCCCATAAGCATAAGGCTGGGAGTGGCATTAAATAAAAGATAAGCTAAAAGGGTCATAATGAAGATGAGATTGGAAAAACCAAAGCCATCATCCATGCCCTGTGACTTCATATAAGAATAAAAGGACATGATAGTCACTATGGAAACTGTAGCTGACAGTCCATCCACTCCATCAGTGCAATTGGTAACATTTATGGAAACCCAGATAAGCACTACGGACAGAATGGCAAAAAGCCAAGCCGGCATAACAAAGCTTTGACCTGTAAAGGCCAGGCGCACGGATGTGCCGTTAAAATAAATGTAGGTAGCAGTAATACCTGCTGCTATTACAAAGTCTAAAATGCCTTTTTTGTACTCATTCCATGGCACCTCAGATGCATCGTCGAAAAAGCCGGTAAACATGGACAGGACGATTAAAGTAAGGTAAAGCCCCAGCTCAATGGTAGGATGTACAAAAATCAGGGTCATAATGGCATATACCAGTACGAAGATAAGGCCTACGCCTCTGGCCTTGCCCTTGGACAGGCCTCCCTCCACTGCAAATTTTCTGCCCTGATCCTGTGGCATTTTGTTTCTCAAAAGAATAATGGCAAAAACAGTAACTAAGAAGGAGGTACAAAGGCCTATACCTCTTATAACTGCTGTGCTGTTACTAAAAAAAACTTCTAACATGATTTTTTCCTATATGTGCAAAAAGTATAAGTCTGGTCAAAAAAGCTCTGCTCCTCAGACTCTTCACACAGCTCCCATTCAGGATCCCGGTCCAGATCATGAATATATGTATCTGCTACAAAGGCATAATCTATCTTGGTCACCAGAGCCTCATCCACGTATGGAAGCATGGCATTATATACCTTGCCGCCACCGATGCAGAAGATATCCTCTTCTTTTGCATTTTGTCTGGCTACAGCTACTGCCTCCTCCACAGAATGCACTACCGTAGCGCCGGGCACCTTATAATCAGGCTTGCCGGAGATTACGATGTTCACTCTGTCCTTAAGGGGCTGCTTCTGTGGGAAAGACTCCAAAGTCTTTCTGCCCATAATGATAGTCTTGCCTGTAGTAGTCTGTCTGAAGAATTTCATATCCGCAGGAATACTAACCAGCAAATTACCATTATAACCTATTGCCCAATTTTTATCAACTGCAACGATTAATCGCATTCTTTATATCTCCTTATAAAAACCAACTGTATCTGCTCATAAACCCGGATTATACTGCTACAGGAATACCTTTTACCTGCTCACCGGTAATGTAATTATCCAGTCTCACATCGTCCGGTGTAAAGTCGTAAAAATGCTTTTTGTCAGGATTAAGCCACAGGGTAGGCGCATCATACTGAGGACGGGTAATCAGCTCTTTTACTATGTCTACATGACGGTCGTAAATATGAGCGTCTGCCACTACATGCAGTAGCTCTCCCACCTCCATGTCGCACTCTCTTGCCATCATATGCAAAAGGACAGCATACTGGCACACATTCCAGTTGTTGGCAGTCAGCACATCAGAGGATCTTTGATTCAGCATACCATTAAGTACCAGCTTTCCCGTCTCTTTATTGGCTGTAACATTAAATGTCATGGAATAAGCACAAGGGTAGAGATTCATCTCATGCAGATCCTGATGCACGTAGATGTTGGTAATGATACGGCGGCTGTAGGGATTGTTTTTCAGGTCCCAGATCACTCTGTCCACCTGATCCATCATGCCTTCTTTATACTCATGCTTCACTCCCAGCTGGTAGCCGTAGGCTTTACCTATGGAGCCTGTCTCGTCTGCCCATGCATCCCAGATGTGGCTCTTAAGGTCATGCACATTATTGGACTTTTTCTGCCATATCCATAACAGCTCGTCTGTGGCTGACTTAATGGCTGTTTTTCTAAAAGTTATAGCCGGAAACTCCTTGGAAAGGTCGTAGCGATTGACCACGCCAAAGCGCTTAATGGTATAGGCTGTAGTGCCATCCTCCCAGTGGGGTCTTACCTTTTCTCCCTGTGTGTCTGTACCATTGGTGAGTATGTCCTCACACATTGCCTTAAAAATTCTGTCTGCGTAGCTCATATTTTCTCCCGCCTTGTCAGCGGTACGCCCCCTTTACCGGTTATTTAAACTGTCCGCATAGCCCTTAATGGCTGATGCATTAGTGTATTTTATTACTTCTTTGCCTCTTACCACTACCAAGGTAGGTGCCTGCAGGATACCGTATTTACAGGTAAGCTCTGCATTTTCCTCGGCATCTACCGTATCATAGGAAAGGCCTGTCAAAAAGCTGTGAGCATAATCACAGTTGCTGTTGCCCTTTGTAACAAAGAGGATCAGCTTTTCCTGTGCATTTTCCTCGTCTGATGTAATCTCAGTCATGCCCTCGCAGCTAAAGCCCATAGTCTCCTCCGGCTCCTCCTGGGCCATGGCTATATCAAAGGGAACACGGGCCTTGTATTCAGCATCCATGCCGGCTATACCGCTTTGCACGGAGCGAATAACTGAATTGATACGTGAGTATACCTCTGTCTCCTCACCGCAGACCGGACACTTGAAATGCTGCCCCTTCACATAGCCGTGAGTAGGACATATGGAGTATGTAGGGCTCAGGCAAAGAGAAGGCACCGAATATCTGTCAAAAATATCCAGCGTGAGTCGGGCTGCGTCCTGCATATCCGTGAATCTTTCACCGGGGCAAAGATTAAAGACTGCCCCCTCCTGATAAAGGCTCATAAGGCCTTCCTCTACAGTCAGTGCATCTAAAAGGGACACTCCTGCATCCAGCGGCAGATTGGAGGCTGTAGTATAATACTTTAATCCCGTATCCTTGCCACAGGTACAGATATCAGGAAAACGCTTTTTATCGATCTGAGCCAGACGGTAGCCCACTTCAGAAGTGGTAGCCCCCAGGCTGAAAAGGTGGCCGTAGACTTCTTGGCTGCTCTCCAGCTTTTCCCTTAAAAATTCCAGTGTGCGTACGGCAAAATCCTGGCCTCTTCTGTCAGTCAGGCTGCGCTTTACCCACGCTGCGTTCAGAGCCGCTTCATTAAGGCCTATTACGCCTATTGTGGAAAAATGATTGTGGAGGTCTGTCAGATAGCGCTTGGTATATGGGAAAAAGTTTTCCTTCATCAGCCTGTCCAGCAGATTTCTTTTTATGTTTAGTGATCGTACTGCTATCTCAGTCATGCGGGAGAGAGCGTCAAAATACTCAGTCTCGTCAGCAGCAAGATAAGCAATACGGGGAATATTTATGGTAACCCAGCCGATGGATCCGGTATTTTCTCCGGCGCCATAAGGGCCTCCCGCAGGGCTCAAAAGACTCTTGGAGTCAGTAGCTATGCGGCTGGCGATTTTTCTTGTTTCAGTACTGTCGCAGGCTGTGCTTCTGTAGTTTCTGAAATAAGGCACGCCATACTTGGAAGCCAGTTCAAAAAGGGCCCTATTAAGCTCTTTTTCATCAGGGTCGAAGTCCGGGCCTATCGCGTAGGTAGGCAGAGGGAAACGGAAGCTGTGACCGTTGGCATCGCCTTCAGTCATTACCTGAATAAAGGCCATATTCAGCATATCCATCTCATCCTGGCACTCGCCGTAGGTAAAGCCGCACTCCCGGCCTCCTACCACAGCGTTCAGATTTTTCATATCTTCAGGCACTGTAAGATCCAGCGAAATGCAGGAAAAAGGAGCCTGTGTGCCCCATCTGGAAGGTGTATTAAGGCCGTATACAAAGGACTGAATGCACTGCTTCACTTCTTTATAGCCCAGATTTTCTGCCTTGATAAAGGGCGCCAGACAGGTATCGAAGGAAGCAAAGGACTGGGCGCCTGCCCACTCATTTTGCATAATGCCCAGGAAATTAACCATCTGATTGGTCAAGGTAGACAGATGAGAAGCGGGAGCAGAATTGATCTTACCCGGCACTCCTCCCAAGCCCTCTTTTATAAGCTTTTGCAGACTCCAGCCGGCAGTGGCACCTGTCAGCATGTCCAGATCGTGGATATGGATATCACCACTTCTGTGGGCCTGCGCTATCTCGGAATCATAAGTCTCCGTGAGCCAGTAATTGGCAGTAATGGCCGCAGAATTGTGCAGTACCAGACCACCTACGGAGAAGGTCTCATCTGACTGGTCCCTGGACTTTATGTCCTCTTCATTTACATAGGTATCCACTATTTCCTTATAGTCCAGAATAGTAGACTTCATATTTCTGATTTTTTCACGGGTCTTTCTATAGAGGATATAGGCACGGGCCACATCTGTGTATCCAGCCTGCTCCAGCACGCACTCTACGCTGTCCTGAATCTCCTCCACACTTATGGTGTCGTTTTTTATCTTTGACTGAAAGTCGCTGGTCACCCTTAGGGCCAG
Source organism: Lachnospiraceae bacterium (assembly GCA_045616485.1). Taxonomy (GTDB): domain Bacteria; phylum Bacillota; class Clostridia; order Lachnospirales; family Lachnospiraceae; genus RGIG3528. The sequence goes on from JAZLGU010000020.1 coordinate 31,822, forward strand.
GAGGTTAATAATATCATCATTGTAGGACTTTTGTGTAGCAGTAAAAGCCTTGGAAACAGCCTGTGATATCTTGGTCAAATTAAAATCAGTTATTTCACCATCACGCTTAATTACACTAATCATTTGAATCCCCCAATACAATGTGAAAAGGCAATAGAGCCCCCATTTTTATATATAACAAGTATATAGATATAGATATTTTTTGTCAAATCAAATGAAAATAAAGGATTGCCTATTCGTTTATTCCTTGTAAAAAAAAGAAAAGCGAAGATGGCGGTGCCATCTTCGCTGAAGCATCTTAGTGGATTTCTTTTTCTCTGTTGTAGCGCTCGATGTACTCGCCCATCTTGGCAGCCTCTGCGGAAAGAGCCACGATAACCTCGTTAACTGTTTCAAATCTTTCCTGATTCTGTGAGCACATAGCTGTGGTCTCTTCAGATGCAGCAGAGATTTCCTCTGTGGTAGCTGAAAGATTGTTGATGGAATCGGTAATGATCTCGTTGGTCTCCATAAGGTCTGTAGTCTTTTCGTTTACCAGTCTTACAGACTCGTCAAGAGTATTGATTCCTGACTCGATGGAGTTGAAGTTTTCCTCAATCTTATGAATCATCTCGATCTGAGTATTAATCTTATCGATAACGGAATCCATGGAAGTGATGGTCTCATTGGAATTTGCATTCAGCTGGTCGATAATGACCTGAATGTCTCCGGTAGCGCTCTTGGTCTGCTCAGAAAGTACTCTGATCTGCTCAGCAACTACTGCAAAGCCACGGCCTGCTTCGCCTGCTCTTGCAGCCTCGATGGAAGCGTTGAGAGCCAGGAGATTGGTCTTATTGGAAATGTTCTGGATAATGCCGATGATTTTTTCCATATCCACAGTATGCTCATGAAGCTCTTCCATGGACAGCTTAACTTTATTATTTTCCTCTTCCATGACTGTTGTCTGGTCAACCACATTTTTAACCAGCACGATACCTTCACGTACTGAAGATGCAGAATTTCTGGCAATGCCTCCCAATGACTCTGCCACTACTGCTGTTTCGTTTACTACTGTCTGAATCTTCTGTGTTGTCTTGGTCTGTTCGCCGATGGAGTGTACTGTTGTCTCCATACCTGCAGCAACATCGCCCATGGCAGATGTAACACCTCTTGTATCTTCATTAACTTCCTCTACCAGAGCTGCTACAGACTGAACAGAAGCGTCGATCTTGGCACCGATGGTAGCAATAGTATCCATAATCTCAGCTGTCTCTCTGTCAGCCTTCTCTATAGCTGCCAGCTGTTCATCATTGCCCTTCTTTGTAAGTGCAAAGGAAATAAGCATTGCAGCGCCAAATACGATGGTGACCATGGTCACCAGTGTGATATCGCCCTGGATGGCTGAATAGGCGTACTTATCTGCAGCTGTAATACCGGATGCTTTAAAATTATTCATGAAAATAATTGTATTGATGATGGTAAATGTACCTGCAACACCGGCAACAATTCTCATATTCCCTTTCTGATTATACATCATTGTCGGTACAAGAATGGTGGCAAGTAAGAAGTTAAGTGCCGGCAATCCTGTAAAAATACAACTTACCTCCATGGCAATAAAGTATATACCAAGGTTTACTCCCAGAAATCTTGGGTCGTAGGTAAGGCCAAAGTAGCCTATAGAGCATATAAGAGCTCCTGCTACCAAAAGGATTGCGGATATCGCAAAACTCTTTCCACCCAAAACACCGAATGAAAATCTAGAAAAACCAATAATCAAGGCTACTACTTCAATAATGTCTGTTGTCAGCAGCATGCAAAGATTTGCACGATGAGCTGCTTTTTCTTTCAGGTCCTTGGGCTTTCTCTTAAGCGTAGTGAAGTCAAACCTCATCTTTTCCATAACATACCTTCCTTGTATAGTTAAATTTTTTCAAGCAAACGCCCCATTGCGCTCCATCAATAATTGTATAACACTTTTGTTAGATTTTCTCTTAAATAAGCATTAAAAAAGGCAAAAAAATTAGGCAGATTTTACTCTGCCTAAGGTAATTTATTATATTTTCAGCCTATAACATCATGCATGCTGTACATGCCGGCTTTCTGATCTTTTAAAAACTTGGCTGCTGATACGGCACCCTTACCGAAGATAGCCTTGGAATAAGCGGTATGCTTAATCTCAATAACTTCGTCTGTACCTGCAAAAATAATATCATGCTCGCCTACAATAGTACCGCCACGGACTGCTGAGATACCGATTTCCTTTGTAGGACGCATCTCGCGGCGAGCACTTCTGTCATATACATACTCATACTCATTGTTCAGCGCCTCATTGATGGCATCTGCAAAAGCCAGAGCAGTACCGGAAGGAGCATCTTTTTTAAGATTGTGGTGCATCTCTACTATCTCCGGATCAAAGCCCTCTTTGCAAAGCACCGAAGCCGCTGCTGTCACCAGCTTAAGGAGAGTATTTACTCCAAGAGACATATTGGCTGAGCGAAGCACAGGGAGCTTCTGAGACATAGCCTGTATCCTGGCGATTTCATCCTCTGTATAGCCTGTGGTACACATAACAAGGGCCAGACCCTTTTCCTCAGCATGGCCCAGAATATCATCAAGAGCCTTAGGTGATGAAAAATCAATAAGAACATCTGCATCTACAGTACACTCTGAAAGGCTTTTAAAAACAGGGTATGCAGCTGCGCTTTCGCCGAAAGCATCTACACCGGCCACTATACAGGCCTCAGTGTCAGCGGCAACAATATCTGTGATTGTGCGGCCCATTTTACCATTGCAGCCATACATAATAATTCGAGTCATATAATCTTATATCTCCTTATTTACTCCTGTTACTTAATCAGTCCCAGAGCTCTCATCTCTCTCTCAAGGCGAGCCTTATTTTCAGGCTCCATAGAAGTAAGTGGCAGTCTGTACGGACCTACCTCCATACCCATAAGATTCAGAGCTTCCTTAACAGGAATAGGATTTACTTCGCAGAAAAGAGCATTGATCAGAGGAAGATACTTCATCTGAAGCTCCAGTGAGCGCTGAACATTGCCCTTCATGTACTCGGCTACGATATCATGGGTCTCTTTTGGTGCAATATTGGCAAGCACGGAAATAACGCCCTTGGCACCGATAGACATAAGTGGTGTGATAAGGCCATCCTCACCGGAATAAATATCAAAATCGCCCTGCATGCGGGTCATCAGCTCCATGGCCTGAGGAATATTGCCTGTGGCATCCTTAACACCAACAATGGTGTCGTACTCATGAGCCAGATCAGCAATAGTAGCAGGAAGAATATTAACGCCTGTACGACCTGGAATATTATAAAGGACAATAGGAGTATCTACTGCCTTGGCTACTGCAGAAAAATGCTCCTTGAGGCCCTTCTGTGTAGCTTTATTGTAGTATGGGGATACCAGAAGAAGTCCGTCAACACCGGCCTTAGCTGCTTCTTTTGATAAAAACACCTCTGTATCTGTGCAATTGGAGCCTGTACCTGCAATAACAGGGATACGGTGATTGGTATGCTGTACTGCAAACTTAATGCACTCTATATGCTCATCATGTGTCAGGGTAGAAGCCTCACCTGTAGTACCTACGATAACGATACAATCAGTGCCACCATTTATATTAAAATCAATAAGCTCACCCAGTTTATCAAAATTTATTGTGCCATCTCCATGAAACGGAGTTACTATAGCTACGCCTGAACCTGTATAAATAGACATAATTCTGCCCCTCTGTAAAGTATAATATTTATCTTTAGAATTATATACTCAGAGTACGTAAATGTCAAATAGTAAACTTTTTCATATTGTCCATAAGCACTTCTGCCGCGCCGGCCAATTTTTCTGCCTGGGCATTAACACTTTCGCCATTGTCACAGACAGCTTCTGCCAGCTCCTTGATATCCATAGCGTTATCTTCTATCTCCTGGGCAGATGCAGACTGTTCCTCAGTAATAGCTGCCATATTGGTAGCTACGTCACTGACAGAAGATATATCTGCGATGATACCGTGTACCAGCACATTTGTCTGCTCGATAGCCTGATATATGGCGTTAAACTGACTGGAAGCCTTGTCTATCAGACCGGCTGACTCTGATATTCTGTCAGAGTTGGTATTACTTTCTGCCACTGTATTATCAATAAGCTCTGTAACATCTTTAATAAGATCGGATATCTGATTGGCTGCCTCTGAAGAGGTCTCTGCCAGCTTCTGGATCTCATCTGCCACCACTGCAAATCCTCGGCCTGCTTCTCCTGCCCTTGCCGCTTCAATAGATGCATTAAGTGCCAGCAGATTGGTCTGATCTGCAATATTTTTAATGGTATCCGTAATTTCTTCAATCTTTATGGTCGCGCTGCCTACATTGGAAATGGAGTGCTCCAGCTCTACCATTCCATCCTTTACCAGCTGCATGGACTTATTTACTGCAGTCATGGAGTCCTTACCGTTTTCTGCCTCATCCTTGGTGGATTCCATATTGGAAATAGCTGTACTGCCGGCTTCGTTAATCCCCATAACGGTCTGAGCCAGGTCCGTGCATTTTCAGCAATGGATGTAATGGAAAAAGTCATGTCGCTCAGATTTCTAAGAAGGACTTCCATATTCTGAGCCTGCTGCTTGGCAGAGGCGCTGAGCTCGGAGGCCACCTTATTACTTGCATCAGCCTGAGTGTCAATGGTGGTAGCACTTTCGATGATTTCTGCCAGCATTTTTTTCATGGATACTATAAAAGTCTCCATGTTTTCCGTCATCTGTGCTATCTCGTCATAGCCTGTTGCCTTCAGTTCTCTTGTAAAATCTCCTGCGGTAACTGCGGATATGGCAGTATTAAGGCCATCAATAGGCTTTGTGATTTTATTGACTACAAAAGCAATAATGAATGCAACTGCCAAAATGGAGAAGAGTCCGATACCTATAAGGGCTGCGCCAATCTTTCTGATGTCAGCGTATACATTTTTCTCCAGTGCTCTGGTAACTATATACCAGTCTGTATTTTCGATGGCTTCAGGTGCAGTTATATATTTTTCATAGGAAGCTACTTTCTTTTCCCCTGCCTGTAAAGCCTCATAGACCTTTTTATAATACTTTTCAGAGATTTCCTCTACATTTTTACCTACAATATCCTTGTCCTTGCTGGCCAGGATGACACCGCTGCTCATATCTATAATATAAGCGTCACCGTCTGCAATTACATTAAGGTCTGCCACTTCAGCACTAAGTACATCCAGGCCTACGTCTGCCGCAAATACTGAATCATAGCCCAGCAGCTGCTTGTGAACAGTAGCCGTAACGATGTAGCCGTGTGTCAGCTCATCTACATAGGGCTCACCAAAAAGCATGGCATCATGATGAGTCATGCCTTCTGCATACCATATAGTAGTGGTAATATCGTCTTCAGGCTCCCAGCCGGAAGCATCAATTAAATGCTTATTACTCTGAGCTATATAGATACCATTAGGGAAATCAGCATAAGTCTCCAAAAACAGCTCTTCGTATTTCAGTATTGCCTTTTCATCCAGATCATACTCCGTCATGGTTCTTATGGCAGTATTAAGAATCGCCAAGGTCTCTTTTTGCCATGCCTCGATATTGTTGGCACATACCTCACCGGTGGATTTTAAGAGCTGACCTGACTTCTCTTCTATAGTGCTTTTGGAATTGAAGTAGGCTGTAGCTATTACAACCACCATAGCAATTACCACGATAGGGGTCATTACAAAAAGTATTTTTTGCCTGATTTTCTTTATTTTCATATACCTCTCCGTTTCTTAGGTGCATAGCCCCATAATTATACCTACTATTCTATCTATATTCTTGTTCCAAATAAATTATGTAAGCATAAACTTTTACTAAAAGAATTGTCATGGGGACGTTTCTCACTGTCAACTTTTTGTCAGAGGGACGTTTCTCGCTGTCAACTTTTTAGCTCCGCTTGCTCCCTGGCTCGCTCCATTCCTCTCTTTAAAGCCAAGGCAGTGCTTTGATTTATTTGAGTTATTATTAAGTGATATAAAAAAGCAGACCTCATTCTGCTCGAGGTTGACCGTTCGTGGACGGTCTGAGGTCAGTTTTTTATATCACTTTATTCACATTGTGCCTTACACTGCCTTGGCTTTAAACAGAGTCATGGGGATACCGCCAGTGAGGTGCGCTCCGCAGGATGTGACAGCGGGAAACGTCCCTCTGACAAAAAGTTGACAGTGAGAAACGTCCCTCTGACAAAAAAGGCGATGCCTAAGCATCGCCTGAAGTATTTTCAAATTTGGTAAAATCAAGCCTTGTTAGCTGAACCGAAAAGCTCAATCTTCTCACGTACTGTAGCCTTGATAGCCTCGCAGCCAGGAGCAAGAAGCTTTCTAGGATCGAAGCCCTTACCCTCAAGGTCCTTACCAGCCTCAACGTACTTACGTGTAGCTTCCTGGAATGCAAGCTGGCACTCTGTGTTTACGTTGATCTTTGCTACGCCAAGGGAAATAGCCTTCTTAATCATGTCAGCAGGGATACCTGTACCACCATGAAGAACGAGAGGCATCTCGCCTACCTTCTCATTTACAGCTGCAAGAGTCTCAAAAGAAAGTCCCTTCCAGTTTGCAGGATACTTACCATGGATATTACCAATACCTGCAGCCAGCATTGTAACGCCCAGATCAGCGATCTGCTTGCACTCGTTAGGATCAGCGCACTCGCCCATACCTACAACGCCGTCTTCCTCGCCACCGATGGAGCCTACCTCAGCCTCAAGAGACATGCCCATAGCCTTAGCTACAGATACAAGCTCCTTTGTCTTCTCGATATTCTCCTCGATAGCATAGTGAGAACCATCGAACATGATAGATGTGAAGCCTGCCTTGATGCACTTATAGCACCCGTCATATGTACCGTGGTCAAGATGAAGAGCTACAGGAACTGTAATGCCCATGGACTCATCCATAGCCTTAACCATAGCTGCTACTGTGTCAAAACCACACATATACTTACCTGCACCCTCAGATACACCAAGGATAACAGGGGAGTTCATCTCCTGAGCTACCTGAAGAATGGACTTTGTCCACTCAAGATTGTTGATGTTGAACTGACCTACTGCATACTTGCCAGCGCGTGCTTTCTCAAGCATTTCTTTTGCAGAAACTAACATTTTACCTACCTCCGGATAATAATATTCCTATTTTTGAACAAAAAATATCCTTTTTTGCTCACCGCCTTACAGTATAACCCAGATTTCAATTATTCGCAATCTTTTTTCACAATCTTTGTGAAAAAAACGACAAAAGCGACAAAAGGCGGTGCATAAGCACCGCCTAACACCGCCTGATTTTATATTTTAGTTCTCATCTGAATCATCGAAAAACCCTTCAGCGAAATCTTCTTCAGCGCCTTCTGCTTCTTCATCAAATTCGTCATCGAAGCCTTCACCGTAGCCCTGATACTCAGTAGAATACTCTTCCATATCATTGTACTCATCATCCAGCATATACTGGTCGGAGTCAAGAGAGATATTTCTATAGAGCTTCATACCTGTACCTGCAGGGATCAGCTTACCAAGGATAACGTTTTCCTTAAGACCGATAAGTGGATCGATCTTACCCTTGATGGATGCGTCAGTAAGTACCTTTGTTGTCTCCTGGAAGGATGCTGCTGACAGGAAGGAATTGGTAGCAAGAGCTGCCTTTGTGATACCAAGCATAATCTGAGTGCCTGTAGCCTCTGCCTTGCCCTCTGCTGCACATGCTGCATTTGCGTCCTCAAACTCAAATACATCTACCTGTGTGCCAGGAAGGAATCCTGTATCGCCTGCCTCCTCGACGTGAATCTTTCTCATCATCTGATGAACGATAACCTCGATATGCTTATCAGCGATTTCTACACCCTGAAGACGATATACTCTCTGTACTTCGCGGAGCATGTAGTTCTGTACTGCGGATACGCCCTTGATTCTCAGGATATCATGAGGATATACGGAACCTTCAGTCAGCTCATCGCCGGCCTCGATAACCATGCCCTCACGTACCTTAATACGTGAACCGTAAGGAATAGCGTATGTCTTGGACTCTGCAGTCTCTGTATTGGTAACGATAACTTCTCTCTTACCCTTTGTCTTCTCTTCGATGTCTACCTTACCACCAAACTCAGCGATAATAGCAAGACCCTTTGGCTTACGAGCCTCGAAAAGCTCCTCAACTCGAGGAAGACCCTGTGTAATATCTGTACCGCCGGCAACACCACCGGTATGGAAGTTTCTCATTGTAAGCTGTGTACCAGGCTCACCGATAGACTGAGCTGCGATAATACCTACTGCTTCACCTACCTGAACAGGCTCACCTGTAGCCATGTTTGCACCATAACACTTAGCGCAGACACCGATTCTGGAATGACATCCCAGAACATTTCTTACCTTAACCTTTGCAGGGTAACCTGAACCCTTCTGTGAGCCCTCCATGATAGCCTTGGTCTTGCAGATAGCTTCTGCACGCTTAGGTGTAATCATGTGGTTGGCCTTAACGATAACGTTGCCCTCATCATCAAGGATAGTCTCACAGGAGTAACGTCCTGTAATACGCTCCTGCAGTGACTCGATGATTTCATCACCATCTACAAAAGCTTTTACCCACATACCAGGAATCTCGCCACCATCGTGTACACAATCAACCTCACGGATGATAACATCCTGAGATACGTCTACAAGACGACGGGTAAGGTAACCTGAGTCGGCTGTTCTAAGAGCTGTATCGGACAGACCCTTACGAGCACCGTGTGCAGAAAGGAAATACTCAAGGATATCCAGACCTTCACGGAAGTTGGACTTAATAGGAAGCTCGATGGTACGACCTGATGTATCTGCCATGTTACCACGCATGCCGGCCAGCTGCTTAATCTGCTGGTTGGAACCACGGGCACCGGAGTCAGCCATCATGAAGATGTTGTTGTAACGATCAAGACCATCAATCAGCTCCTTGGTCAGCTGCTTATCTGCTGCGTCCCAAGTCTCGATAACTGCCTTATATCTTTCCTCTTCAGTGGTAAGACCTCTCTTATGCTTCTTGGCAATGAGGTCAACCTGAGCCTGAGCATCAGCCAGGATCTTTTCCTTGCTGGCAGGAACTGTCATATCGGATACGGATACAGTCATGGCAGCACGTGTAGAATACTTGTAACCCAGAGCCTTGATGCTATCAAGAATCTCAGCTGTTCTAGTCTGACCATGAATGTTAATACACTTTTCAAGGATCTTCTTGATACCCTTCTTACCGGTCTTCTCATCAATCTCAAGAAGGAGAAGATCCAGAGGATTCTTAGGATCTCTCTTTCTGATACCCAGATCCTGAGGAAGGATTTCGTTGAAAATAAGTAAACCAAGTGTTGTCTCAATAGTACGTGAAAGTACTGTTCCATCAGGCATGGTCATCTCACGACGAACATTGATGATGGAGTGAAGGGAGATAACACCGTTTTCATAAGCGAGATAAGCCTCGTTCATGCTCTTGAAGAACTTGCCTTCACCAGGCTCGCCCTCTTTCTTAAGAGTAAGGTAGTAGATACCAAGTACCATATCCTGTGTAGGAACGGCAACAGGGCCACCGTCTGAAGGCTTCAGCAGGTTGTTAGGAGAGAGCATAAGGAAACGTGCCTCTGCCTGAGCTTCTGCAGAAAGTGGAAGGTGTACAGCCATCTGGTCACCATCGAAGTCAGCATTGAAGGCTGTACATACGAGAGGATGAAGCTTAATAGCCTTACCTTCAACAAGGATAGGCTCGAATGCCTGAATACCAAGTCTATGAAGAGTAGGAGCACGGTTAAGCATAACCGGATGCTCTCTGATAACTTCCTCGAGGATATCCCAAACCTCTGCGGAAGCACGATCAACCATCTTCTTTGCTGCCTTAGGATTGTGTGCCTGACCATTAGCCAGGAGCTCCTTGGCAATGAATGGCTTGAAGAGCTCGAGAGCCATTTCCTTTGGCAGACCACACTGGTAAATCTTAAGCTCAGGACCTACTACGATAACGGAACGTCCGGAGTAGTCAACTCGCTTACCAAGAAGGTTCTGACGGAAACGTCCCTGCTTACCTTTAAGCATGTCTGAAAGAGACTTAAGAGGTCTGTTACCAGGGCCTGTTACAGCTCTGCCTCTACGGCCATTATCTATAAGGGCATCAACTGCCTCCTGAAGCATTCTCTTCTCGTTACGAATGATCTGCTCAGGAGTAACACGTGAGTCGATAACCTTCTTAAGACGATTATTTCTGTTGATGATACGACGATAAAGATCGTTCATATCTGATGTGGCAAATCTGCCACCGTCCAGCTGTACCATAGGACGAAGATCCGGAGGAATAACCGGAAGAACAGTAAGGATCATCCACTCAGGTCTGTTGCCTGAAAGTCTGAAGTCCTCTACTACGCCAAGGTGCTTAATGATCTTTGCTCTCTTCTGGCCTGCGGCATCTACAAGAGCAGCCTTCATCTCCTCAGCTTCTTTGTCAAGGTCGATGTTCTGGAGAAGCTCCATAACAGCCTCAGCACCCATACCTACACGGAAGGACTTGGAGCCGTACTTTTCACATGCCTCGTTGTATTCCTTCTCTGACAGCACGTCCTTGTAGTTAAGGTCTGTCTCACCCTTATCAAGGACTACATATGCTGCAAAGTAAATAATTTTTTCAAGATTCTTTGGGCTGATATCAAGGATAAGACCCATTCTGGATGGGATACCCTTAAAGTACCAGATGTGGGACATAGGAGCAGCAAGCTCAATATGACCCATTCTTTCTCTACGTACAGAAGACTTTGTGATCTCAACGCCACAGTTCTCACATTTTACAACATGATTTCTGTCTGACTTGATACCATTCTTCTTGTACTTACCGCAAGAACACTCATAGTCCTTGGTAGGTCCGAAAATAACCTCGGAGAAAAGTCCCTTTTTCTCAGGCTTCAGAGATCTGTAGTTAATGGTCTCATCGTCCTCTACTTCACCAAAGGACCAGGACTTGATTTTCTCGGGGGATGCAAGCCCGATCTTAATTGCGTCGTAGCTTACACTCTTAATACCATCATCATAATTTACTGACATAATTACCTGCACTCCTTTAGATTATTGATCTGAATCGCCGTCGCCATAGTCATCCATATCGAAATCACCAAAGCCATCTTCGTCATCGAAGTCGCCGGTGTCAATGTACTCGCCGTTTTCATCTGTCTCGATGAAACCACGCTGCTCAAAGCCATCCTCGTAGCTGTAGCCCTGACCATCATCGTCGATAGGATTATAATCGCTGTCAGAATCGTAGTTGATCTGCTCAGACATAATAACCTCATCGCCATTTTCGTCAAGAACTGTAACATCAAGAGCAAGTGACTGGAGCTCCTTAAGAAGTACCTTGAAGGACTCTGGGATGCCAGGCTCTGCAATATTCTGACCCTTCATAATAGCCTCGAAGGTCTTATCACGTCCCTGAATATCATCGGACTTAACAGTAAGAATTTCCTGCAGGATATGAGCTGCACCATAAGCCTCAAGTGCCCAAACTTCCATCTCACCGAAACGCTGGCCACCAAACTGAGCTTTACCACCCAGAGGCTGCTGTGTAACCATGGAGTACTTACCTGTAGAACGTGCATGAATCTTATCATCAACCAGGTGATGGAGCTTAAGATAATGCATGAAACCTACTGTAGATCTGGAATCGAAAGGCTCACCGGTACGTCCATCACGAAGCTGAACCTTACCATCACGGCCGATCTCTACACCCTTCCAGTCATCACGATTGGAAAGATTGTGGCTGAGCTCTTCCATAACTTCAGGAGAAATGATGTCCTTGTACTTCTCCTGGAATGCATCCCACTCCATATTTGCGAAATCGTTAGCTGTCTCAAGAGCGTCGGAAATATCCTGCTCCTTTGCACCATCGAAAATAGGTGTTGCAATGTTGAAGCCAAGGATCTTAGCAGCAAGTGAAAGATGAATCTCCAGCACCTGACCGATATTCATTCGGGAAGGAACGCCCAGAGGATTCAGTGCTATGTCAAGAGGACGACCGTTAGGAAGGAATGGCATGTCTTCAACAGGAAGTACGCGGGAAACTACACCCTTGTTTCCGTGACGGCCGGCCATCTTATCACCTACCTGGATCTTTCTCTTCTGTGCGATATAAACGCGAACGGACATATTTACTCCAGGTGGAAGCTCATCGCCGTCTTCACGTCTGAATACTTTTGTATCTACTACAATACCAAACTCACCGTGAGGCACTTCAAGGGAAGTATTTCTAACCTCTCTTGACTTCTCACCGAAGATGGCACGCAGCAGTCTTTCCTCAGGGGAAAGGTCGGTCTCGCCCTTTGGTGTAACCTTACCAACAAGGATATCACCGGTACGAACCTCTGCACCTACTCTGATGATACCACGCTCATCCAGATCTTTAAGTGCATCGTCGCCAACACCCGGAACATCACGTGTGATTTCCTCAGGTCCCAGCTTTGTATCACGAGCCTCTGACTCATACTCTTCGATATGAACAGAAGTATAAACATCATTTTCTACCAGACGCTCTGAAAGGAGAACAGCATCCTCGTAGTTGTAACCTTCCCACTCGATAAAGCCGATGAGAGGATTCTTACCAAGTGCAAGCTCACCCTGAGATGTAGAAGCACCATCAGCGATAACCTGGCCTGCCTCAACGTGCTCGCCCTTAAATACGATAGGACGCTGGTTGATACATGTACCCTGGTTGGAACGTGCAAATTTAGTAAGGTGGTAAACGGAAGTATCTCCGTCATCATTCTTAATAACGATCTGCTTGGACTCGGCGCAAAGTACGGTACCAGCCTTCTTAGCAGTCATACATGAACCGGAGTCAACAGCAGCCTTTACTTCAATACCGGTACCTACAACAGGAGCATCTGTGAAAAGCAGAGGAACTGCCTGACGCTGCATGTTGGAGCCCATGAGAGCACGGGTAGGGTCATCGTTCTGAAGGAAAGGAATCATGGATGTAGCTACGGAAAGAACCATCTTAGGAGAAACGTCCATGAAGTCGATCTTCTTCTTTTCGAAGGAAGCGATTTCTTCTCTGAAACGACCGGATACATTGGCATTTACAAAGTATCCGTTCTCATCCAGTGGCTCATTAGCCTGAGCTACGATAAACTTATCTTCTTCGTCTGCTGTAAGGTATACTACCTCATCAGTAACACGAGGATTCTCAGGATCTGACTTATCAGTCTTTCTGTAAGGAGCCTCTACAAAACCATACTCGTTGATACGTGCATAGGATGCAAGAGAGTTGATAAGACCGATGTTAGGACCTTCAGGAGTCTCGATAGGACACATTCTACCGTAATGGGTATAATGTACGTCTCGAACTTCGAAGGATGCACGGTCACGGGAAAGACCGCCAGGACCAAGTGCAGAAAGACGACGCTTGTTGGTCAGCTCGGAAAGAGGATTGTTCTGATCCATGAACTGGGACAGCTGGGATGAACCAAAGAACTCCTTAACAGCAGCTGTAACAGGCTTAATATTAATCAGAGACTGTGCTGTAACAGTATCTGTGCCCTGAGCTGTCTGCATTCTCTCACGCACTACTCTCTCCATACGGGAGATACCGATACGGTACTGATTCTGGAGGAGCTCACCTACTGCACGGATACGACGATTGCCCAGATGGTCGATATCATCCTTGGTGCCTACGCCGTAGCAGATATGAATATTGTAGTTAACGGATGCCAGAATATCCTCTTTAGTAATATACTTTGGCATCAGCTCTGAAGCATTCTTCTTAATCTGAACCAGGAGCTCATCCATATCTGAGCCATACTCAGATAACAGCTCATAAAGCTTTGGATAGTAAACCTGCTCATAAATGCCCAGCTCAGAAGGATTGCAGTCTACATAAGCAGTAAGATCTACCATGAGATTGGTAAGAATACGAGTATTCTTCTCTTCTGTCTGTACATCAAAATAAGGAATAGCTGCATTCTGGATCTGGCAAGCGATCTCAGGAGTAATAACAGTATTTGCCTCAGCGATAATCTCGCCTGTCTGTGTATCGATAACGTCCTCGGCAAGACGGAAACCAACTACACGATTCTTAAGGTGCAGCTTTTTATTGAATTTATAACGTCCAACCTTGGCCAGGTCATAACGACGAGGGTCAAAGAACATACCGTGAATGAGAGACTGAGCAGTATCTACTGCAGGTGGCTCACCCGGTCTAAGCTTTTTATACAGCTCAAGAAGACCTTCTGTAGCGCTGGTAGTAGAATCCTTTTCAAAAGTCTTCTCTAACATCAGCTCATCGCCAAAAAGGTCAATAATCTGCTGATTGGTACCAATACCAAGTGCACGAAGAAGCACTGTAACAGGCACCTTACGGTTACGGTCTACACGAGCCCAGAAAACACCATTCTGGTCTGTCTCGTACTCGATCCAAGCACCACGGTTGGGGATAACCTGGCAGCTGTAAAGCTCTGTACCAAATTTATCCTTCTGAATATCATAATAAATACCAGGAGAACGAACAAGCTGGCTGACAATAACTCTCTCTGCACCATTAACGATAAATGCGCCTGTCTCTGTCATAAGAGGAAGGTCGCCCATGAAAATAGTGGTTCTGCTTCTGCTACCGTCATCCATGCGGTGCAATTCTACCTCGGCCTTAAGAGGTGCTGCGAATGTAGCATCACGCTCCTTGCACTCCTCGATAGTGTATTTTGCTTCGTCTGTGCAAAGCTGGTAGCTCAGGAATGATAACTCGAGATTTCCCGAATGATCCCTGATAGGGGATACGTCATCAAATACCTCCTGAAGTCCCTTTTCGACAAACCACTTGTAGGAGTCTGTCTGAACTTCAATGAGGTTGGGCATTTCCAGAACTTCTTTCTGCTGTGAATAGCTCATCCTTATCCCTTTGCCGACGCTGACAGGATGCATTCTGTTCTTCTTCATTGCACTTTCACCTCGTAATTTTTTATAAAATAATACTTTTCTAAAATGCTTTTTTATGATATAATGGCATTATATGGCACACTAAACCACAGTAAAGCATTTTGTATCATAACACACCTATTTTTAAGAGTCAAGACAAAAAATTAAAATCCGCTGTTATTTTTTTAACAGCGGATTTTTTGATTGTTTTATTTCTTTATACTCTCTCAACAGTACCTTCCCAGGTGTCGATATGAACAGGCTTAATGGCTGTCTCATCATACCAGTGCTTTGTAACTGTTTTCGCTCTGGTATAGAAACGAACACCATCCTTACCCAGTACGTGAAGATCTCCGAAGAAGGAATCCTTGTTTCCTGAGAATGGGAAGTATGCTGATGGTACAGGGATACCTACATTAATACCTACCATGCCACCATCGGTGCGCATCTCGAATTCTCTTGCGTAGTAACCGGACTGGGTGAAAATAGCTGAGCCGTTGGCAAAAGGATTGGCATTCATAATAGCCAGGCCTTCCTCAAAGTCCTTTACTCTCTTTATACATGTAACCGGTCCAAAGATCTCTGAGTCGCCTACAGACATCACCGGCTTTACATTATCTAATATAGTAGGTCCTACAAAATAACCGTTTTCAAAGCCCGGCACTACTATATCTCTGCCATCCAGTACCAGAGTAGCACCTTCATCCACGCCCTTCTGAATCCAGTCACACACTCTCTTCTTATGAGCTGCAGAAACAACAGGTCCCAGCTTGGTCTCGGGATCGTATGCGCATCCCACCTTCATAGCCATAGCCTTCTGCTTCAACAGGGCAACAAATTTATCAGCGATAGACTCCTGTACGCAAACAACAGGAAGTGCCATACATCTCATACCTGCACATCCATAAGTGGAATTGATAATAGCTGTTGTAGCATTCTCCAAGTCTGCATCCTCCAGTACCAGACAGTGATTCTTTGCCTCGCACTGTGCCTGAACGCGCTTACCATGAGCTGCAGCCACTGAGTAAATATGCTTACCAACGCCTGTAGTACCAACAAATGTAACAGCCTTAATGCGTGGATCAGTCAGCAGAATATCTGCCTCATCTCTGGAACATGTTACCAGATTGACTACGCCCTTCGGAAAACCACCCTCTTCGTAAAAAAGCTCCAGAATGCGCATGGATGTCAGCGGAGTAGCTGAGCTGGCCTTTAATACAACAGTATTACCTGTAGCAATAGCAAGCGGCACCATCCATCCCCATGGAATCATGGCAGGAAAATTAAAAGGAACAATACCTGCGATAACGCCCAGAGGCACTCTGTAGGAAGCAGTATCAAAGCCCGTAGTAACCTGAAGAGAAGCATCGCCCTGCACCAGAGTAGGCAGTGAGCATGCATGCTCCGTAGGCTCAATAGCCTTAAGAATATCGCCCTTTGCCTCTGCCACATTCTTGCCCAACTCCTTAGAACAAAGAAGTGTCAGCTCATCCAAATGCTCTACTAAAATATTTCTCCATTTAAACATCATCTGAGTACGCTTACTCAGAGACTGATTGGACCACTCCGGAAAAGCTGCTGCTGCAGCCGCTATAGCCTCATTCACTTCCTCTGCAGTACAGCATGGCACCTCTGCCAAAATCTCCCCTGTGCTGGAATCTGTCACCGGCATATATTTATCAGACTTAGACATCTTCCACTCGCCGTTGACACAATAACCCTTTCTCTCAACTGCCATAAATATCTCCTCTCCAAAACCATTACATTATATACATCTTGAGCATCAAACTGTGCTCTTTTAATAATAGTATACCTACTTTTTAGTAAATGTAAAGAGATTTTTAACAAACTTACCAAACACTTACCAAAAATGGTGTATTCCTCTCCTTCTAACCGCTCCGCTTGTTCCTTTAGCTCGCCCCATCGCCCCCCTGTAATCCGAAGGCTGTAGTTGACTTTTTTAAATAGTGAGGCCAGGGAACTGACAAGTACTTATTCTGCTCGAGGTTGCCCGGCTCGTGGACTAGCACTAACTGACCTGCCCTGTTCGTTCCGGGCTGGAACCGGAACTTGCAGTTCGGGACTGCTAGTGAAAGTCCGCGAGTGGTCAACCTCGAGCAAAATTGAGGTTTGACGCTGCCTGGCGTCGCACAAAACAATTCAAGTATCTTACGTAGTCGGGGATGAGGCAGCCGAGTGGGCGAGCTAAAGGAACAAGCGGAGCGGGGGGGGGATCGGCGATATAAACAGAACAAAAAAAGGCATCGGTAAAGGGAACTTTTCCGAAGCCTTTGATTTTCTTTACGCCGTTTATGTCGCAAAAATTACTTAAGAGTAACCTTAGCGCCAACTTCCTCAAGCTTCTTCTTGATGTCATCAGCGTCAGCCTTAGAAGCTGCTTCCTTAAGAACCTTAGGAGCGGACTCAACAAGAGCCTTTGCCTCGCCAAGACCAAGACCTGTGATCTCACGAACAACCTTGATAACCTTGATCTTCTCAGCGCCTACCTCTGTAAGCTCTACGTCGAACTCTGTCTTCTCCTCAGCTGCCTCTGCAGGACCAGCTGCTGCTACTACAACGCCTGCTGCTGCAGATACGCCGAACTCTTCCTCGCAAGCCTTAACGAGGTCGTTTAACTCTAATACTGTCATGCCCTTAATGGCATCGATGAATTCCTGTGTTGTCATTTTTAATTCCTCCTATTGGATTTTAATCAATTAATATGTAGCTTATGCTACGTGAATTTGTGCTATGCACTGTACTGCTGTAATAATCTTATGATTATTAAGCTGCCTCGCCGTTCTTCTCTGCGATCTGCTTGAGAACTCTTGCGAAGTTGGTGATAGGGGACTGAAGGGAGCCCAGAAGCTTGGAAATAAGCTCGTTTCTGGAAGGGATCTTTGCGATCTTCTCCATAGCCTTTGCATCATAGAATGTACCTTCTACAACGCCACCCTTGAACTGAAGAGGCTCGATCTTCTCTGCGTACTTAGCGATGATTCTTGCAGGAGCTGTAGAATCCTCGAAGCCGAAAGCTACTGCTGTTGTGCCCTCGAGCTGATCGTTAAGCTGAGCGAAGTCTGTACCCTCAAATGCTCTCTTAAGATATGTGTTCTTGTATACCTTGTAAACAACACCTGCCTCACGAAGCTCTTTACGAAGCTTTGTGTCATCAGCAACTGTGATACCGGAGTACTGTACAAGTACGCAAGAGCTAGCCTTCTCTACAGAAGCCTTGATCTCATCAATGATGGGAGCCTTGATTTCAACTTTTGCCATTTGAATGCACCTCCTTATAGATTTGGATCATGGAGCAAGCTCCACGAAAGTGCAGATTCTTATAATAAAAAAACCTGCTTTACCGAAACGGAAAAAGCAGTTGAAATGTTCAATCTGTTGATTCCCTCGGCGGGCGGGATAAATCCACTTATGTGCTAAGCACACCAGCTGTCTTCGGTTAAATATCTCAGACGTTTGGTGCAACAACGCACCAAACGTCGAAGATTTTAATACAAATTTATTGGTTTGTCAACCATTAATTTTAATTAGCCAAGCTTAGCGCCGTTAACCTTAACGCCAGGGCCCATTGTAGAAGCGATTGTAACGCTCTTAAGGTACTGACCCTTTGCTGTAGCTGGCTTAGCCTTAATGATTGCACCCATAAGTGCCTGGAAGTTGTCAGCGAGCTGTTCCTCTGTGAAGGAAACCTTACCAACAGGTACGTGGATGATGTTAGCCTTATCAAGTCTGTACTCAACCTTACCTGCTTTAATATCAGCGATTGCCTGTGCAACGTTCATTGTAACTGTACCAGCCTTAGGGTTTGGCATAAGACCCTTAGGACCGAGCACCTTACCAAGACGACCAACAACGCCCATCATATCAGGTGTAGCTACTACTACATCGAAATCAAGCCATCCATCATTCTGGATCTTAGGGATGAGCTCGTCGCCACCAACGTAGTCAGCACCTGCAGCCTCAGCCTCGTTTACCTTGTCACCCTTTGCGAATACAAGAACCTTAACGGTCTTACCTGTACCGTGAGGGAGAACTACAGCACCACGAACCTGCTGATCAGCATGACGGCCATCAACGCCGAGTCTGATGTGAGCTTCTACTGTCTCGTCGAACTTTGCACTTGCATTTTTCTTAACAATGCCTACCGCCTCTGCAACATCATACTGCTGAGACTTATCGTAGCTTGCTAATGCGTTTTTATAATTTTTTCCTCTTTTCATTATTAAACCTCCTGTGGTATTTGCGGACTATCTGTCCTCCCACCTAATAATTAATCTTCTACTACTTCGATACCCATTGAACGAGCTGTACCAGCGATCATGCTGATAGCAGCCTCGATAGAACCTGCGTTAAGATCTGGCATCTTAAGCTCAGCGATCTTCTGAACTTCAGACTTCTTAATCTTAGCAACCTTGTTCTTGTTAGGTGTGCCGGATGCGGACTGAAGATTGCAAGCCTTCTTTAAAAGAACTGCTGCTGGCGGTGTCTTTGTGATGAATGAAAAGCTTCTGTCTGCATAAACTGTGATTACAACAGGAATGATCATACCTTCCTGACCCTGTGTTCTCGCATTGAATTCCTTTGTGAAAGCAGGGATGTTAACACCGTGCTGACCAAGAGCAGGACCAACAGGTGGTGCTGGTGTAGCCTTTGCAGCAGGGATCTGTAACTTGATGTAACCTTCAACTTTCTTTGCCATTTTAAAAATCCTCCTAAATGTGGTGATATCGGAGTGGGCGCTCTGCCCTTCCTCCCACGGAGATACTCACGTATCTCTAATTCAATAATTAAGGTCTAGCCTTAAAACTTTTCAGCCTTGACAGCTGTGAAACCAACCTCTGTAGGGGTCTCGCGGCCAAACATTTCAACGCTGATAATAACAGTCTGCTTGTGAAGATCAATCTGCTTAACGATACCGGACTTGCCTTCCAGATTGCCTTCAATAATGGTGACTGTATCGCCTACCTGGAAATCAATCTCAACAGTAGTCTCTTTCTCTCTGTCAAGACCGATATTTCTGACTTCTTCGTCAGAAAGGGGAACAGGCTCAGACCCAGGGCCAACAAATCCTGTAACACCTCTTGTATTTCTAACAACGTACCATGTCTCGTCATCGAGAATCATGTAAATAAGTACATAGCCAGGAAATACTTTACGGTCAACAGTCTTTTTAACTCCGTCCTTGACCTCTATTGCCTTTTCCATAGGCACTTCGGTCCTGATGATTCTTTCATCAAGGCCTCTGTTCTTGACTGTCATGTCAATATTGTCTTTAACCTTGTTCTCATATCCTGAATAGGTATGAACAATGTACCATCTAGCTTCTGCCATAAAATCCTCCGCACAAACGAATTAAGGAAGCAGACCGATCAGGAACTTAACAGCCCAATCGAGTAATGAAATGATTGCTCCCAAAACAACGGTAATGACGATAACAGCTGCTGTCTGCTTAGCGACTGTCTCTTTGTCAGGCCAAATAATCTTTTTGAACTCTGACTTGAGACCCTTCCACCAGAGGCTGACACGACCTTTTTCTTTGGTAGATACTTCTTCTGCCATAGTGTCTCCTTTTCTGTCTCAATCAAACATTATTTTGTTTCTTTGTGTGTTGTGTGCTTCTTGCAGAATCTGCAGTACTTGCTGGTCTCCATCCTGTCTGGATGTTCCTTCTTGTCTTTGGTTGTGTTGTAGTTACGCTGTTTGCACTCTGT
Source organism: Lachnospiraceae bacterium (assembly GCA_045616485.1). Classification (GTDB taxonomy): domain Bacteria; phylum Bacillota; class Clostridia; order Lachnospirales; family Lachnospiraceae; genus RGIG3528. The sequence goes on from JAZLGU010000020.1 coordinate 52,471, forward strand.
ACAAGCCAATGTAATTTTAACTCGCATGACTTCTTCCACCTCCGTAGTCAAATTTTGTTTTTTAGTCTTTCACATCGCAGGTCGCTGTTTCCTGCGACAAAAAAAAAGACTATCGCCTTCCATAGCCGTATGAATATACCATGTTTTAAGACGATAGTCAAGTATTTTATTTTATTTCATGTTACTATTTCATTATTGTCATTTGTAAAATTTAATTCCACCCCATCCCTATGGATACGTGGATTTTAGTGATTCCTAATCATAGTGTAGAAATTAGTAATTCTAAATGGTATTTTATCATTGTTCATTCAACCTTGCTCCGGCCAGAACAGGAGTTTTATGAATAAGAATAAACATTTAACACTTGATGATCGGTATGACATCCAGCATGCCCTTGCCGAACGATTATCCTTTAAAGCTATTGGCAGAAAACTTGAAAGGGACTGTACTACCATCGCAAAAGAAGTAAAAAATCATATATACTTCTCCAAGGCAGGTTCCTATTCACGCCCTTTCAATGACTGTATCCACCGTGTAAGCTGCAAGTTTTACGGCACAGCATGCAAGGAATGTGATCATATAAGTAAAAATCGATGCGCTGTCTGCATCAAATGTACTATTTCGTGCGTAAACTATGAAAAAGAAGTTTGTAGCCGTTTGTTAAAGCCACCCTATGTCTGTAACGGTTGTGAAAAGCGCCGCAACTGCACACTTGAAAAGCGCACATATGATGCTCACAAAGCCCATATGGAGTATCTTGATACTCTTTCAGAGTCAAGATCGGGTTTCAATCTTACAGAAGCGGAAAGGGACAGGCTTGATTCAGTTATAAGCCCTTTATTAAAAAATGGACAGTCACTTCATCACATACTTGTCAACAATCCTGATACCATCTCTTGCTGCGAGAAAACGGCCTACATCTATTTAAACAACAGTCTGTTCACCGCAAGAAGCATTGACGCACCCAAGATAGTCCGATTTAAACCAAGAAGCAAATCCGTGCCATTAAAAGTAGACAAAAAATGCCGTATAGGAAGGACATTTCAAGAATTCCAAGAGTACCACAATGCATATCCTTCCGTTCCTATAACTCAGCTTGATTCTGTCGAGGGGATTAAAGGTGGCGCCGTTCTACTTACCATTCACTTTGTACTGCCAAAGCTCCAGCTAGCTTACTACAGAGAAGCCAATGATTCAAAATCAGTTACCGACATAATTAATGCCATTTATGAAAAAATCGGTGAGGATGATTTCAAAAAAATCTTCCCGTTAATTCTCGCGGACAATGGCACCGAGTTCTCAAATCCTACAGCTATTGAAGTTGACTCAGACGGAGTTATAAGATCACAGGTCTTCTACTGCGATGCATCATCGCCTGGGCAAAAAGGTGCATGCGAAAACAATCATGAATTCATACGGCGTGTAATCCCTAAGTCCACTGACATCGGCAAATATAATCAGGATAAAATCTCTCTTATGATGAATCATATAAACTCTTATAAGAGACCTGAGCTCGGCGATAAGTCTCCCTATGAAATGTTTGAATTCTACTATGGAAAAGCCTTACTCGATAAGCTTGGAGTGGAAAAAATCGCTCCAAATGATATCATCTTAAGACCAGAACTACTTGATTAAAAGGTAACCGAGCTTACGCTCGCCTTTTATGGAAAGTGTGCTATGCACACTGTTATCCTTACAACCGCTTGACTACAGATAACCCGATGGCGATTACATGTGTCAAGGCCATAGCCATTCTGGTGCTTTGCAGCCTTGACACATGTAATCACATCGGGCATAAAGCAAACAAGCGGTGTAAGGATAATAAAGATTTCTGCATAAGCAGAAATATCCTTTTTAAACATAATAAAAGGCCGGAGTCATATGCGATTGGATGAGTCCATACCTTTATATTTAGGGGTGGAATTCACTAACTCTTACCAGGACCCGGTGAATTCGACTTCTCATTTTGATGCATATTTTTCC
>JAZLGU010000021.1:0-21751 GCA_045616485.1 Lachnospiraceae bacterium
TGAAATGGCGAAAAATGGGGTGTAGGGGCCTCCAATTTTCGCCATTTATTCCTTAAAAACAATAACAGAGCAGATGGCGAATGCCATCTGCTCTGAAGTGTCGACTTTGTCGACACGCTAAGCTGACCTCATTCTGCTCGAGGTCAGCTTTTTTATATCACTTAATAATAACTTAAATAAATCAAAACACTGCCTTGGCCTTAAAGAGGGGAATGGGGCGAGCCCAGGGAGCAAGCGGAGCCACAAAAGTTGACAGTGAGAAACGTCCCCGTGACAAAAAGTTGACAGTGAGAAACGTCCCCGTGACAATAATTTATTTGTACTTTTTAAAGCAGATATTTACATCAACCTTTTCATTGATACCCGGTACTACTGCATCCTCCGCATACTGCAGTATCTCGTAGTGGTAAGGGTAGTCAATGTTCTGGCTGTAGGCCGCATACCAGAAATCGTACCCTTCCAGCTGGCTTCTGTCAAAGCTAAGCATACTCCAGTTGGTGCCCGCATATATCATAGGTGTATAGCCGGCCTTTTTTACTGTTTCGCAGAAAGCCTTTAAAATATCCGTGCGCTGCTTTACAGACATATAGTTGGCTCTGGCATCCACACTGGAATAAAATTCCGTATCTATAATCACCGGATAGGTTATTTTGTACTTCTTTATGGCATTTACTATATATTCAGCTTCTTCTACCGCTTCAGCCACGGTAATGGCCTGTGTAAAGAAATAAACACCCACATCCAGTCCCGCTTTTGTAGCTCCCTGTATATGGCTTTCAAAGGAGCTGTCCGTCACAATAGTGCCACCGCCATAGCCACGATAGGCCATTCTGATCAAAGCAAACTCGAAGCCCGCTTCCTTAACCTTTTTCCAGTCCTTTACAGTCTGATATCTGGATACATCCACACCCCAACAGGTATATACCGAAGGATCTTTGTAGACCATGTACCCATTTTCGTTTCTCTCATATAATGCAGGATCCTGCCAAGCGTTGGCTACTCCCTCCTTGGCAAAGAAAATCATCTTTTCTCCGTTGTCGCCGGTAAGAGAAACCTTCGTTTTTTTCGTATCCTCATAATTTTTCACCGGGGTAATGACCAGCATATCATCACTTTGCATGTTCATCTGCTCAGCATAGCAGTAAAAAACATTGCTGTGATTACCAAAAATATCAAAGGTAGAATAGGTTACTCTGGAAGAAATCTCGCCGATCCAGCCTATATTTTTAAGCTCTACCTTGGAGTAAACATATACTCTTTCCTTTAACATGGCATATCTTACGTCGTTTACCGCAGATATGGTAAGGCCGGACTTTTCTTCTTCGGTAAGCTTCTTCCCGGCAGAGATATAATACTTTCTGGAATCATTGACTATACAGATAAGCGTCTCTTTATCAGTCTCCACAAAGCCGCCTATGGAAAGACAGTTAACAAAGCCTGTATCCGGAGTCAGTGTCTTGTACTCAGAAAGGTCCTTGCAGGTGACAAAATGCACGCCTCTGCACTCTTCCTCACCGTCATCCATCTTTTTGAATACGAAGGCCATCTGCTCTCTTTTATTATCTCGCCAGTCAAAAATAACCGGCAGGAGGCTTTTAATATTCTCAGCTTTTAAAGAGTAATCCCAGTCAAATTCCTTTTTAACCGAACCATTCTCAATAATGACATGACCATATGGCTCCTGGCCGTACTTCATGTAATCATTTCTATAATAAAAAGCATACTGGTCCTTTGTAAGCTTCAGATACTCCACGCCATCCATGATGCTTACTGTAGCTACAGCTCCTTCAGGCAGCTGTGCTTTTCCTATTTCATCTTTAAGATTATCCACGTGCTTGGCAGCTACCGCATCATGCTGCACACTTTGTGAAGGCAAAGGCTCTTTGGTAGTCTCCCCCTTCTCGTCATCATTTTTTTCTCCTGTCCCCCCATTGTCATTGGACACTATGTCTGTAGGAGCCGGAGCTACAGGCGTCGTCACTGTCACTTTTTCCGTCAGGCGCTGGTACAAAATAAACATGCCACCTATACTAAGCACATTAAACACACACAGCACTACTATAAGAACTATAAGTCCGCCTTTTCCACGTCCATCTCTACCCATGTGAATTCTCCCTTAAACTCTGTCTTGAAAAAAATGTCAATCGTTGTTATCATTTAAGTATATCAGATATATTATAATTAGAAAACGAAAAAAAATATGAATCCTTACAAAACTATTTTATCTCCGGTCAGCGGAGAAATCGAAGAAAAAAAGTCACGTTTCATTTGCCACATTCAGCCAGTGGACAGTGAAGAAGAGGCTTTAGCATTCATCGAAAAAATGAAAAAACAATATTGGGATGCCAGACACAACTGCTCTGCTTACATCATAGAAGGACCTGTAGACCTGGTCAGAGCCTCTGACGACGGAGAGCCTCAAAAAACCGCAGGGCAGCCTATTCTATCCGTATTAACAGGTGCTGAGCTTAAAAATGTCTGTGCTGTAGTTACCAGATACTTTGGCGGCACCCTGTTGGGTACAGGTGGTCTGGTCAGAGCGTATACAGACTCCACGGCCGCAGCCCTTAAAAGTGCGGAAATAATAGAAAAAATGCCCGGTCAGCTGCTGTCTATAACCACAGACTATACCGGGCTGGGCAAACTGCAGTACCTGATGGGCAGCCTGGGGCTTCCCATTATGGATACGCAGTATGCTGAAAATGTTACTGTTGATATATGTCTTCCTACCTCCAAAGTACAGGAAGTCACAAAAAAACTGATAGATGCCACCAACGGAAAGGCCCAAATCATCGAAAAAGAACCGGTGATTTTTGCCGAGGTCGATGGCACTATTGAAATATTTACCTGATCTGGGCCGCGTACAGTTCATAGTACGCGCCTTTTTTTGCCATCAGTTCAGCATGACGCCCCTTTTCCTTTATCTCACCATCATCCACTACTATAATTTCATCTGCATGCTCGATAGTAGACAGTCGATGAGCTATGATAAAGCAGGTCTTATTGGCCATCAGCTCTTCCATGGCACTTTGAATCTTCTTTTCAGTACGGGTATCAACGTTGGAAGTCGCTTCATCCAGGATCAGCATGCTGGCATTAAGCAGCATAGCTCTGGCTATGGTCAAAAGCTGCTTCTGACCTTTAGAGATATTCACGCCATCCTCGGTAAGTACTGTATTGTAGCCCTCCGGCTGCCTCATAATAAAATTATGAATCTTGGCCGCCTTGGCTGCAGCCACCACCTCTTCCATAGTGGCATTTTCCTTACCATAAGCGATATTTTCAAAAATAGTACCACCAAATACCCAGGTGTCCTGAAGCACCATGGCGTAGGAGTACCTTAAAGATTTTCTGGTAATCTCCTTATTTTCGTACCCGTCTACCCTGATTTCTCCTGAAAGAGGGTCGTAAAATCTCATAAGAAGGTTAATAAGAGTGGTTTTTCCGGCACCTGTAGGACCTACCACAGCTATCAGTTTGCCCGCAGGAGCAGACAGGTTGAAATCTTTAAGTATCAGCTTATTTTCTGTATATCCAAACTGAACATCTTTTACTTCTACATCACCATTAACCTCTGTAAGCTCATGGGCATTTTGCACATCCAGAGGCTCATTATCCTCAGACAAAATCCTGTTTACTCTTTCTGCTGCAGCCAGGGCAGACTGCAGTTCTCCGATAATGTTGGCAGCTTCGTTAATAGGGCCTGAGAACTTTCTTGAATATAGTACAAAAGAAGATACATCGCCCAGAAGCATTTTATCCAGAGCAAAAAGTAAAGCACCAAAAACTGTTACCAGGGACAGGGAGAGGTTATTAATCATGTTGACTGATGGGCCTATGGTAGCATTCATATAATCCGCATCATAATATGCTTCTGTGGCCTCTACATTCACCTTTTGGAAACGATCCATATAGACTTTTTCTCCGGCGAAGCCCTGAATTACCTTTTGGCCACCTACAGTCTCCTCCACATAACCATTCATTTCTCCCAGTTTCTTGGATCGTCTGGAAAATTTCGGACGGCTTATTTTCGTCATTTTCTTTGTATATAAAAATGAACATGGTATAGTAACGCACATTACCAGCACCAAAATCGGAGATATTTTTACCATCATGATAAATGAGCCCACAATGGTGACAGTGCTGGCAAGTATCTGCACCACATCTGTAGAAAGCGATGTGTTAATTACGTCAATATCATAGGATACGCGGCTTATTATGTCTCCCGCCTGATGCACATCAAAGTAAGATACAGGCAGCTTCATCAGCTTGTCAAAAACATCTTTTCTCATGTGCTTTACTATACGTCTGGTAATAGCTCTCATCATCAGAGCCAGCACATAGGAAAGGATAGCTGAAATCACATAGAAAATCACCATAAGGGTGGCATACCTGAATACAGTACTAAAATCAACCTTCCCTTCTCCAACAATTGCATTTATGGCCTTACCTGAAAGCTCAGGACCTATAAGGGCAAAGGAATTGGCCGCAAGTGTAATAATAAGCGCCAAAAAAAGCAGCAGTTTATACTCCTTCAGATATTTCCATAAAAATCTGAAGGCTGCCCTGGGGTCCTTTGCATGTTCTACTGTTTTTCCCTTTCCCCCGCTGGGGATATTTTTCTTATCTGCCATATTCTACACCAAGCTACCCAGCTGAGTGGCTGCTATTTCTTTGTAAACGCTGCAATTTTCCATAAGCTCCGCATGAGTGCCGTTACCAATTACTTTTCCGTCATCGAGCACCAAAATTCTATCCATTTTCATAACTGAACTGATACGCTGTGCCACAGTGACCAGGGTAGAGTCCTCATATTGAGTGCTGATGGCATTTCTTACGTCCGCATCAGTCTTGTAGTCCAATGCCGATGATGAGTCATCCAGAATAAGTATCTCAGGGCTCCCTGCCAGAGCTCTGGCCACATACAGCCTCTGCTTCTGACCGCCGGAAAAATCAGCTCCCTTTATGGAAGCCACATGATCCAGCCCCCCTTCTTTTGCCATAACAAAATCATAGGCATTTGCAGCTTTAATGGCTTTTTCTATGGCATCAACAGCAAGTTCACGCCCAAAGCTGATATTTTCAGCCACTGTGTCTGCAAAAATAATATTATTCTGGAAAGCCGTACCGAATTTAAGCCTCAGTTCCTCCAGCTCATATGTCTTTATGTCTCTGCCATCTATAAGGATTTGCCCCTTGCCCGCATCATAATAGCGCATAAGCAGATTTAAAATGGTAGTTTTTCCCGCACCCGTAGCACCTATAATGCCCAGGGATTCTCCTTTACGAACAGTAAAGGATATATCTGATAATACCTGCTTATCCTCTATATCATCGCTGGGATCGCCATACGTAAAGCAGACATTTCTAAATTCAATTTTAGGCGCATCAACCCTCACTTCACCATCCCAGCTCTCTATCTGCAGATCATTTTCTGCATCTATTACCAGCCAGATACGCTTGGCAGATGCAGAACCCTTGGAAAAATTAACAAAAATCCTGGTAACTGCAATAACCGCATTCAGTATCATGGTAAAGTATGTAAGAAAAGCAAGAATTACGCCGGGCTTTATATCTCCGTCATTTACTCGGTACGCACCTACTACAATAACCAGCACCAGACCGATATTAAGGAAAAAACTGATAAGGGGGCTGGAGGCTGACATAACTCCGGCAGCTTTAAAGTCGCTGTCTGCAGTATCTGCATTAGCTTTTTCAAAACGTCTTCTTTCGTAATCCTCTTTGGACAGAGCTTTTATCACTCTTATGCCTGATACATCTTCTCTCATTACTCTGACCATGTCATCCACATAAGTCTGTACTTTTGCGTACAAAGGGATACCCTTCAGAGTAACAATAAGAACCACTACAAAAACAAAAGGAATTACAGCCACCAAAGTCAGAGTAAGCTTTACATCCAGAGTAGAAGCCATCAGCAGGCCGCCAATCAGCATAAACAAGGCTCTTACACCCATACGCTGAAAAATATTAAAGCAGGTATGTATATTGTAAGAGTCGGATGTAAGACGGGCCACCAGTGACGGAATACCAAATTCGTCGGTTTTCTTTCCCGACAAAGTCATAATCTTTTTGAACAGATCATACCTAAGGCGTCTTATGGCATCCATGGATACCCATGCGGCTCTTCTATTGGCAAAAACGTTGAGAAATCTGGCAGCAAAAGCGCAGGATACCATAATAAGGCTCCAAATAATAAAGGGCAGATAGTATCCGGTCTCCTTCATGGAAGGCACTACTTCGTCCAGAATTTTGGCCATTATCCAGGGTATAAAAAGCTCCACTATAGTGCCGAAGGTCTTGGCAATATAGCCTACAATCATCTTTTTCTTTTGTACAAATAAATATTTGAATGCTCTTTTCATAATAGAACTTATTCTAGCAAATTAGGTTTATTTTTACAATATTAGTTAAAGGCTCCATTGAAGATAATCCAAGAAAAACAGAGAAGATGACAGCTATCATCTTCTCTGCAGATACATACATTTTGGCATTATATTATGAGAAATACTTAACACCGCTCTCAAAGATCTTCATATCCTGATCTCCATAGATATTGAGGGCAACGCCATCACCCTTACGTTCAGAATGAGCCATCTTGCCCAGTACTCTGCCGGACATATCGGTAATACCCTCGATAGCCATATAGGACATATTTGGACAGTAATCCTCATCCAAAGTAGGATTGCCATTAGCGTCTACATACTGGGTGGCTACCATACCATTCTCAATAAGCTTTTTAAGCCACTCGTCGTTGGCAACAAATCTGCCCTCGCCATGTGATGCAGGGATGGAGTATACCTTACCCAGCTCTGCCCCTGAAAGCCATGGAGACTTGTTGGAAATAACCTTTGTATATACGCTCTTGGAAGCATGACGACCAATGGTATTACGTGTAAGTGTAGGAGATGTCTCATCCTGCTCACGTACTTCACCGTAAGGTACCAGTCCCAGCTTAATGATAGCCTGGAAGCCGTTACAAATACCAAGTACAAGACCGTCACGATTCTTCAGAAGGTCATTTAATGCATCTGAAAGCTTAACATTATTGAAAGCTGTAGCAATGAACTTACCGGATCCATCAGGCTCATCACCTGCAGAGAAACCGCCTGGGAACATTACAATCTGGCTGTTTTTAATCTCACGCTCAAAGCTAAGTACAGACTCTCTGATATCCTCTTCATTTCTGTTACGGAAAACAGATGTCACTACCTCTGCACCGGCATGCTCGAAAGCACGAAGTGAATCATACTCACAGTTGGTACCTGGGAAAACAGGGATAAATACTCTTGGCTTAACTACCTTCTTGGTAGAAACAAGAATGTTTTTCTCACTGTAAAGAGGAATAATAAGTTCCTTCTGATCCTTTGTCTTTACGCCAGGTGTATGGGTAGGGAATACGGACTCAAGTGTAGCTTCCCATCTCTTCTTTGCCTCTACGAAAGTAATAACTGTATCCTTGTACTGGAAACAAGCATTGTCGGTAACATCACCGATGACCTTGCATACTGCACCGGAATTAACAATCTTTTCAAAATCTGCAGGATCGATTTCTGCAATGATTTCTCCGTAAAGAGGAGCGAAAAGCACCTTTTCCTCTACACTGTCAAGAATCTTAACACCCAGGCCGTTACCAAATGCCATCTTGGATACTGCTTCAGCTACGCCACCTGCTGTTGTAGCAAAGGCACTCTTGATAATGCCGCTCTCGTTAAGCTTTCTGAAAATATTCATCTGGCTCATAAAAGCATCATAATCAGGAAGATCATACTGATCTCTCTTCATCAGGAATCTGATAATCTTGTTGCCTGCCTTCTTGAATTCATCTGTAATAACGTCCTGCTGCTTTGCAATATCAACTGCAAAGCTTACAAGGGTAGGAGGAACATCAATCTCATTGAAAGATCCTGACATGGAGTCCTTACCGCCTATAGAAGGGAGACCCAGACGGATCTGCGCTTCATATGCACCCAGAAGGGATGCCAGTGGCTTGCCCCAGCGTGTCTCATCATCACGCAGTCTCTCAAAGAACTCCTGGAATGTGAAACGAATCTTGTTCATATCACCACCTGCAGCAACTATTTTTGCTACAGAGTTAATTACAGCATATACAGAGCCATGGTATGGGCTCCAGGAAGAGAGGTATGGATCAAAGCCATAGCTCATCATAGTAACTGTATCGCACTTGCCGCGCAGCACAGGCAGCTTGGCAATCATAGTCTGGGTAGGTGTGTTCTGGTAAATACCACCAAATGGCATCAGAGTGGATGAAGCTCCGATGGAAGAGTCAAACATTTCAATAAGGCCCTTCTTAGAACATACATTAAGGTCAGAAAGCATATTGAGCCACTTGGACCTGATGCTGTCTCCCTCTACTGCCTCTACTGTGGAGGCCTTGTAAGAGCCGGGCTCATCAAAGAAAGTCTTTTCTTCGCTAGGCATCTCTACACGAGCTGTAGTCTCCTGATGAGCACCATTGGTGTCAAGGAAAGCTCTGCTGATATTTACTATGGACTTGCCTCTCCAGTTAAGCACCAGTCTCTTTTCTTCTGTAACTGTAGCTACTGCAACAGCCTCAAGATTCTCAGAAGCTGCATACTCCAGCATTTTCTCAACGTCGTTTTTATCAACAACGATAGCCATTCTCTCCTGAGACTCAGAGATAGCAAGCTCTGTACCATCAAGACCTGCATACTTCTTTGGTACCAGATCAAGATCTACTACAAGACCGTCTGCCAGCTCACCGATAGCAACGGATACACCGCCAGCACCAAAGTCATTACACTTTTTGATAATGGATGTCACTTCCGGTCTTCTGAAAAGTCTCTGAAGCTTACGCTCTGTAGGAGCATTACCCTTCTGTACTTCAGCACCGCAGGTATTAATGGAATCATTGTTATGTGCCTTACTGGAGCCTGTAGCACCGCCACAGCCATCACGGCCTGTACGACCACCCATAAGGATGATAATATCTCCGGGCTCAGAATTCATTCTCATTACATGCTCACGCTTGGCAGCGCCCATAACGGCACCAATTTCAAGACGCTTTGCCACGTAATTTGGATGATATACTTCATCAACAATACCGGTAGCAAGACCGATCTGATTACCATATGAAGAATAGCCTGAAGCTGCGCCTGTTACAATTTTTCTCTGAGGCAGCTTGCCGCTTAAAGTCTTTGCAATATCAAGAGTAGGGTCTGCTGCACCTGTTACACGCATAGCCTGGTAAACATAGCCACGACCTGACAGCGGATCACGGATAGCACCGCCGAGACATGTAGCTGCGCCACCAAAAGGCTCAATTTCAGTAGGATGGTTGTGGGTCTCATTTTTAAAGAAAACCAGCCATTCTTCTGTTTTTCCGTCTACCTCTACAGGTACAACGATGGAGCAGGCATTATTTTCATCAGATTTCTCCTGATCCTCCAGCTTGCCCTGTGCCTTAAGCTCTCTCATACCGAAAAGAGCAATATCCATAAGGCTTACATACTTGTCATCACGGCCCTTGAAAAGTACAGAACGAGCCTTCATGTACTTATCATAGGAATCCTTAATAGGCTTCTGATACTTACCCTCGTCAAAGGATACACCTGTAAGCTCAGTAAGGAAAGTGGTATGTCTGCAGTGGTCGGACCAGTAGGTATCCAGTACTCGAATCTCTGTAACGGATGGATCACGGTGCTCTTCATTTTTAAAGTAATTCTGGATATGAAGGAAGTCCTTCATGGTCATAGCCAGATTCAGAGAGGAATAAAGCTCAAAAAGCTTATCCTCAGGCATATCACAGAAGCCCTGGAAAATGGCAACGTCAGCAGGCATGTCATAATTCATGGAAAGTGTAGCAGGCACTTCTTCACCTGCCACTCTGCTGTCTACAGGGTTGATGCAGTATTTTTTAATACGCTCCAGCTCCTCGTCAGAAATATTACCTGAAAGAACATATGTGGTTGCAGAAAGGATAACAGGCTCTTCTGTCTCATTAAGCAGCTTTACACACTGTACTGCAGAGTCTGCTCTCTGATCAAACTGACCCGGCAGATACTCAACTGAGAAAACTCTGTCGCCAGCTTCTACAGGGAACTGACCTTCAAAACAAAAATCTACAGGAGGCTCGCAAAATACTGTAGTGAGTGCCTTTTTGTAAGTCTCTTCTGTTATATTTTCGATATCATATCTGATAAGCTCACGTACTGCGCTAACAGAACTTATATTTAAATACTCCTTAATCTCATTTAAGAGCTCTGCAGCATGTACTGCGTATGCAGGTTTTTTCTCAGAATAAACACGCTTTACCATAAATGTTATCCCTTTCTCTAAATAGACAAAATTTGTGATTTTATCATTTATATCAGTTTTATTTCATTTTCCCGACATAAACTTATTCATTTTTTGCTCTTCCATTAAAGCACATTTTGTATTATAATAAAAATTAATAAATTTTGACTGTTTTATTACTCAAGCTAATCCAAGCCTTTATCTATTAACAGTCATATTTTCATCTATCATCGGTGCTAATCATTCTATTTTGAATGACTAAGATGGGACTTAGCCGGCATCGTTTCATATTAAAAGGAGCATACCATGGACATCAATTATGAGCTTTACAAGGTCTTCTATCATGTAGCCAGTTCTCTTTCTTTTTCTGATGCCGCTGCTGAGCTTTTTATCTCTCAGTCGGCTGTCAGCCAGTCCGTAAAGGTATTGGAAAAGCGTCTCGGTCAGACACTTTTCATAAGAAGTACCAAGCGTGTTACACTTACCAAGGAGGGTGAGCTTCTTTTCAAGCATATCGAGCCTGCCATCGGACTTATTACCAAGGCTGAGAATCAGCTTTCTGCTGCTTTGGAGGTAGGTGAGGTTCAGTTTAAAATCGCTGCTTCAGATACTATCTGCCGCTACTTCCTGGTGCCTTACCTGAATGATTTCCACCAGAAGTATCCTGATGTACATATTAAGGTTATTAACGCTTCATCTTCCGGCTGCGCCGCTATTCTTGAGGAAAACAAAGCCGACTTAATCGTTACCAATTTCCCCAATCCTACTCTGAACAATACCATGAAAGTACAGACCGTAGCAGAGTTTAGCGACGTATTCATTGCCAACAAGAATTATTTCCCTTATGACAACGAGGAGCTGAGCCTGCGTAAGCTTTCAGAGCTTCCTATTCTTATGCTGGACAAGACCAGTACGACCTCCATTTTCCTGCATGAGCTTTTCAGAAAAGCTTCCATCGATCTGGTGCCATCTATTGAGCTTTCCAGTAATGACCTGCTGATTGACCTGGCCCGCATAGGCCTTGGTGCCGCTTTTGTTCCTGACTTCTGTCTTACAGAGCACGACAAAGAAGATATGATCATCATTAAGACCAAGGAAAAAATACCTACAAGAAAAATAGTAGCTGCCTATGACGACTCTCTTCCACTTTCAGAGCCTGCCCGCTACTTCCTTAACAAACTAAAAGAAAACGCATAATTGTCATGGGGACGTTTCTCACTGTCAACTTTTTGTCAGAGGGACGTTTCTCACTGTCAACTTTTTAGCTCCGCTTGCTCCCTGGCTCGCTGTATCCGTATGCACCGGCAGGAAATATGCCTATTTTTTAATAATTATAATGCCACGCTATCAAAGCACTCCCTCTACCAGTAGTTGAGTCCTTTGCCAGCGTGGCATTTTATTTTTTTGTATTCGCATATATCTCCTGTCGGTACATACGGACACAGCGAGCCTGGAAGGTGCGCTCCGCAGGAGGTGTGTCAGCGAGAAACGTCCCTCTGACAAAAAGTTGACAGTGAGAAACGTCCCCGTGACAATGTTAGCCGCCTGGCACACGCCGTATATGCTAGCAAGTGGCGGCTAAATCTGCACTTTGGCTCACTCTTAGCCCCCATCTCCCGGCACCGGCAGATACGCCCCTGAGATGCACGGACTGCCTCACTGCCCAACCTGCGGAGCTCACCTTCCTGGCAGTATCCCCATGAGGCTGTTTAAAGCCAAGGCCGGATTGGTCACAATGTAAATAAAGTGATATAAAAAAAGCTGACCTCAGCCCTGCGAGCTTTGACCCGAGTGGGATACGGCACTTACTGGTATGTCCGTCGCGAGTTCCGGTTCCAGCCCGGAACTCGCAGGGCATAGCAGTTAGTGACTGTCCACGAGTGGTCAACCTCGAGCAGAATGAGGTCAGCTTATTTTCATATCACTTAATATATACTCAAACAACTCCAATCACTGCCTTGGCTTTAAAGAGAGGAATGGGGCGAGCTAGGGAGCAAGCGGAGCAAAAAGTTGACAGTGAGAAACGTCCCCGTGACAAAAAGTTGACACTGAGAAACGTCCCTGTGACAATGCTATAATCAGACTTCGGAATTCACTTCCGGAGTCTGAAATGGCGAAAAATGGGGTGTAGGGGCCTCCAATTTTCGCCATTTATTCCTTAAAAACAATAACAGAGCAGAATGAGGTCAGCTTATTTTTATATCACTTAATATATACTCAAACAACTCCAATCACTGCCTTGGCTTTAAAGAGAGGAATAGGGCGAGCCAGGGAGCAAGCGGAGCAAAAAGTTGACAGTGGGGAACGCCCCGTGTCATTATTGAAATTTGAGATGCTGAAGTACTTCTGATGCGGCAGTGTCATAGTCTTTATTTTCGATTTCTACTACGTAGTCGCAGATTTCCGCGTTATGTTTTTCGTCTTCGATGGAAATAATGCGGTTGACCTTATCTTCTACCGTGGTATTCTTATTCAGGATCTTGGTCAGCAATTCTTTTTTATCTCTCTTAAGATAAATGGTATATACATTGTCATATGAAGATTTAAGTGCCATGGCACCACATATATCCATGGAAGCCAGCACGTTTTTACCTTTTTTAAGGATATCATCTATATCCTGTTTTTTACTGCCATAGCCATGCCCTGCATACATAGTGGATTCAAAAAGTTCACCGCTATCCTTCATTTTATAAAACTGGCTTTTAGAAACATAATTGTACCAGTCTTCTTCTCTGATAGCAGTAGGGTCCGTGGTGGTATAGCATTTGAGCTTTTCAAATCTGTCCGTAGTCTCCAGAATCTTTTTAGCCAGCATTGATTTGCCGCTGCCTGAAGGCCCTACAAGAATCACTATTGAAGGCTCTTCCAGTCTGTCTTCCACAAAGCTGTAGCTCCTTGCTATTACCTCCACCAGCTTTAAAAATTCATCATAGGTATTTACG
Organism: Lachnospiraceae bacterium; assembly: GCA_045616485.1. GTDB lineage: Bacteria > Bacillota > Clostridia > Lachnospirales > Lachnospiraceae > RGIG3528. Next base: position 13,239 of record JAZLGU010000021.1, read on the forward strand.
GCCAGCATACCTGTGGCGTTCTGATTCCAAGGCTTTCTCATAAGTATGGGGTAAGCTGCATTGGATTTAAACACGTTGTGCATACCATCGTCAAAAAGAATATCTACCTGAATTTTGTCTTTCCTGGAGCCCATATAAATATTGGTCTCAGGTATTTCAGGGAACTCTTCCAAAAGCCTCTTGGCTCTGATACCCATGAATTCCGGAGGAATAGATGTGGAAATAAACACCTCAGTCATTTTGGAAAGCTTTTTAACGAATTCCTTGGCTCCCTCGATGACAGGCTGATTTTTATAGAAATCCGGATCATTGAAAAACTCGAAAATCACATCAGCTCTGGTGCCCAGCTTGCCCCACCTGTCTACCTCATATATGGTAATAGGCGGATCAAACTTGTATTTTTTATTGGCCAGCTCTATTGCATATGGAATGCATTCCAATAGCAAATCATCAACATCAAGAGCTGTAGACATTCTAAATCTTTTTGACATGCATTCCCCTTTCTTTTGCCGTGAACTAAGCCTCTACTTCTACCAGTTCAATCTCAAAATTCAACTCTTTGCCTGCCATCTCGTGATTGGCATCAAAAGTAACTGTAGTCTCAGTCTTCTCTGTAACCATAACAGGGAATGGACGTCCCATCTCATCCTGCAGATATACTCTCATGCCGGCTTCAACACTTTCAGCTCCCGGCATATCTGCTATCTCAACTGTAAAAACAGCCTGTGGGTCAGGCTGACCATAAGCCTCTTCCGGCATAAGATGAATCTTCTTCTTTTCGCCTACTGCCATATCTTTTACAGCCTCATCGTAGCCCTTAATCATCATACCTGCCCCGCATACAAATTCAAGAGGCTCTCCTCTGTCATATGATGAATCGAATTTGGAACCATCGTTAAAAGTACCTGTGTAGTGTGTCTTTACCTTCTTGCCATTGTTATTGATCTCGCTCATTTCAAATCCTCTTTTTCTATTATTTTATTACAATACTCTGAGAATGCGTACTCCCATATGCTCGATTAAAATGTCACTGTTCTTCTCGAATTTTTCACCTGTAAGGATGTCTACCGTATCTGCATAAAGCCTTATCGTTTCATCCCCGCCTCTGTGATTCAATGCAAAAAGGAAGGTGCCATCATCGTTGGCTCTGATGGTAAGCTCAATGCTCTTTGATGCTTCTCCCAGAGACTGAAGTCTCTTTTCTGCAGCTATATTCCTGATAAAATCATAGTAGAATTCTTCATTTGAGGAAGTAGCCACGTAGTAGGCCTTACCATCTTCATAGCTGTTACAGGAGATTACAGACATTCCGGCATAAAAGTCTTCCTTGTAGCTGCAAAGAGATACCGCAGTCTCCATATGCATAATATCGCATAAAATGCGGGCAGGATACTCCTTACCCATATATTCAAAATGATTTTCCCTGGTAGGCGGCAGAGCGTCAATCTCCTCTACCCAGACGCCCATAAGCTCGCGGAGCTTACCGGGATAACCGCCTATATCCACCAGATCGCTTTCATTTACATAGCCTGAGAAAAATGTGGTAACAAAAGTGCCGCCCTTTTTCGTAAACTCTTTAATACGCTCAGGGAAATCACCCTTAACCATATGCAGCACCGGTGCCACTATCAGCTCATATTTTGAAAAATCATCATCCGGCCCTATCATGTCTACAGGGATATGATTCTCCATAAATGCCTTATAATAACGCCTTACTTCTTCCGGATAATCAAGGGCTGCAGAAGGCCCCTGGGAGTAGTGAATACTCCACCAGTTGTCCCAGTCAAATATAATAGCAGCCTTGGAATTGGTGCGGGCATTAAGAGTCACACCACCTATTTTTTTCAGCTCAGCTCCAAGAGCCGCAGCCTCTTTATATACTCTTGTCTCGGCAGTGCCTACATGGTCTATAATAGCGCCATGATACTTTTCACTGGCACCTATAGATCTTCTCATCTGGAAAAACATAACGGTGTCAGCGCCATGAGCTACCGCTTCGTAAGAAACCAGACGCATCTCTCCGGGACGCTTCAATGCGCAGTATTTATGCCAGTTTACCTGGGATGGAGTCTGCTCCATCAGCCAGAAAGACTGTCCACCCTTAAGGCCACGCATAAGATCATGCCACATGGAAATCTTGGCATCTTCGGCATCAACATCCGGATAATTATCCCATGAAATGAAATCAAGATATGGCGCCCATGCCTTGTAGTCAAGTGCCATGAAATAGCCCATGAAATTGGTAGTAACAGGTATCTCAGGTGTATAATGCTTTATAGCCTTGTACTCAGCCTTATAGTTTTCCAGCGTCATGTCTGACTGAAATCTCTTGTAGTCCAAAGTAATACCCTGGAAGCAGGTATTCTGCTCTCCCCAGTGCTCGGTAAGATTGTTGGGAGCTACGATTTCATCCCAGTCGTAAAAAGTATGGCCCCAGAAAGCTGTATCCCAGGCCTTATTTAAATTGTTAAGATTCTTATATCTGACCCGAAGCCAATTTCTGAAATCATGTTCACAATTTTCGCAGTAGCAGTCTGCATTGTACTCATTTGATACATGCCATGCCACAATATTTTTGTAATCCTTATATCTTTCAGCCAGCTTGCCTGCCAGTCTGGCAGAATAGAATCTGTAAGTAGGGCTGCAAGGGCAGGAATTGTGACGTCCACCGAATTTCCTCTTTCTGCCATCAAAGTCCACTCTTAAAATATCCGGATATCTTTTGGCCATCCAGGCAGGATGGGCCGCAGTAGAAGTGGCCAGACAGACCTTCATATCATTGTCCGCTGCCATTTTCATTATTTTGTCCAGACGCTTAAAGTCATATTTGTTGGGTGAAGGCTGCAGCTCTGCCCACGCAAATACATTCAGAGTAAGAATATCTACTCCTGCTCCTTTAAGCAGCTTCATGTCTGATGCCCAAGTCTCCTCAGGCCACTGTTCGGGATTATAATCTCCGCCGTAATACATCTTATCCATATCTGTCCTATCCTATGTAGCCTACCCACAGTAGGCCTGATAATACACCTATAACTGTCCCAAATACTGCTCCTACCGCTACCTGAAGAGGGGTATGGCCTACCAGCTCTTTGAGATTCTCATCGGAAAATTCAGGTGCCGGTGCATCAGCAGGATTGGAAAGGTATTCCATAATTTCTTTAATAATAACTGCCTGCTTGCCTGTCTCTCTGCGTACACCTCTGGCATCATACATAACAATAATAGCCACTATTGCTGCCAGGGCAAACTGAAAAGAATTGAAGCCATACGCGATGCCACTTACAGTAGCAAGAGCGCATACAGTGGCGGAATGACAGGACGGCATACCGCCTGACCCCACCATACGCTCGAAGTCTATTTTTCTGGTAAAGTGGTAATTAATAGCAGTCTTTATTACCTGAGCCAGAAACCATGAGGCTCCGGCAGTAAGAAAAATCTTATTTGTAAAAAACTCAATAAAAATGTTCCTGTCCACTTTTCTCCCTTACTTTGACCTTTCTATTCTTCCATGTCAATATCTATGGATTTTCTGTATTCTGCAGGACTTTGTCCCACATATTTTCTAAATTTCTTATGGAAATAATCCACATTCTTGTAGCCTACTTTTTCAGCTATTTCATATACTTTAAGCTCTTTATTGCCCAGCAGATCTTTGGCCATTCCTACTCGCATTTTATCTACATAAACATTAAAGGACTCTCCCTGCATACGATTAAATATTTTCCCCAGATAGCTGGAATTGTAGCCAAACAATGTAGCTATAGTCTCCAATCGCAGATTGGACTGATAATTATGCTCAATATAATAAATTATGTCATCCATTATGCTGTCTCTTGAAGAATTGCCCAGCATATCCAGAATGCCTTCAAAGGATTGTGTATAATATAGCACTATTTCATAGAGATAGCGACTGTCATTGGCAAAATTAATTATTTGAGTATTGGTCTGGAATGAAAGCTCCTTTTCATAATAGGTTCTGGAAAGCTTTTCCTTGATGCTAAGGTAAATATCAGCCATAAAGACTTTTATCTCTGCTATATCAGCCTGCACATGATACAGCTTTTCTTCCAGCTCATAGAGGGTCTGGGCCAGCTGCCTGCGATTATACGCTTCTATATATCCTGATATCAAATCGCTGTAATACTTTACCAGCCCTATATCCAGCTTTATATCCTCTTTCGCTGTCATGCCGGGAAGCTCTTCATAGCTTAAGAGATGCTGTCCCTGCTGGCAGAAAAAGCGCCTCTTCATAAGAAGCCGTACCTGATCAAAGCTCCTGGGAAGCTCCGATACTGCCCCCACCTCGCATCCGTAGGCGATAAATAGTGTATCCAGTGGGCTGCCCTTTTCAGGATCCTCCTCATAGTGGGAGGCGAAACGCCTGAATTTTTCCACCGCAAGACTTCCCTTCAGCAAAAGGTAATCCGTGCCATCCATGGAAAAATGGTCAAAGAGCTCATCACCCTTATTGGCAGCCATAAAAAGGTCTGCAAACTGCCAGGGAATAGCATTTCTGTCCTTATCAAAGGATTCGTAGCCTATTATCTGATAGCGATTGGCTTGTAAGCCCAGAGCCTTAAGGTCCAACATATAATAATCTACTTTTTCCTTAAGAATATCAACTATTATTTCCTTTTTGCTTTTTTCCCTAAGCACCTGATCCTGTGCATGTTTTGCCCTTTCCTCCTGAATGACCTCTGACAGCTCATCCACAGCTTTTGTCAGCTCATCTTCATCTATAGGCTTGGTCAGATAGTGGGTAACACCATACTTCATAGCCTCACGGGCATACTGAAAGTCAGAAAAACCTGATAAAATAATAAATCTGGTAGGTATCCCCGCTTCCGCACAGCGCTTAATAACATCAAGTCCCGTCATTCCAGGCATTTTAATGTCCATCATAACTATAGTAGGGGACAGGGCACAGATATCCTTGTAGGCTTCTTCACCATTACCGGCCTCACCTACTATGGTAAAGCCCAGCTCTTCCCAATCCACCACGTACTTAAGGCCGTCTCGTATTATTTTTTCGTCATCTGCAATATATAGAGATTCCAAAGATATATCCTCTGTAAAATTAGTCAGTAATTACCTTTACCACAACAGGGAAAACAGTATCAAGCTTTGGTCCACATACATTAAGAGCTTCTTCAGTCTGACTGAACTCTACAGGGCCATGTCCCAAAATCTCTACTCCTGTAATCACTCCCTGGAAAGACATGGTATCTACACCACCCTTGCCTAAAGACTTAATGGCAAGCTTGCCGTCCTCCGGGTAACTCATATTTATAGCATACACAGCTCCATTGCCGCAAGTAAAACGGAAATCCTCCGATGTATACTGCTTGTCTTTTTCGTCGGAGAATTTGCCCTCTTTTTCAGCAGTAGGACCTTCCTGGCAGGCACGCCATGGCTTACTGTTGTAGATAGCCTCTCCATTCACCTTAAGCCAGCTGCCGATATCTGCAAGAATCTGCTTATCAGTATCAGGAATAGTGCCATCAGCCTTGGGACCTACATTCAGAAGAAGATTGCCATTTTTGGATACTACGTCACAAAGATAGCACACCAGCTCCCTGGCATTTTTATACCTTAAATCATCCACGTAGCACCAGGAATTGTGGGCTATAGCTGTATCCGTCTGCCAGTAGTAAGGCTTGGTATCTGCAAATTTGCCGCGCTCCACATCTACAATACCGGAGCCAAAAGGCATAGCATCATGTTTATAGCAGACAGCTACCTTCTGTCCCCACTCTACGCCACGGTTGTAGTAGTAGGCCACAATTTTTCTAAGAGTCTCCTTGTAAGACTTATGCATGATCCACCAGTCAAAATAAAGAATGGCAGGATGGAATCTGTCAATAATCTCACAGGTACGTAAAAGCCAGTCCTCCAGGAATTCTTCTGAAGTCTGCGGATCACAGGTACATGAGCCCATATCAGGCTGCGGGGCGACTGATGGCCAGTAGAAATCCCCCCGCTTGTACTCACCTGTAATATCACTTTCGAACTGACGTCCCAGGCCCATAAACCAGTAATGCTCAGCTCTGTGTGTAGAGCAGGCAAAGGTTATGCCTTCTTTGTCGCAGGCTTCTTTAAGCTCCCCCAGTACATCGTGATGAGGTCCCATTTCAGCAGCATTCCAATGGGACAGCTCACTTTTATACATCTGAAAACCATCATGGTGCTCTGCTACAGGCACCATGTATTTTGCTCCCGCATTTTTAAATATCTCCACCCACTCAGAAGCATTAAATTTCTCTGCCTTAAACATGGGGATGAAATCCTTATATCCAAAATCCTTATGAGGTCCGTAGGTCTCTATATGATGCTTGTAAGCACGGTCATTTTGGTCATACATGCATCTGGAATACCATTCATTACCAAATGCCGGTACGGAAAAAATACCCCAGTGGATAAAAATGCCAAATTTATCTCTTCTGAACCACTCAGGCAGCTCCATACCGGTAAGACTGTCCCATGTATCGCTATATGGTCCCTGCTTAATTACTCTGTCAATCTCCTGTAAATACTCTGCATTATTCATTGTACTGCCCTTGCTCCTTTGTTTTTGTTTTCCAACTCATATCTGACTTTACAATTCTCTATGGACCACTTTTCACACTCATCATATCCATAGAGCTTACAGGTCCTGATCATGTTATTTATCAGCTTGTTACACTCTTCTTCAGTATCTGCAAATATTGCCTTCCAGGAATTATCTGTAATACATTTTGATACCTGAGCAATAATTATTTCAAATTCATCGCTTTTCTGCAGCTCAGAAAAAGTGGAAGCCGGCACCAGCGTATATTTCTGACTCATCATATACTCCTGGGAAGTATTGACACCTGTGAATTTTCTCCACTTTTCTTCAATATCATTTCTGGCAGCTGTTACTTCGGAGCTCCAGCTGCGGTAGTTAAATGTCGCCCCATTAGAATCAGGATTTTTAGTATTAAGTGCCCAGGTGTTATTGTTCATCTGATTACGGCCTATATTAAAACTGAAGCCATTTTCATCCCTGGTAGCATCACTGTCCCCATCTGACATGCAAAGCTTGCCTGAACCGGTCAGATATGGCTGTCCATAAGCATCATAATCCCAGTTTATCCCCTGTCTGCCATATCTCATGGTCATAAAGCCTTCCGGCGTACTGAGCCAATTGATAATCTCCATACAAAGCGCAGGATATCTGGTCTCGGCACCTATAGCCCATATCTGGTGTGAGCCGTATACTGACAGCTCATAGCCCAGAGAAGAAGCCTCTAAAGGCTTAAGAGGAAGCATTATTTTATTTTGAGCAATATGATATACGCTGTTGTAATTGCCGCTGCCGGCATAGTCAAATATAGACATGAAAGCCCCGCCACGGCGTACCTTTTCAGACATCTCCACATAAGTCTGGCTCATGGAGTCCGGGTCTATAAGATTATTCCTTTTAAGCTTATTAAGGAAGCGAAGCATATTGATATAGGGTCCATCCTGCTCTATAGCTCCATGAAAATCTCCTGTAACCGGATCATATAAGCCCAGTCCCACCTCGTCATAACCGTAATAACAGCTAGCCAGCGCCTTGGCATACATCATCATACTGCCATCCCAGTCAGGCCACATGGATAATGCATAGGTAGGATTGCCATTGTCGTCGTAGGGCTCGATAGTCTTCATATCCATTAACAGATTGAACAGATCATCAAGATCTTTTATTTCCGGCTGTCCCAGTCTGTCATATAAATCCCATCTGATATCCCAGGAATAGAAGAAATCACCCAGATCGCCTGTCTCCATAGCCACATCATTGGCAAAGCCATATATATGCTCATGCCCCGGCACCAGATTCCTATTAGCTTCCAGAGCCTGCTTCATATTGGCTTTTATATAAGGACCATGCTCGCTTAAAAGATTCTCGTCCTCCCAGTCCAGTAACAGTCCCTGTTTTACAGCACTTTTATACTGGTCTCCGTTATATCCGAATATTACAATATCTCCCAGAGTCCCCATGGCTACTCTGGTATCATAAATGCCGTTTATATCAGGCACGATATTCAGCTTTACATTAAATTTCTCCAGCATCAGATCAGCAAACCAGCCCACCTGCTCTCCGGAGTAATTGGCCACCTGTGAAAAAACAGTAAGAGTGATGGTGGATTTCCCTTTTCCGCCTGCGCAGCCCAAAGGCAGGATACATAATATAAAAGCCATGATAATGGCACTTGTTTTCTTAAAAATAACCTTCATAAATCCTCAGCAATTCCCATTCTGTACGCAATTAAATAGAGTACAGGCAAACTTCTGCCTGTACTCTAGAATAGCATAAAATACCATTTTTTTCAAACAATTCGTCTACGGATTAGTTCTTTTTCTTTCTAATGTCATTTGTAAAATTTAATTCCACCCCATCCCTATGGATACGTGGATTTTAGTGATTCCTAATCATAGTGTAGAAATTAGTAATTCTAAATGGTATTTTATCATTGTTCATTCAACCTTGCTCCGGCCAGAACAGGAGT
>JAZLGU010000022.1:0-2319 GCA_045616485.1 Lachnospiraceae bacterium
TTTTCCGGCTTTGAGCTAATTATAGATACTTTTTTGCAAAAAAGCCATCGAAAAAGGAATAAAAAACTTCCACCATTTGATTTTCTTCTCAAAAGGTGGAAGTAACCATTACAAAGTGGAATTAAATTTTACAAGTGACCCTATTTCATTATTTCATTATTTCCTTAAGGAAAGAAGTGCCGGGGATATCTCCCTCTACCTCAAGATACTCCAGGATAGTAGCTCCTATGTCAGCAAAAGTGGAACGTGTGCCCAGATTTACACCATCCTTAATGCCATCACCGATGGCCACCATGCCCACATACTCTCTGGAGTGGTCAGTGGAAGGGGTGCCCGGATCGCAGCCATGGTCCGCAGTAATAATAAGGATATCATCCGGTCTGAGCTTGGCTGTAATCTCAGGAAGCTTTGAGTCAAAGTATGAAAGAGCCTTGGCATAGCCCGGCACATCATTTCTATGACCATAAATCATATCCGTATCCACAAGATTTACAAAACAGAAGCCGTCAAAATCCTCGTCCATCCAGGCAAGAGTCTTTTCGATTCCGTCAGGATTGTTGACAGTGCGTACCAGCCTTGTAATACCGCTGCCGGCAAAAATATCATTAATTTTACCTACGCCCCACACGTCCTTACCTGCATCCTTAAGATAGTTAAGTACCGTTTTCTTAGGAGGTACCAGTGAAAAATCATGTCTGCGGGGAGTACGGGTAAATGGCCAGTCTCCCTCAAAAGGTCTGGCAATGACACGACCAACGCCCCAATCGCCTACGCAAAGCTCGCGGGCAATCTCACAGTATCTGTAAAGCTCCTCAACAGGAACAATGTTCTCATGGGCTGCAATCTGAAAAACTGAATCAGCAGATGTATAAACAATAAGGGCGCCTGTAGCACAGGCTTCACGTCCATAATCTCTGATTACATCTGTGCCTGAATAAGGCTTGTTGCAGATGACAGGTCGACCGGTCCTTTTGGAAAACTCGTCCAGAAGCTCCTGTGGAAAGCCGTTAGGGAAAGTAGGCATAGGATTTTCAGAAATAATACCAACCATTTCCCAGTGGCCTGTAGTGGTATCCTTGCCCTTGGACGCCTCTGCCATACGGGCAATGGCGCTGTTTTTAAAGGATGGATCGTTAAAATTAAAATCTGCGGGGATATTGATACCTGCGCAGGCTTCTATACCCGGCAGCTTAAAAAGGCCATATCTCTCTGCATTTGGCAGGCAGAAATTGGGGTCCTTTGAGCAGCTCAGCATGGTATTGGAGCCTTCGTCACCCCAAAGTGCAGCATCGGGCATTTCGCCAATTCCCACACTATCCAGAACTATCATAAATACTCTTTTTGCCATATATTTTCTCCTTTTTCTACTATGTACACAAAAAACATTTTTTACGCCCTTCCCATAGGGCGTTTCCATGATTATAACATATCCGGCCGTACTTTTCACTCCATCATTGATTTTTTTATAAAGTTTTGATAAAATCACGTTGATATTCACAGCATTCCGTGAATATTATGTCTTTTATCTTAATAATATAGGTTATGTAGGGAATTATATGAAAAAATTATCTTTTAAGGCTCTGGTAAAAAAATACTACCACACCTTCACCTTCCTCTATCTGATACCGTATTTTATATGGTTCAGTACATTGGAGCACAAAATAACAGCAGACTCAGAATATCACCTTATCCACTCTCCTTTGGATGATGTGATTCCCTTTTGCGAATTCTTTGTAATTCCGTATCTGTTATGGTTCGTTTACATTTTAGCCATAGGTACCTGGTTTTACTTTAAAGATCGCCGGGACTTCTGCAGATTCAGCCTCTTCCTTTATACCGGCATGCAGATTTTCCTTATTATCAGCACCCTCTGGCCCAATGGTCAGGCTCTTCGCCCGGACCTGGCCACTCTGGGCAGAGACAATATTTTTATAGATATTGTCAATAAAATGGTCTACAGCAAAGATACGCCTACAAATATTTTCCCATCCATTCATGTATACAACACCATCGGCGCCTGCATCGCCATTATTCATACCAAAAGCATCCCCAGGGAAAAGCTTTGGATAAAAGTACTGCTTCTGATACAGGGAATACTTATCATAGCATCCACGGTATTTATGAAACAGCATTCCATTATTGATGTCATCGGAGCCTTTGTGATGGCTCTTCCCATTTACTTCCTGGCCTTCAAGTTGCCTATGAAGCACATAAGGCACGAAGTGGACGAAAATGTATTTATCGAAAAATAAAAAAATTGTCAGGGGGACGTTTCTGATTGACAACATTTTTCAAAATGTTGTCAATCAGAGACGTCCC
>JAZLGU010000023.1:0-36316 GCA_045616485.1 Lachnospiraceae bacterium
TCTATGGTCTGTTTGCGATATTTAAAACTTGTCGTTGCAAAGTAAATATAGTATGATATGGCTGATTCTTATAAATCTACCATTTGTTTTTTCTATAGGGACGACTTTCGTTTCATTTTCCGAATAAAACTTGACGCTATCAATCTACTCTATTTTTATTTACTTATGGCTGGTTTTGTTGTATATTAGGACTATGTTCTAGTTGATGTAATTTTATTTCGATTTTCCCCCCACATATCATATTATAATTTCATAGAGAAAGAGGAACTTATGGACTATTCATCATTATCCGTTACCGAATTAAAGGCTTTGGCAAAAGAGAAAGATATAAAGGGTGTTTCAGCTCTGAAAAAGGAAGAGCTGGTTAAGCTGCTGGTATCTTTAGAAAAGCCTGAAAAAAAGCCTGAAAAGCCAGCGGAGAAGCCCGCGATAAAGCAGGAGCGCAGGATGGCAGAAAAGCCGGCAAGACGGATGCTGGAGAAACCAGCAGAAAAGCAGGTAGAAAAGCCAGTAGAAAAACCAGCAGAAAAGCAGGTAGAAAAGCCAGTAGAAAAGCCAGTAGAAAAGCCGGTAGAAAAGCCGGTAGAAAAGCCAATAGAGAAGCCGGTAGAAAGGCTGGAACGCAGAATGCCGGAAAGGCCTGTGGAGAGACCAGCGGAAAGACAGGAAAAAAGAAATGTTTCACAGCCTCAGCCTGCCCGTCGCCAGGATGAAGTAGATATGTCACTTGATTCAGGTATGGAGAAGGTGGGAATATTAGAGGTACTGGATGAGGGATATGGTTTTATCAGATGTGACAATTTCATGCCTGGTAATGCAGATGTTTATGTTTCATCATACCAGCTGAGGAAATATGGCCTTCGAACAGGAGATGTTATAAAGGGAAATACTAAAATACAGCTGCCTACAGAGAAATTTGCAGCCCTTTTATATATAAAGTCAGTTAATGGTCATACTGTAGAAGAGACTCAGCGCAGAAAAAGATTTGAAAATCTGACGCCTATTTTCCCAAATCAGAGACTGCATCTGGAGAATCCTGAAAGCTCAGTAGCTATGAGAATGGTGGATCTGATTGCGCCTGTAGGCAAGGGACAGAGAGGTATGATAGTATCTCAGCCTAAATCAGGTAAGACTACCCTTTTGAAACAGGTAGCCAAGTCTATTACCAAAAATCATCCGGATGTTAATCTTATTATTCTTCTTATCGACGAACGACCTGAAGAAGTAACTGATATGAAGGACTCCATAAAGGGGCAGAAGGTTGAAGTGATTTATTCTACCTTTGATGAAGAGCCTATCAAGCATCAAAGAGTGTCCAATATGGTACTGGAGCATGCAAAAAGACTGGTGGAATATGGAGAAGACGTGGTCATCTTAGTAGATTCCCTTACCAGAATGGCCAGAGCATGCAATCTTACCTGTCAGTCATCAGGACGTACCTTATCAGGTGGTCTCGACCCTGCAGCCCTGGGCTTCCCCAAAAAATTCTTTGGCGCTGCCCGTAATATGAGAGAAGGCGGCAGTCTTACCATACTGGCTACAGCTCTGGTAGAGACAGGAAGCCGTATGGACGATGTGGTATTCGAGGAATTTAAGGGTACCGGCAATATGGAGCTGGTACTGAACAGAGACTTGTCTGAGCGTAGAATTTTCCCGGCTATTGATCTTAAAGCATCAGGGACAAGACGCGAAGACCTGCTTTTATCCAGAGATGAAATGGAAGCTATGGCAAAAGTACGCAGGGCACTAAATGGATCAAAGGCAGATGATACCGTGGAAAATCTTATTAATATGTGTGCCCATACAAAGAATAATTTCGAATTTGTAAATACTATTAAAAAGACTTCTTTGGATGGAAGACTGCAATAAAAACAAAAATTAAAAAATTCTCTTGCTTTTTTTATTCGTGGCTGATATAATTATGTAGCTTTTGTAGTTATAGTCATGGGCGTTGCCTATGATAAAATAGAAGTTCTGAGCCAAATCTCAGGACCCGCGAATGAAAGGAGTAATATCATGAAAGAAGATATCCAGCCTAAGTATTTAGTTTCCAAGGTTACTTGCAACTGCGGTAATACTTTTGAGACTCGTTCCACAAAGGGTGATATTCACGTAGAAATCTGCTCTAAGTGCCATCCATTCTATACTGGCCAGCAGAAGGCTAACACAACTCGTGGCGCTATCGAGAAGTTCAATCGTAAGTACGGCCTTAAGTAAGGAAAGATTAGTAAAAGACGGGTTGGGATACATGTATCCTCAGCCCGTTTTCTTTTCTTTATTATATCAATCAATGGGGTTTTATATGAAAGCATCAGGAATAGGTGGTCAGGCGGTAATTGAAGGCGTTATGATGAAAAATGGCGGCAAGTACGCTGTTGCAGTCAGAAAGCCGGATGGGGACATCGCTGTTGACACAAAAAATTGTAAAAATGCAGAAGACAGACCTTTGTTTTTCAGGCTGCCCATCATCAGAGGAGTAGTGGCATTTGTAGACTCACTTTCCATTGGTATGTCTACTCTTACTTACTCTGCATCCTTCTATGAGGATGATGAGCCTACCGAATTTGAGAAAAAGCTTGATAAGTTCACAAAGGGACATGCTCAGAGTCTTATTAATACACTGACTATTATTCTGTCAGTCATCCTTGCCATGGTTATTTTTGTCATCCTTCCATGGGGACTGAAGAGCCTTTTGGCTAATGTAGTTAAGATTAACTGGATACTTGCTATTTTTGAAGGCGTAATCAGAGTAGTTATATTCATTGTATATATACTGCTGATTTCTACCATGCAGGATATAAAGCGCCTTTTCATGTACCATGGAGCTGAGCATAAGTGCATCAACTGCATCGAAAGCGGTAAAGAGCTGAATGTAGACAATGTACGTGTTTCCAGCAAGGAGCACAGAAGATGTGGTACCAGCTTTATGCTGAATGTTATGATCCTGTCCATCATTTTCTTTATGGTTATTCGTGTGGACAATCCTATTCTTCAGCTGGCACTCAGACTGCTGCTTATCCCTCTTATTGCGGGTATCGCATATGAATTCATAAAGCTGGCCGGCAGGACAGATAATCTTTTTACCAGGATCATTTCCCGCCCGGGTATGCTGATGCAGGCCCTTACTACAAAGGAGCCTGATGATGAAATGATTGAGGTGGCTATCCAAAGCGTAGAGGCTGTATTTGACTGGCCTTCTTTTGTGGCATCAGTTAATAGTGAAAAAGCAGAAGAGCCTGAAAAAAAGGTAGAAGCAGAGAAACCTGCCGAGGCAGAAAAGCCTGCAAAGGCCGAGAAGCCTGCAAAAGCTGAAAAACCGGTAAAGGCCGAGAAGCCTGCAAAAGCTGAAAAGCCAGTAAAAGCTGAAAGGCCGGTAAAAGCCGAAAAGCAGGCCAAGGCAGCAGAGCCTGAAAAGCCAGCGGAGCCTGAGAAGCCTGAAATGCCGGAAGTGGATTTATCTACTCTTTTTGATATAAAGCTTTCTACACCGGAAAAGAGCAAGAGCACCAGAAGCAAGAGTACAAAGTCTGCTAAAAAGACAAAGACTGAGGAAACACCACGTATTATCCAGCCCGCACGTGACAGCGATGAGCTGCTGGCAGCTCTGGACTTTATGTTTGAATACAATGGTCCCAAGACTGAAATTGAAATTACCGATGAAGAAAACGTGGTAGTTACAAAAAGCGAAAGTGACACATAGAATAATATGACTTATAGAGAACTGTTGGACACAGTTACAAAAAAGTTGCTGGCGACGGGCATCGATGGAGCAAGTACCGATGCCTGGCGCCTTTTTGAGGAAATAGGGGGCATGTCCAGAAGCCGTTATTTTCTGGAGGCTGAGACCCTCGCACCCGATGATTTCCAAGAGCGGATTTATGCTGCAGCTGAAAAAAGAGCAGAGCACATACCTCTGCAGTATATTACAGGACATCAGGATTTTTTCGGATGTGATATAGAAGTCTCATCTGATACCTTGATTCCCAGATTTGATACCGAAGTACTGGTAGATACGGCTCTGTCTTTTATGAAAAAAGACAAGACTCCGGCGATTCTTGATGTATGTACAGGCACGGGCTGCATCCTGACAGCTTGCGGGAAAGAGCTGCAGGCAGCCGGGATATCTGCTGATTTGGCAGGTTGTGATATATCTGTCGGCGCAGTGGAGCTGGCTGGTCGGAATGCAAGGAATAATGGAGTGAAGGCTTCGTTTTTTCAAGGGGATTTAATTAAAGCCCTTGTTGGTACAGACTATGAAAATAAGGAATTTGACTATATATTGTCCAATCCACCATATATAAAAAGCAGTGTTATCCCTGGGCTATCTGAGGAAGTCAGAGAGCATGAGCCTATGACAGCCCTGGATGGCGGAGAGGATGGCCTGTATTTCTACAGACAGATAATTAAAGAAGCGCCCAGGCACCTGAAAAACGATGGATGTATCTTTTTTGAAATAGGATACGATCAGGGGGCAGAAGTATCTGAGCTGCTTAAAGAAACAGGATTTTGTGAAGTTACAGTTGTAAAGGATCTCGCCGGGCTCGATCGTGTTGTTTACGGCAGACTGCCCGGTCAGAAAGATAGATAAATACTAGGAGATAAAAAATGTTCGACAAATTAGAAGAATTGCTGAAAAGATATGAAGAGATTCAGGCAGAGCTTTCCAGTCCTGAAGCTACTTCTGATCAGAATCGATTTAGAAAGCTTATGAAGGAGCAGAGTGATCTGACTCCTCTTGTAGAGGCTTACACAGAATACAAGAAGCAGAAGCAGAATATCGAAGAGTCCCTGGAGCTTCTTGAAATGGAATCCGATGAGGAGATGAGAGAGCTGGCCAAGGAAGAGCTTAATGCTTCCAAGGATAGGGTAGAAGAGCTTACAAAAGAGCTGAAAATCCTGCTGCTCCCCAAGGACCCCAATGATGACAAAAACGTTGTAGTAGAAATCCGTGCCGGTGTTGGCGGAGATGAGGCGGCTCTTTTCGCTGCAGAGCTTTACAGAATGTATTCCAAGTACGTAGAGACTCAGAGATGGAGAACTGAAATGGTATCTCTGTCAGAGTCAGGTATAGGCGGCGTTAAGGAAGTAGTATTTATGATTAACGGCGCAGGTGCTTACTCCAAGCTTAAATATGAGTCCGGCGTACACAGAGTGCAGCGTGTGCCTGTAACAGAGTCAGGCGGACGTATTCATACTTCTACTGCTACCGTAGCTATTATGCCTGAGGCAGAGGAAGTAGATGTTCAGATTGATCCTAAAGATTATCGTATAGATGTATTCCGTTCATCCGGTAATGGTGGTCAGTGCGTTAATACTACAGACTCTGCTGTAAGACTTACCCATTATCCTACAGGTATCGTTATTTCCTGCCAGGACGAGAAGTCACAGCTTAAGAACAGAGATAAGGCACTTAGAGTACTGCGTGCAAAGCTCTATGAGCTGGAGCTGGAAAAGGCTCACGATGCAGAGGCTGCTGCCAGAAAGAGTCAGGTAGGTACTGGTGATCGTTCTGAAAAAGTACGTACATACAATTTCCCACAGGGCCGTTGTACTGACCATAGAATTCACTTCACTGCCTACAATCTGGATGACGTTATGAATGGTGATATCCAGGAGTTTATTGACGCCCTTACTGCTGCCGACCAGGCTGCAAAGCTGCTTCAGGTAGAGGATAACTAATCCGGCAGAAAGGAATTAACATGATTACATCTGTGCAGAATTCCCAGATAAAAAATGTTCAGCTTTTACAGAGAAAGTCCTCTGAGAGAAAATCTCAGGGGCTTTTTGTGGTAGAAGGAGAGAAAATGTTCTTGGAGTGCTTACAGTATGGCAAGGTAGAAAAGGTGTATTTTTCCGAGAGCTACTATGAGCACAAAAAAGCAGAGGAAGGCAGCTACCTGCAGGAAGATATTATTCCTTCCGATACTCAGACAGAGCTGGTGTCAGACTCCTGCTTTAAAGCCATGTGTGAGACCGTGACTCCTCAGGGAGTGATTGCGATGGTGCAGATACCCAAGTATGATGCAGAGCAGCTTATAAAAGAGGCTTCATCCCTGGTGGTACTGGAAGGCTTACAGGATCCCGGCAATCTGGGAACTATTATGAGGACCGCAGAGGCAGCAGGCATGGACGGGGTTATACTGTCAGATACATCCGTGGATTTGTTTAATCCCAAAGTAGTCAGATCCACCATGGGGGCGATTTTCAGAATGCCTGCCGTATATGTAAGTGATATTTTATCTGCGGTTAAAAAACTGAATGAAAAAGGCTTTAACACCCTGGCTACTCACCTGTCGGCCACCCATGATTATACAGAGGCTGACTATACAGGTAAAACAGCAGTGCTGGTAGGCAATGAGGGCAACGGATTGTCTGATGCTCTTACAGGGCTGGCAAAAGAAAAGATAATTATTCCCATGGAAGGCCGTGTGGAGTCCTTAAATGCGGCTGTAGCTGCAGCGCTTTGCATGTATGAGATTAAAAGGCATAAGGGAAAACGCTGATAAGTAACAATAATCTTTACATTCCCGGTTATGTTTGCTACAATGAAAACAGTTGTGGTAACGTTACCAATACGGGGGATAAAATGAGTGAGATAACAATTATAGATGTTGCCAAGGCTTGTAATGTGGGCGTAAGCACAGTATCGCGAGCTATTAACAATCATCCAAATATTAATGAACAGACAAAAGAGCTGATACTTCAGAAGATTCGGGAGCTGGGCTATGTACCCAACAATTCCGCAAGAAATCTTAAGCGTATAGAAGGCAAGGCAGTGGCAGTCCTGGTAAAGGGTATGAACAATCCCTTTTTCAGCCTTATGATAAAAATTATGGAAGAAGATATTATTTCCAGAGGCTATTCCATGGTGCTGCAGCATGTTGATCCTGCTGAGGATGAGATTGATGTGGCGCTGGAGCTGATGAAGGAAAAGCGTCTGTCCGGTATTATTTTTCTGGGCGGACTGGTCAGCCGTACTTCAGATAAGCTGTCCAAGCTGACGGTGCCGTATGTGCTTTCCACTATAGGAGCCCCTATCTCGGATGTGCCTGAAAAGTCCTATTCCTCAGTAGCTGTAGATGATGAAAAGGAAGGCAAAAAAGCGACAGAGCACCTTATCGCCAAGGGCTGTAAAAGAATCGCTATTTTTGCCGGAGCCGTTAACGATACTTCAGTAGGCATGCTGCGTCTGAACGGATACAGGCAGGCACTTGCTGAGGCCGGTATCCCTGTAGATGACAGCCTTATCAGATATCTTTCTTCTGACAATGAGGAGTACTCATATGAGACAGGCTACCAGTCAGTATGCAGGCTGATAGACTCCGGAGTGGAGTTTGACAGCATTTTTGCTATCGCAGACGTAATGGCGGTAGGAGCTCTTAAGGCACTTCACCGGTACAATATTAAAGTTCCTGAAGAAGTGCAGGTAATGGGCTTTGACGGTATTGAACTTAGTAAATACTGTATTCCTTCCCTGACCACCGTAGCTCAGCCTTTAAATGAGATTGCCATAGAGACCAGCCGTCTGCTTTTTGACGTTATGGATGGCAATCAGGACCATGAGCATCTGGTGCTGACAGCGGAGATAATGGAAAGAGAGACTACAAAATGAAAAATCAGTTGATTTTATGCGATTTCTTCGGAGTAATATGCTCTGAAGTAGCACCCAGATGGTTTTCTGCCTATTTCGAGCCTCAGGAGGCAGTAGAGCTCAAGGATAAATACTTTGAAAAAGTGGACTTGGGCCTTATTAGCATGGAAGATACCATGAAGCAGATAGCACAGGACTACAATCTGGATGCACAGCAGCTGGCAGCCGACTGGGCCAAGCTGTTTGAGCGTCAGGATGCCATGATTGAGCGTTTGCGCCAGCTAAAAAAAGACTACCACCTGGTACTGGTATCCAATGCAGGTACAGGCGTAGTAGAGAAGGTGATGGACGATTTTGATATCAATGACATATTTGAAAAGAGGTTTATTTCCGCAAATCATGCCATGAAAAAGCCTGATTTGGCTTTTTATCGTCTGGCCATAGAGTCTTTTACTGAAAAGTTTGATAAAATATATATGATAGATGATAATATATCCAATCTTACCCATCTGCCTGAAATAGGTGTAACCCCTATTCTTTACAGGGATGTGCAGGATGTGGCCTTTTTATAAATGATTATCAGGTGATTTATGGATATTACAAATAAGAAAACGGCTCTGGATGATGAGGCGGCTCTCTACAAACATGAGACTGACTCCATGTCAGAAGGAGAAAAACTGAAAAATATGAATGGCGCCCAGAAATGGCAGCATTTTAAACAGTATTATTTATTGAAGGTAGTGCTGGTACTTGCAGGCGCAGGAGTTCTGACAGCTATACTTATATCTGTATTTAAGCCTAAAAAAGAGGTAGTCTTTTATGCCTGTGTATTTAATGGCTGCATTAACAGGGATAAGGTCTACTCATTAAGGGATGATTTTGACAAGACTCTTGATATAGATATGGAAAAGTATGCGACCACCTTTGATCAGGATTTTATTTACAGTGGCCCCTATGGCGATGCGGTCAACCGCTTTGTGGTACTTACAAGAAGCGGCAAAGCCACTGTTGCCATTATGCCGGAGTCTGTATATAAAATTTTTGCAGGTCACAATTATTTTGAAAAAATCGAAGATGTGCTGACAGAGGATGAGCTGGAGTTTTTCAAAGACAGACTGGCTTTCACGACGCTCCTGGATGATGAGGATAAGGAGATAGAGGAAACTCTTTGCCCATATGGCATTATAATAGACGAATGCCCTGCATTGGCAGGAGAGACATATAAGGAGCCTGTTGTAATAGCCTTTCTGATAGGTGAAAAAACTAATAAATATGGCAAGGATTTTCTGAATTTCCTGTTTGCAAATGAATAAAGAAAAGCTATAATGGATATATGTATACCTAACATATATCCAATTTTTTTTTAAGGGGTGAAGATATGGCAAACAATTCTAAAAAGGTCAATTATGAAAGTTTAAAATTTCTGGCCATCCTTGCTGCTATTTTTATTATTATTCTGATTATTTATTTTATATCAAGGGGGAGCGGCGCTAAGAATCCTCCTATAGATGTGGGCAATACCCCCATACCGTCACAGGAGGCTGATGGGACGCCTGCCCCTACCATTTTACCGGATGAAACACCTGTACCGACTACAGAGTCTACACCTGTACCTACAGATATGCCGGCATCAGCCACACCTGAGCCTACAGAAGAGGTGACTCCTACAGTAGTGCCTGCAGATCCTACAGAGACTCCAAGCCCTACTCCTACCAGGATGCCGGCGCCTACTCCTGCAGTAGCCATTAAGTCCAGTGAGGCTAAAAAGGCTCTGGAGACTATAGTAGATCCTTCACTTTACACCATCAATCTTTTGTCAGGTAATTTCTCACCAAATGGAGACGGAGAAGTATATTTCAGATTCTCAGTTACTGACAAGGCTACAGGCAAGCAGATGCAGCCTGAGATGCTGGTGCATTCCATTACTGCCAGCATATACTGCTATCAGGATGGCAAGGTATTTGATTGTGTACAGTTCCCTCTGGATGATACAGAGATAGGCGGTAATGAGCCTATAGGCGACAGGAAAATCACTGCTTTAGAGGCAGTTCAAATACTTATGACATATGGAAGAGAGCAGTTGAAGCTTCCTAATGATCCATCTCATTACACAGCGAAAGTGGACGAGGTAGCAAATATAACTCTGGCAGATGCTGATGGTGTACAGGCATACCTTATTTACCTGCTTGAAGACAATACCAGAGTAATGGGAGCATATGCCGTATCAGAAGACGGTGTCTTTGTATATATCAGAGACGAAATGGATCCGAATATTTTTGAGAGAATCGTAGAGGGCTAATATTTTTTAGTCATGTTATTGGGAGTTGGCACTTGAAAGAGAAAATTGAAAAATTTTCCAAAGGAATATTTGATTTTGAACAGCCTGAGATATTGGTGAGTCAGGATAATCTTGCCATTTTTATCTCTGAGGGAAAAGTAGACGAAGGCTCCTTCACCGTCACCAACACTAAAGGTCTGCCTATGAAGGGACTGATTTACTCGTCTTCCCAGCTGGTAAAGATTAAAAATACCTCCTTTTTCGGTACTAACAATGAGATATTTTATACCGTGGATGCCAGTTACCTGGAGCAGGGTACCCAGCTGGAAGGTCAGATTAATATAGTAAGCGATTGCGGAGAGCGTCACATATCTTTTACAGTATCTGTAAGAGGTACCAGCTGCGTTTCCTCCATAGGCTCTATAGGTAATACTTTCCAGTTTGCCAATCTGGCGCAGACCAACTGGAATGAAGCGGTTAAAATGTTTGAAACTGCTGCGTTTAAGGACTCTGTTATCAAAAAGGATTCCGAGTCTGTGGCAGCATATAATGTTCTTTCTGCTTCTACTGATACCGGTCTGGGACTGGAAGAATTTCTGGTGCTGGCTCATAAAAAGACGGAGTGCAGATTTTTTGTAGGGACTTCCGAGCTGTCAGGAGAGACTTACAGGGAAAGTTTTATGGAACACATTACCGTCTCCAAGTCTACCTGGGGATATCTGCGCCTGGAAGTTACAAGCAATGTGGATTTTGCCCGTCCTCAGAAGATGTATATTGAAAATGAGGATTTCATAAACGGTAAATTTGATCTGTCAGTGCTGGTAGATCTTGAAAATGCCGGAATAGGTATTCATTATGGCACAATTACCATTAGAAATGCCAAGGCCAGAGTAGACATCCCACTGATTTATCATGTTCGGGCCACTGAAGAGACTGCCAGAGAAAGAAAGAAAAATATCAAGCGCCTGGCAGGGAAGACAGTCCTTCATTACATTAAATTTCGTACAGGTCACATAAATAATGGGGATTATATAGCGGAGTCTGCCAGACTCTCAGATATGCTGCTGCAGCAGATTGACAGGGACAGATACAGGCCGGGTGACAACGAAAACAGACACTGGGGGGAAGAGCTCCAGGAAATGAGAGCTGCCTTTGAGGTGTATAGGGCATACCTGGCTACCGCTGACAGCAATGAGCTTAGGAGTGAGGCTGTAATATCATCAGCTCTTCTTAAAAAGAATGAGTATGAGAAAAAAAACAATACACTATATGGTGCGCTGCTTTATATAGAAGCTCTGAGAGCACGTAATAAAGAAGTGACTGAAAGCAATCTGGAAAGCATTAAGCACCTTTATGAGAGAGAGCCAAATAATGACATACTATTTTGGCTGCTTCTTTATATGGACCGCAGGCTTGAGGACAATAAGGAGCTTCGCTATGCCAGGGTACAAAATCATTTAAACCGTGGTTCTGTCAACCCCGCTGTTATATTTGAAGCTGCCAGTGTGCTGAGAGCTCAGCCTGAGCTTATGAAAAAGGCTGATGAGGTGGAGTGCAGGATAATGAGCTTCTGCGTGAAGTACAACTTCCTGACAGAGGCTATGGCAGTGGTATTTGCAGCCAATTGTAGGGGTAAGTCTTCTGCAGACAGCCTCAGGCTGTCCCTTTTATATAGGCTCCATCAGCGCTTTGATAATAAAGAAATCCTTTATGCCCTGGTATCCAAGCTTATTGAGATGGATGTACGTTCTGAGAAGTATTTTGATGTTTTTCAGGAGGCTGTAGATCTGCAGATAAGTATGGATGGCATTTTTGAATACTACATGTATTCCTACGGCAATGATTTTTACAAGGAAATTGCCCAGCCTGTACTTTTGTACTTTGGATTCAATAATGTTCTTTATACTGATTATCTGGAGCTTATATATGCCAATATTGTTATAAATCAGGAGGTTTATCCTTCTATTTACAGAGCATACCTTAAGGCTATCGAGCAGCATGCTGTGAATTCACTTAAGCACAGACGGATAAATAAGGCCCTGGCTGTTATTTATGATGCGGTAGTGACCAGAGGCTTTCTGGACAGTGCTTTATGTGAGACTTTCCCGGATGTGGTATTTACTCACAAAGTCTCCTGCGAGTCTGAGGCTATGAAATACGTTATTGTAGCCAATGATGAAGAAGAGGGCGAGGCCAGGTATCCTCTTACGGATAAAGAGGCGGATGTTTATATGTATACCGCTTCCTGCAGCTGCTATTTTGAGGATGAGGATGGCAATCGTTATCTTTCAGGTAATATAGGTAAGATCCAGAAGTATCTTGATATGCAGGAAATGTTGCCCAAATGCTATGAGCGTGGATCTGAAAACGGCAGACTTTCCCTTTATATGTGGGAAAAAAATCACAGATACAATCAGAATGCGGAAGCATACATAGTGTTACAAAAACAGATTTCCGGTCTGGCGACGCTGAAGCCGGAGCTGGCCAATCAGTGCAACTGCAATCTGGCAGAGTACTACTTTGATAAATATGACCTGGATCTTTTGGCGGCATACCTTAATGATATAGATTTAAAGCTGCTGGACAGTAAAACCAGAGCTCGTATTATCGAGATGATGATTGTGAGAGATATGTATGAGCAGGTCATAGATGCAGTTAAGATGTTTGGCTGCGAGGCTTTATCCTTTAAGCACTTAAGTAAGCTGTGTATGCTGGCGGTAAATGGAGATCCCGAGCTGCAGCAGAAGGAAGTTATAGTGGCGATGGCACATTTTGCCTTTAGAAATGGCAGAGTGGAAGAAAGGCTGCTACAGTTCCTTTGCGATAACTTTTCCGGTACTACCATCGAAATGCACGACATCTGGGAAGCTGCAAAGAGGGCCAATCTGGATACCCTGCAGCTGGAGGAAAATCTTCTGGGCCAGATGCTTTTTACGGAAAGCTTTATTGAAAATGGCTATTCTGTTTTTATCAGTTATTATTTTAAAAATAAAAACAGAATGCTGCTTAGAGCATATATTTCGTATACAGCCTATAAGTACTTTGTAAAAGACAGAGTAACCAATCCCGAATTCTTCGAGATATTACGGGCTGACCCATCTCTGGAAAATTCCAAGATAGGGATTTTGGCGTTACTAAAATTTTACAGTACCAAGGAAAAGCTGACACAGGAAGAAAAGGATTTTTCTGACTCTCATATCCGTCACTTTTTGCAGAAAAAGGTGGTATTTGCCTTTTTTAAGGATTTTAAAGATAAGCTTGTGTTGCCGTCTCTTATGATGGATAAATGCTATGTGGAGTACAGGACCGATCCTAAGAAAACGGTCTCTATACATTACACTACAGGAGAGAGGACAGAGCTTTTAGTAGAGCAGATGAATGACTGCGGATATGGTATTTTCGTGAAAGAGCTGATACTTTTCCATGGAGAGACGCTGCAGTACTTTATTACTGAGTACGATGGGGAAAATGAGGAAATTACCGAGAGCCACTGTGCCCAGTATCTGGACGAAGGCGGACACGAAAAAGAGACAAAATACGATAAGATAAATAATATTCTGATAGCCATGGAGATGAAAGACTACAAGACTACAGTCCAGCTGATGGAACAGTATTATCTTACGGAATATGCAATGAAAAGGCACTTTACGGCCCTTTAATATTATAGCAGGAGTACACTATGGCATCCCTGATGGTAGGACTTGATTTTTTTGAATCAGAGGTATTTGTGGGACTTTGGGCAGAAGAAGATCGTAGCCCAAAGACGTTTAGTGTGCCCAAAAAGTCCCAGGGGGACCATATCCCTCTTTTTGTAGTTCCTGTGGAGGACGGACAGTTTTTAGCAGGTCATGAGGGGCTGGAATATAGTATTAATTATAATATAAGCGGTGTTTCGCTTTTATACGGAAACGGAGTCAAGGAAAGCGTGACTCTTAAGGAAAGAGAATACGATGTGAGAGAGCTGCTGGCAGGCTTTTTGGGAGATGTGCTGGGTGCCATAAAAAAGTACTATGGCGGGGCACAGATCGCCAGGCTGTGTATCACCGGTGAAAGAATGAATCCTGTTGACAAAGAGCACATTACTTCTGCTCTTCGCCTTCTGGGATTTTCAGATAATCAGTTCTGCGTCATCAATCACGCCAATGCTTTCCTGTATTACATGGTAGGAGCAGGGGAAGAACGGAGAAAAACAAAGGCTGCGACTATTGACCTTGATTCTGCAGGCGCCTGTATATATTCTTACGTGCCGGCTGACAACCGTTTGGGAGCCCCCGGCTATGTGAGAAGTGAAAATACAGATCTTTTATTAAGGCAAAGCCTGGAAGAAATTGAGGGCGTTGAAGAAAAGGTACAGACTTTTGAAAATATAATCAGTATGGCTATGACCCTGGTGAGACCTATTTCTGTTCTTTATGTCACAGGCAGAAGCATCAGTGACGAAAGGATCAAGAATGTCTTAAAAGGCTATGCATCAGAGAGAATGAAGATTTTCTCGGGACAGAATCTTTACTCTTCCGGGGCCTGTACCAGGGCAGTAAATGACAGCATAGGAGAAAAATATATTACAGATGGCAGCATCTTTCATTCAGTCAGCATGGAAGGCTATAAGGATGCAGTCATTGATGAAGTAGTGCTTTTACCGGCAGGCAGTGAATTACTGCAGGCAAAGCGCACAATTTCAGTCATTCCTGATGACACCAGAGAGCTGATTTTCCACGTTAAGGATATGAGAACAGGACAGCGAAAGACCATATCTTTTGTACTGGACGAGCTGGAAATCAGAGAAAATAAAACCAATCGACTTCAAATAACAGTAAGCTTTATAGATCTTTACACCATAGTAATTAAGGTAAGAGATATGGGCTTTGGCGATATATATCCTGCCAGCTTCAGAGTCTGGGAACAGATAGTAAGGCT
Organism: Lachnospiraceae bacterium; assembly: GCA_045616485.1. Taxonomy (GTDB): domain Bacteria; phylum Bacillota; class Clostridia; order Lachnospirales; family Lachnospiraceae; genus RGIG3528. The sequence goes on from JAZLGU010000023.1 coordinate 14,787, forward strand.
GTAGCAGGGCGGTATCAGAGGACACACAATGGGAAAAGTAATTATTACCACAGGTAATTATTCCAAAACTCCATATTTGCTTAAAAATTCCAAGCTCCGTATTCATTCTATAGAGGAGCTGGCTTATTGTGTCCTTAAAAATCCCGAGCTGTGTGAGGATTTCCTATATGATAAGGACTTGCCGGCCTATATAGAAAACGAGCTGGGTCTCAGGGAGCGTGCCAGCCGTCTGGCTATTCAGATAGACAGAGGAGCGCCTTTAAGAGACCTGATGACGGTAGTATTCTGCTCATCTGACTATATGGTAAAAGATGAGATAGAAGAGCTTATTAATGAATTTTCAAAAGTGGAAAAATCTGAGGAGTGGGTCAGAGTGAAGACCAAGGCTGACAGCTATCTGCAGATTGAAAATTACAAAAATGCCCTGATTAATTACAGGAATCTTTATAAGGATGCCAATTCTTACAAGATTACCAATGAGACTCTGGGAGATATTTACCATAATATGGGAGTAGCGACCCTTCATACTGCCGGCTTTCTGGAGGCAGCGGATTATTTCAGGGAAGCATATGAGAGAAACAACCGTGAGGAGTCATTAAAATCCTATTTACTGGCTTTAAAATTCGGTGAGAATGACGAGGAGTACAGAACTGCTCTGGATATATATAAAATATCCGAGGAGACCGGTGAGTGGATGAATGCAGCTCTTTTTCATACAGAGCTGGAGGCCGAAACGGTGCCGGAGCTTATAGAGCTGGCACAGGCCGTGGAAAACATGAAGGAAGGCAAATACAAGGATTTTTCCCAGACCATAGAGCAATTAACCACAGAAATGAAAGAGCAATACAGAAGGAATAATGAGTAATGAAGTTTTTTGATTTTTTCAAAAACAGAAAATCGAAAAAAGATAAGGCCGATTCAAATCTCCGTACTGTCCGAGTCCCTCGCTCTTTTGAGGCTTATGAAGACAGAGAAAATTTTGTCTGCAGTAACAGCGAGATTATAGCCGGCTCTGAGCAGCACCTGAATGATGCGAAAAGAGAGTACCAGGTGGTAACAGAGTATCTGTCAGACATACAAAAGATAGACATGGCATCCCCGGGCATCAGAGAAGAAATCAATGAAAGCGCCAAGCGTATCATTAATTTAAACGGTGAGCGGGAAAAGATGACCAGGACACCGTCAAAGATTACCATTAGTCAGAAATCAGCTATTGAGGCCTGCTATGAGGATATGGACACCCAGCTGGAAGATATGGAGAAAAACGAGTCATATCTTAAGGTGGTGGAGTCTGATCTGCGTACCCTTGAAAGCGAAAGAGATGCTCTTGACTATGAGATTAACGATGCGATTAATCGGGGAGACTGGAGCAGAAAGATACTGACTGCCGTGGCAGCCTTTATTTTACTGATTTTGATTACATTAATATACATTCAGCAGGCACTGGGCATCAGTGTTACTTTTGTTTATGTGCTGGTGGCAGTCTTTGGCGCCGGCAGTGCAGCCTGGTTTATGCTGACCCACAGAAAAAATCAGACTGAACTTAAAGGCAATGAGGCCAAGCTTTCCAGAGCTATTTTCCTGTTAAATAAAGTAAAAATTAAATACGTAAATGCAGTCAATGTGCTGGATTACAGCTATGAAAAATTCTATGTCCAGTCTTCCAGAGAGCTTAAGGCAAATTATGCAGAATATAAGCGTATCCTGGAAGAGGAAAGAAGATTTAAGAAGGCTGAAGAGCTTATTGATTTTTACAATGAGGATCTGAAAAAGCGCCTGAAGGCAGTAGGCGTCCAGGATACAGCTATCTGGGTGTGTCAGTGCGAGGCTCTTTTGGACGACAGAGAGATGGTGGAGGTGCGCCACAGGCTGAATGTCAGAAGGCAAAAGCTCAGAAATACCATAGACCTGAATACGGAGCAGGCCAGAAATGCCAGAGAGGCTCTTAAAAATTATGTAGAGGATTTTCCTGAGCATGCATATGAGACAAGAATGATTATGGACAGATATCATCTGTCGTTATAAACCTTTGACCAAAGGCGTGGATTATGTTACAATTCCACATTAGAGTTTTAGAAGATTTAGAAAGGTAGTTATAATATGAAAAAAGAACTTGAGAAAAATTATGATCCTTCGGCCATAGAGGATCGTTTATACAAGAAATGGATTGATAATAAGTATTTTCATGCGGAGCCGGATTCAAAGAAAAAGCCGTTTACCATTGTTATTCCACCTCCAAATATTACAGGTCAGCTGCATATGGGCCACGCCCTGGACAATACTATGCAGGATATTCTTATCAGATATAAGAGAATGCAGGGCTACAATGCTCTTTGGCAGCCGGGTACAGATCATGCTTCTATTGCTACAGAGGCCAAGATCGTAGAAAAGCTTAAGGCTGAGGGTACCAGCAAGGAAGAGCTGGGTCGTGAGAAATTTTTGGAGCGTGCCTGGGCATGGAAAGAAGAGTACGGCGGACGTATTGTTTCTCAGCTTAAGAAGCTGGGCTCATCCTGTGACTGGGACAGAGAGCGTTTTACCATGGATGAGGGCTGCAATAAGGCTGTAGAGGAAGTTTTTGTTAATATGTATGACAAGGGCCTTATTTACAAGGGTTCCCGTATTGTCAACTGGTGTCCTGTATGTAAGACTTCCATTTCTGATGCAGAAGTAGAATATGAGGATCAGGCAGGTCATTTCTGGCATATTAAGTATCCTCTTATTGAGGCTGATGGCTCTGTATCCACCGATAAATTCTTACAGTTTGCCACTACACGTCCTGAGACAATGCTGGGTGATACAGCAGTAGCTGTTAATCCAAAGGACGACAGATATAAGGATCTGGTAGGTAAAAAGCTCTTCTTACCATTTGTTGAGCGTGAAATACCTATTGTTGCAGATGAATATGTAGAGATGGATTTTGGTACAGGTGTAGTAAAGATTACTCCTGCCCATGATCCTAACGACTTTGAAGTAGGACGCCGTCATAATCTTCCTGAGATTAACATAATGAACGACGACGCTACCATCAATGAAAATGGTGGCAAATTCGAAGGCATGGACCGCTATGAAGCCCGTAAGCAGATTGTTAAAGAGCTGGATGAGATGGGACTTCTGGTTAAGATAGAAGACTACAGCCACAATGTAGGCACATGCTACAGATGTCATAATACTGTTGAGCCGCTTATTAAAAAACAGTGGTTTGTAAAAATGGAAGAGCTGACCAAGCCTGCGGCAGAAGCAGTTCGTACCGGAGAGATTAAGCTTATTCCTGAAAGATTGGAAAAGACTTACTACAACTGGACAGACAACATGCGTGACTGGTGTATTTCACGTCAGCTCTGGTGGGGACACAGAATTCCTGCCTGGTACTGTGACAGCTGTGGCGAGATTATGGTAGCCAAGACTAAGGAAGCACCTTGCAAGTGTAGCAAGTGTGGCAGCACTGCCCTTACTCAGGATCCTGATACTCTGGATACCTGGTTCTCATCGGCACTTTGGCCATTTTCCACACTGGGCTGGCCTGATGAGACAGAGGATCTTAAGTATTTCTATCCTACAGATGTACTGGTAACAGGCTATGATATCATTTTCTTCTGGGTATTCAGAATGATTTTCTCAGGCTATGCACATACAGGCCAGAGACCTTTCCATACAGTACTTTTCCATGGTCTGGTACGTGACTCGCAGGGTAGAAAGATGAGTAAATCCCTGGGTAATGGTATCGATCCTCTGGAGGTTATCGATAAATATGGCGCGGATGCTCTCAGATTCACTCTTATCACAGGTAACGCTCCCGGTAATGATATGCGTTTCTATTGGGAGAGAATAGAAGCCAGCCGTAATTTTGCCAATAAGGTATGGAATGCTTCCCGCTTTATTATGATGAATATGGATAAGCTGGAAAGCGAAGGCATAGCTGCCAACGATAAAGAGATTGATAAAAACAGTCTGGAAGACGCAGATAAATGGATACTTACCAAGCTTAATACATGTATCAGAGAAGTTACAGCCAATCTGGATCAGTTTGAGCTGGGCGTAGCAGCTCAGAAGGTTAATGACTTTATCTGGGATGATTTCTGCGACTGGTATATTGAGATGGTTAAGCCTCGTCTGTATGGTGACAACACATCATCCAAGAAGGCTGCTATCTGGACTCTCAGATATACTCTTACCAATGCACTTAAGCTGCTTCACCCATATATGCCATTTGTTACAGAGGAGATTTTCTGTACACTTAAGGAATATGAGGGTGACCTTGAGAACGATCCTTCCATCATGATTTCTTCATGGCCGGAGTTCAATGAGGACATTAACGATGAGGCAAAAGAAAAGGCCGTTGAGATGATCAAGGAAGCCGTAAAGGGCATCAGAGAGCTCCGTACCGGTATGAATGTTCCTCCTTCAAGAAAAGCAGAAGTATTTGTTGTTTCCACAGACAAGGAGATTCGTGACATCTTTGATGCCAGCCGTGTATTCTTTGCTACTTTAGGCTATGCTTCAGGGGTAAAGATCCAGGCAGATAAGGCAGGTATTGCAGATGATGCGGTATCTACAGCTCTTCCGGGCGCTACATTATTTATCCCCTTTGCAGAGCTGGTAGATATCGACAAGGAGATAGAGAGACTGACCAAGGAAAAAACCAGACTTCAGGGTGAAATAAAGAGATGCGAAGGCATGCTTTCCAATCCTAATTTTGTTTCCAAGGCTCCTGAAAAGAAGATTGCTGAAGAAAAGGAAAAGCTTAATAACTACCGCGATATGTTACAGCAGGTAGAAGAAAGACTGACAGCTTTATCAAAGTAATGTAACCTTTGCCCCCGGGGATTCTCGGGGGCTATACGGGTTTATATATGGTATAGAGAAGGATTTATATGCTGAATTACGAAGAAGAATTGAAAAAGTTCCAAAAAAGCCTCGAGATCGAGGAAGCAGAGGAAGCTATTTTTAAAACTGATATGACCGATATGTCCGATATCATTGAAAAGATTAATAACTCCAAGGGGGCCGGCAAATAATGATTTGTCCTAATTGCGGTACCAGACTGTACGAAAATCGCAGAAGATGTCCGGGCTGTGGGGCTGATGTCAGTGCTCTGGAGGGGCTTAAAAGGGTCTCCAACAGGTATTACAATGAGGGACTGGAATGTGCAGAGGCCAGAAATCTGACCGGCGCCATTACAGCTCTTAAATCCAGCCTGGATTACAATAAAGAGAATATAGAAGCCAGAAATCTTTTAGGCCTGGTCTACTACGAGATAGGAGAGACCGTTCAGGCTATAGTGCAGTGGGTTATCAGCTCCAATCTTCAGAAGGAGGATAATCCTGCCTCTGAATTTCTGGACAAAGTGCAGTCTGACGGTGAAGCCTTCAGACTGGATACCAATGCCATAAAGAAGTATAATCAGGCGCTTGATATGCTTAACAATGGCAATTACGATCTGGCGCTTATCCAGCTGAAAAAGGTAATTAAGGAAAATACCCGTTTTCAGAAGGCTCAGCTGCTTATGGCTCTTATATACATCCACAACTGCGAGTATGAAAAGGCCAGAAAAATAGTTAAAGCCATCCTTAAAAAGGATGTGGGCTGCGTGACTGCCAGAAGATATATGGCTGAAATAAAAAGAGCTTTGAATCTGGATAATCCCAATGGAAAAAATGAGATATCTCTGGATGACGATATTGAAAGCTCATTTACGCCTGAAAAAAATGCCCGTATATATACAGATGATAACAGGCCCAATTTTATGGCTTTTGGCCTGTTTTTCATAGGTGTACTGGTGGGCGTTCTCATCATCTACTTTTTGGCTGTTCCTCAGATAGAAGAGGGCATTAAGCAGAAATATAACCAGAAAGTGGCTGAGATAGGCACCCAGGTCACTACTGATAATGACAAAATTAATGAGCTGCAAAGCAAGGTGGATCTCTTGCAGAGTACCATTACGGATCTGGAAAGTCAGCTGCTGGTAGCTGATACCAAGAGTACCAAAGCCTTTTTGGACTATCTTACTCTTTGCGTCGAATTTAATGATATTTACAGAGATGTTATTGTTCCTGCGGAAATAGCAGTGGCAGAAGCGAATGCCAAGGCCGCAGCTACAGGCAGCACTACCAAATACAAGGTTCAGTTTAACGAGGCTCATAAGCTAAGGCTTGATAATGCCATGGCCCATTTAAATGACGTGGATATGACTGTTATTGATAACGAAAATGCCCTTAAGACTTATGAGTTTATGAAGGAGATTTTAGAAAAGTATTACCAAGAGAATTAGAGGGAAAATGAGGAGCTCTAACAAAAACAACTACATCAGATATAACAGATATGCGGGAAAGGGTAACCGTAGTTCCGGTTATGACAGAGGAGGGCAGGATAGACGGGGGCTTTTTTCAGGTCTTGTTACCCTGACCGGACTACTTTTACTGGTAGGGATGGTTTGGTTTGTTGCCATTAAATTTGATCCGGGAGCAGATGATCCTTCTCAGGATCTTTTACCGTCACCTACTTATACCGTACAGGCACCGGGGCCTACTGATACTCCCAAGCCTACTCCAAGTCCCACTTTCAATGAGCTTCTGGCCATGGAAGTGAAGAAACATGACAGAAAGCCTATTGTACTGATAGATCCGGGACATGGCTTCAATTCAGAAGGCGCTATGGCAGATGGAGGTAAGGGTATCCATACCGGAGCCTATGTTATTGATGCCATGGGTATCGGGCGCTGGGAAGATTTTATCAACCTGGATATAGCTCTTAAGCTCAGAGATATTCTGGTGGCAGCAGGCTTTGAGGTGCAGATGACCAGAGAAATAGACGCCTGTGTCCAGACCAGTGCGGGTAATATTGCTGATCTTGTCGCCAGACGTAATATGGCCAATAAGTCCAATGCAGATGCTTTTGTCAGCATCCATCAAAACACAGTGCCTCAGACTGATGTTACAGGTACCCAGGTCTGGTGCAACAGCAGATGGAATGAATTTTCTGATGAGCTTGGTAATTGTTTACTTGATTCAATAGTAGAAGCTACAGGGTCCAGACGTATCAAGGTATACGATGAGTTCTACAAGCCGGAGGATGATGGTTTGGCCATACCTAAGGCCAATAAGCCTACAGCACTTATAGAGTGTGGTTTCATGTCCAATCCTGAGGAACTGGACAAGCTGCTAAGTGATGAATATCAGCAAAAAATAGCAGAAGGAATTGCAACAGGGCTTGTAAACTTTTTTAACACTGCAACTATATGGAAAGAATGATTAAAATGGGGAAAAAAATCTTAAAAAGTAATCTGATAATTCTGTTTGTAACGGCTGTTATTTTTATGCTGGCTGCATGCGGAGGGACTACGGTAATTATTCCTTCGCCCACACCGGTAAATACGCCGACTTCTGCGCCACTACCCAGTGACACACCACTGCCTACTGACACACCAATGCCTACCGATACTCCGGCGCCTACCAATACCAGTACACCTACACCGGTGCCTGAGTATACTGTAACGGATATTGATAGAGCTACTTATGTGTCTACGGATTCTCTGAATGTAAGAAAAGGACCTTCCACCAAGTATGAGATAATAGGCAAGCTTAAAAAAGGTGAAAGAGTCACAGCCACAGGTAAATGCAGCAATGGCTGGTATAGAATAGAATATGACGGCAAGGAGGCTTTTGCATCCGGCACCTATCTGCTGACTGAAAGCCAGTATATACAAAAGTATCCGACACCTACTCCCAATCCTTATGACAGTCTGGATCAGACCATTACCCAGTATGCAGGATTTTCCGGTGAAGCTTTTGCCATTATTGACATTAAGACCGGTAAGATTCTCTATTCACAAAATGCTGATGCCCAGCTTTACCCGGCATCCCTTACAAAAATGATGACAGGACTGCTGGCTTGTGAAAATCTGAATTTCAAAGATGTAATCGCTTATCCTGAGGCTGCCGGCAGATGGCAGTATGAGACAAGCTTTATAGAGGCAGGCAGAGTAACGGAAGTCATAAAAGGCGGAGAGTCTGCTCAAAGTGTATATGGACTGGATAACGATATGACTACTTTATCGGATGCTCACAGCAAGTTTGCAGGTGGCAGTTATATTGTTCCCTTCGGCACTGAATTTACGGTGGATGAAATGGTTCATATACTTATGATGATGAGCGCTGCTGATATGGCGGAGTCTCTTGCCTGGACCATGGGAGGAGGATCTCTTCAGAATTTCAACGATATGATGAATGCCAGAGCAAAAGAGCTGGGCATGAACAATACATATTTTGATAATGCAGTAGGGGCTGATAATCTGGGGAAAAACCAGGAATACAAAAAACAGAATCTCTATTACATGGAACAGGGAAATATAACTACTACAGCCTATGATATGGCACTGCTTGCAAGAGCGGTTATGAACAATTCCCTTATGAGAGAAGTAGTAAGTACTGCCAAGTACACTATTACGGGAAGAGCAGGGCTTAAGAGCCTGACCATAAGTAATGGAGTAAGACCTGTATCCGATACCAAAACATATCACAGCGATTACTTTACGGCTATTGGTATTAAGACGGGGTATACAGACTGGGCAGGTAACTGCCTGGCTCTTGCAGGTAAAAACAGCAAGGGTGAGGAGCTGGCTGTCATATACTTGAAAAATAAGGATACCAGCAATCCGAGAGGTAATACGGCTCAGCAGTCCATGAGACTTCTGGAGTATGCTTTTAGAAAAATGCAGGAATAAAGTTGCTGTTAACAGTAACAAATAAAGAATAAACGGAAGTATAGTTTTAAGGGGATATAAATGTCAGGAAAAACAGCTAATTATGATGGAAGTCAAATCGTTGTACTTGAAGGACTGGAGGCAGTAAGAAAGCGTCCGGGTATGTATATTGGTTCTACCGGAAGCCGAGGCCTTCATCACATGATCTGGGAGATTCTGGATAATGGTATAGACGAGCATTTGGCAGGCTTTTGTAAGAGAATAGATGTGACTTTGAGAAAGGATGGGGGTATAGAGATAGCTGACTATGGTCGAGGCGTACCTGTAGATATCCATCCTACAAAGGGTATACCTACTGTCAGAGTGGTATATACCATCCTCCATGCCGGTGGTAAATTTGAAAACAGTGTATATAAAGTATCAGGCGGTCTTCATGGCGTAGGTGCTTCTGTAGTAAATGCCCTGTCCAAAAAAATGGTGGTAGAAGTAAGACGTGATGGCAAGGTATACAGAGATGAGTATATTAATGGCGGTCATCCTACAGTAGAGCTGGATCATGGCATGCTGCCTGTTATAGGTAAGTGCAATAAGACAGATACCGGTACAAAGGTTATTTTTTACCCTGATGATACTATCTTTGAAACAGTGGAATTTAAGCCTGAAGTTATTATGAAGAGACTTAAGGAGTCAGCTTTCCTGAACAAGGGACTGACACTTAATTTCAAGGATGAGATTAATAAAACAGAGCAGAAATTTTATGAAGAAGAAGGTATAAAAAGCTATATAAACTACCTGGTTAAAGGGGCTGAAAAGGACTCAGAGGGCAGTATTAAAACCCTTATTCCTGAGCCTGTATATGTAGAAGGCGTCAGCGGGGATATTGAGGTAGAGGTAGCATTTACTTATACATCTTCTTATTCTGAGCAGATAAATTCTTATTGTAACCGTATTAATGTAGTGGATGGCGGTACTCTGGTAACAGGCTTCAGATCAGGTCTTACATCGGTTATGAATAAGTATGCCAGAGAGCTGGGAGTACTTAAGGAAAAAGACGAAAACTTTGACGGTAAGGATATTAGAAATGGTATCGTAGTTATTGTTTCCATAAAGCACCCGGATCCTCAGTTTGAAGGACAGACCAAGACCAAGCTGGGCTCTACAGATGCAAAGGCTGCAGTTGAAGATGTTTTCACTGCAGAAGTTACCAGATATCTGGACAAAAATATAGAAGTACTTAAAGCTATTTTGGATAATGCCCTTAAGTCTTACAATGCAAGAAAGGCCGGTGATAAGGCCAGAAATGCTGTACTTAAGTCTTTGAATGACGTAGATACCAGATCAAAGCTGGCTATGTGCTCATCAAAAAAGGCCGAGGAGTGCGAGATATACATTGTAGAAGGTGACTCTGCCGGCGGTACCGTAAAGACTGCCCGTGACAGAAAGACTCAGGCAGTGCTGCCACTTCGAGGCAAGATACTGAATGTGGAAAAGGCTCCATTGGAGAGAGTTCTGCAAAATAACGAAATTAAAACCATGATTGCATCCTTCGGCTGTGGTTTTGGCGATGAATTTGATATTAAAAAGCTGAGATTTGATAAGATTATTATTCTTACTGATGCGGACGTGGATGGCGCCCACATCTGCACTTTGATGCTGACATTTTTCTATCGTTTTATGCCTGAGCTGATCTTAGAGGGCAAGGTGTATCGTGGTATGCCACCCCTTTACAAGGTGGATTATGAGGATGGCAAAAAGAAAGGAAAGCAGTCAAAGTATCTTTTTGACGATTTTGCCCTGGAAAAGTTCAGAAAAGAAGGCCATAAGATTGTGGGACTTCAGAGATACAAAGGTCTGGGCGAAATGGATGCAGATCAGCTGAAAGAAACGACACTGAATCCGGAGACCAGAGTACTGGCACAGGTTACTGTAAGTGACACAGTAGAAGCAGATCAGACCACATCTTTACTTATGAGCTCCAATGTACCACCCAGAAAAGAATTTATTATGACAGAAGCAAGATATGCGAATCTTGATAACTAAAGGATATATTTATGGCGGATGAAACAAAAGTAGCAGAGCTGATACAGCTTGATTTTTCAGAAGAAATGAGAACCAGCTACCGTGATTATGCGGTAAATGTTATTATTGACCGTGCCCTTCCTGATGTAAGAGATGGATTGAAGCCGGTACAGAGACGTGTGCTTTATGCCATGCTGGAGCTGGGACTGGAGCCTAAAAAGCCTCACAGAAAAAGTGCCCGTATCGTAGGTGACACCATGGGTAAATATCACCCACATGGTGACTCATCAATCTACGAAGCTCTGGTGCATATGTCAGAGGAATTTTCCCTGTCATTGCCACTTATTGACGGACATGGTAATTTCGGCTCCATAGATGGCGACGGGGCAGCGGCTATGAGATATACGGAGGCCCGTCTTTCAGATGCAGCCATGACCATGCTGGACAATATGGAGCATAATCTGGTAGATTTTATGCCCAACTTCGACAATTCGGAGAAGGAGCCCAAGGTACTTCCTGCAATGTTACCCAATCTTTTGATTAATGGTACCACAGGTATTGCAGTAGGTATGGCTACCAATATTCCTCCTCACAATCCCGGAGAGGTTATCGACGGATGTATAGCTTATATGGACAATCCCGATATTTCCATTCAGGAGCTTATGCAGTATATCCCGGGACCGGATTTCCCTACAGGCGGTATTATTGTCAATCCTGAGGCTATTCCTGCTATCTATGAAACAGGTGAAGGCAAGCTGAGAGTACGTGCCAAGACAGAGATAGAAAATGGTGAGTACGGTAAAAAGAATATAATAATTACAGAGATTCCTTATACCGCTGCAGGTTCCAAGACCCGTCTGGTGGAGAACCTGGTGGATCTTATGAAAAATAAGACCTTTGAAGAAATCGGCGATGTAAGAGATGAGTCATCAAAGGATATCCGCATTGTAGTGGAGGTCAAAAAAGACAGAGATGTAGACAATCTTTTAAATGGTCTCTTTAAAAAGACCGGCCTGGAGGATACTTATTCAGTTAATCTTCTGGCGGTAAAGGCTCAGCAGCCTATTGTCTTTAATCTGAAAAGCATGATTAAAGAATTTGTGGACTTCCAGGAAGAGCTTTATACAAAGGAGTATCAGAACCGCCTGAAAAGAGCTACTGAGAGACTGGAGATAGTAGGCGGTCTCTTAAGAGCTACTGATGTTATTGACCTTATTATTGAGATCCTTCGCGGATCATCTTCCGTCAAGCAGGCTAAAGAGTGTCTCACCCATGGTGATATTACTGACATTAAGTTCAAGTCTGAAGCATCAAAGAAACAGGCAGAAAAGCTGGACTTTACAGAGCGTCAGGCAGATGCCATACTGGCGATGCAGCTTTCAAGACTTATTGGACTGGAGATACTTAAGCTCCACGAAGAAGAGGATACATTGAAGGCTAATATAAGCGAATTTGAAAAGATTCTGGGCTCTATGAAGGAGCTGCATAAGGTAATCAAAAAGCAGCTTCAGGAATTCAGAAAGAAATTTGCTGTTGACCGCAGAACAGAGATCAGAAAGATTGAGCAGCTGAACTATGTAGTAGAGGAGAAGATCGAAGACATCTATATCCTTATTGATAAGTTTGGATATACCAAAGCTGTAGATGCCAATGCGTTTATGAAGGCTACCAGTGAACAGCTGGCCGACTTTGTATATACTATTCGTATGAAGTCCAATGACAGACTTTGCGTATTTACGGCAGAAGGTAATATGTTCCAGGTAAAGGCCCAGCAGATCCCACGTACCAAAATCAAGGAAAAGGGTACACTCATTCATACCCTTACGAAGATTGGCAAAGAAGAAGTGGTACTGTATACAGGCTTTGAGGAGCTGTTTGAGTGTTCCTTCCTTTTTGCTACCAAGGAGGGATATGTAAAAATAGTATCAGGTATCGAATTTGATACTACCCGTACCATGATAGCTGCTACCAAGCTGGATGCCAAGGATCAGGTAGTAAGCATAGTGAAGCTTACTGCAACAGATATCCTTTCTCAAAATCGTAAAGTTATTATGATGACTCATGATGGGCTTTCTCTGGGATATCCTCTGGAGGAGGTTTCCGAATTTAAGAAGACCAGCCGTGGTGTTAAGGGTATAGCGCTGGATAAGGGCGATCATGTTACACAGGTGAATGTAGTGACACCAAACGATGAGACCTTTACTTACAAGGGCAAGGAGCTTTCTGCGAAAAAAGTTAAAAACAGAAAGCGTGGGGCCAAGGGACAGAAGGCTCAGCTGTAAATTTTTTACTAAAAATGCCAATATAATATTGAGCTTGACTAAAATTGTATACTGGTATACAATAACGGGGACGTTTTTTACGTCTCCGTTTTATTTTGAAAAAACAGGTAAAGGATTAAGACATGAAGAAATCAATACTTACAAAAGAAGAAATCAAGAAAATTACCGAGACCATCCCTACACCTTTTCATGTATATGATGAGGCAGCTATTAGAGAAAATGCCAGAAATCTTTTCAAGGCTTTTTCCTGGAATAAAGGATTTAAAGAGTATTTTGCAGTAAAGGCTACACCCAATCCTTCCATTATGAAGGTTTTACAGGAGGAGGGCTGTGGTATGGACTGCTCATCCCTGGCAGAGCTTTTGCTGTCTGAGTCTATTGGCAGTGTTGGTAACGAAATAATGTTTTCTTCCAATGCTACTCCTGCAGAAGAGTTTGTAAAAGCCAGAGAATTAAATGCCATTATCAATCTGGATGATTTTACACATATTGATTTTCTGGAGCAGGTAGCAGGTATTCCTGAAAAAATATGCTGCAGATACAATCCAGGCGGAGTATATGAGCTGGCCAATGGTATTATGGACAATCCCGGAGATGCCAAGTATGGCATGACTCATGACCAGATTATCGAGGCATTTAAGATACTTAAAGAAAAAGGTGTAAAGGAGTTCGGTATTCACTCCTTCCTTTGCTCCAATACCCTTACCAACGATTATTATCCTACTTTGGCCGGTACCCTTTTTGAGCTGGCAGTAGAGCTTAAGGAAAAAACAGGAGCTCATATAACATTTATCAATCTTTCAGGTGGTGTAGGAGTACCTTACAAGCCTGATCAGGAGGCTAATGATATATTTGCTATCGGTGAGGGCGTACGTAAAAAATATGAGGAGATACTTTTGCCGGTTGGTATGGGAGATGTAGCTATTTTCTCAGAGCTGGGCAGATATATGCTGGCACCTTTCGGTCAGCTGGTAGCTACTGCTGTGCATGAAAAGCATACATATAAAGAGTATATTGGCCTTGATGCATGTGCTGCCAATCTTATGAGACCTGCCATGTATGGAGCTTATCATCATATTATTATTCCCGGCAAGGAAAATGAAGCCTGTGACCATATGTATGATGTAACAGGTTCTCTTTGTGAAAATAATGATAAATTTGCCATTGACAGAATGCTGCCACAGATAGAAAGAGGCGACTATGTAGTTATCTGCGATGCAGGAGCCCACGGTCATGCCATGGGCTACAATTACAATGGACGTCTGCGTTCTGCAGAGCTGCTTCTGCGTCCTGACAGAAGCGTGAAGCTTATCCGTAGGGCAGAGACAGTTGCTGACTATTTTGCTACCCTTATGCCGGTAGAGATATAGTGACGGCAGATGGTTTTGAAGCTGATTTCATAAAGAAATTATTAAATTTTACATTTTTCTCGAAAAAACACCAATTTTCTGCTAAAGTATTTCTTGGATCGTCCGATATTAACAATAGGGAAGCTGTGAGAGGTACCCGAAGGTAAGAATTATTAGACAGGAGGACAAAGTTATGCGTATTGAAGCAATGTCCCAGATTAGCCAGGTCTATCAGGCCAATGGCACATTTAAAAAGGTAGAAGGAACAAAGGGGCCCCAGCGCGACAGCGTGCAGATCTCCGATTTTGGCAGAGATTTGCAGGTGGCTAAAGAGGCTGTGGCTAAGACTCCGGATGTTCGTGAGGATAAGGTGGCAGAGATCAAGTCCGCTATCGCTGCAGGTACTTACAATGTACCTATGAGCGCACTGGCTGACAAGCTGCTGGCTCAGTCAGAGGAAGCAATGAAGCTTTTCTAATCACCCAAGAGAGAGACAGACATTAGGGGGATTATGGCAGGACTTTTAGACGAGCTCATCGCAACACTTGCGGAAGAGTTAAAAATATATAATGAGCTTATACCTATTGCTGAAAGCAAGACAGCTATTATTATTAAAAATGATGTGACTGCCTTGGAAAGCATTACAGGTGAAGAAGAAAAGGTTGTTGAGAAGATAACCGGATTGGAAAAGAAACGTGGCGAGATTATGCAGAATATGCGTATCGTTCTCAATCACGAGCGATCAGAGCTGAGACTTCCCGAACTTATCGAGCTGCTTTCCGGCCAGCCGGATAGCCAGTTAGAGCTTAGGCGCCTTCAAAAGGAACTCAAAGATACTCTGGAGACAGTAAAGACTATCAATGACCACAATTCCAAGCTTATTCAGGAATCCTTAGAGATAAACGAATATCAGCTGAATATTTTCCGAAGCACTAAAAGCTATTATGGTAACAATTATACCAAATCTGCAGGACAGTGCCAGGGCAGTATGCTGAGTTCGGGTTCCTTTGATACCAAAAGATAAATAGGACTTATAAAAGATGAGATGCTTAGTTCATTTCATCTTTTTTTGTGGTCATTAAACTAAGGTTTTTCAGTATTTAGACCGATATTACCTTTAGGAGAAATCAGATCGAATAAGAAATTAGAAGAAAGGTGGTATCCATATGAGTTTAATGTCAGCTCTTTATACAGGGGTATCCGGACTGGGGACTTCTCAGCGAGGGCTTACTGTAGCTTCACACAATCTGGCCAATGTTGAGACCGATGGCTTTGTACGTCAGCAGATGGAGTCTACGGATGCTTTATATATTACCCAGGGCTACAATCATATAGGCTACTTACAGATAGGCTACGGATCACAGGTGTCCAGCGTGAAGCAGGTAAGGGACAGCTTTCTGGATCGGACATATCGTGAAGAGATAGGTCGTCAGGACTTTTACAAGTCCCAATATGAAGCCACCATGGAAGTGGAAGACATATTCGGAGAGCTGCAGGGAGTAGCTTTTCAGGAGTCCATGAAAAATCTTTGGGTATCTTTGCAGGAAGTATGTAAAGAGCCTGACTCTATCGTTACCCGTGCCAGCTTTATTCAGACTTCCGTAAGCTTTATTGAAAGAGCGGAAGAAGTATATGCTCAGATAAAGGAATATCAGGAGAGCTTAAATACTCAGGTAAAGACATACGTAGATAAGATAAATACACTGGCTCAGGATATTTTCCAGCTGAATCATCAGATCCAGAAAATCGAAGCCTCCGGCTTTGAAAATGCCAATGACCTGCGTGATGCCAGAAATCTTAAGCTGGATGAGCTTTCAAAGATAGTGAAAATAGACTATAAGGAAGATCAGACCGGGGTAGTTACAGTATATGCAGAAGGATATGCTCTGGTGACAGATGATTTGGTTTTCCGCATGGATACCCGCTATTGCAGTGAGACATCAACACTTATAGAGCCCTACTGGGTAGACTACGACAAGGTGGATGTATTTGATTTTTCAAAGATTCCCACATCTCAGGCAGATACTGATATAGGGGGCCTGAAAGGACTTTTGCTGGCGCGTGGCAGCAAGCAGGGCCAGTTTACCGACATCCCCAGAAAGCCTGAAAAGGAAGAGTTTACCGATCCTGCAACAGGGATATTAAATGAACTGGATTATAACGATGCCATGCGTAGCTACAACAAGGCTGTTGAGGTCTATGAGATAGAAGTGGAAGCTTCGGTCTGCGTCAGCATTCAGGCCCAGTTCGACAATCTTATTCATGGCATTACAACTACCATCAATGATATTCTTTGTCCCAACAAAGAAGTCAATATAGTGGCTGCAGATGGCAGCATTCAAAAGATTAAGATTCTGGATGAAGAAAATGCTCCTGTTGGTATGGATGGGGCCAAATCTCAGGGAGAGGCCTTATTCAACAGAAAGTCAGTGACCAGATATGATGAGCAGGTTATAAAGGTGCTGAATCCTGATGGCACCACAACAGATATGCTGGCACAGGTATACAGGGAAGAAGATCCCACAAACAACTACTCCCTTTTCACTGTAGGTGAGATTGAAGTAAATCCTGCCGTACTAAAAAATCCATCTGTTATCCCGCTTTCTGATAACAGGGGTACAGGTGATTTTACCATAGATATCTGTGACACGCTTATGACAGCATGGCAGGGAGACTTTGATGTGGTTTCCCCCAGTGCATATCAGAAGCTGAATTTTAACAGCTATTACACGGAAATGGTGGGGCTTCTGGGTACCAATGGCGAAAAATTTAAGCATGTGTACAGAAGCCAGGAAAATCTTGCCTCATCAGTAGATAATGAGAGACAGGCCACCATGGCAGTATCTTCAGATGAAGAGCTGACCAACATTATTAGGTATCAGCAGGGCTACAATGCCAATTCAAGATTTATTTCGGTAGTCAATGATATGCTGGATCATCTGCTTAGAGCTTTAGGCTGAGGAATGGTAATAAAAGAAGGGTATAATTAATGGCATCAACATTTTTTGGACTTACAATAGGAACATCGGGGCTTTTCGCATCCAAGACCGGACTTAATACTACTGCCCACAATATTGCTAATGTGGAGACGGAAGGCTATAGCAGACAGACGGTCAACCAGTCCGCTGACTCTGCGCTGCAGACTCACAACAGATACGGTATGCTGGGTACAGGTACCAGTGTCAATTCCATTGAGCAACAGAGAAGTCTGTATTATGATGAAAAATTCCGCAGTAACAGCGCTATTTCAGGCCTGTATACCCAGAGAAATTACTTCATGGGAGAGATAGAAGGCTATCTTAACGAAATTGAACTGGAGGGCTTTACTACCAGCTTTAACAATATGTTCAATGCTATGCAGGAGCTGGCAAAAAATCCATCCAGTCTTACGGTTCGTACCCAGGCTACCAATTATGCCCAGTCCATGTGTGAGTATTTTAACTCCTTATATACAAATCTTCAGTCCATTCAGCAGGAGTGTAACTACGAAGTTAAAAATGCCGTACAGAAGATTAATTCCTATGCCAATCAGATAGCTACGCTTACCAAGCAGATAAACACCGTTGAAGTAGGCGGAGAAAATGCTAATGACCTGAGAGACCAGAGAAATCTTCTGGTAGATTCTCTGTCTCAGATCGCCAATATCACAGTGACTGAAAGACCTGTGGGTAATGCGGGCATGAGCAGCTATGTGGTTAAGCTGGACAGCAACACCATAGTAGATACATACGAGGTAAATGAGCTTACCTGTATCCCGAGAGATACCAAAACCAATCTTTGTGACGTGGATGGCCTGTATGATATATATTGGACCAATGGTCAGCAGCTGGGCATTGGCGCGTCCCTTACCGGATCTTTGAAGGCTTTGTTTGAAGTGAGAGATGGTAATAATAATGAGGATCTGACAGGCGTGACCCAGGTGGCTAAGGGTGAAACCGTAGTCAAGATGACCGGAGCGTCCATTAATAATATGACGGACCTTAATATTCCGCTGGAAGGCTCTATCCGTTTGGGCAATGGTATGTATACCTACTCCAAGTATGATATTGAGGTGGTAAACGGAAAGTTTGAATATACTTTTTATCTGAACGAAGAGACCAGAAAGACTTATACTACAGATACCATGGTATCTGTAGGAAGCGATATTAACTATAAGGGTATTCCTTACTATATGGCTCAGCTCAATCAGTTTGTCAGAGTCTTTGCCAAAGAGTTTAATGATGTTCATACTCAGGGTGTGGATATGAACGGAGAAAAAGGCCGCAACTTTTTTACAGGCTTCAATTCAGTTACCGGAGAGCAGTATGATCTTTTAGATTTTGGTGCAGAGGGAGATAAGTATACTTTTGATTACAATGCGGCTCCCACCAATGTGCCTTACTATATGCTGACAGCCAACAACTTTAAGGTAAGTGACTGGCTTATGACAGATAGCGCGCATTTTGCTACCACACCTTCCTTGGAAAGCGGCGTGGAAAATAATAAGATTATTCAGGATCTTATAGCTCTTAAGGGAGACGTTAACATGTTTACTCAGGGTAGTCCGGCAGCATTTCTGCAGACTCTGGTGTCTGACGTGGGCATTGATACAAAGTCTGCCAAGGATGCCAGCAAGAGTCAGCAAAACATAGTGGCGTCCGTAGCCAATCAGAGACTTTCCGTTTCCGGTGTTGACTCTGATGAAGAGGCCATGGCTCTTGCCAGATATCAGGAGGCCTACAGCCTTAATGCCAAGGTAATTCAGGTCATGCAACAAATTTATGATAAATTGATTAATGAAACAGGACTATAGTGCCGATAAAATAAGCAGGAGATAATAACTTCTGCTTATTTATTTTTCTCTAAAGGGAAGAAAGGATAGAGAGGAGGTCATTAGTATGCGTATTACCAACAAAATGATGACCAATAATGCGTTATACAATATAAATAACAACAAGAATCTTATGGACAATCTGGCCAATCAGTATTCCACCGGAAAAAAGATAAACAGGCCTTCGGATGACCCTATTGTAGCGGTTCGTGCTCTGAAGCTTCGTACCAATGTTTCTGAGCTGAATCAGTATGTGGGTAAGAATATACCTGATGCTTTTAACTGGATGGAAGTTACTGAAGGATCCCTTAAAGTCATAAATTCTGTTATTTCTTCCATGAATACTTATTGTAACCAGGGAGCTAATGAGACACTGACTGCAGACGACAGAGATAAGATTGTTGCCAATCTTAATCAGTATGTGAATCAGATATATCAGGAGGGCAGCACCAACTACGCAGGGCGTTATGTTTTTTCGGGATTTAAGACTAATACTCCGCTGATATTTAATGAGGGGACTGAACGCTACGATTACAGCATTACAGAGCCTCTGGATCCTAAAAATATCCAGACACTGTCTGTAGTAAATGCATCCAAGGATATGAAAGACCTGGACCTTAATAATCTGGCAGCCTGGGATGACACCATGCCCCATACGGATAATGTATACAGAATTACCGTCAGCTACAGAGAACTGTCAGAAGGCTATTTTGACGGGACCACACCTAAAAATGTAAGCCTTGGCTTTACAGATGCTGCAGGCAATGTACATGCTCTCTCATCAGATGCAGGTACTATAAATATTAAGTCAGTAGTAGATGAGGATGCCTATTCTGTAGGGCCTATGGATGTGAACTTTATCCCGGAGACAGGAGAGTTTATTATAGGCGACGATATGAAGGAACTGATGGAAAAAGGCAGCGGTATCAGCTGTAATTATTCCAAGGATACCTTCAGAGAAAATGATTTAAGACCGGAGCATTACTTCGACTGTGTAGCCTATGATAAAGAGCTGAATGAAGCTATTACCTATACGAAAGAAAATCAGGAGATAAAATACGAGGTAAACTATAATCAGAAGCTTACCATTAATACCCAGGGAGCTGATGCTTTTTCCAATGTTTTGGGAAGAATGGTGGCTGAGATTACAGATGCAGTAAAAGAGGTAACGGAAGTAGAAGAAAAAATAACCCAGCTGGATAAAAAGCTGGCAGATACCAGCCTTTCAGTTGAGCAGAAAAATAAGCTGGAAGAAATAAAGGAGCAGCTTAAGAGTGAATATACTCTTAAGACAGACCTTATGACCAAAGCTTTCCAGAGAGGACTCTCCGTCACTGAGTCAGAGCAGGAAAATGTGAATGTGGCACTGGCTGATCTGGGTGGCAGATATAAGAGACTGCAGCTTATCGAAAGCAGATTGGAAGATCAGACTACTGATACCACTGAGCTTTTATCAAAAAATGAAGACGCTGATCTTACTGATACCATCGTAAAGTACTCATCAGCGGATACAGTATATAATGCCAGCCTTTCAGCGGCAGCCAAGCTGGTTCAATCTTCCCTGCTGGACTATCTGAGATAGCAGAGAAAAAGTGACCAATAATTAATGTAAAACCAAGGAGGGACATAAAATGATAGTAAAGACAAGATATTTTGGTGACGTAGATCTGGATGATGACAAGATCCTTACATTTGACAGAGGCATCATAGGCTTTGAGCATCTTCGCAAATTTGCCCTTATTTACAATAACGAAAAGGGTGGAGACACAGCCATTCAGTGGCTGCAGAGCGTAGAAGAGAGAACAGTAGCTCTTCCAATTATTGATCCTGCCAGTGTAGTATTGGATTACAATCCATCAGTAGAGGATTCTTATTTAGAGCCATTGGGCGAGCTCCATCCGGATGATACAGCGGTATTTGTTACTCTTACCGTACCGGAAAAAATTGAAAACATGTCTGTAAATTTAAAGGCTCCAATCGTTATTAACGCAGCCAATAAAAAAGGCTGCCAGGTGATTACCGAAAGCGATTTCCCTGTAAAGTACAACATCTATGATACCATTAAGAAGATGAAAGAGGAAAAGGGGGAGTAAAGCATGCTGGCATTATCAAGAAAAACAGGGGAGTCCATCATAGTTGGACAGGATATAGAGCTTACAGTGCTTGAGATAAAAGGCGATCAGGTAAAAATTGGCATTAACGCTCCCAAATCAGTTCCTATTTATCGTAAAGAGATTTATGTACAGATAAAAGAAGCTAACAAAGAAGCTACAATGGAAGTTAATCCTGAGAAGCTGGTTAAGCTTTTATAACTTTTTGTCACGGGGAAGGATTTTCCCGTTGAAATTTTTGTGACTCTGAAACATGCC
>JAZLGU010000024.1:0-23138 GCA_045616485.1 Lachnospiraceae bacterium
TTCTGTAAAATAGGTTATACTGTGTTCCATAAAAAGAGTTCCCTTTCTGCATAGATTATTGTTTTTGTCGACTTTAAATCTACACGTTTAGGAACTCTTTTTCAATTCTCATTTTTTACGAATAAAATTTTACGCTAGCGAAAAATTATCATGTTTGTTCAACATCTCCCACTTATAATAAATCTTTTCATAATAGAGTAAAGATTTAGTTGGTTAGATAAAAAAATAAATGAGAGTAATCCTCATCCTTTGATATAATGGTTTCGACGAAAAAATCATAAATATAAGGAGGCTACTCTCGTGGCTATTGTAACACTGTTTGAAGCATTATTAAATGACATTTTTAAGGCAGAAGAAAAATTCTTTCAAGATCCAAAGTCGTTCGAGGTACTTGAGAACTCGGTAAAAACCTCTACGGAGGCATTTGCTGCGGGTTTTCTTGGTGAAATACTGTCTGAACTCGACCAGGCCATTTACAAAAGCGGATGGCGAAATGGCAAATATAAGGTGCAACGAAGAGACCGCCGCAGGCTTATCAGCTCTGTTGGAGATATCGAGTTCGATTGTACATATTACGAGGCTTATGGCAAGAGAAAAGGCTTTTGCCATCTGTTAGAGGAACTTATTGGCCTTGAGCGTAATGAACGCTTCACTCAGAATGCGGAGGTGGCCCTTCTTACAGAAGCGTTAAAAACGAGTTACGAAGAAGCTACAAAGGTACTTCCATCAAGGCAACAGATAACAAAAACAACGGTCATGAATAAGATACATGGAATTGCTGAAGAGATACCGGACACTATATATGAAACGCGGAAGGCTGTGCCATATCTGTTTATTGAAGCTGACGAGGATCATGTCGCAGAGCAGCATGGCAAGTATAGTCCGACTGAGGAGAACAAAAGTTTTATATCCAAACTGATATACATCTACGAAATGAAGCAAGACTGTGAAGGGTGCAGTGGTCGTAAGGAACTTGTAAATAAGTATTATTTTAGCGGGATATATCCCGGTTCGGAAGGCAATAGTAAGATATGGTCACGTGTGAGAGATTTTATAGGGCAAAACTATGAGGAAGAGGCAATCAAGCGTATCTTTATAAGTGGTGATGGAGCTCAATGGATTAAGTCAGGTGTGCATTTTCTTGAAAAGTCAGTGTTCTGTGCAGATAAATATCATCTTATGCAGTATCTGAATGCTGCCGCAGCCCAAATGCTTGATGAAAAAGACCTTGTTAAAGAGGAACTTTGGCACCTTTTGTATTCAAAATCTACGAAAGCAAAAAAGAACTTTGATGAATATACAGCAAGAATGATGGCTTCGTCCAAGTCCCCAGAGAAGGTGGAGTGCCTGAGAAAGTATGTTCTCGGTAACTGGTCTGCAGTAAGACTTACTCTTAGAAACAAGATAGTAGAGGGGTGTAGCGCAGAAAGTCATGTTAGCCACGTGCTATCTGACCGTCTAAGTTCAAGGCCGATGGGATGGAGTCAGACCGGTGCGGATAGAATGAGTAAACTACGGTGTTACGAACGTAATAATGGACGTGCAGAGATAATACGACTGGTTAAATACAGTCGTAATCAACGTCTATTGAAAGCTACCGGAACCGATGACATACCGGTGGCAGAGCTTACATTGAGGAATGTATTAGCGGAACATTATAAACAGACGCGAAGCTACATTGATCGCATACAGGCACATATTCCATATGGCACAGTAAAGAAATCAATATCGATACAGGAACGCTTGTGGACCATATAAACAAAATAAGCCTTGATAGTTGCGTCAATGGGGTGTTATAATCTATACAGATTTGAGATAAAAAAACAAACGGCAGATCTTCCTTTAATGGAATGGATATGCCATTTTTGAGTACCAAAATTTGAAATTATTAAGTTTTGGTGCTATAATTAATGCGTAATCAATTTATCATATAAATCAGTTATCTGCTGATTACGTGTACACTGATGACCAGGATATTTGTTCATCAGAATTACCTGTTTCTGTCGTATGACAGATGAAAGGAACGATTTGGTATAAACTTAATAAGGCGCACGCCTTGATATCAATAATAACAGGGTGTGCCAGTGGCTCCTCTGTTTTTATATATATTCAAAAAGAGAGGAGGAAAGGAATACGCATAAGGCAGGTGCGTAAAAACAGTTACGTCCAACGGGACAGGAAATGAGAAGGTCCCGTGGCGGGACTTTCTCTGTGAGAGTGTTACTGTCAATGACAGAGAAAGAGAGGAACTTATATGTGTTATAGCGAAAAAACACATGAAGAGGCGAAAAATCTAAGAATTATTGACGATGCATTATTCAGATTGATTGCCCAACGAAAGGAAGTTTGTCAGGAAATATTGCGAACGCTGGTTGACGATAACGAACTGGAGGTAATAACAGCAAATCCACAGGAGAGGCTTATAAGCACAGAACGTGAGATTGTTGTTGATGTGTTGTGCAGATTGTCCACAGGAACTTATTGCAATATTGAGATGCAAAAAGGTTCATCAGAGGATGATATAAAAAGAACACGTTTCCACGCTTCCATTATTACGTCAACCAAAACACCAAAGGGCACAAACTTCTGTGACATACCTACTGTAAAGATTTTGTATATTACAGAGTATGACGCCCTCAAAAACAATCAGGCCGTGACTCACGTGTCGCGATGCCAAAATATTTCAGGAACATATGTTCCTGTTGATGATGGTGAGGATATCATTTTTGCCAACACCGCCATCAAGGATAATAGTGAGCAGGCTGAACTACTGCAACTATTTTTGGAGAAGGGTAGCTTCTATAGTGCCAAGTATCCAGAATTAAGTGAAGCCATTAGGCACTACAAAGAATCACAGGAAGGAGTGAACGAAGTGTGTAAATCTATTGAAAACTATGCAATGGAAATTGCAAGAGAGAGAGAGAACTTCACCAAAGCACAGGACCTTGTTAAATATGTCGAGGGAGCAATGAAAACATTCAACTGCACCTTGGAAAAAGCTTGCGAAGCAGCACAGGCCACAGTTGATGATTACAATGCTGCACTTAAGTTGATTTCTTCTCAGGTGCCGGCCTAACTAGATAATCAACTGCCTGAAACAGCAATCTCTTAATGGGATTGCTGTTTTTTTTTGCGACGAAAGAAAATATAGTATTATATTGCATTGGGAATACGTCGCAAGTAACTCTTTTGACATTATGATCTAAATCGAGTAGAATGTGGTTGGTTGAATCTATTTATATCGTTTCTAGCCTTCAAGCGAGGTATTTCTCAACACTTCTAACCAACAACAACTTTACGCTATCTCTTTTCATACTTTAATTGACTATTTTCTTATATGTGTTATAGTGTATCAAGTACTAAATAAAAAGAAGAAATAATCCTTAAGGAGGAGATATGTCAAAAACTAACTATAAAATTATGCTGGCTCAGTTTCATTCTCTGGTAGAAGGTGAAGATGATGTCATTTCCAATCTCTCCAATGCTTCTGCCCTGATCTACTCTTCCATGAAAGATTTAAACTGGGCAGGCTTTTATCTTATGAAAAACGGACACCTGCAGCTGGGGCCTTTCCAGGGCAAGCCTGCATGTCTTCGTATCGAAGTAGGTCGAGGTGTATGTGGCACAGCTGTTGCAGAAAGAGCCACACAGCTGGTGTATGATGTGCACCAGTTCCCTGGCCACATTGCCTGTGATTCCGCTTCCAATTCAGAAATAGTGGTGCCTCTTTTTAAAAATGGTGAAGTAGTGGGGGTATTAGATATCGATAGCCCTCTCCTTTCACGTTTTGATGAAGCAGACAAAGAAGGGCTGGAGCAGCTCTCAAAAGCCATAGAGGAGATCCTGTAATATGTATAGTCTGTCATCCAGAGTTAAATACTCAGAATGTGATAAAAAAGCCGACCTTACCATTGCAGGCCTTATTAATTATATTCAGGATACCGCTATTCTCCATGCCGAGGACGCCAAAGTCGGCCTCGATTACATGATGCCCAGGAATTGGGGCTGGTTTGTTACCACTTATCATTTGGAGCTGACCCGTCTTCCACATCTGGGAGAAAATATCACTGTGAGCACCTATCCTTACGGATTTCGTGGCTTTATCGGTAATCGTGCCTACACCGTAGAAGATGGCAGTGGCATAAGAATTGCCACTTGCAATTCCACCTGGGCTCTTATGGACCTGATTTCCCTTAAGCCGGTACACGCACCGGAGGAGATGATAGAAGCCTACGGTATACAAGATGCCCCTAACGGCACTCCCTGTAGTGTAAGACTACGCCCCGAAGCAGAGCTCCAGACCATCGGCTCTTTTACTGTCACTACAGATATGCTGGATACCAACGATCATGTTAATAACGGCAAATATATCACTATAATGCAGCAGTATCTGCCAGATGACTTTTCATTCAACGACCTTAAAATTGCCTATAAAAAAGCACTCCATCTGGGTGATGAAGTGCAGGTAAAGGCATATACATCAGAGCATACCATGAAGCTCTACTTTTTTAACGGTGAGGACTTAAGCTGTATAGGTGAGTTCGCAACTGTCTGAGACACGTACCAGCTTTTCTCCTTCATAGTAAAGGGTCATCTGAAAAAACGGTGCTTTTTCCAGGAGCTTTTGTAAAAATACCCGGTCTCCCTCCCAGAGGTTGAGATCCGGTATTTTTTTTATTTCTATCCATTTAAGGTCTCCCTCATCACAGTCAAAATCCACGTGCCCGGAAAAATCATGGGATGTGTAAAGGTGCATGACTTCATCTTCCCATTGATCAGACACAAAGCCCACGACGCCCCTTTTTTCAAAGGAATTCAGTACAAGGCCTGTTTCCTCCATGACCTCCCTTACCAGGCATTGTTCCGGGGTCTCCCCCCGCTCCAACTTGCCACCTACGCCTATCCATTTGCCAGCATTGGGATCATTTTTCTTCTTATTTCTATAGAGCATAAGATACTTATCTTCCTGCTCCAAATAGCACAATGTACACTCTTTCATGTCAGCTCCTTTTTGAACGTAGTGAAAAATGGAGAACTCCGTTAGGAGTTTGAAAAGCTAAGCCTTCACGCGATAGCGTGAACTATAATGGCTTAGCGTCCTTATTTTTTGCCGCAAGCAAGTCAACTTCCCATGATGGTCACTATTTCTCCGGTTCTGCGGTACTCCTTCATATCGATTAAGCGCTGATTGCTACTACCTCGAAATTTCAGCATAAGATTTTTTTTTGCCTGTATAAAAGGGCCGTCCACCAGCACATCAATAAGCGACAGCATTTCATCTGTATACTCAGTATGCTTTCTTCCCCCTGGCAAAAGATCCTCCAGCAGGTATCCCGTAAAAGCCCATATCGTTTTCTCCGGGAATCTGCTTTTAGCAAGGCGCAGGGTCTCTATAAGACCGGCCTGATTTTCCTCCTCAAAAGGATCGCCTCCCAACAGGGTCAGGCCCGCATTGTATCTGGATTCAAGGCTATGAAGAATCTCCTCCATCACGTCTTTTGTATACTCACTTCCATGGTCAAAAGCCCAGGTCTCCGGCTGGAAACAACCGGGGCAGTGATTTCTGCAGCCTGATACAAACAGCGTAGTCCTTAATCCTACGCCGTTGGCTATATCATTATACTTAACTAAAGAGTAGTTCATTTTTCCTCATAAAATCAAATATCATCTATCATTTCGTCCACAAAACGTATACTGTCTACTTCTGCTATTTCAGGATCACTTTCATCCTTTGTAGTAGCCACAAGCTTCAGGTATACGGCTCTTTTCCCAATAAGGGGGGCGGATAACTCTAGTGAAAATAGTCCTTCTCCCCGAAGTACGGTATCAGCCACTACCTTGCCATCGTATGCATCGACCAGTACCTGTAACCGTAGTTCTTTTTTGGCATTCATATACACCTCCAGGCCTTTCGGTGATTTGCTGCCAAACTGAAGGTATCTGAAGCCTATGGTGGTATCACTTTTAATATTTACTATAGGGCTGGAAATGCCGGGCTTCTTATCTCTCACAGGCTTAATATATGCCCTGTCCTTTTTCTCAGTAGTCGCAATATCCTTGCCGTCATATATATGGCAGGCATACCCTGCAGAAATCATGAGTCTGGCGTCTATACCGTTTATACATGGGCCTTGAGAGGTCATCTCTACAGGCATGCACCTTACCGGACGGCCGTCGGCATAGTCTATTTTACCAATGAAAAGTCTGCCATTTTCATCCAGTGCCACATCTACCGGCTCCATCATCGCCTGTCTGGAAAATTCATCCAAGCCAGTCTGTCTATGGTAAAAAATGTACCATTGACCATTTATTTCCACAATGCTGCCATGATTATTGCCCCACTGATAAGTCATGCGTTGCTCTCCATGGGGCAATGTGATAATCTCACCGCCGTTAAAGGATATATCTCCGCCAAAAACATAGCCATCCATAGGGCTATCGGAATAAGCATAGGACAGAAAACCGTTGTTATTGGCTACTACACCCAGCTCAGGTACTGACCTGTTATAATTTTTAGAGTATATATATACGTACTTTCCCAAAACTTTTCTGGGAGATGAGGCCTCAAAAAAGCTGAAGTCCGGGTCATCACATCCATCATCCGGAGACCAGGGTGCCAGACAGTGGCCTATGTGATTTTTTCTATATGTATCGTATTTGATGGTCGTCATGTCAGCATCAAGCTCCGCGCAATGGGTCCCGCAAAAGCCCCAAAACGCGTATACCTTGCCATCATCATCAACCAGTACACCGGGGTCAAAGCCAATTTCTGTATCAACAGGATCCAAAAAGGGACCTGCAGGATTTTTGGACTTGGCTACAGCACATTTACTTCCTCTGGCCTCTGACACATACATATAAAATGTATCGCCTCTTTGAACCACATCCGGGGCATAAAGTGGCATGCCATCTCTGGCTGTGAAACATACACCATGGCAAATCCAGTCAGTGAGATCGTCCACAGGGGCCGACCACACTACATACTCCAGGCCGCAGTATTCAGTCTCCAGGCTGTCATGCGAGCCATACACATATACCCTTTTTTTCCCCATATATTCAAATACTCTGGGCTCTCCATCCGGTACATGCTCCCATAAAGGCATGTAAGGATTGGCACTCTTTACCATTTTTTATATCTCCCCCCTTTTTTCTACAATTATACCCGATTAATCAACAATTGGAACCGTCCGGTGACACCTACAGGTGTAGCACCCTTTCTTTGATTTCCTGAGTACGTCCCTGGTTCCAATACTGTGAGCCAATGTAACCGCAGGTACGACGTGCCACGTTCATCTTTGCCTGATCACGGCATCCGCAGTTCGGGCATTCCCAAACCAGCTTACCATCATCCTCTACTATTTGAATCTCACCATCGTAGCCACATTCCTGGCAATAATCCGACTTTGTATTCAGCTCAGCATACATGATATTTTCATAGATAAACTGCATTACTGAGAGCACCGCAGGTATATTGTCCTGCATATTGGGTACTTCTACATAGCTGATGGCACCTCCCGGAGAAAGTGCCTGGAATTTGGACTCCAGAGCCAGCTTTTCGAAGGCATCAATTTCCTCGGTAACATGGACATGGTAGCTGTTGGTAATGTAGTTACGATCTGTAACACCCTTAACCACACCAAAGCGCTTCTGAAGAGCCTTGGCAAACTTGTATGTAGTAGACTCAAGAGGTGTGCCGTAAAGGGAATAATCAATATTTTCAGCAGCCTTCCATTTAGCTGTATACTCATTCAGTTTCTTCATAATCTCAAGGCCCAGAGCCTCACCTTCCGGCTCTGTAAGCTTTCTGCCAATAAGTGCATATACGCACTCCCAGAGTCCTGCATATCCCAGAGAAAGGGTGGAGTATCCGCCGTAAAGGTATTTATCAATAGTCTCTCCCTTGCCAATACGTGTCAGTGCACCGTACTGCCAGAGAATAGGCGCTGCGTCGGAAAGAGTACCTTTAAGTCTCTCGTGACGGCATCTGAGTGCTCTGTGACAAAGCTCCATACGCTCTTCAAAAATTCTCCAGAATCTATCTAAATCGCGCTCTGCTGAAAGACCAATATCTACCAGGTTGACAGTAACAACACCCTGATTGAAACGGCCATAGTACTTTGGATTGCCTTCTTCGTCCAGGTAAGTGGTAAGGAAGCTCCTGCAGCCCATACATGTATAACAGTGTCCCTGTCCCTTCTTATCTACCTTGAGCTCCAGCATCTTTTTCTCTGAAATATAGTCAGGTACCATACGCTTGGCAGTACATCTTGCTGCCAGCTCTGTCAGATACCAGTACTTTGAATCTTCTTTTATATTGTCCTCTTCCAGTACATAGATGAGCTTAGGGAAAGCAGGTGTAATCCAGATTCCCTTTTCATTCTTAACGCCCACGATACGCTGCTTTAACATCTCTTCTATGATGATAGCCAGGTCATCCTTGGTCTGACCCTCGGGTACCTCATTCAGATACATGAATACTGTAATGAAGGGAGCCTGACCATTGGTAGTAAGGAGAGTAACCACCTGATACTGGATGGTCTGTACGCCACGATTAATTTCTGCCCGCAGTCTCTTTTCTGCCACCTCTTTAATCTGCTCCTCTGTAACAGAAATACCTACGCTCTCATACTCCGCCTTTACTTCCTTAATAATCTTCTCACGGGAAATCTGAACAAAAGGAGCCAGATGTGAAAGCGAAATAGACTGACCGCCATACTGATTGGAAGCCACCTGGGCAATAATCTGAGTAGCAATATTGCAGGCTGTAGAGAAAGAATGAGGCTTCTCGATCAAAGTACCGGAAATAACAGTACCATTCTGCAGCATATCCTCCAGATTGACCAGATCGCAGTTGTGCATATGCTGTGCAAAATAGTCTGCATCATGGAAGTGGATAATGCCACTGTTGTGGGCCTCTACAATATCCTCAGGAAGCAGGATGCGATTGGTAAGATCTCGGCTTACCTCACCTGCCATATAATCTCTCTGAACAGAATTAACCGTAGGATTCTTATTGGAATTCTCCTGTTTCACCTCTTCATTGTTGCATTCAATAAGAGAAAGAATTTTCTCGTCAGTAGTATTGGACTGACGTACAAGCGTACGGGTGTATCGATAAGTAATATATTTTTTTGCCACTTCAAAGGCACCATGGGCCATAATCTGCTTCTCTACCAGGTCCTGAATCTCCTCAACACCCGGAGCATGACTCATGTTAATACATGCAATCTCTACTGACTCGGCAATTCTTCTAATCTGAGCAGCAGTCATCTGCTTAGCTTCTTCCACTGCTTCATTTGCCTTTGTAACGGCAATAACGATCTTCTGGATGTCAAAAATCACTTCTGCCCCGTTACGCTTAATAACTTTCATAAATCTCTTTCCTCCCAAAGCAACTAACAAATAGTAGTATAGTCTCTACAGCCTCTACACTATATATAGTGTATTCCCCATAAGAACTCTACAATTTGTTTATCGGACATTATTGTAGCAATTTGAACCCCAACACGCAACAAAAAAACTATATAAAGTGTGTTTATTTTTGAACAAACACAATACCTAGTGGTTTGCCACCAATGTTGTTTTGGTTAAATCCTAATTGAATAATCTCTGAAAGTGCCGATTTTAAAGCCTTTGGAGAATTGTGCGACAACTTGTCAAAATATCTTTCCTTGTGAATATTGCTATTTTTCTGTTCCAGTCAACACAATATATAGTAAATAAAAAAAGGTAAACCTACTAAATTTAGTATATAAGTTTACCTTTTTCTTTATTTGGCTCTTTTTTTAAAAAACTACTGTCTGATATTGCTGATTGCTTTTTTAACAGGAATGCTTATAACTAAGGCCAAAGCAATTTTGGCCAGATCAAAGCCTACAAATGGTGTTACACAAGCTGCCAGAGCCTTTCCAAATGTCATTTCCTTTCCACCTGATATAAATACTCTGACAAACCATACTGTACCAAATGCATAGCAGATAGCCAGGGCAACAATAAGAGCGATGCAAAGATATACATATTTAAGCCATTTGAAACGGGTGAAAACTTTCTTAAGGCTGGTCTTTACTTCCAGCACCTCAGCCAGCCAGAGGAAAAGTGCTGAAAAAAGGAAGCCCACAATGTATCCGCCTGTCGGACCAATAATCTTCTGTACACCGCCGGTAAAACCTGCAAACACAGGAGCCCCTACCAGTCCTAAAAGAATATAGATAAGCACAGAAAGTGCTCCATTTCTGCCACCTATTATCAGGAAACACACAAATATTCCAAAAGTCTGTAAGGTAATGGGTACCTCTCCAATAGGTATGGAAATCCAGGAACATACAGCCATAAGGGCTGCAAACAATGCTATAAGCACCATATCAATAACTGCTATTTTTGTTTTGTTACTTGCCGACATAAATACTCCTCTTAATTTTTTTCTTCCGCGTTATTATATATGGTAAAAAAAGAAATGTCAACTACTTTTCATATGCAAGTTGACATTTCTTTTTAACTTATAATTTAATGCTGATTTCACCACTGGAAAGGTATTCTTCGTATCCATCGGAGTATCTCAAGTGCAGATGGCACCTTTCATTTACGCCAAGAACCTTCGCCTTACTTCTATCATGTCCATCACTGTCGGACCTTATTTCCTCATGGTCAGGAGACATGACGGTTACATCTTTTCCTATGCAGAAACACCTTTTTTCATATTCTTTCAGATATGATACTTGAGGAAAAGCAGAATAAAATTCCATAAATTTATTAATCAAAGCCCCGGCCATATTATTTTTCAGATTTTCAATAGCCCCGGACTCCTTATCTTTTCCTGCGATGGAGCCTGCAATTTCCTTTATTTCATCCGGCCAGCCGCCTTTTGGATCATAAAGATTGATGCCTATGCCTACTATACAATAATCAAGGCCTCCGTCCTCCATGGAGGTTGCGGCTTCTGTAAGTATTCCTGATATTTTCTTATGCCGAAGTACCAGATCGTTTACCCATTTAATCTCAGCCTTTTCACCGGTTACTTCTTCTATCGCCATAGCTTCAGCTACAGCAGCCACTGTTGTCAGCATGGTAGCCTCTTCCGCCTTGCACTGTGGATGAAGCAAAAAGCTCATATACAGCCCGCTGCCTTCCGGAGAAAAAAAGCTTCGTCCCCGTCTGCCACGTCCTGCAGTCTGCTCAGTTGCCACCACCACCATATCACCGGTCTCTCCGTCAGCTACCATTCTTTTAAGATAGCTGTTGGTAGAGTCCACTGTATCCAAGCAAATCACCCTAATGCTTGTTAATTCCTCATTCAACTTTTTCTGTAACACAGGTAGCACAAGGGCATCAGCTGATTTGGTAAGGGTATATCCTTTTCTGTTTGCGGCTTCTATCTCATAGCCCAGCTCTCTCAGCTCGTTAATGGCCTTGCCTACCGCCGCCCTGGTACAGTTAAGCTGTTCTGCCATCTCTTCCCCTGATAGAGCTTGCAATTTATTATTCTCCAAAAGTACTACTACTTGATCTCTAATTGTCATAAATCCCCCATTATCATTAGTGTCTGCCGCCGAAGCCGCCGCCTGGTCTGCCTCCCGGGCCTCCAAATCCTCCTACGCTACCCATGGTGCCCTGTGTCTGAGTCCAGCTGAGTAAAGCTGTGCCGTCTTTTTCTATGGAATAGGTGCCACCGGTAGCCAGCGCTTCTGAAGATACCCATACAGAGCTGTACTGAGCCTCTAATTTGAAGGAAAAAATCTCCTTGCCATTATTATCCTTTATTGTATATGAACCTGCCGAAAACAGAGTGCCTGCTGAAGAGTAGGTGTTCTGTGAATTCTCAGGCAGCTCGCAAATACCACCCAGTGCCACAATGGTGCCACCGGTAATAGTTATTTTCCCGTCAGTATCTACAGATCCTGCCATATTTCCCTGGCTATTACCACCTTTTACCAAAACAGTACCACCTGTCATATTAATATTACCATTACTGTCAATGGCATCTGTATCTCCTGTCCCTGTAGTTACATCCAGATAACCACCGGAAATGCTAATAAGTGGAGTACTGCTACCATTGCAGGCATTAAGGCCATCATCAGTAGCATATACATATACGCTGCCACCCTTTATCTCTATAACATTGGCTTCTATTCCTTCATAGGATGTGACTACATTAACCACACCATTATTTATGGTCACTTTTTCATCGCCATGGACACCATCATCTCCTGAAGTTATGGTGATGCTGCCTCCATTTACTACTACTTCGCCTACTGACTTTGCCCCGGACTCAAAAGTCTCGTCACTGCCTGCATTCATGCCATCATCTTCGGTATTTAATACTATAAGACCATTGTTGACTATTATGCTGTTACCGGCCTTAAGCGCCTTGGCACTGGGCTGATTTTTATTATTACCATTCTGATTGCCGCCCCAGCCTCCTGGGAAGCCGCCAAACCAGCCAACATTCTCTACATCGCCCTCGACTGACGCATTTTCCTGCTTGTAGGTATTATATTTACCGGTATATACAGATATATTTCCTTCTGTATCTATCTGCAGATCAAAAGCTGCATCTATACCATCATACTGGGCATAAATAGTAACATTACCTGCTTCTATTATTACGTTGCCCTTCTGATTGCCCTTTTTGGTAAGGCCTGTGTCAGATGTTTTTATACCGTCGCCCTTGTAGGACACCAGAAATAAATCTCCAGACTCCACTTTCACGCCTTCATTGCCCTTAATGGCATTGTTCACTGCTTCTACCTTAAGTATAACATTTTTAACTGTAAGGCTGTCTTTAGACTGAACACCGTTATTGCAGGTAGACTTAACAATTAACGTCCCCTTGCCTGTCAGGGAAAGGTCACACTTTGCGTAGATAGCCGCATTGCCTGTCTGGTCACTGTTTTCCTCTGTAAGCTCTGCCCTGGTATCATTTATAATATTTACGGTATCATTCTGAGATTTTATCTTTACCTCTTTAGCTGACTCTACATAAATAGGCGCAGCGGATGCTGAGCTTATCTTACAGCCTGAAAGTTCAATATTTACTTCATCATCTTCACCGGCAGCCACAATAATATTTCCATTCTCCAATGAACCTGAAAAAACATAGGTGCCTCCCGTTTTAATCGTGTACACACCATTTTCTACTGAGTAGTCACCGCCTTTTTCGGCATCAACTGTAATGGAAAAATCACCTGTAGGCTCCACCGCATTTTTTTCCGGATCCTCTACATTGACACCGGCCTGTGCAGTAGGTACAGGCTCTATATTGGAATTACCATTTGTAGGAGTAGAAGTGGGCTTTCCTCCCTGTCCACATCCTGCAAGTAGAGTTGTTATCAGTAGTCCTGCTAAAATCGCTTTTTTTCTCATATATTATCCTTTCATCACAATATATTTATTCATAATGCCACAAACCTTTGTTTTCGACGTCTTTACCTGTATTCTATTATAGCATTGTGAATGAATTATGAAAGAAAAAAGAAAGAATCATGTAAAAATATAGGAGCAGTCGTGAACTGCTCCTTCATAACGCTGCAAATTTTTAGCTTTTTAAAAAAACAATTTTATTAAAAATTTGCCACGAAGTAGCTTAAACATGCCCAGGTATATACAGAAAATGGGATGCCATTTAGATCCACTCCTCTTTGAAGAAGCTCATTTGCCTCTTCTTTTGTCAGCAGACAAATGTCAGAAAAATCTTCTGATCCCTCGGCGCCCTCCTGATTAAACAAGGGCTCGGTGACGCGATTGAGTACTACCAACGCGAGAGCATTACTTTCATCCGTCATGCCCGGAGTGGAAAATAGAAGTCTCGAAATAATCCTAATCTCGTCCCTGTCGCCAAAGTCTGTCCCTGTCTCTTCTTTCAGCTCTCTTTTGGCAGTATTTACGATAGCGTCAGCTGCTTCCAGCGTCCTGTCCGCCTCATCAATAAGTCCTGCCGGAGGACTAAGCAGATATCTGCCTGCCGGATATCTGTACTCATATGTAAGGTAAAGTCTGGGGCTCTGCCCCTCCACCTTTACCACCATACATACTGTGACCGCATCCGGCAAAGCCTCACGCACTTCACTATCCGTCATATTAGCCATTATACTTTCGGCCTCTCTTCGGCTGGCATCCAGATAATGTTTTCCTTCCTGCCATTCCAAGTCATGCACCTTTATGTACTTATTGTCAAAAACCGTTGTAACCTTCATCTTAACCCTACTTACTGAACCATTTTTCAGGTGCCGGAGCCTTTAAGTATTCCAAAATACGATTCTCGGATAATGGACTGGAAAAATAATAGCCCTGAATATATCTGATTCCTTTTTCCGAAAGTGCTGTCAGCTGTTCTTCTGTTTCCACACCCTCTGCTACTATATTTTCTCCCAGCTCCTGCACCAGCTCAAATTCCTTGTTTAATATAGTCTTAAAAACATCCTGCTCGAAATAGCTCCAAATCATTTCTTTATCAAACTTTATGGCAACAAAGGGGAAATTGGCCATATAGAGGATATTGGAGTATCCCGTGCCATAATCATCCAGTGAAAATACCGCTCCAGCCTCCATTAACTGTTTAATGGCGATAGCCAGTATTTCAGGTGAATCGGCAGTGGCACTTTCCGTGATTTCAAAATTGATCATGCCAACAGGTATGTTATACTGATGCATCTTATCAATAATCCATGGCACCATTTCCTTACGATTTAAAAGAATTGGTGACAGGTTGATATGGATATTTTCTATATCATAGTCCGTTCTACACAGATTTGCATTTATAAATCTGCACACCTTTTCAAACTGTCGCTGAGTCAGCTCTTCTATCCTACCACATCGCTCAGCAATTTCAATAAAATCTTTTGGAGGAATGCTGCCCATCTCACAGTCTGTCAGTCTGGACAATGCTTCCAGCCCCGTAATCCTTTTTTTCACCGTGTCATAAATAGGCTGGAAGAAAAGATCTACTCCATCCTCCTGTAAAGCCTTTACCAAAGCCCTTTCTACTCTATCTTTATACTCCAGCTTTTTCATGGTCTCGTCATTGGCCATGAATGAATGATTATTTGCATTACCTTTTAATTCATTTAACAAATAGTCCGTAACAGTATGAAAATCATTAAAGGTCTTAGCATGCTCCGGATACAGGCAGGCAGCCACACTGTATTCCAAATTGTATGATTTTCCTGTACTTAAGCTGATTTTCTGACTTTCCAGAAAAGTGAGTTTTCCCAGACACTCTGTAGCTTCTGTCCTGCCTCCGTTTATAATCATGGTGATAGACCTATCATCCAGACGATAAACGTTACGCCTTGATTTAAAATGAGTCTTTAAAAATTCTGCCAGCATGGAAATAATCTCTTCCGATTTATCTCCTTCTATAAAATGCTCAAAGTGATTCAGATTATCTATTCTTACCGTAATAAAGGCATATCTGTCAGATGACGCTCTCCAGGTCTCCATACGCCTTCTTATAGATTCATAATTACCTGACCCTGTAGTCTTATCCATGTAGCTGTTAGGATTTTCCAAAGTGACATATAATAAAAGCAGGGCAATAGAGGTAGCAAGACCGGTTATAAGTGAGGTTCTAAAATAATACTGGATAAAAACACCCAGACCATTAATCAGCATGGCTACTATAAGAGAAAGTCTTTCTCCCGGCAGGAAATTGTGGTTCGGCATAAATGCATAAATACATATACCCAAAGCCATTATAAAATAAAAATAGTATCCTAAAGCTGCCAGCTCGCCTTGATAATAAGTGGTCCCTTCAAAATAAAAATATGCTTTTGTAAATAAGCTGGTTACTGCAAGGCCGGCATTTGCCAAAAAGAGTACTACTGCTACCCAGTAAAGCTTGGATTTTTTATTAATCCTGTGACTACTGTAGGCCTGTGGAAAAAGAGTTATGTAAAAAATAGTTAAGGCCTGAAGTACAAAATACACAACAACTACAAATACATTTATAAACAAAGGAATAAAGTCTGCTATCTCCAGAAGAAAGCATGACAAAACATCTACCAGAGATAAAGCAATCTGTGCTACTGAAGCCCTTATAAAAATCTTAGCATCATCACGGTAGTATTGTTTTTTTGTCATCATGTCATATAGGACAATCAGCAAATTTAACGCCGCCGCGACTTCAAAGTAATACATATAGTTATCCATTAACGCTCTCCTTGGAATAACAAAAGATTAAATTAAGTCACAATCTACTATAGCACTTTAGTCTTCCATATGCTTTTAAAATTTTCTAAAATCTTTTGTAACAAAAAATCACAGCCATGAATCCCATGACTGTGAATCTTTAAAATAGATTTTAATTTTCAATTTAGTTTAACTTAGACTTTGCTGTCTCAACAAGTGCTGCGAAACCTTCAGCATCGTTTACTGCAAGATCAGCAAGGATCTTTCTGTTGATAGTAACATCAGCCAGCTTAAGACCATACATAAGCTTGGAATAAGAAAGACCGTTAAGTCTAGCTGCTGCATTGATACGAGCAATCCAAAGTGTTCTGTACTGTCTCTTTTTCTGCTTTCTACCTGCATAAGCTGATGTAAGAGCTCTCATAACAGACTGCTTTGCAACTCTGTACTGCTTGCTGCGTGCGCCTCTGTAACCCTTTGCCAGCTTTAATACTCTATTGTGCTTCTTCTTAGCGTTCATGCCGCCTTTAACTCTTGCCATGATTTAATCCTCCATTACAAAATTCAGTGAATACTTTTCCAAACAATTAAGCGTAAGGAAGCATCTTTCTTGCTGCCTTAAGGTTAGCTGAGTCAACCTCACCGGGCTTACGAAGATTTCTCTTTGTCTTACGATCCTTCTTTGTAAGGATGTGCTGCTTACCAGCCTTCTGTCTCTTAAGCTTTCCTGTACCTGTCATGGAAAATCTCTTGTTTGCTGCTCTGTTTGTTTTTAACTTTGCCTTTGCCATGTCATTTCCTCCTAAAACTATTAAATAGTATTCCGAACCAAATTACTGTCCGGATTTTTTGCAAAGAAACATAATCATGCTTCTGCCTTCCATCTTTGCAGGCTTTTCTACCTGAGCTACATCCTTTACTTTCTCGAAGAAGCCATCAAGGATCTCCTTACCTGAAGCGGTATGTGCCATCTCTCTACCATGGAAACGTACAGCGACTTTAACTCTGTCTCCCTTGGCGAGGAACTTTGCAGCCTGACCTGCTTTTGTGTTTAAATCATTTTCATCGATGTTAGGTGAGAGGCGAATTTCTTTTACTTCAGTAACCTTCTGCTTCTTCTTAGCATCTTTTTCTCTTCTGGTCTGCTCATAACGATACTTGCCAAAATCCATCGCTTTACAAACCGGTGGCTTTGCTGTAGGCGCAATCTTTATAAGATCAACTTCATGCTCTCTGGCATAGTCAAGAGCTTCCTTTGAAGTCATTACACCAAGCTGTTCATTGTTTTCTCCGATAAGGCGAACTTCCTTATCTCTGATCTGCTCATTGATCTGAACCTGTAAATCGCTAATAGCTTTGTCCTCCTAATAATGATTCAAACAAAATAAAAAGATAGTCGAGGCATGACTATCCGATCGAAATACTGTACCTGACATAACATCGGTAAAGTAATAAGTATAAACCTCTTTGCGACCCATATACAGGTGCTGGAGGCGAGAGCGGATACTCTGCTTCTTAACGTGAAACTCACGTGCTTTAATAAAATAACACACAAGTCCTACTTTTGTCAACACAATTTTATGAAAAATCTCAACCAAAATCTTATACAGACAAGATGCAGTCCACCGACTTACACCTTGTCTGTATATATTTTACCCTGTATCCTTACCTGGATATAGGGGCTCTTTCTCTACCCAGGTAGAAAAGTGCCACGCATCCGGGGCCTGTGTGAGCGCCAATTGTAGGACAAATATAATTGATAACAAAATTCTGTATGCCGTATTTGTCTTTAACCATCTTGGCTACATATTCAGCATCATCCAGACAGTCTGCATGTCCGATAAAACATACTTCATTTTTAAACTCATCTGTAAGATGTGAGCCCATATTATCTACTAAAGCCTTAAGAGAAGCCTTACGGCCACGTGCCTTGGAGCCATTAATAAGATGACCTTCGTTGTCCACGTACATAACAGGCTTAATATTAATAATGGTACCGATAGCTGCTGTAGTCTTGGATATACGACCACCTCTGGCAAGGTACTTAAGATCTTCTACGGTAAACTCGTGGCAAACATTAAGCTTAAGCTGCTCCAGATATGCGGCATTCTCCTCTATGGTAGCGCCCTCTTCCTTTTTCTTAACACCATAATACACGAAAAGGCCCTGACCCGGTGCTGCGCACAGTGAATCAATAACAATAATTTTTCTGTCCGGATACTCTTCTGACAGCTCTTCCGCTGTCATCTTTGCTACATTGTAGCTGGCTGAAAGTCCTGAAGAAAATCCAATATGAAGGATATCTTTGCCCTCTTTAAGAATAGCCTCAAAGGAAGCTCTGACATCTCCAGGAATAGAGGCATTGGTCTTTGCCAGCTCGCCATCAGCTACACGCTGATAAAAAACTCGTGGCTCCATGTCCTCAAGTCCTTTGTATACCTCATCACCAAAGGCAAATCCAAGACTCTGAATCGCAATTCCCTTTTCTTTAATGTACTCAATTGTAAGATCCGCAGTTGAATCTGTTGAAATAACGTACTCTGCCATAATATCCCTCGCTGCATTCTGTTTTATACAATATGTTGTATTTTGTCTACTTTTTAACAAGTTGATTGTAGCATATTTTGTATAAATTACAATCCTTTTATTTAAATCCACTGATTACTATCAACATTGTAATAATAATTAATTGAATTTAATTTTTGTTCCAGCTCTTCTTTTGTTATGTCTTCGCCTTCACACAGTGCTTCCAGAGAAGCGTACTTGTCTCTCAGCAAGGTATTCACCACGCTTAACAGTATCACCGCATCCTTAGGTAAGCTCATTTTCATTCTCCTTTTTTTCGCTATTTGTGTCAGTCAGCATTGCATCTCCCACATGCCTTATAGGCAGGACTATAGACACTCTGGTACCTTCTCCATAGGTACTGTCTACAGAGACTCCATAGCCGCTGCCATAATTCAGCTTTATACGTCTGTTTATGTTGTAAAGCGCTATGGAAGAAGTATTTCTTTCCCTTTGGTAATATTCTACCCTATGGCGCACCATCTCCAAGGTCTCTTGGGTCATGCCCCCTCCGTTATCCGAAATATCTATACAGAGCAGGCATTTTTCATAGGTATAGATAGCTATCCAGATTTTGCCATCCTTTTCTCTTTTTTCCAAGCCGTGAATAATGGCATTTTCTACAATAGGCTGCAGTATCAGCGGTAGCATCTGAAAATCTTCCATATCCAGCCCCGGCTCAATATTAACCTGGTAATTAACCCTATCTTCAAATCTCAGCTGCTGGATCTGAAGATAGGTCATTATATGATCAAATTCCTTTTTCAAGGTGGTTTCCTGAGTAGTGGTATGAGTAAGCACGTACCTCATGGACTGCCCCAAAAGCTTGATTGCTTTAGCTACTTCTCTATCCTGATTGGTCAGAGCCTTCATTCTGATCATTTCCAGGGTGTTGTAGAGGAAATGGGGATTAATCTGACTGGCCAGCACCTTAAACTCCATTTTTTTCTGATCGGTAGTTACTTTTTGTCTCTGAAGCTCTGCTGCGTATTCCTTTTCTTCCATCTCCTCAATATTTTTTACCATAATAAGGAGGTCTTCATACGCCTCACACAGCTCAATACTTCGAAAAAGCTTCTCGGGCTCCTGATATTTCTGCTCGCTCATCTTCTTTCCATGGCTGGCCTTATGCATTTCATTTCGAAGCAAAAGAACCTCACCAGCGAAACGTCTGGTATTAAATGCTGTAAGCACCATGGGTAAAACTGCGGCTACCAGCAGCACCAGGCCTATCAGCCATAGATTTCTTCCTATTCTTTGATAGGCTGCCCCATCCACCGCAGCAATATATATCTGCGTATAGGAGGACTGGGCAGGCTTAAGGGAGGCCACACTGACCATCGATCTTTTACCATTTACCTTTAAGGTCTCATCAGCTTTAAAGCTTACTTTTTCATAGTCTATGGAAAGGCCGTGGTAGGCCTGGACCACTGCTGGATCCGTGCTGAAGAACACCGGCTCCTGATTTACCGCCATATGCACGGAAAAATTGCCATTTTCCACACGGCTGGTAAGAAAAGAATCCGAAATAATAACCATTATCA
The DNA here is from genome assembly GCA_045616485.1 of Lachnospiraceae bacterium. Lineage (GTDB taxonomy): Bacteria > Bacillota > Clostridia > Lachnospirales > Lachnospiraceae > RGIG3528. The sequence continues at coordinate 20,232 of JAZLGU010000024.1, forward strand.
CCGCCTGTCGGTCCGGCTCTGACATAGGCATTTTTCTCACCAATGCCAGGGATACCTTTTCCTTATTGTAAGAATCTATATAATGATAACTGGTCCAAAAGCTGGAATACCTGCTGCAGGCAGTCCTGTACCACTCCTGTTGTCTGATCTCATCAGTTACTCTGGTAATACTACCGGAATTTGCAGCCTTCTCATAATCTACAAACAGAAGAATCTTTTCTATACCGGCATATTTCTCAAAGGCAGGGTCCACCAGCGTCACACGATTTACTGCATCGCGAAAATCCGATGCCTTCTCATAGTCTGCATTCAAGGTTTCCTGCAGGCTTGTATTTTCTACAATAGTTTGGGACGTATTGTAGGCATAGCTGGTAAGATCGTAGACCGTCTGCGTAATTCTTGTATTAAATTCAGACAAAAGCCCCTGATAATAGGCCTTCTGACTAAAAAATCCGGTAGAAATAAGCACTATTCCCACCAGAAGCACCGGCACAAGAATTGTAGAAAAATACATCATCTGCAAATCTCTACCCATATGATGTTTTTTTGAATTTCTTTTGTTTCTCATACTCATCACTGATTGTTACTTTGTTTTGGAATAAATTTCACTGTTCTATTTCCATGAAAAAGATTATACTATATTAGAGATATAAAACACAATAAAATTAAGCAAGAAAGGCAGTGTAATTCAGCACTGGCAAGGTCTATGAGTTTTTTTAACCACTCGCCCGAAGTCACTGAGGGCTATCTTAAAAATCAACCGGCTTTATTTCGTCCGGCCGCCATTTTTTCTCATCATGCGGTACTCCAACAAGGAAAAAATATCCGAATTTTTGGCGAGTGCCCGCCATCATGCCATATTACAGCAGTTTTGTATAAAGGAAATCAAACCATCAGCAGGACTTCCTGCGACTCTCTCCCCCAGGGCTCACCTCTTTCCATAGATAGGGCAGTCCGTGGCCAGGCGGATACTTTTTCAGCTTTACTCCCTCCTGCAGAAGCAGGTCTGGGCTACAGCCTTACTCTCACCTGTTCTTTGCCGGATGGCAGTCTGCAGGAAAAAGTTTACAATGATCTGGCTGTAGGCGAAGTATTTTTGGCAGGTGGTCAGTCCAATATGGAATTCGAGCTGAAAAACTGCTACTCAGGTCCGGAATCCCTGCAAAAAGACAGGCCTAATGTGCGTTTTTATTACACTCAGAAATATGCCATATGGGATGATCAGCTTTTTTCTCATGAAGACAACAGCTCCTGGTCATTATTTGACCCTGAGACCTCCGGCTGCTGGTCTGCAGTTGGCTACTATTTTGCCAAGGAGCTTTCAGAAAAACTAAAAGTCCCGGTAGGCATCATTGGATGTAACTGGGGTGGCACCAGCGCCAGCGCCTGGACCGATATTAAGCTTTTGGAAAAAGATAAAGACTTATCTTCTTATATAAAAGACTATGAAGATTACATAGATGGCCGGGATCTGGAGGCTCAGGCCGCCATCTGGAAAGAATACACTGACTATGCTGCTGCCTGGCAGAAAAGAATCGATGCTTTCTATACCCAGAACCCCGGTGCCGAATGGGCCAATGCTCTTAAGGCCTGTGGCGAATGCGAGTATCCGGGACCTTTGGTTTCCTTTAACCAGTTTCGCCCAGGCGGTCTCTACGAGACCATGTTAAAGAGAATAGCTCCCTATACGTTAAAAGGTTTTCTTTATTACCAGGGTGAATCCGACGACCATAAGCCTGACTATTACTACAAGCTGTTCTGTACCGAGATTGACTGCTGGCGCAGACTTTTCAAAGACAGTGAGTTGCCCTTTTTATTTGTGCAGCTCCCTATGCACCGCTATATAGGCGATCCTGACAAAAAGAACTGGTGCCCCATAAGAGACGCCCAGTCCAAAGTATTCGAAACCGTAAAAAATACCGGCATGGCTGTAGCCCTTGACTGCGGTGCCTACAACGAGATACATCCAAAAGAAAAGCAGGTAGTCGCTCATCGTCTTTACCTGCAGGCTCTTCAGACCATTTACGGCGACTATGCTCCTTCTAATACAGCTCCTCTTTTTAAGAGTGCCGTTGTAGAATGTGAGGGCGTTATGGATCGTGACAGGCTTGATCTTGATCTTAATTTTGATCTGGGATTTTCCTGGGAATCCGAAAGTGCCCGTGTCCGCCTTAGCTTCCATAATGTTAAGTCCGGACTGGTAACGAAAGTGAGCCTGCCGGACTTAGATCCCCGCGACGAAAAGACAGTTCCCAAGGCGATCTTTGAGCTTTCATCAGATGGAATTACCTACTTTCCTGCCAATTACTACATAGACAAAAAAAGTATAGTACTTTCAACCAACGAGCTTACTCACCCTCGTTTCATCAGATACGCCTATACCAATTATGCCGCCCCCATTATCTTTGAAAAAAATGGCCTGCCCCTTGCCCCCTTTACCGCAGAAATCTAGCATGAAAACAATTTTTTAGCTCCGCTTGCTCCCCGGGCTCGCTGTATCCGGCCGGGCGCTACGCATTGTCACGGGGACGTTTCTCACTGTCAATTTTTTGTCAGAGGGACGTTTCTCACTGTCAACTTTTTGTCAGAGGGACGTTTCTCGCTGTCACATCCTGCGGAGCGCACCTCACTGGCGGTATCTGTGTCGGGCCGGGCACATGAGATGTGTGCTGCGGCCGGAGAACAAAAAATAAGCCACGCTGACAAAGTACTCAACTCTACCATATTTGACCCGAGTGGTAACAGGCACTTGCAGACGGGAGCGTCGCGAGTTCTGGTTCCAGCCCGAAACTCGCAGGACACGTCTGTTAGTGCCTGTCCGCGAGTGGTCAACTAATGGTAGAGGGGAGTGCTTTGCAGCATGGCTTATATTATTATTTATTATCAATTTGCCGTAGCATACATCTC